>JBAXXL010000016.1:0-86266 GCA_037127915.1 bacterium
ACTGATATAGATAAAATAACCGTCTGCTTCGTAATGAGGCAGACGGTTTTTTTTATATTTAAACTGGGTTGGATGTTAAAAAGAATTAAAGCAAATTAGAAGACTCCAATTTTGCAATTTGTTCTAAACCGTCATCAACGACGACTTGAGGAAATGTTGTATAATAATATTTATAGGTTTCTTCGTGAATTACTTTGTCTATTTTGTCGAAATATTTTTTTGCTTTCTCAGTATCCTGTTTCCATAAATATGCATTTGCAAGGGCCTGCAGGGCGTAGGTTTTATCTTTTGCGAAATCATAAGCCATTTCTGACCATAGAATGGCTTCCTCAAATCTCTTTGTTCTTCTGCAAATATTTGACAGTGCTAGTGATGTGATTTCTTTGATATAAAAGCCACCAGCGTCATAATCAAAAACATTAATAAAAGCTTCTTCAGCTTGGGTTAAATCGCTAATATGAGTGTAAATTAAACCTAATTCGTACCAATAATACTCATTTTGCGAATCAATATCTACTTGTTTTAAAAAAGTAATACTATCTAATTCTTTAGTTTGCTCGTTGGTATCGGTTTGAAAAATAGTAATATCGGATGGATAAATAGATTTTCCGGATTCTAATATTCCAAAAGTAGATTGTTCAAATATAATCCCCTTGAAAAAGTGGTCATTTGAAGAATCCTTAAGGAATAATCGTGGATAGAATCCGCTCGAGGAACCGCTGTCATTCATATTATGGGCATCATTCATTCGGCAAATAAAACCACCACAATTACTTTTTGCCGATGAAATCAGGTCACGAATATTAAAAGTCTCACTTGTAGAAAGTCGATCGCCACTATTTAAATAAAGTATCCATTTTGCATTACTCAACTTTAAGGCTGTATTTAAATTATGTGCCTTACTTTGGTGAATATTTATCTGCAAATAAATAACTTCAACAGTATCAAGATAATCAGTTCCCTTATCGTTTGAAATAACAATTATTTGGTCAGCAAATTTATAAATGCTTTTAATGGAATCATTGACTTGTTTAGAATCTTCAGCATATATGATAATTGTTAATAAATTCATAACATATAGATAAATGAATACATTGGTAATTATTTAACTTTGATTTTTTGACCAATCTGAATTTTTTCGGGACTTATTTTCGGGTTTAACTTTTGCAAATCTTCCACGGTCGTGTTGTATTTTTCAGCTATTGAATAAAAACTATCACCTTTTTGAACAGTATGGATAGCAGTTTTCTCATTTACCTTAGTTTGTTTGGTTGTGCTCTTTTCTGCGGCTTCGCTTTTCGTTTTGGTTTCTTTTTGATTCTTTTCGGTAGTAATATCTTTTGCTTTGGTATTTTTAGAAGTTTTTTTATCTTGTGGCGCATCCTTCACAATTATCGAAATGCCAGCCTTAATATCATCTCCGTTTATTTCATTCGGATTCATTTCTCTTAGTTGAGTCATCGAGATATTATACTTTTGTGCAATTGTAGATAGTGTTTCACCACGGCTAACTTCATGAATTATTTGACCTTTAGCATTTGTACGAACTATGTTTTGAGGTTTTTCTTTTTGCTTTGTATTTTTAACATTTGTTTCGATTTTTAATCTCTGTCCAATGCTTATGACATCATCTTTAATATTATTCAAATCGCAGATGTCTTCTATGCTAACATTATATAAAGAAGCAATTTGACTTAGCGTTTCTCCCTTTCGTACCTTATGTGTAACTTTTTCAGGTTTTGGTATTTTTTTCAATTTAGCTTCATCAACAGTTGTTCTTTGAGCGATAATAATCGAATCACCTGCTTGAATACTATTTACTTCCTCATCATTCATTTTGTTTAATTTCTTTAAAATATCAATATTGACACCATATTTTTGAGAAATACTAAAGAGAGTTTCACCTTTCTTAACACAATGAGACAAAGATTCTTTATTTTTCGCACTAAGGTCTTCTTCTTCATCTTGGGTATTTGGTTCAGGTTTTTCTTCAACAATTTTCATGTGGTCAACTGGAATTCTTAAAAAAGTACCAACAACCAATTTAGCATTATAATTTTTCAATTTATTTATACCAACAAGCTCATCTCTTGTAATGCCGTACATTTTAGCAATTTTTGTAACGGTTTCATTCTTAACAACTTCATGTTGGAAAAATGGAGTTTTCTCTTCACGGGAAATCTGTTTGAAATTAATATTAAAAATATTAATTGAACCAAAAGGTATTTTTATATCGTAACCCTCCGGTGGGGTACAGGACTTAATCAATTCAGGATTAAGTTCTTTTATAACGTCCTCAGTAACATTAGATGCTTTTGCTATGGCAGAAATATTAATAGCAGAATCTAAATGAACGACATCATACTTATATTCTTCAAGATAAGATAGGGAATCAATATTTATGTTAAATGCTTTCGGATTCGAAAAAATCCTAATAACCGCTATGAACGAAGGAATATAGTTTTTTGTATCTTTTGGTAATAATGGGCGAATATTCCAATATGTCAGCGAGTCTGTTTCTGCATTAGCCATCGCACGCTCTACACAACCTTTGCCGCAGTTATAAGCCGCCAAAGCCAAATGCCAGTCTCCGAAATCAATAAAAAGGTCTCTAAAGTGACGTAAAGCCGCTTTTGTTGATTTCTCCGGATCTCTCCTCTCGTCAACCCATATAGACGGTTTTGCATTTAAGCCATACATTTCGCCGGTAGAACGTACAAACTGCCATATACCGACTGCACTAGCTCTAGAAATGGCATTGGGCATTAGTCCGCTTTCAATTAACGAAACGTAAATCAACTCTTCCGGAACACCCTCTTCAGCGGCAACTCGTTTAAACATTGGAAACCATCTACTTGAACGCTCGAACCACTTTTGAACAGTTTTTAAACCAAGTTTTGGATTTAAAAGGAATTCCATATTTCGTTTTACGAATTCGTTGTCTGTTAAATCAATTGTCATGGAATCCGGTGGTGCAATGTATCCGGGTTCAACGATTATAATATTTTCCGCTGATTCCGGTTTCCCGGGTATTTTTTTCTCTCCCTTATCGGCTTCTTCGAAATACAAATCGCTAATCATATAAAAAGGTGTATTTTCACCTATATATTCTGTTGTTCTTATAAATTGCTCGTAATCATCAATCACTAATTGCAATAATTCAATATAAGCTATATTATCCTCAATGTCGGGAAAGCTGGCTAATGGGTTTAATTTGCTTAGTGCTGTTTCAAAAAATTTCGCGGCTTTAACAGTATCGCCCTTTTGAATTGATTCAATAGCATTATAATAATCAGTTTTGGCTGACTTTAAAGTCTTTTCTATGTTCCAATTTGTTTTTTTAGGCACGTTTTCTGAAGTACTGTCTAAAACTGAATATTCATCGGGAAAAAGGGTTTTTGATGAAACCGGTTGATTGAAGTTTCCTTTGGCTGAAATAAGTTGAAAGTTTAGGGCAATTATTAGTAATATGATTATTTTTAAAAAGATAGATCGCAATTTCATAAGTCTTAAATAATATTAAACATTTTTAGAAGTATAAGATTAAGTATTATTGTAAGATTTATTACACAACTATCAATTACAGGTTGTCATTTTTTGAAAATAAATCTAATCAATAGAGTTATATAATATAAAATTGTATTATATTTGCAAAAAGAATTATGAGGATTTTATGAAATCTTATAAAAAAGAACTTTGGTTTAACGTTCCTTCAAGACGGCAATTTATAAATATCACAGCATGTATTATAAATGCATTATCAGAGAGCGGAATAAAAGAGGGCTTATGTCTTGTAAATGCTATGCATATTACCTCTAGCGTGTTTATTAACGACGATGAACCGGGCTTATTACATGATTTTGAAAATTGGCTTGAAAAATTAGCCCCCGAAATGCCACATTCCCAATATCGTCATAATACGTATGAGGATAATGGCGATGCGCATTTAAAAAGACAAATTATGGGACGTGAAGTTGTAATTTCGATCACTGATGGTAAATTCGATTTCGGACCTTGGGAACAAATCTTTTATGGTGAATTTGACGGAAATAGAAGAAAAAGAGTGCTTGTTAAAATCATTGGTGATTAGATTATAGCATACTTTTTATTTTATCATAATTACCGCAATCCATCCAGCTGTCTGCGTTGTGAAGGTATCCGGTAATTTGAAATTCTTTACAAATGCGGATATATAAATCTACTATTGAAAACGCCCCGGTTTCATTGATTAAATCAAAGATATCGGGGTTTAATATATGTATCCCGCTAAAAGCCAAAATATTTGGATTCTTATGTAATAATGCCTCTCCAACGCCAAAAGTTTGATTTGATTTAAATCTACCTATAAGATTAAGATTTGCATCGAACTCAAGATATCGCGAAGTGTGTCTATCTCGTACAGCTAAAGTAGCGATTGGACTCATTTTGCAATGAAACTTATACATTGCATCAATATTGATACTGCTTAAAATATCCACATTATATAATAATATTGGCTCATTCTGATAAAACAGCTGTTTTGCTTTAATAAGTCCTCCACCCGTATCCCACAGTTTATTAGTCTCATCAGAAATCAAAATATCTAGTGAAAAATTATTTTTAGCATTTAAAAAATCGATAATTTGTTGTGCGAAATGATGAACATTAATAACAATTCGCTCAATTCCTTCTTTTTGTAGTTTCAAGATAAGTTGTTCCAATAACGGGACTCCATTAATAGGTAGCAGTGCCTTTGGAATTGTGTTCGTAATTGGGGAAAGCCTGCTTCCAATACCCGCGGCAAATATCATAGCTTGTTTTAATTTGTTTTGCATTTCGGAAAATTTTGTAAATTTGTAAATAAATAAACTCAAATATAACAAAGTTGCATGTAATGGAAAATAAAGTTATCAGTGTTAGCCAATTAACCGGTGTAGTAAAAGAAATTTTGGAGACCGGATTTTCTGATATAGCAGTAGAAGGGGAGATCTCGAATTTCAAAGCGCATTCGTCTGGACATTTATATTTTACTTTAAAAGACGAGGGTTCTCAGATTTCTGCGGTAATGTGGAAATACAGAAACCACTTAAATTTCAAACCAACAGACGGTATGAAGGTCATTGCTCAGGGCAGTATTTCAGTATATCCGCCACAAGGCAAATATCAAATTGATGTTACGAGTATGGTTCCTTCCGGTGAGGGAGATTTGTTTTTAGCTTACGAAGCATTAAAAAAGAAATTAATAGCGAAAGGTTATTTTGATGATGATATTAAAAAGCCATTGCCGCGTTTTCCTCAATCTGTAGGTGTTGCTACTTCACCTACCGGAGCGGCAGTACAAGATGTGTTTTCAACCATTCGCCGCCGATATAAGGGAGCAACGATTTATTTTAGACCGACATTGGTTCAGGGAGATGGTGCCGCAGAGGACATTGTAAAAGCGATAGCTGAATTATCGCTATCACCAGCGGAGGTTTTGATTATAGGAAGGGGAGGAGGCTCTCTGGAGGATTTGTGGTGCTTTAACGAAGAAATTACTGTAGATGCAATATATAAATGTGAAAGACCGATTATATCGGCTGTTGGGCATGAAACAGATTTTACATTGTCTGATTTTGCCGCTGACGTAAGAGCCGCAACACCAACTGCCGCCGCGGAATTAGTAACGCCGGTTACTAGCGAAGAAGTGAGAGATTTTTTGCTAAACAGCGTTTATAAAATGAATAAAACTACAAATTTTCTTATTACTGATTTGAAGCAAAAACTTGGAAAAACTTCTGCAGAGAAAGCTTCACGCCGTTTGCAGGATAAAATTAATTTTTATAACCAGAGGTTGGACGATTCGACAATAAATATGCAAAGAATTGTAAAAGGGAAGATTCAGTCAGTAAAGCAGAAAATCGAATCGAATACTTTTATTTGCCGTTCCTTAAATCCTCAAGCACCTCTCGAAAAGGGATATGCAATTTTAAAATATAATGGACAAATTATAGATAATAATAAGAGTTTATTGAAGTACAAACAAATTGAAATAGTTAGAAAAAATGAAACGGCAGTTGCAAAAGTAGAAGGTTTGAAGCAGGATAGTTTGTTTTAATATTAGATTGAATTCAATTGAACGATTATATTTCGGATTAAAAAAAAGAGACTAATAAATTAGCCTCATTTTTTTTTTTTGCGTGACCGCGACAGGATTTGAACCTGTGGCCCTTTGATTAAAAGTCAAATGCTCTACCGACTGAGCTACGCGGTCATGAATTTTATTAATTATCAAATTAACAGAATTCAAAATTACGCTTTTTTGGGATAATAACCAAATAAATTGGAAAATAATATGGGAATAAAAGCAAAAATAAATAAAATAATAAAAATAATTAAAAAAAATCAGTTGGGGTCTTGCTTAGTATTAAAAAAAGTCGTAATTTTGAATTCAGTTCTTTTGCTCGGATGGCGGAACTGGTAGACGCTCAGGACTTAAAATCCTGTGACTCGTAAGGGTCGTGTGGGTTCAAGTCCCACTCTGAGTACCGAGTAAGTGAATGAAACCTTTGTATAGCAATGTACAAAGGTTTTTTTTTATATCTTTTCATACACATTTCATACACTTTTCTTACCCTTCTTTTGACTATTTTTACATTTTAAAATTAAATAAATATTGTTTTTGATAACATTAATTAATCTAAAATAAGAAAAAATCGGGTTAATTATTCATCCGAAAGCTGAATTATTCTATTTTAAAATAGTTTAAATCAATGGATGAATTGAATATGCGTTAAATAACTACATATTTTATTAATATAATGATCCTATTAAAGCTAAACAAAAAGGACTAAGTCCGGTTAAATTCCGAACTCAGTCCAATTATATAAAAAACTATTTTATGTACAACATATTGGGGGTCAGATGAGTAACCTTATGTTGATTTTTATTTACTTAACATTCGAAATTCAAAATCCAAAATTCAGTATTTTTCGAAGATGGATTCTTAACTTCACTTCTTATTTCCCAAGGAATTTCGTACCTAAAGGCACTGTGTTTATCCTATACATCATTCATTCTATAAACATTATATGCCTAAAGGCATAATGTTCATTACTCTTCTTCATTTTCAACTTTCAATTTTCAATTCATTATACGTTGAATCTAAAATGAATCACATCGCCATCTTTAACAATATATTCTTTGCCTTCAATTCTCAATTTTCCCGCATCTTTGATTGCTTGCTCCGAGCCTAATGCAAAGAGCTCATCGCAATGGAAGATTGCCGCTTTGATGAAACCACGTTGGAAGTCCGAATGTATCACACCGGCGCATTGTGGGGCAGTAGAACCCTTTTTGAAAGTCCAAGCGCGGGTTTCGTCTTCGCCGCCTGTGAAAAACGATTCTAAATCCAGGCATTTATATCCGGCGCGGATTAACTGGTTCAGACCCGATTCCTTTAAACCTAAGGATTCCAAAAATTCAGTTCGTTCTTCTTCGCTTTCCAATTGGGCGATTTCGGCTTCCAATTTTCCGCAAATAGAAACCACTTCGCAATTGTTTTCTGCACCGTATTTGCGAACGGCTTTAACGTAATCATTATCTTCTTCCAAGCTGTTTTCGTCAATATTACAGCAGTAAATCATTTTCTTCAAGGTGATTAGATTCAAGTCTTTCACCAAATCAATTTTATCTTGCGAAAGTTCTAAAGTCCGGATTGCTTTGCCTTCGTTCAACGTTTCCTGCAATTCGAGCAGAAGCGGTTCGGCTTGTTTTGCTTTGGCGCGAACTTGCATATCATTAGAACGCAAAAATTTACTCAATTTGTCTAAACGGTTTGTTACAGTTTCCAAATCGGAGAAAGCCAATTCCAATTCAATAGTTTCGATATCGCGCAAAGGGTCAATCGTGTCTTCGCAATGCATTACGTCGTCATCGTCGAAACAGCGAATAACTTGTACAACAGCGCCAACTTGACGGATATGCGCTAAAAATTTGTTGCCCATACCTTCGCCCTTCGATGCCCCTTTCGCCAAACCGGCTATATCCACAAATTCGATTGTGTTGTGAACTTCTTTTTTCGGCTTGTAGATTTCGGTTAAGCGTTTCAAGCGTTTATCGGGTACGTTTACTGTACCGATATTTGGATTTATTGTACTGAAATTATAATTTGCAGATTCTGCGATTGTGCTCGTAAGAGCTGAAAATATCATTGTTTTGCCTACATTTGGCAAACCGACAATTCCTAAATTTAATGGCATAAAAATATCCTAATTTTGTTATATTTAATATTTGTAATGCAAAATTAGCCTTTTTTTTCCGAATTGCTATATTTTTTCTACAGATATTCGACTCCTTTGGAGTCGCTATTCTAAAACGCAACATTTTTTTTAGAGACATTTGACCTCTCCGAGGTCATGGTTTCTACTAAGATTTAACTCCTGTCGGAGTCTTTTCATTGCACCCTCATTGGTTTGAAGATGGATACTTCACTTCGTTCACTATGACATTATCCTTATTATAAAAAGATGTGGCACACTTTTGAAGTGTGCCACATCTTAAAAAAAAAATAAGCGAACGAAGTTCGTTACCAGATTTTGGCGCGTTTTTCAGGTGCGATGTATAGTTTATCGCCCGGTTTCACGTTGAATGCTTGATAGAATTCAGGAATGTTCACGATACCGCCGTTAACACGATATTCACCAGGAGAGTGAACGTCTTCTTTGATTCTGCGGCGTAAAGCTTCGTCAGTAATGTTGTTTCTCCAAACTTGCGCATAAGAGATGAAGAAGCGTTGGAGTGGTGTAAAGCCGTCAATTTTCGGAGCATCAATTTTGTTATCTATAGCTTTTTTGAAAGCTGTTAATGAAACTGAAAGTCCACCGTAATCGGCGATGTTTTCGCCCAATGTAATAACACCGTTCAATTTTACTGAATCAAGCATTTTGTAGCTGGCAAATTGGTCAACTAATGTTTGTGCTTGAGCCATAAAGTTTTTGCTATCTTGAGGTAACCACCATTCGGTTAAGTTTCCGTTTTTGTCATATAAACGACCTTGATCGTCAAATCCGTGAGTCAATTCATGACCGATTACAACACCAATACCGCCATAGTTAATAGCGTCGTCAGCATCCATATCAAAGAATGGAGGTTGTAAAATTGCGGCAGGGAAGACTATCTCATTTTGCGATGGATCGAAGTATGCGTTCACGGTTTGCGGACTCATTCCCCATTCGGTTTTGTCAACAGGTTTGTTGATTTTGCTGAAGTTCCATTCTGTTTCAAATTTAGAATAGTTTTTGTAGTTTGCGTAATATGATTTATCACTGATTTGTAATTTTGAATAATCTCTCCATTTAGTAGGATATCCAATTTTATATGTAATACCTTTCAATTTTTCAATTGCTTTTGTTTTGGTTGTAGGATCCATCCAAGTAACGTTTTGGATGTGTTCGCCCAAAGCGGTTTTGACGTTATTAACTAATTTGTCCATTCTTGCTTTTGCTTTTGGAGGGAAGTATTTTTCAACATACAATTTGCCAACGGCTTCACTTAAAGCACCATTAACTACATCTTGAATTTCTTTCCAACGAGGACGCATTTCTTTTTGACCGGACAATGTACGACTAAAGAAATTGAAGTTTTCTTTTTCTAATTTAGAACTTAATACACTCGCCATATCCGTTGTAAGATGCCATTTTAGATAAACTTTCCAATCCTCAATTTTAACATCTTTCATCATTTTGTTAACTTCTTTGAAGAACATAGGTTGTCCGCAAACTAATTCGCCAGGATGTATTTTCATAGCAGACCACAAATATTCCCAATTGATATTTGGAGTTAATTTTTGCAAAGCAGCTTCGTTGAATTTGTTATAAGTTTTATTTGGATCTCTTCTTTCTGCCATCGACATTGATGCTTTTGCCAAACGTGTTTCAATTTTCAAAACCAATTCAGCATTAGTTTTAGCCACTTCTTTATCCACGCCGGTAAGAACAAACATATTAGCAATGTGTTCTAAGTATTTAGCACGAATATTCTTTGAGTAATCATCTGTCAGGAGATAGTAATCTCTTTCAGGAAGTGTTAAACCACTTTGATAAATATTAGCAATGTTTGTGTTGCTGTTTTTTTCATCGGCACCTGCATACATACCGAATATATATTGAGATCCTGCTACACGGTTGTCGGCAAGATATTTTTGCATATCGTCGGTCGTTTTTAGATTGTCAATAACTTTCAAATCTGCCATCAATGGAGCGGCACCTAATTTATCTAAAGTTACTGAATCCATACCAGTGTTATAAAAATCGCGGATTTTTTGTGCATCGGTACCTTTTTTGGCATCTTTTGCGGCGATTTCAGTAAATAAGTCTTTGATTCTTGCTCGGTTTTCTTCGTCCAACACGTTAAAAGCACTCCAGCGGCTTTCCGACGGTGGGCAAGGATTGTTTTTAAGCCAATTACCATTTACGTAGCGATAGAAATCATCGCCTGCTTTGTATTTGACTGTGTCCATATTTTTAGGGTCGATCGTTTTATTGGCAACTGCCATTTCTGCGTTCTCCTTCTTGCAACCCGTTAGTGCCATCGTCAATGCGACACAACATATTGCACTTAATTTAATTATATTTTTTACCATAACATTACTTTATTGGTGAAACAAAATTTTCTTTTTCTTCTTTTATTACTTCCACAGGTTTCAAAATCTTAGATTTCAATTTGTGTGAATTAGGTACCAAAGTCATCAGCGAATCGAAGATTTTTACGTATTTTTCGCTACCGTTTTTAGTGAATTGCGGATTCCAAACACCACGCATTTGCAAATCCATCTTTGGACAGTTATATTCAATGAATTTCTGAATCTTTCCGGGGGTATAGAGTAATTGATTCCGAGTTAAATTGTATTGGGCATAATGAAAAATCGAGCAATACTTATCGTTCTCCATTCTAAGAATTTCGGTACTTAGAAAATCTTCTTTATCTAAGCTCTGAGTAAAGTATGCGAGTTTTGCATCGGTTTTGAGTTGATAACCGTATTTAATATTATTAGCATTATCAATAATACCCCAAGAAATTGTAGTTCCTTCTAATTTTTGAGATATGCACTTCGGTTTTTCAACAATGACTGGTTTTTGGGCACATGCTGTAGATATAACAGCTAAAATTAACAGTAATAAATAACTGGTTTTCTTCATTTTAAATATATTTAATAATAGTTTGCAAATTTTATTTAATTTTCTGTTCATAATTACGTTTCAAAACCTAAAAGGTTGTGTATGCAATTATAGTTTTTGTAAATAGATATATGTATTTTTCTTTTATGGGTTTTCCATATTACTAAGTGCAATTCCGGTAAAGGAATCAGTACAGCTCATGATCTTTTCCGGTGTACCGGCACAAATTACTAATCCGCCTTTTTCTCCGGCTCCCGGTCCCAAATCAATTATATAATCAGCCGCAGAGATAACGTTTAAGTTGTGCTCGATAACTAATACTGAATGACCACTGCTTACTAAGCGTCTGAAACAAATGAGTAATTTTGATATGTCATCTATATGCAAACCTGTTGTTGGTTCGTCAAATATGAATAGGGTATGGGCTTCGCTTTTCGATTCCAAATAACCGGCTAATTTGACACGTTGTGCTTCACCGCCTGAAAGTTGGGTTGAAGGTTGACCTAATTTGAGATAACCCAATCCGACGTCGCGCATTATACTCAGTTTCTTTTTAATTTTTTCGTTATCTTTAAAGAAATCAAACGCATCATCAATTGTCATATTTAGCACATCAACAATAGATTTATTGCGGTATTTCAGATCGCGCACTTCTTTTTTATAACGTGTACCTTTGCAGGCTTCACATTCTAATGTTACATCCGGCAGGAATTGCATATCAACTGTAATATTCCCTTCGCCCTCGCATACGTCGCACCTTCCGCCAGGTACGTTAAACGAGAAATAACCGGGTTTCCAACCCATTTGCTTCGATTCTTGAGTATTGGAGAAAACGTCACGAATAATATCGAAGACTTTAATATAAGTGGCAGGTGTGGAACGAGAGGATTTTCCAATAGGGGATTGGTCAACCATTTCAATAGCCTCAATATTTTCAAAACCCTCTATCCGCTCATATCCGCCTATTTCTCCCATATATCCACCGTGGATTTTTTTCAAACCGCCGTAGATAATATCATGTACAAGCGAGCTTTTTCCGGAACCGGATACACCCGTAATACAAACAAAAAGATTAAGTGGTATTGTTACTTCGGGCATTTTCAAGTTGTGGTGTCTTGGGTTAAGGATTTTAATATGTTTATTCCCCACAGCGCTTTTAACTTCTTGGAAAATAATTTTTTTTCGACCTGATAGATAATCTGCGGTTACGGATTTTTTGCAATTCATAAGCCCTTCATAATCACCTGAATAAATAAGGTATCCACCTTCTTCACCTGCTTTTGGACCTATATCGATTATGTTTTGTGCTGATTTAATTATCTCTAAATCATGCTCAACGACTATCACAGTATTACCCAAGTTTTTAAGTTTGTAGAGTATTCGAATTAGCTTTTCGGTATCGCGGGAATGTAAACCAATACTTGGTTCATCCAAAACATATAGAGTGCCAACCAATTGACTTCCCAGCGATGTAGCTAATTTAATTCTTTGGGCTTCACCACCCGATAATGTATGGCTTAATCTGTCTAAAGTTAAATACTCCAAACCAATCTCAACTAAAAGCTCTAATCGCCAAGTGATTTCTTCGACTAATTTACCACCGACATTCATTTCATATTCGGTTAATTCAATATTTTTGAAAAAATCGTATAGCTTTTCCAATGGCATTTTGACTAATTCAGGAATGTTCTTACCGCCAACAAAAACCTGACGGGCTGAACGGCGCAAGCGAGAACCGCCGCAGGAACGGCAAACGGTATATCCACGGTACTTGCTAAGCATAATTCGGTAGTGCATTTTCTGTTTTTCACCTTCGAGCATTTCGAAGAACTTGTCCAATCCTATATATCCCGGAGCTCCTTCCCAAATAACTTTTAACTCATCATCGGTTAGTTCTGATACAGGTTTATTTACATCGACGTTCAGATAAGTTGCAATTCGAATTAGTTGGCGTTTATATTTGGAGAAAGTATCACCTCTAAAAGGGTGAATCGCATCCATTGTAATGGATTTTGATTTGTCCGGAAAAACCAATGCATCATCCAATCCTGTAGTTCTTCCGAATCCTTGGCACTTAGTGCAGGCTCCATAAGGGCTGTTGAATGTAAATAACTTAGGTTCCGGTTCAACATATACTATCCCGCAATCGGCACATTCGTAGATACTGCTGTAATTTTTGATTTCGCTTTCAGTTAAATTCAATACTGACATTTCTTCCAATCCATAAACCAAAGATTGTTCTATTGATTCAGTTATTCGGCTTACGGTATCTTTATCATTTTGAAGAGCTAATCTATCGACCAAAACATAGTAGGTATCAGATAAAAGATTGGGTTGTGTTTCGGTGTTTTCGATATCAATGATTTCATAATCGGTTTTCGATACTAATCGGAAATAACCGCGTTCTTTCATTAAACTTATTTGTTCGTCAATATTTGATATATCCGCTTTAAAAGGGAACATGATATACAATTTATCGTCTTTGCTCCAGCGATCGATAATATCTTTCGCTATCGAATCGCTTGTATCTTTTACTATTGTCTTACCGCATTTGTGGCAAATTGTTTTGCCGACTCTACCGAAAAGTATTCTTAGATGGTCGAAGATTTCCGTCGTAGTTCCTACTGTCGAGCGTGGATTTTTCTGTAATTGATTCTGACCAATAGCTACAGCAGGAGGGATGCCGGTAATTGAATCGGCGTCCGGCTTTCTCATCCGTTCTAAAAACTGGCGTGCATAAGCGGATAGCGATTCGACGAAACGGCGTTGCCCTTCGGCATAGACTGTATCGAATGCTAATGAAGATTTACCGCTTCCGCTGACACCGGTTACAACTGTAAATCTGTTCCTTGGAATATCTATATCAATATTCTTAAGATTGTTTACCCTTGCACCCCGAACTGAAATATATTTTATAGTTGTCATTTTTCACAAAATTGTATTCTAAAAACTATAAAAATAACGCTTTTACAGCAATAAATCAAATCTATTTGAAAATATATATCTTGAAACAACATAAAGAGATTATTATCGTTTAGTTAGTTTTTTATTGGAAAATGATTTGATTATTAATAAACTATGATTGTTATGAAGAAATTGATTTTTATTTTATTTTGGTTTTGTTCGATAAATTTATCAGCAGGCATTGATTTTAAATTCAGCGGATATATTTATGAATTACCGGCAGTTGCATTTTCAAATGAGCGAGGTTCATTTTCGAATTTAACGAACTTAAGATTTACTCCTGAATTACTGGTTGGAGAAAATGGTAGATTGGTGATGCACTATGAAGCCGATATTATGCTGAACAAGCTCAATTTGTTAAATAATAATAGAAATGCCACAAATAGACAAGCGGTTGATATGAATTGGTCTATATTGAATGATCCGAACGTTAAGATTAACCATTTTATTGATAGATTATACTATAAGCAGATGTTCGATTTTGGAGAAATTACGGTGGGACGGCAAAACTTGGCTTTTGGTGTTGGCAGGATATGGCAGCCGACAGATATGTTCAATCCGATTAATCCGGCAAATTTCTCGAAATTCGAAAAGGATGGGGCAGATGCCATAGCGGCTACAGTATATTTAGGAAATTTCTCAGATTTAAAAGTAGTTTATAATGCTTATGATAGCGGTAAAAAGGGAAATTATGCAATAAAATACAGAACGAATTTCAAGGGATTCGATTATTCCGGATTGCTTGGGTATTTTGATGATAATCCTGCTGTCGGGGCTGATTTTGCGGGAAGTTTATGGGGAATTGGTTTCCGCGGTGAAGGGTTATACTATTACCGTTCGAATTTACCGGATTCGAGCTATTTCCGGGGAATATTAGGTGCCGATTATCAGTTCAATGATAAACTTTACGGTTTGATTGAATATCATTACAACGGTCGGGGTACAAACTGTAAGTATTGTTATGTTAATCTACTGCCGAAGTTGTTTAGAGGCGAAATCCAAAATTTAAGCACATTCTACTTAGCCGCTCAATTATCTTATCAAGTTCACCCTTTAGCGACAGTATCAGCGATGAATATTACCAATTTAGTTGATAGAAGCGGTATGGGAACATTGTCAGTAAACTATTCGGCATCGGAAAGTTTGAATTTAATGATTGCGGGTGCCATGTTCTACGGAGCTGAAATGACTGAGTATTCGTATTATTCTAAAGCGGTTTATTTCTTAGCGCAGTGGTACTTTTAAGAAATTTTGAATTTTGAATTTTGAATTTTGGATGCGAAGAAAGAAGAATTCACCGCAAAGACGCGAAGACGCAAAGATTTTGTTTCCAAATTTCTCCAAAATTTATTTTTTTATTTCATTATAAAGTATTATTTTTAATTTTGATATGTTTAGAAATGTAGAATAATTATTTTTTTGGAGATGAAAATGAAATTATTTATAACAGCTTTTATATTGGTTTTAGCATTACCTCTTTATGCGCAAGACCCTATAGTAAAATTCTATTTAAATAATGGAAACCAGGCTAAAGAATATAAGATTGAAGATATTTCTGGAATCAATTTTATTAAATCGAATTTGTCCTATTCTATGGAAATTTTTATAGATGGCTCTATAAATGCTTATAATGTTAAAGATATAAATTCAATTGAGCTTATTAATTCTATTCAATTAAAAATTAATCTATCAAATTCCTCTAAAAATATAAGTATTGCTCAAATAGACAGCATCATTTTCATTCCAAACACCTGTACTGAAGTAGTTATTGGTACCCAAACATGGATGTGTAAGAATCTCGACGTTGACCACTACCGTAATGGCGATCCAATCCCTCAGATTAAAGATACAACCAAATGGGCAAAATTGAAAACCGGTGCTTGGTGTTATTATAATAATGATCCTGCTTTAGGAGCAATTTATGGAAAACTATACAATTGGTATGCAGTAAACGATTCTCGTGGTTTAGCACCTGAAGGCTGGCACGTCCCAAGTGATGCGGAGTGGACAACTTTATTTACATATCTTCGCTCTGAAAGCATAGCCGGCGGAAAACTAAAAGAATCGGGCACAACGCATTGGAAAAGCCCGAATATAGGTGCAACTAATGAAACCGGTTTTTCAGCTCTCCCGGGTGGCCGCCTTTACGCTGGGAAATTCAGTAATAATGTGGTCGAAGGTTGGTGGTGGAGTTCGACTGAGTGCTATATGTCACTTGCGTTTTATAGATATCTTAAATTTAGTAGTCCTGCTCTTTTTGATTTCTACGATGAGCGGGAGAACGGTTTCTCAGTTCGTTGTGTAAAAAATTAACACAGTTTATAAAGTTGAAAGTTCGTAAAGAAAAAAGGATATATCAACCCCATGCTTAAGCATGTGGGTGATATATATGAAAGTAGAAACGATGCATGCAAAGTCTTTTCAATTATAACTCATAACTTATAATTTATAACTTTTTAAGATGGATTCATCACTTCGTTCTGAATGACGCGCCGTAATATTTTACAATTATTAAAAAAGGTTTTATTTTTCTTCCAAAATATAAATATCCTTCAAATACCGTCCTTTTTGAGCAAAATCCAATCCATAGCCGATTATAAACAAGGGTTGTATTACAAATCCGATGTATTTAGGATTTATTTCAACTTTGCGGGCATCGGGTTTGGAAAGCAATGTTGCAATTTCCACTGAATTGGGATGAAAATCATTCATCTTTTTCAGTAAAGCCTGCATAGTATATCCGCTGTCAACTATATCCTCGACAATGATTACATCGCGTCCGGTAAGGTCGGGCAGAGGCATATATAACTCCACTTCGCAAGAACTCTCCATATTGTTGAAATATGAAGACGCTTTCACACAATGGTACTCACTTTCGATTTCAGTGCGTAAAATCAAATCTGTGGCGAAAGGCATAGCTCCATTGGCAATAATAATGAAAACGGGGTCTTTCGCCCCGTAATCATTTCTGATTTGATTAGCTAACTCTTCAACTCTTTTCAAGATTTCAGCTTCTGAGATAAACTTCACAAAAGTTTTATCACCTATAATTACTTTTTCATTTTCCATAAATTATAAAGTATAATATTCCGCTTTAACAGCTTTTTTAGTTTTTTCGGATATTTTGTAGTTTTCGTTTATTCTATATCCGCATACCCAAATAACTTCGTCATCGTTTGCTAAAACAATTATATTCGGTTTGTCAACACTCGGGATTTTCTCGTTAATAAGGAAATCGCTGATTTTCATAGTACCATTCATACCCAAAGGAGTGAAATTATCGCCTTGCATCCAAGGTCGGAAAATCATTTTTGCAGGAAGTTGTTCCGCATCGAGAAACTCAATCTTTGGGTTAGGATTGTATTTTACTTCATTCATATTGACCGAAGTAAGTTTAATCTTATATCTATCAATAGTTACAGATTGATCCTTCATCACTTCAGCGGATTCATCAACTTTTTTGTCAAGTTTTCCGATTATCAATAAATTTCTATCGTAAGCCGCTTGATATGATTGTTGGAATTCAATCATTTTACCGGACGAACGTCCGATTAAATTTAAGATTGAATCGATTGTAAGCATAGGGATTGAAGGAATTTTCAGATGTTTATTCAAAGCGTACTGCAGAATTTCACCCTGCATAAATTCATCAAAAGTCTGTAATGTCTGCGCCTTCATAGAAAATCTTTCTAAACGGATATCCGTTATAACTGTTTGTGCGGCTGATTGTACCTGCTGGTTTATATTTTGGTCTGCACCGTAGATTAATTCAGCGGCTCTATTAATAGCTTCGATTATCTGAGGATTAAACTCTTTTTCCAGTAATGGAATCAAAACGCGTCTAATTCTATTTCTCGTGTAATCAACTGCCTCGTTTGTACGGTCTTCACGCCATTTCAATTTCCGGGCTTTCGCGTATTCAATAATTTCTTTTTTCTTCAAGGTTAAAAGCGGTCTTGCTATAACGACATTTTTAACGAAATTACGTGTAGCAGGAATACCGCTCAATCCGGTTAAACCGCTACCACGGAATAAATTAAACAAGAATGTTTCAGCTGAATCATCGGCAGTATGGGCTGTTGCAACAAAATCTGCATAGTGATTTCTAGAAGTTCTTTCAAAGAAATTATAACGTAATTGGCGGGCGGCTAATTCAATGCTGATCGAGTTCTTTTCAGCATATGATACAACATCACCTTTAGCAGAGAAATAATCGAATCCGTATTTGATAGCCAAATCTTTTACAAAATCCTCGTCAGCATCTGAATCCGCTCCTCTTAAGCTATGGTTATAATGCGCGATAATTATCTTGAAATAGAATTTTTCAGATAATAAAGCCAAAGAATCGAGCAACGAAACCGAATCAACACCACCGCTTACACCAACCAATATAGTCGCCGTATTATCAACATATATCTCATTTTTCAGAAACTTCTCAACTTGCGCCAAAGTTTTTTGAATACTTAAATCAAGCTTTTGGTCAGTTGTTATTTGCATTTCAGGAGGTAATTGCGGGAAACTGATATTTGCAATAATCTCGGTAACGCGTTCGGTAATTTGTTGTTTTTCGAATAAATCAGTTTCATCTTTTTTAACAATTACCGGAGTTTTAGGCTCAAGAATGTTCTTTTTGAGAACCGGTTTAGCTTTATGAACAGGTTTGTTTTCTGGAACACTAGTTTTATTTACTTTCATGTTATTTGGAACAAACTTACTAGATGTTGTTTCACTCGATTTCGGTGTAATTGGTTTTTTAGGTTCTTTAATAACGGCAACCGGGTGGACTTTTGGTGAATCCTTACTAGGAACCTCATTTTTATCATCTTGATTAGTGATTTTTTCCGGTTGTTGCGGTTTGTTTCTTGTATTAGGATACTGATTTTTACCTTTAATCGTTGAAATTACTTTATTAACCGAATCGGTTTGCAATTCAGTTTTAATTTCATCTAATTGTTCAACGACACCTTGTAAATTTTGTGCCGCTAAAATTTTCTGAGCATTTGTTTTTTTCTTACGCTTTTTAGATTTTGCTTTTTTGGCTGATGAATCAGCAGGTGCTATAGAACCATCAATTGATGAAGCAACAATAACTTCCGCATCAATAATTGCTTCGCTTTCGTTTGCCATTTTACTGATGTTGTCTTTCTTTAAAACGATTTGTTCAAGAACTTTAGCTATTTTCGCCTTATCGGATTCAATTTTTAATTCATCTTGAGTTTTAAGATTATAATTGATTTCTTCTTCTTCCAGTAACGGTTTATCCAAAACCAATTCGGAAGCAACTTCATCCAACTTTTTATTAGGTTGATTTGCTTTCTTTTTTGCCTGTTTTGTAGGTTTCTTTTTATTTGTTGGCTTTTCAGTCTCTATCTTTTCAACAACCTCTGCAACTACAACCGGTGCGATTTCTTTTTCGATTTCAACATCAATAGGTTTTTGCTTTGCAGGATCATTTTTTTGACCTATCGAATCCAAAGCTTTTTGCACTACTTCGCTTCGTTGATGCTTAACGGGAGTTTCGGGAGCAGGTTTAGTATCATCAATTGGGGGTGTTACCTCAACAACAGGATTTTCTTCAGTAACCTTCTCAATTGGTGCAATAGCGGGTTTCGCTTTTTTTGCGGGAGGTGTTACTTTCTTCTTTTTACCGGCTGGAGTTGTAAGCACTTTCTCTTTTTTAATAGGAGCAACCACAACTTGTTTGTCTTCTATTGTAGATAGGATATGTATCTCGCTATCTGTTGCCGTGTCAACAACCTTGTTTTCTTCTACCGGAATAAATACGAGTTTCTCTTGTTCTGTATCTGCAACTACAACTTTTTTATCTTCTTCTTGTGGTATTGCAACTGGAACTTTTTTGCTTAAAGGTGTAACATTTTTCTTTACGACAGGTTTCTTTTTTGCTTTATTCGGCTTAACTATTAGACTAACTGGTTCGTTCGTCAATAATTCTTCGATTGGGGTTGTTACTTCAACTATAGCGGCACCAAGTTCAAGAGGAATATCTTTTAAAATATCAATGATTTTACTTTTAGGAATAGCTTTCTTTTTTGGAGTAGTTAATTTAGGTTTATTTATATTACTTAAATCTAATATGATAGTCTCATCCAAATCCACTGTTTCAGTGACTTCCACGGGTGATTCATTAATTTTAGCATCCGATTTCGTTTTTTTAATCGGTACTTTTTTCGGTTTTGCAACAACTTTTGCTGATTTCTTCGGTTTTAAATTAGCAACCGGCTTAGTTTCTTTTAATTTATCATTTGAGTCATTGTTATCAACTTCTGTCATAATAATCCAAGTATTATTGATTATAAACAACAAAATTACAACTTTTTTTGCAAATTTGGCTTTGATTTATATTAATATTTATTAGTTTTGTAATCATTCATTATTTTGGAAAGAAAAAAATATGGAAAACGTCAGAGAAAATGAAGTCCAAATCCAGAAAAAGGTACATTTATATCTTTCGGATCCTTCTAAAATATATATAACATTGAGCGGAAAAAGACTGCAAATTCTTTCTCCGGGCAAGATTAATCGTTTGCCTGGCCCTGATTTTCGCGATATGGCTTTATTGATTGAAGGGAATATAATAATTGGAGATGCTGAATTCCACCAAAAGAGTTCGGAGTGGATGGCGCATAATCACAATAAAGACAGTGCTTATAACAAAGTAGTTCTTCATATAGTTTTTGAAAACGACCGGGTATTGGATATGTTTGAAACATTCATCGCTCCGCGCGATGAAGTATTAAACCAAGAATTGCACTACGATACCGAAATCGACTTTGATAGTATAGATGAAGTTCAGCATTTTGCTTTATATCGATTGCTAAGAAAAAGCGCTGAAGCTCAACGGTTACTAAAAGTAAAAACGTTGGATGAAACACTAAAAGAAACACTAAGGTATTTCATTGAGCGCTATTCATCGCGTAGGAGAAGACCGGTTTATTCAACTGATAGTTTGGTAAATTTAATTGATGTTCTTCCCGGTTCGTATCATTATGACTTTCTGGAGTCATTGCAAGATGGGGATAGCTCATATATTCCTGATAAAATGCTCCTGCTTTTGAAAAATAAAATTTCTAATGAGGGTGCGCATCTTAGACGGGAAATTATATTAAACTGCATTTTGCCGATTGCTGTTTGTTTAGCGAATGAAGAAGCACGAATTGGACTGCTTTTTTGGTTTTGGTCAACACCGGCTTTGAACAGTTATGGGAAGTTATTTGATCGGTTTCCAAGAATACCGCAAAATTATCTTTGGCAACAGCAAGGAATGCTGGAGCTGATGAAAATGCACGGAAACAAAGCTAAAATTGATACGGATGTAATTGATAAATTGGGCTTTAACGAGATATTGAGTTTTTATAAAATAGGAAGGGCACCCGAAGGTACCCTTGAAAATGAAGACAAATAAATAGCGAATGATTTACTTATTGATTTCAATTTTGGTGTAGGCTGTAAAGCCGGAAACTGAAACAAGACAGAGATAAGTGCCGTTAGCCATACTGGTGCCTGCGCTGTTCGAACCATTCCAGTTAAATGAATTGCCGCCTGATTGAATAAAACCTTCGTGTAGTTTTAATAATTCATGACCATTAATATCAAAAATCTTGACCGTTCCAAAACCGGAAACAGATAAATTGAACTGTATTGTCGAATTTTCAGTCATTGGGTTAGGATATGAATTAACTGCAAAGTTAATTGGCTTTTCATTATCTTGAACACCAACGAAAACGTTATCAATTTTGAAATCCCAAATACCTCTGCCATAAGTAGCAAATCGGACGGTATTTGAGGACTCTACATATTCCACCCATCTAAAATCTTGGTCCGGTGAATTCAGAGTAGCCATACTGTACCATCTATTCATCCAAGTAACAAATACGTAAGGACCGGCACTTGTCGCGGCAAAAACCAATTTTCCGTCAGGACTAACCACCATACCATTAATATATGTATTGGGTAAGCCTTCGTTAATTGCTTTGTAGGTTTGTCCACCGTCAAAGGAAACAAAAGCACCCGGTGTGTTATATCCACGTCCACCAACAAAAATGATGTTTTCGTTGCTTGGGTCGATTGCTATATAACCGGAATAAAACGTTTGGTCTCCAACGTAAATAGGGTAATCTTCCCACGCTTCTCCGTCGTGAGTAATGTGCATTATGCCTTGGTCTGAAGAACAATAAAAAATATTTGATTTTGATATTTCCAAAGCAATTAACTTTTCATATAAAGGATCTATTCTGAAGTTACGCGGTAGTTTAAATGCTGTTAAATCATTTGAACCTAAAGTAGAAAAACGCCATAAGTACGAACCCCAATTAATATCTCTGCCAACAGCATAAGCCACATTTGGCTGTCCATAAAGTGCTCTCGTTGGTGTCATCCATTCCCAATCCTTACCTTCAAAATACCAAGTTTTTAATGGCATTGTTTTATTCCAGACGGGGGCATTGCTCATATATAAAACAAATGATGGATATACTGACCATAGTGAATTCCCATCATCGGTCGATGAGATTGAGCCATAATCGCCGCTATATAATTGATCAAATCCTAATGTTTTACCTGAATCTAAATTTGCTCTTTGGAACCCTTGGTCTTGAGCACCCACATATATAACATTTGGATCACTTTTTGCAGTTAGAACACTGTAATATTGGCTTACATTTAATCCATATAATGAGATGTTTTTGATATTTGCTCCATAATCGTCCGATTTGTACAAACCGCCATCGGTCCCCACGAACATTAACTCAGTATTATCAGGTAATCTAAAAAACTGAATCGCAGGAACATCAGCGTGTAGCATTGTTTCAGGATTTTGGTAATATTCAACCCAACTGTTTCTGATATTCCAAGTGGCTCCTCCATCATTACTCATGTGCAAATCCACGTTGCCTAAGTACGCCATATCAACAGAAAATGTTGAAGTGGAGAAACTGGTCATCATAAATTTGCCCTTGTCTAGACTTCCTTTTAAATTCCAGCTATTACCTTCATCATACGAAGTAATGAAATAGTTCTGACCGTTTGAGTGGGAACGGATACATAAGGCAAAACTAATATCGCTGTCATTACTTGCTCCCGATGCTGTTACCTCAATCGGCGAATCAATTAAGTTAATGTCATATTTTTTTAGAAAATTAATAGCACCATTTTGAAGTGCAAAGATCGAATCACCTTTGAAATAAAAAGCTTTATCGGTATCATATTTATCAGCCCATAAATCCATTAACGATAAATTACCTGTTTCGAACAGAATACGTTCATAGCTTTCACCGTGGTTTTTAGAGCAATATATTACTACTTTGTCTTTCCAATCTGTTCCATAATCCCATTCATTACCTAATAAATATATGGTTTGATTTTCATCATTTGCAACGACACAACGACGAACGCCACCCCAATTTCTTGGGTTATCCAGTCCTTGGGAAGGAATCCAGGTTTGACCCTCATTATCACTATAAATAGAAATTTTTCCATTATAAGTTACAGCCAATATGCGTTTTATTCCATTAAATTTAAGAACTTTTACAACGTGGGGATTATCGAATTTTATACTATTATTAAGACAAGTCCAGTTTTTTCCTTCCAATGTTCCCCTGAATATATTTCCTCCATCCGAAAAGGCATAAATTAATTCATTTTCAAGATCTAAATCAACACCCCTGATTCGGCCGGCATTATTATTACTGCCTTTTTCGATCCAAGTACCTTCGATTTTACCATTCGCTATGAATTCACCTTGCAAAGAATTAGCTCTTTTGTTATTGGCTTCACGCAAAAGTAAATCGTACTTTGATTGTCTTGTTTCGTTATCAATTAATTTCCAATTTATTCCGTCATTTCCACCGCGTGCGTTGTTTATCCACTCTTCACGTTTGGATTTGTCGAATTTCTCTCCAATTTCAGTAGGATCGATTGAAAAAGCCTGCGATACTGTTATCAAAGCTATTATAGTAATTAGAATTAGTGTTTTATTTCTAGATTTCATTTGAATAAGATATATATTTGTGCATAAAAATATTGGCTAAACAAATTTTAAAGCCAATAAAATTTCTTAATTTTGATTTATTTAATAAATCAATATGCAAAAATACTTATTTTTAATAATACTCGCTAATTTCTTGTTTACTTCTTGTGTAGAAGGACCAATAAAACCAACCGTAAATACAAATGCGGAAGGTGACGTAATCGTTTTATCAGAAGGACTTTTGGGCAGAAGTAACTCGCAGTTAACGTTGATAAATTCTCAAAATAAGGATATTATCCCCGATTACTACACGAATAAAAATACAGGACTAAAACTTGGTGATACGGCTAACGATTTGGTTGTATTCGGTGATACCGCTTTTATTGCGGTTACAGGAAGCGGTACTATAGAAGCAGTATCATTAATTACCGGAAAGTCATTAGGAAGAATATATATACCAAACTCAAGTCCCAGACAAATTGCTATTGTAAGTGATTCAGTGGCTTACTGCACAGATTTATATAGGCAAATTTTAATTAAATTCAATCCGCGTAAGATTCAATTATTAGAACAATTACCCGATTTGTGCTTTTATCCCGAAGGTATTGCATATTTTGAAGGTAAGCTTTACGTCGCCAATTCAGGATTAGGAATTTTCTATAAGAATAATCCTTTAGCAGGGACACTTGCCGTTATTGACCAAAAATCAGAAATGCTCGAAAAAAACATTCCAATTGGTAAAAATTTGACTGAAATCGTCATCAATCAGAACGTTCGTTCTCTTTATTTATGTTACTATAATACCTATGAGAAAGATTCTATCGGCGGAATAGTGGAGTTCGATATTCAAACTCAAAAAGAAAAAAGAAGAATTAAAGGGCATTTTCGATCTATGGTATTATCGTTAAAAAACAACAAATTGTTTGCAGTAAATCAAGTACCACCGAAAACCACGGGAACTGCTGTTGACGGCATCGTATCACTATCACTTGATTCTCAAGATTCGGAAATTAAAACCATTTTTAAAAACGATAAAAAAGGGGAGTTTTGGTATTCAATAAATATCAACCTTCAGGAAGACCAAATCTGGATTGGTAATGCAAAAAATTTCCAAATGGATGGAGAAATTTTGGTTTATAGTATTTTCAACAAATCCGTAATAGGTAAATACTCAACAGGAATTAATCCCAATACAATATTGTTTATGCAAAAGTAAAATGAGGAACTAGAGGTTATAAATGGAAAATAAAATACTTTCTGAAATACAAGAATCGGATTTGATTGAAAAATTTGTTCATGCTTCGGGCAAAGGCGGACAAAACGTAAACAAGGTGGCAACCTGCGTTTATCTCAAGCATATTCCAACAGGGATACAAGTGAAATACTCCGGCGACAGATCGCAAGCCGCCAATAGGGAAGAAGCACGCGAGATTCTGTTGAAGAAGATTAATGATAAAATTGAGCTTGCAAAGAAGAAAGCTATAAGCGAAATTGAAAAAGAAATCCGTAGAACCCGCCCAAGATCTGCCAAAGCAAAACGAACGGTAACTAAGGATAAAACATTATTGTCGAAAAAGAAAAGCACACGCCGAGAAAAAATTGATATTGATGAAGAATAGAATATACAATAGAAAAAAAAACTATAAATATTAGCAAGAATAATGAAAAAACATATTATATTTGTGAAATATTTATTTCTAAATTAAATTTTAAAATTATGAAACAATCAAGAATTGAAACAGATTCCGAACAAGCGCGAAGAACATTAACAATTTACAAAATGTTTTTAACCGAAAGGACTATGACAACTAGCGAGGTTTGTCAGAAAATGTTGAAACGCTTTGGTGGGATTTCCAAAAGAAGTATTCAACGCGACCTTAAAATTTTAAAAGATGAAGGTATTTTAGAATTAGTAGGAGCCGGTTCGCAATGTTCTTGGACAATATCCAAAAAAAATACTTATGATAAAATACCTGTGAAAATCCGCGATAGTGAACTTCTATCATTCTATATGCTTAAAGCATATTTAGGTACGTTTCGCGGAACTACAATAGAAAGTAATCTAAAGGAATTAGAAAAAAAATTGGAAACCATGGCTCCGGGTGATGTGTTTATGGAGGAGAATTTCTATGGCGACCAAAATATCGGCTACTATGATTATAGCGATAAGAATGAGATAATTCAAGCTATAGTAAAGCATATTATTGAAAAGAATCGCATAAAAATAAAATATCACAGAATTTATGACGATGTGACTAAGGAATATAATTTAATACCTCAGTTTCTTTATACCTATGCGGGGACCACATATTTGGTCGCATATAATCCGATTAGAGATATTTCCACAAATTTTGCCATTCAGAATATACTAAAAGTAGAAGAGTCCTATACCACGTCATATTTCAAAACGGAATTTGATTATAATGAGTTTCGCAATCAAAGATTTGCTGTTTTTGATGGCGAAATTCATAAAGTTGTCCTCAAGATTAAAGAAGAATATGCTAAATACTTCACTAATCGCTTATGGCATCCTTCTCAGAGAATTAAAACAGATTCTAAGGGAAACTTGATTTTGACAATGGAAGTACCAATAAGCCCCGATATCACAGGATGGATTTGTCAATGGAGTGAAGCAATTACTGTTATTGAACCAACAGAACTGAAAGATAAAATCATCTCTCAGTTAACAAATGCGATTACTAATTATGATGATACTCTTACAAAAATTCCCAAACCGAAACCAGAGCTTAAGATTAAAGCTGAAATTAAACCAAAGGCTAAAACTAAGAGCAAAACAAAAACCAAAGATAAACCAAAAGTCAAAACTAAACCTGTTAAGAAAACTGAATAATTTTGATAATAATAAGCTATACCTTTTAAGAAACAGAGCATCATGGTTGTAAATCAACTAAAACATTAAATACCAATATAATAATACATTGATATGCTTTTTTTTATGACCTATTTGCCAGATATAATCATAATAAAAACCGTCAAAAACATAACTATTTGCTGTTTTGGTGAATATTATAGAAAAAAAGGTTGCAGGATATAGAATATTGTATTAATTTTGAAATTGTAATTTTTACAATTATTAATTTTTTGTAATAAATTTTACAATTAAACGTCATTTGTTATGTTGAAACAATTGAAATTAATAATATTAAGTTCAATTATTAAGCAAAAATTTGATATATAAAAAGTTCTTTTTGAACAATTAAAATGAAATATTAGAATCAAGGAAAGTATTCTTGATTATTGTAATATGTGTTTTTTATTTAATAACGTGTTTTTGGAGTAGAAAATAATGGAATTAACCAAAAAAATCCTAATCGTAGATGATGACATTGATGTTATCACAGCAATTGAAACCATTTTGAAGAAAGAAGGTTATCAAGTTATAACTGCTAATGATAAAGTAGAAGGAAAGAAATTAGCTATAAGTGAAAAACCTGATTTAGCGATTTTAGACGTGATGATGACAACTCATTATGAAGGTTTCGAATTAGCAAGAGACTTGGTTGAGAATCCAGAGTTTAAGAATATGAAGGTAGTTATGCAATCTTCAATAGATATATTAACTACAACAAACCCTAGCGTACAAGCTATGGCTCGTGAATATAGACAAAATCCTGTATATAAAGATTTACAAGTATTGCTTATCAGAAATATTCATGATAATACAGCCGGTATTGATTATCGCACCGAAAGTGGTGAATCAGTTTGGTTCCCAGTTGACGGTTTCTTAAGAAAACCTGTCGATCCTGATAGAGTATTACCAGAATTAGCAAGATTACTTGCATAACAAACACAGACTATTGATATGCTTGATTATAAAAAGGTCACTTTCTTATTTTCAAGCATAATCAATAGTAATTTACTGATTTTAGTTTTCGAATTTGTTTAGCTATTTTCGAACAAATAATGCAGATAAATGATTGATAGTTATAAACTATTATCAAAACGGACATCAAATCAACTACTGATGATTTGAGGGTAATCAGCATATTATTTCGTTAATGGCCAATTTTGTTGTACCTGTTCATCAATATTCAAATTATTGAATTATAATAAAATGATAACATAATGATGTACTCGGCGACAAATAACTAAGCGAATTACCGTAAAGTTTTATTTATAACATTATTACAAATGTAAAATAATCACTTTACAAAAAAAAGTATAAACATATATTATAAATATATAGCATAAGTAAAATGAAAAAAGACATTGAAATAATTCTAAAGGAATATCCTCAGTCAAACCGCGATAGCTTGATACCGCTTCTTCAGGAAGTGCAAGAATCGGAAGGGTATTTATCTGAAAGCTCAGTGGTTAAAATTGGAGAATATCTAAATATACCCGCTAGCAAAATCTACGGTGTAGCAACATTCTATAATCAGTTCAGATTCGATCCATTGGGTAAATACCATATCCAAGTTTGCCGTGGAACAGCATGCCACGTATTGGGTTCAGCAACTGTTTTGGACGAGTTGCAAAAAGCACTGAAAATAAAATCCGGTCAATCTACAAAGGATGGCAAATTTAGTATCGAAGTGGTTGCGTGTATCGGTGCGTGTGGTTTAGCTCCAGTAATTTCGATAAATGGAGAATTTCACGCGAAAGTAAATTCAATATCGCTTCACCAAATAATCGAATCATATAAAAATCGAGAAGAGTAAATATGAACACAATTAAAAATTCGAATAAAGAATTTCTAAAAGATGCAATATTGAAAAACTATACAAAGAATAGTTATAACCTAGAAGAAGAAGCAATATTAGCATCAATAAGGAAAGAAAACAGTTCCATTCCTATTATTTACATAGGTGCGGGAACTTGTGGTTTAGGTGCAGGAGCCGGAAAAACAATCCAAGCAACCAAAAACTATCTTCAAAACAAGAACATTGAAGCTCAAGTAATTGAAGTTGGATGTATTGGACTATGTTCGTCTGAACCATTATTGGATGTTAAATTGCCTGGTCAAAATAGAATATCATTTGAGCATATTACTGAAGATAAGGTAGAAGGCGTTTTAGACGGCATATTCAATAACAAATTACCTGAAGTTGAAATATTAGCTCAGTTTAGAACAGACCACGATAAAGTATGGGATGGGATTAGATTCTTAGATGAACATAGATTTTTTGCTCCTCAAACCCGTGTTGTACTCAAAGATTGCGGTTTAATTGATCCGACCAGTATCGAGGAATATATTGCTCGTGGTGGTTATAAAGGCTATTTGTCTGTAATCAAAAAGTATTCTCCTATTGAACTTTGTGACGAAGTAGAAAGAAGTGGTTTACGCGGAAGAGGCGGCGGAGGGTTTCCTACAGGGAAAAAATGGAAATTTGCTAACGCAACACCAAGCGATCAAAAATACCTAATCTGCAATGCAGATGAAGGCGATCCGGGTGCATTTATGGATAGAGCCGTAATCGAAGGCGATCCACATAGACTTTTAGAAGGGATGGCAATTGCGGCTTACGGAATAGGTGCTTCGAAAGCATATATCTATATAAGAGCTGAATACCCATTGGCTATCGAAAGACTAAAAATTGCTATAAAAGAAAGTACAGAGTATGGATTATTAGGCCACGATATTTTCGGAAGCGGTGTAGATTTTGAAGTTAAGTTAAAAATGGGTGCCGGTGCATTTGTTTGCGGTGAAGAAACCGCTTTAATGCACAGTATTGAAGGTAAAAGAGGTATGCCAAGACCAAGACCGCCGTTCCCGGCTGTAAGCGGTTTATTTGGAAAACCAACAATTATCAATAACGTCGAAACCTTATCTAACTTACCTGAAATAGTAAACAGAGGATTCGATTGGTTTGCATCGATTGGTACAGAAAATAGTAAAGGCACAAAAGTATTTGCTTTGTCTGGTAAAATCGCGACTACAGGATTGGTTGAAGTTCCAATGGGTACTACGATTCGTAAGATTATCTACGATATAGCCGGCGGTGCATTGAATGGAAAAAAATTCAAAGCTGTACAAATCGGTGGTCCATCAGGTGGATGTATTACCGAAGATAATTTGGATATCCAAATTGATTATCAATCATTAATCGCCGCAGGCGCAATGATGGGATCAGGTGGATTGGTTGTTATGGACGAAGATACATGTATGGTTGACATTGCCAAATTCTTTATGGACTTTATCCAAAGAGAAAGTTGCGGTAAATGTATTCCATGCCGTGAAGGTACGCGTAGAATGTTGGAAATTCTTGAATCAATCACATCGAAACCTACTCAAGGTGTGGATACTTTAGAAAGATTCAAAGGCGTGTTATATCTTGAAAAATTAGGACAAGTAATAAAAGACACTTCTCTATGCGGATTAGGTCAAACAGCTCCAAACCCTGTTTTGAGCACTTTGAAATGGTTCCGTAATGAATATGAAGAACATATTTTTGAAAGAAAATGCTCGGCAAACGTCTGTACAGGTTTAAGAACATATATAATTGATGTCGATAAATGTACAGCATGTATGGCATGTCTTAAAAAATGCCCAACAAATGCAATTATTGGTGCTAAGAAAGTACCTCACTTTATAGTTGCTGATAAATGTATTGGTTGCGGCGCGTGCCACGAAGTTTGTAAATTTGGCGCTATATCTATTGTCTAACTGTAAATAAAGAAATAAGATGAATTTAAATATAAAAGTAAATAATAAGACAATCGAAGTAGAAAAGGGTGAATTAATCCTTGACGCTTTGAATAAAAATGGTATAAAAATACCTACTTTATGCTATATCAAAGATAGCTTCCCATCGGGAGCTTGTAGAATGTGCCTTGTTGAAAATGTAAAAACAGGTAAATTAATTACTTCTTGCTCGAATTATGTAGAAGACGGAATGGAAATATTAACACACTCCCGTAAAGTAATTGAATCAAGAAAAGTAATTATTGAATTATTACTTTCGAACCATCCTGATGACTGCTTGTATTGTGTTCGCAATAGTAATTGTGAATTACAAAACTTAGCCAAGGAATTAGATGTTCGTGAAAGAAGAGTAAAAGGCAAGAAAAACGATCATTTTATTGATAGCTCAAGTCCATCAATTGTTCGCGATCCAGCAAAATGTATTTTATGTGGCCGTTGTGTTCAAAAATGCGAAGTCGTAATGGGTGTTTCTGCTATTGATTTTATTAATCGCGGTAGCAAAGCAATTGTTGCTCCAGCATTCAATAAAGGATTGAATACTTCTAGCTGTGTGAATTGCGGTCAATGTATTATGGTTTGTCCAACAGGTGCTTTAACTGAAAAAAGCCATTTTAATGGTTTGAAATCAGCTTTAGATGATCCAACAAAAACAGTAATAGTTCAATACGCACCTTCAATAACTGTGTCTATTGCCAAAGAATTCGGTTTACCGGCAGGTAAAGATTTGAATGGTGTGATGAACGCCGCTTTAAGAAAAATCGGATTTGACAAAGTTTTCGATACTAGCTTTTCAGCAGATTTAACTATTATGGAAGAATCTGCAGAGTTGATTGACAGAATCGTCAATGGCGGTAAATTACCAATGATTACAAGCTGCTGTCCGGGATGGGTTAAATACGCAGAAGAATTTGCAAACGACTTTATTCCAAATGTTTCTTCATGCAAATCACCTCAGCAAATGATGGGCGCGATTATAAAAAGCTATTTTGCCGAAAAAGAAAACTTAGATCCTAAAGACATTTATTCTGTATCAATTATGCCTTGTACAGCTAAGAAGTTCGAAGCTCAAAGGGATGAAATGACCAACAAAGGTATTTCGGATGTTGATGCTGTTTTGACTACAAGAGAATTAGTCGAACTAATAAAACTCTATGGTATTGATATTGATAATATTGAACCGGAATTAACAGATTCTCCATTAGGTGCAAGAAGCTCAGCAGGTAAAATATTTGGTGCATCAGGTGGTGTAATGGAAGCCGCTTTAAGAACAGCTTACTTTAAATTAACGGGCACAGAACTTATTAATTTCAAAATTCATAGTGTTCGTGGTAGTGCGGCATTAAAAGAAGCAAAAATTAAAATTGGTGACCTTGAAGTAGGTGTTGCAGTTGTTAATGGTTTAGCAAATGCAAAACTACTTTTGGACGAAATAAGAAATGGCAGAAACGATTTGCACTTCATTGAGATAATGGCTTGTCCTAACGGCTGTATTAATGGCGGCGGTCAACCAATAGGCAGTGATATGGCGTCAGTTGCGGCAAGAACAAAAGCTCTTTATGATATTGATGATAAAGAATCACTGAAAGTATCTCATAAAAATCCTGAAATCAAGGAATTATATGATGAATATTTGGAAAAACCATTGGGTCATAAGAGCCACGAACTATTGCATACAACATACAATAAACGTAAAGTATTTTTATAAGCGATAAAACTAAACAGTATTAAAATTTATATATGTTAATTATAACTGTTAAAGGGTATTGATTATGGCACACGCATCGAGAAATAAACTGGTATTTACCGTAAAAGATAAATGCAAGATATGCTATACTTGCGTACGGGAATGTCCCGTAAAAGCCATAAAGGTTGTAAATGGTCAAGCTGAAGTTATTAGCGCACGCTGTATTGGGTGCGGCAATTGTGTAACTGTATGTAGTCAAGGAGCGAAAACGTACCTTGATTCAAGAAGTGAGGTTTATAACTTATTAAAATCGGACAAGCCGGTAATAGCTATGGTAGCACCAAGCTTTCCGGCTGAGTTCACTGAAATCGAAGATTATGATATATTCGTCGGAATGATAAAACAACTCGGTTTTGACAAAATCATCGAGGTATCATTCGGAGCAGATATGATTTCAAGGGAGTATGCCGAAATGGTTGAAAAAAGCGATAAACCGCTTATTTCATCCGATTGCCCTGCGATAGTTTATTATATTGAACATTATTATCCTGATTTAGTTCCTTTATTAGCAACAATCGCATCTCCGATGGTAGCAAGTTCCCGAATTGTACGAAAAGAGTACGGTGATGTGCATGTGGTTTTTATTGGACCTTGCGTTGCTAAAAAAGCGGAATCTGACGAAATTGATGAGGCTTTGACATTTTATGAATTGAGGATGATGTTTGAGCAAAGCAAAATTACTAAGAGAAATGCAAAGCCTCAAAAATTCGATCCGCCTTATGCGGGGAAAGGTGCAATATTCCCGGTAAGCAGAGGACTTTTACAAAATCTGAATAAGACAGACGATATTAGCGAAGGTAAAATCATTGTCGCAGATGGAAGTAAAAAATTCCGCGAAGCTATTGAAGAAATGAGCGAAGGAACGATAAGCGATATTCACTTAGAACTACTTTCGTGCGAAGGTTGTATTATGGGACCGGGTATGTCAAAAAACGGTTCCCGTTATGCACGTAGAACTTCAATTGGTAGATACGTTAAGGGGAAATTAGAAAAGCTGGACAAGGATGCTTGGAATAAAGATATAGAGAAATTCAAAGATTTAGACTTTTCTCAAGCATTTACTCCTGCTGACAGACGTACTCCAATGCCTGATACTAATGAAATTTACAAGGTTATGCAATCTTTGAACAAATTTGAAGACAAAGACCAATTAAACTGCGGAGCATGCGGATATAATACTTGTCAGGAACATGCAATTGCAATACTTGAAGGATTATCGGAGATTGAAATGTGCTTACCATTTTCTATTGAGAAATTGCACAATTCTGTTGAAGATTTATATATTTCAAATACAAAGTTATTGAACGCAAAAAAAGCTCTTAAGCAATCTGAGAAGCTTGCCCACATGGGTCAGTTATCCGCAGGTATTGCTCATGAACTAAACAATCCTCTAGGTGTTATTACTATGTATAGTAATATTATACTTGAGGAAGCCAAAGACGATGACCCGATAAAAAAAGACTTACAACTTATAGTTGAACAAACAGAACGATGTAAAAAAATTGTGGGCGGTTTGCTGAATTTTGCTAGAAAAAGCCAAGTTAATTTATCCGAAACCAATATGGAAGATTTCTGCAAACACAGTTTGAAATCCATCATTGCTCCGGAAAACATTAACTGCGTTTTCAAATCAAATATGTCAAATCTATTTGCAATGATTGATACTGACCAAATGATGCAAGTACTAACCAACCTTGAGAAAAATGCTATTGAAGCTATGCCTGATGGCGGTCAGCTAACTATTGAGCTTAAAGGTGATGATGAGTCTATCGAAATCAATATAAGCGATACCGGCTCCGGCATTTCCAAAAACAATATGGATAAGATATTCACTCCATTCTTTACTACAAAAGAAATGGGGAAGGGTACAGGGCTTGGATTACCATTGGTTTACGGAATTGTGAAAATGCATCGTGGTCAAATAATAGTTACATCGAATGATGAAAAAGAAACCGGTCCGACCGGTACGAATTTTAAGATTATATTACCAAGAAATATTATTAATAAATAAAAGATTTTAGCTATGAATAATAAAAATATGACTGTAATAATTGTGGACGATGATATAGATTATCTGGCGCAATTAAAATTATATACCGAAAACATGGGGTTTTCGGTAATAACAGCTGAAACACAAGCAGAAGGCGAAAAGCTATTCGAAAATTTCAAACCTGATTTGGCGATTTTCGATTTAATGATAGATAAACACGACAGCGGATTTATTTTAAGTTATAAACTTAAACAAAAATACCCCGATGTTCCAATCATTATATTAACCGCTGTTACTTCTGAAACAGGTATTCAATTTGGCTTGGACGACGAAACTGCCAAAAACTGGATAAAAGCTGATTTGTATTTAGAAAAAGCTGTTAGACCTGACCAACTACACAGAGAAATAAATAAGTTGTTAAATTTGTAATTATAAGATAATACAATAATGGAAATTTTAAAAGTATTAGTTGTGGACGACGAACCCGGTATTCGTTCCGGTATCGAAAGGATTCTTCGTAATTTTACGGTCAGCTATCCTTTTATGGATTATGATATCAAATTTGACATTATCGAAGCTGAAACCGGCGAGATAGCTCTTGATATTATTAATACAAGGAAGATTGATATTGTTTTGCTCGATAACAAATTGCCGGGTATCCAAGGAATCGAAGTATTAGAATACATTAACCAAAAGCATTATGACGCTGTGGTAATGATGATTACATCGTATGCTTCGTTAGATCTTGCGGTTAAAGCGACTAATAACGGTGCTTATAACTTTGTACCTAAGCCTTTTACACCGCAAGATTTGAAATCTTCGATGGAGATGATTACTAAGCATCTATATCTAAAACGGATGACCGAGAAAATGCACCAAGAAGGCAAGCAATCAAGTTTCCAATTTTTATCGGTGTTGTCGCACGAGCTTAAATCGCCAATTAATGCTATTGAAGGGTATTTGAAAATAATGCAGGATAAGCAAGTTGGTGATAATATTGATGATTATAAAACAATGATCGATAGGTCTATCGTCAGAATTAAAGGTATGAGAGGGCTTATTTTGGATCTTTTGGATTTGACAAAAATTGAATCCGGTAAAAAATCTCGTGAGCTTAAAAATATAGATATTATTGATACTGTTCAATTAGCAATTCACAGTATTGAACCAATTGCTATTCAGAGAAATATCGAAATAAGTCTTGATAGTCCGAATAATTTGAAATATGTAGCCGATGCAGACGAAATGGAGATTATTTTTAATAATCTATTGTCTAATGCAGTTAAGTACAACAAAATTGGCGGGAAAGTCGATGTTAAAATTTCTAAATCCGATAACAAAATCACTATAATCGTGAAAGATACAGGAATCGGTATGGCTGAAGAAGATATCGCTAAACTTTTCAATGATTTCGTTAGAATTAAAAATGAAAAAACACGCGAAATCACCGGCTCCGGTTTGGGTTTATCCATTATGAAAAAAATGGTTGAATTCTATGACGGTAATATCGAAGTATCAAGCGTTCCAGACCAAGGTTCCACTTTTACGGTAACCTTACCAATAAAATAAATTTTGTAATTCATAAATACTAAGCCTCTGAGAGTAATTTCAGAGGCTTTTTTTATGAGTTTAAAAATTTTTCAGAAAATATTAGTCATTATTGATAGTATATATAGTACAATTGAAACTGCGCTAAGTATATATAAAACCAGCATATTACAGGGAGGTTTGGGGGGGGGGTGGGTAATAAATATATTAGACAAGCCTAATCTAAATAAATTTGAAAAAAATTTCTTTATTTTCAAAAAATATTTTTTTTATTTAAAAAAAGAATTTTATATTTGAAATGCGAAAGAGTACAGAAATGAGAAATGTACCAAATTGAAATAAATGTGTTATTGATTTTATATATTATAGTGGTTAGAGTTTATGATATTAAATATAATGAAACACCCGCATAGGAACCGAACACAAGGTATTAATCCCAAGGGTTGATAGCTTCTTGTTTTGCATTCAATCCTGAAACCCACAAAAAAAAACTTATAGATTCGATTATTTTTTAAAAAAAAGCGAATCTACTAATGTAAATCCGCCCCCTTATAGCTGTTTGAAGAGCTATACCGGATCGGTAATAGATAGTCGTTTCAAAATCTCTATCACTGACATTAGTAGGACGTATTTATTTGTTATATATTGAATCACTACTAATCGAATGTCAAACATTTAATTAGTAAGATGCTTAAGCGACCTTTATCGCTATGCCAAAGTAGGTATAGTGGTACGACTAAATTAAATTTAAAGGAATTAAATAATGAGAAAATCATTTTTTATTTTGGCAATAGTAACATTTGCAATGATAGCAAATGTGAACTTGAGTGCACAATTTCAAGATTTAGATAATGATGGTTGGTGGGATATAAGAAATTATAACGATTTAGTAACACTTTCTTCATTCGCGGGATATTGGAATGTTTTCAATCATTATGAACTTACAAATAATATTTATGTCCCTTCAGGAACGAATTTCAGCCCAATAGGGAACGCGTCAATGCCATTTCGAGGTTCTTTTCGAGGTAAGGACCCGAACAATAATATCCAATATATGCTTGTTGGACTAATAATTGAACGGCCTAATAACGATGCAGTAGGTTTGTTCGGTGTAAATATGGGTTTAATAACTAATTTAGTATTATGCAATTTTGATATATGGGGGAAAAATCAAATTGGCGCGCTATGTGGTTTAAATGAAGGATATATATCTTCATGCCAATTTTATTTTGATATAGCAAATAACAACTTTAATGAAACTTATGTCTCTGGAGATACCTTGGTAGGAGGACTTGTAGGAGCAAATGGAGGAACAATAGTTAATTGTCTTTCAACCCAAACTAAACTTCCTCAATACACTTATGTTTCTGTTATTGGTAACAATGCCGTTGGTGGATTTGTTGGGGGCAATACAATAATTGATACAAACAGCATGGATAATAATGAAATATTTAATGCTGTCGTTACTAACGGATATTTCCCAAATAATATTGGGGGTTTCAGCGGTTATAACGATGGCACCATAAGCAACTGTAAAGTTGGGGGATATACAGAAATATGGGACAGTATGAATGGATTAAGGTTTGGCGGTTTCGTGGGTAATAATAATGATGGGACAATAACAAACTGCCAAGTGGGCGATTCCGTAATAGTAGGAACAAATGACAGATATACTTCTTATACCGGAGGATTTGCAGGCAAGAACACAGGGGATATATCATTTTCCAGTGCTGGCGCATTGATTTATGCAAAGAGTTTTATTGGCGGATTTGTCGGATTGGATTCTGGGCACGTAAGCGATTGCCGTTCAAGTTCAATGATAAACGCAAAACTTGGTACTTATGGTGCTGCTGATAACGTAGGTGGTTTTGTTGGTTGCGACAAAGGATTAATACAGCGTTGTTATGTTGACAAAGGTGTTGTGATAAACGCGCCATTTTCAAATTGGGTTGGTGGCTTCACCGGTAGAAATGTTGGTGAAATAGAATATTCTTGTGCAAAAGATACTTTTCTATTAGGTCACAATTCATTAGGCGGCTTTATGGGGGCTTGCTTTGGTACCGTCCATGACTGTTATTCTCGCGGTGAAATACATACTGTATTTCGTAACGTAGGTGATAGCATCGGAGGTTTCGTTGGGGTTCTTGAACCTTCAGGGTCAGTAGAACGATGTTACTCAACTACATCAAGAATTGATGGAACAGCACCCGGTGCTTTTGCGCAGTATTGGGATTTTGGATGGTGGGATGCTTGTGATTACGATCTAAGATGCAATAGACCTTATTATGGGATTGGATACGGTTGGACAACTAATGATATGAAGATTTCGTTGTGGCCTTATCAATATTGGGATTTCACAAATATTTGGGAATTTGATGCAAATCAGAATGACGGATATCCTTCATTTCGTTTAGTACCAAATTACAAAGTAAATTATGCTAAAAACGAAAAAAATATTGAGATTTATCCAAATCCGGTAAGTGAAGTTTCAACAATAAATATAACTAAACCTGAAAGAGGTTTGACAACAATAGCTGTTTATAGCATTAGCGGTGAAAAAGTTGAAAATCTTTACTCAGGTGAATTAACTGATAATGAAAATAGTTTCAATTTTAATGGGTCTAATTATTCTTCGGGTATGTACTACCTTGTATTAGAAACGATAAACAATAGGATTGTGAAACCTATAGTTGTACAACATTAAAATTTTAAAGGATTTTGTTAACCGTCACTTAATTCGAGTGGCGGTTAACTTATAATTATAAAGATAAAAAAAAATCATCAATTTTTAGGAGCTTAGTAAATGAAATCGTTTTTACAAATTAATATCAATTTGCTCAGGAGAAAATATTACTTATTAGCAAGCAATTACTCCAAAGAATTATTTATTAGTGCATCGTTCGCAATATTTATCATATTTTTAACTTCCACGATTATTTCCTTTGCTCAAGAACCTTTGAGCGGCAAAGAAACTATATCGAAAGGGCAACATCTTCAATCAGATTTACTTAATAATTATGGTACCCTTTGGGGTTGGGGTGGAAATAGTAAGGGTGAAATAGGAAATGGTACTAACGAAAATGTTAAATACCCTTTGCAAATTGGCAAGGATTATAATTGGAAGGTAGTTACTACGGGTATGAACTATACTATAGCAATAAAAAATGATGGTTCTCTTTGGGGCTGGGGTTCAAATTTTGTAGGTGAGTTAGGTAATGGGTCTTTGAATTCTATTAATGTACCGCAAAAATCAGGAAATGTGAATGATTGGAAATATGTTGCGTCAGGTATGCGGCATAGTTTAGCTATAAGAGAAGACGGAACATTATGGAGCTGGGGTTACAATGAACCAAAAGGTATTCTTGGTGACAGTACAGTCCCTGACTTAGAGTCTGTAATTTCTCCAATTAGAATTGAAAAAACTTGGAATGATGTTAGTTATGTTGATGCGAGTTCAAATATATCATGCGCTATGCGGGCAGGTGGTACTTTATATTTTTGGGGTAGTAACATTCTTGGACAATTAGGTGATGGAACAAATATTTCAAAAAAACATCCTGCCAAAATAGGTAATGAAGGTGAATGGCTAAAAGTGTCTTGTGAATATGGTCATAGTTTGGCAATAAAAAAAGACGGGACTCTTTGGGCTTGGGGTAGAAATAATTATGGTGAGTTAGGTGATGGAACAACTATTAATAAAAAGTCACCTGTGCAAATTGGTAGTGAAAATGACTGGAAATTTGTTTATAGTACTGTTAACCGTAGTTATGCTATTAAAAAAAATGGTACTTTATGGGCTTGGGGTGATAATCAAGTTATACCGTTAGGTGATTCAACAATAGTGAGTGCTAAAGTTTTAGCTCCTATAAAAATCGGGAAGGATAATGATTGGGAGTCCATTTCTGGTTTAGGATATCATATGGTTGGTATAAAAATAGATGGTACTTTATGGACTTGGGGAGGTCAAATGTTCGATGTTCCGGACCAAATATTTAAGGTTCCAACTAAATTGAAAAACTTTAATGACGTTTGTATGATTTCTAACAAACCCGAATCTTATCATACAATGTTCATAAAGAGGCATATTCCTTCTCTTCCCGAAGTAGTAACTTTGCCAATAATAAACGTAAGCGATAGTACAGCCGAAAGCGGTGGAAATGTTACTAATGACGGCAAAGAATGGGATTGCGTAAGGGGAATTTGTTGGGCGGAAACACCAAATCCCACGATAAATGACAGCATAACAGTTGATGGCCATGGAGTAGGTGAATACCAAAGTACAATGAAATTCCTGAAACCCTTTACAAAATACTATGTCCGAGCTTTTGTTACCAATTCTGTTGGCACCGCTTACGGGCAGGAAGAAACCTTCGGCTCCAAACTACCATCACCGATTTTACTCTTCCCAAAAAATGGGAACTACAACATTCCTCTGGACGTATCTTTGCTTTGGAAAAAAGTCACATTGGCTCAAAAATATCGTGTCCAAATTTATAGTTCTTCTAAAATAATTTCAGATGAGATTACAAGCGATACAAGTTATAAATTTGATAAATACGAAACCATGAATCAATACGATTGGCGTGTACAATCCATTAATGGTTCTGATTCGAGCTATTGGTCTGATATGTGGAATTTTACAACTTCAAAATTTTATCCCGCACAATTATTAAAACCAGGGCGAGATACCATAAATATTCCAATAGACTGTGTATTAAGTTGGAAAGAAAATATTGCCGGCTGTAAATATAATATGCAATTATCAAAGAATATAAATTTTACGAACTCTGAAACCGATACAACAATTTCTGAAACCAATTTCAAATTGTCAAAATTAGATTATTTGCAATTATACAATTGGCGAATTCGAGCTATAGAAGGCGTAGATTCAAGCGATTGGTCGCCCGTATGGAAATTTTCAACATTGATGGATTCTGTAAATTTAACTTCGCCAACAGATTTGTCCAAAAATCAAAATTTGCCTGTAAATATGTCTTGGGCTGAAGGCATTTACAAAAAAGATTACCGCTTGCAAATTTCGGTAACAAATGATTTTGCAACTACTAATACAGATACATTAATTTCTAAAACAGTGAATGCCGATGTGAAAAATTTGAACAATTGCCAGAAGTATTTCTGGCGCGTTCGCAACGAATCGGGCGATACATTGGGCTATTGGTCTGAAATATGGCAATTCAAAACCCGAATGAGCGATATGTTGCTTATGTATCCTGAAAACACCCAAACCGGCTTAGCGCAGGAAATTAATTTCAAATGGTATCCTGTCATCGGTGCTGAATATTACCAATTGCAAATTTCTAAGAATGATCAATTTACAAATATGGTTTATTCGAAAGATTCCATCACAGCTACAGAAAAATTAGTTCCTGATTTAGAAAAAGATATTCTGTATTATTGGCGTGTCCGTGTTTGGAATACTGAATCAATCGGTACAGCGTACTGGAGCGAGGTTTGGACATTTAGAACGGGTGAAACAAGTGTGCAAGATGAATCGGAATATTTTCAGATTGTTCCTAATCCTGCAAGCGACAATGTTGTGATTAAAGTTAATTTAATCGAAGAAGGTCAATCTACGCTCTCGATTATCAATTCAAATGGAATGAAAATAAAAGAAATTAATATAACAGGCGAAACCGGATTACGGTTAATAAATCTTAATGCCCGCGAATTTGCGAATGGACTATATTTTTTTCAATTGCAAACACCAACGGTGGTGGAGAATAAGAAATTGATGATTGTGAAATAAGACATACCCAAGCAGGAGCTTGGGAACGAGGGTCTTGGCCTGGCAGACGTACCCAAGCAGGAGCTTGGGTACGAGCGGGTAAAGGAATTTACTCATCCCATGACTGGCAGTAATCGGATGAGTGGAAAAAAAATATTATTTTTGCACTGTAACAAAAACCAACTTTAAGTGTATTCTATTATATGAAAAACAACACAAAATATATATTATCACTGATGATTGCCCTTGGGCTAATGTTTTTAGCTCAAAGTTGCGGTGATTCACTTGGAATAGAAGACAACTATTCAAAGAAATTAATAAGCGGTAAAGATATTAAAGATATATCCTATAAAGAATTTGTTAAAATCACGCGCGACACATTGATATTTTATTCCGATACAACTATACACGTTGACACCGTTCATTATCCTGTTTATGATACTGTTATGAACAGTTCGAAGAAATATCCTACACAAGGGGTTTTATTTGATGTATATACATTAATTGATAGCAAATCTTTTCAGGCATATTCTTCCATGAGTAAAGCTAATAATAGTACTGTCACAGTTGATTATATTAATGATACACCACTATTAAATTTAAATTTAGAATTGCTTTTCAGCACCTATAAGAATGACCCATTGTATCAATGGTTCAATGAACTTCCAAAGTCTTTAAAAATTGATGTAAGAGGAATATCTTTCTTAAGTAATTACTATTACACTTTGAATGGCGGTATGGGTTCCGGAGAATATGCAAGTATAGTACTAATTAATTATGAAGGTAGAAGTTTTACGTATGAAGGACAAAACTCAGGTATTACATTCTCCATAATAAAATGTATTACTGATCCCAACGATGACAAAAAGATTTTATTTGTGCGAGCCGCAATAGTATATGAATCAAAGGCATCGAAATATATTATTTACAATGAGATTAATATTGCACTTTATTAATCGACAGTAGAAACAAATATCATTATGAACAATTTATGGTTATTGTTCTAACAATTTTAAAAAAATCAGCACAGACGTTTTCGTTTGTGCTGATTTTATATTTTCCGAGTTATGGAATAATACGATTTTAACTTCTATAATTTCGATTTTTCCGCTAAGGTTAAAATAGCATTAACATAATCATTACTATGATTATAATGGAAAAGTGCGGCTTTTTGCTTTTCGGGTGAATTACCCCAACCATTAGTTTTGAGATAATTAGCAACCGAAAAAATAGCATCGTTAACATCAAATAAATCAATAACTCCATCGCCATTTCCATCAACAGCCCACCGATTATAACTATCGGGTATAAATTGCGAGATACCGAAAGCACCAGCCCACGAACCTCTAATTTCAAATACATCTACACCTTTTTTGTAAATCTTACTCATAGCCACTAATTGTTGTACAGCCCAAGCGGCTTTTGTCTCAGTTCGTTTTGTCAATTTATCTTGATATTCTTTTAATTCTTCAGGTGTTCCGGAAAAATGCTCAACCAAATTATCGAAGTTTTTACTGATGTATTCCGGTTGGTTTACCATAGCCAAGCTTAAATATACATTGATTATCCTATGGTTGCCCAAGTAATTACCGTGTCTGGTTTCTACATACAACAAAGCGGCGATAATTTCTTTCGGCACACCATACAATGCTTCCGCTTCGGCTAATTGAACATCACAATCGGTAAGGAATTCTTTGGTTTTTTCAACAGCTTCGGCATTATATTGACTTGTATAATTTGCCTTTTTGGCTGTTCCTAACACATTTATTTGACAGTATTTTTCGTCAAAAGCAATAAAATTGCGGGTTAATATGGAACGAATAAAGTTTGTATCGGCTTTGTACAAATTAAGCGAATCAATAATAGGTTGAAAAAAGCTAACTTTCTTTTCCAAGACAACATCAGTATCTTTGTTGCATAAAATAACGCTTGGTATTAGTAAGCAAACAATTAATAGTATTTTTACAGTAATATGTTTCATATAATATTTCTTTTTTTGATTTCTTTAATGATTTGATTAAAAGTAGATTCTTCTGATTCACTGCTATCTATGACAATAACGCGTTCCGGATTACTTATTGCGATTTCCTCAAAACCTTTATGAATTAGAGAGTTAAATTCATCGCCGGAACACTCCATTCTGTCTTTTTCTCTTTCTCCGGTTCTTTGAGCGGAAATTTCTAATGGAATCTGAAGATAAAAGGTCAGATCAGGTATAAGGCCACCCGTAGCAAAAGCATTCAACCTATTTACAATGAAGTGGTCAATTTTTCTGCCGTAACCTTGATATGCTAAGGTAGAATCGAAAAATCTGTCCGCTATAACCCAAAACCCTTCATTTATTCCTGGGACAATTACCTCGGCAACTAATTGAGCTCTTGCGGCTTCAAATAAAAGTAGTTCAGAGTTTGGATTAATTTCAATTTCGTGACTCAATAAAATACTACGGATTTTTTCGGATAATACTGTACCACCGGGTTCGCGAATCATCAGAACCTTCTGTCCATTCGTCTCCAAATATTCAGCTAAGCGGCGTATATGAGTCGATTTGCCGCACCCGTCTATTCCTTCGAATGTGATAAACATTATTTATTCCCTTTATTATATTTTTTCATATTTATTACAACAACAAATTCTCCTTTGATAGAAGGTTTGTTTTTTAATTGAGTAAGTACATAATCGGCTGTACCATGGATATATTCTTCGTATATTTTACTAATTTCACGTGCTATACAGACTTCAATAACTGTTCCGTAATGATTGATAATCTCTTCAATCAGCTTTACTATCTTATGAGGTGATTCATACAAAATTATTGTTAAATCGAATTTATTTATACTTTCCAAAAATGTTTTACGCCCTTTTTTTGCAGGTGGAAACCCGAGAAATGCAAAAGCATCCGTAGGGAAACCGCTAGCGGTTAAAGCCGGAATGAGAGCTGTTGCACCGGGTAGAGCTGTAATATAAACATCCGATTGACGAGCGAAATTGATTAACCTAAAACCCGGGTCTGATATACCGGGTGAACCGGCGTCACTAACTAATGCAACAATAGAACCTTCCTGAGCCGCTTTTACTAATTCTTCCGAACGTTGTGTTTCATTATGTTCATGAAAACTTACCATTCTTCTGTGATCAATTTCAAGTAATTTTAAAAGTTGACCGGTTGTCCGCGTATCTTCACAAGCGATAATATCTGCTGCTTTAAGCAGTTTCATCGCTCTGATAGTTATATCGTCCAAATTTCCAATTGGAGTTGGTACAAGATATATTCCAGCTTGAAAATTATTTTTTTCCATTTCCGCTTTTTCTCAATTCTTTAAAAAAGTTCTTCAGTAATTGCGAACACTCATCTTCTTTGACACCCGAAATGACATTTACCCGGTGGTTTAATCGTTCATCTTGAGGTATATTAAATAAACTTCCGCAAGCACCTGTTTTAGGATCTGTCGCTCCGTAAATCAAATTAGTTATTCTGGCTAAAACAATTGCTCCTGCACACATTGAGCACGGCTCTAACGTTACATATATTGAACAATCTAGCAGGTGCTTGTAACCATAGTTACTAATTGCATCATTTATAGCATTGATTTCGGCGTGTACTAGGGAATTATTTAACTTTTCGATTTTGTTGTATCCTTCGCCAATAACTTTATCATTATGTACTACAACAGCCCCTATTGGTACATCATCCGATGCCAAAGATAATTTTGCTAATTCAATAGCCATAGCCATATATTTTTCGTGATTATCCAATTTGCAATCTTTTGATACCTTCAATTAATGTTTCATCTTGTTTGGCAAAACAAATTCTAAGCATTGTACTACCTTCTTCTGATTTTTTATAAAAGCAAGATGGCGGTATTGTTGTAACTTTATTCTTTGTGATTAATCTGGTTGCGGCATCTACATCATTCAAAAACATACCTTCAGGAATACCAATCATTAAAAAGTAGCTTCCAAGAGGTTCATAAACTTCAAACGGTGTTTCTTTTAATAACTTTACAGCCAAATCTTTTTTTGATTGATAGAGTTTTTGAAATTCCGGCAAGTAAGATTCGAATTGATTGAAGCCCTCTGCCATAGCATGTTGACCGGGAGTGTTAACACAAAATGTGGTCCATTGGTGAACTTTCCTTATTGCTTGGGTTAAATGCTCCGAAGCGCAAACGTAACCTACCTTCCAACCGGTCATTCCAAAAGTTTTTCCGGTAGAAGAAATTGTTATTGTGCGGTGTTTCATATTCGGCAGTGTTGCTATCGGTATATGCTTAACACCGTCGAAAGTTAAATATTCATAAGCCTCATCCGATAGAACTAATAGGTTGTTTTCGATAGCTAATTTAGCAATATATTCTAATTCTTCTAAAGCGAACACTTTTCCAGTTGGATTATGAGGAGTGTTTATAATTATCATTTTGGTGTTTACATTAATCTGACTTTTCAATTCTTCTTTGTCGAAAGAAAAATCAGGTTTCTTCAGAGTAACATATTTGGGAATTCCCCCGGCTAAAATTACATCCGCATAATAGGCATCATAAAATGGTTCAAATATAATTACTTCGTCACCTTTTTCTATGAATGCGTGGATTGTATCAAATAATCCTTCAGTCGCTCCCGCGGTGATTGTTATTTCACTAATCGGGTCCCATTTAAAATCGTACTGTTTTTGATCTATTTCAGAAATCAATTTTCTTAATGATAGTATTCCGTCCGAAGGGGCATACTGGTTTTTATCATTTTTTATGGCCTGCCAAGCAGAATTTTTGATTATTTCCGGTCCCGCGAAATCAGGAAAACCTTGGCCTAAATTCACTGCGTTATACTTAAAAGTGAGCTCAGCCATCGTTGCAAAAATGGATGTGGGCATTGATAAAATGCGTTTTGCTCTAAAATCTTTCATTTAATTACCGTTTTGTTAATTTTACGATATTCAAATTTGCAGAAATATTTTTTTCTGGCAAAATTTTGTTTAATACTTAAAAAGTATTAATTTTTAATTGAATTGATTTGCACAAAACGAAAAAGAAAAATGAAATTTAAAATCGCGGTATTATTACTTGTTATATTCTTATCTAATAATAGTATACTGAAAAGTGAACAAAAGTATAAGTTCGACCAGTCAATATATTTATTAGTAGGGTATCCGGCTGGACCAAATGCAGAAGATTTTTTTAATGTTTATAAAAAGTATGTCGGTGGGAGCAAAGATGAATTTATTATATCTCCAATCATTGGAGTAGGAACAAAATTCACAATACTTAATAATATCAAAATTGGTTTGTTGGGATATTTTTATCAATGTACTTTTAGAGATTCCTACGGTCAAAAGATATTTCCTACGAATGAAAGTCCGGAGCGATGGGTTAGCGAAGATCTTATAATAAAAAACTACCCATTGTTTTTCACAACCGAATATAATCCTTACATAAAATCTCAATTTCACACTTATGTGGGAATTGGTTTGGGTTGTAATTTTGGAAAAATCAATTGGAATGAAGCAGTGAGTTCTCCTGAACCGGCAGACAAACGGATTGGTGGGCCTCTTGTTCATGAGTCAACTTATTCATTTATCTCAAGATTTTATTTGGGAATGGAATTAGGCTTTGACAAAAGGACACGCAAGTATCTGTTAGGCGGTTTGATATTTGAAGCCGCATATGTTTATGATTCAAGACGAATTGATATGTTTGAAAAATTGTATCCACAATTTTATGTTGCCCACGAAGAGTTAAAAGATAAGTATCCGATAATACCAGGGATATTCGAACTATCAATGGCAGTGTCATTAGTTTTTAGATAAAAAAAATCATTAAAAACAGGCAATTTTACAACAATTTGATTTATACTGCGTGTAATAATTATGAATAAAGAAAGTATTAAATTTATCCAATGGGATAAAAATTATATAAATCAATAAATACTTATTTGGAGATGGCTATGAAGACAAACGTAACATTCCGACACACAAAGGGTACACATCCTGAACTACAAGAAACAGCAACTAAGTTAGCTGAAGGATTCCAAAAATATCACGATAATATCACCAGTACAAATGTAGAATTTATTAACGATAACGACAAAGAGGTTCATATCGTAGTGAATTTGACCGGCACAACCTTAACGGCGCACGAGTCAAGCGATGATTTTCACAAAAGTCTGCACACGGCTTCGGACAAAATAATAACTCAGATAAAAAAATTAAAAACCAAACAGCTTAGTAGCCGTGGTTAATTAAAAAAAACAATAAATATTTTTAGACCGCATTCCTCGAGGATGCGGTTTTTTTTTCGTAATTTTAAATATAAAAATTATGTAATATTTGTAGATGAGTTAAAAAATGTACCAATTTGAAAATCCTCAGATAATAAAACCTGAATTTATATTCGTAGAAAAGCTTTTGGAATCGCCGGCAAAGCTTGTATCATTAACAGATGATATAGGATTTAAAAATAGAATATGCGATAAAAACCTGCATAGACCTCAACTTGCATTGGCCGGTTTTACAGAATTATTTACCTTTAGCAGGGTGCAAATTTGCGGTAATACAGAAATTCAATACTTAACAAGTTTATCGGAACCGGATAAAAGAAAAGCTTTCGCAGGTATTACAAAGTTTCCTGTTCCATGTATTATAGTTACAAACACACATCCAATGTCCGGAACTTTGATTCAAATGGCTAAAGAGGCAGGCATCTGTGTTTTTTCCAGTGAATACGAGACTACTGAAGTTTATTCAATGATATCGGAGTTTTTAACTGATCAATTTGCTGAACAAATGTCGGTTCATGGCTCATTCGTTGATATATATGGAATCGGGATGTTATTTGTTGGTAAAAGCGGTATAGGAAAAAGCGAAATCACATTGGATTTAGTAGAAAGAGGCCATCGTTTGGTTGCCGATGATGTTGTGATTTTTACTAAAAGAAAAGAAGATGTATTAATGGGAACAGGAACTGATATAGCTGGTCATTTTATGGAAATTCGGGGTTTAGGGATAATTGATGTAAAGGCAATGTTCGGATTGAAAGCTATTCGTTTCCAAAAAAGATTAGAAGTTATAGTGGAACTCGAAAATTGGGAACCCGGAATGGAATATACTCGTACAGGATTGGAGAATGAACCCGTCAAAATACTCGATGTTAACGTTAACTATATTAAATTACCTATCATTCCCGGTAAAAACATAACAGTTATTTCGGAAGTAATTGCTATTAATTATCTAATGAATACTTATGGGCACAATGCCGCTCAAACATTTTCAGATAGTTTGATGACGAAAATAGAAAATAGGAAAAAACATCCACAGGCTTATGAAGATATTCGTATGGTTAAGTATTTTTTGGATGAGGAATAGTTAGATCCATTGCATTTTTGGGCTGTTCTTTTTTAACCAGGAATCATGTTCCCGGTAATCAGGCATTATCCTTTTGACTATATCATAGAATTTTGAAGAATGATTCATTTCGAATCTATGTGCTAATTCATGGACAATTACGCTGTCAATTGTTTTGGGTGGAGCCATAACTAAACGGAATGAAAAATTTACATTACCTTTGCTCGTACACGAACCCCAGCGGCTTTGAGCAGAGGTAATTTTGACGCTTTTAATATCAATTTTTAATAGCTCCGCGATTTCAATAGTTCGAGGGGCTATTATTTTTTTTGCTTTTTGTTTATAGAACTGTGCAAAATATGCCGCGGCATTCTCACGACAATCTTCTGCCAAATAAAATGCTTTATTATGAAACCGCATTGCATACGCAGGATTGTCTTCAACTACTAAAGGATACTCTTCACCTAAAAAAAGAAAAGTCTCCCCAGTAAGAAATTCTTTTTTTATTATCGGGTTCTTTTGGTAATGATCTAATTTTGTTAAAATCCAATTTGAATGTCTTTGGATCATCTGGTCAATATCATCTTTTTTCGCCCATAAAGGTGCTATAACGTTGATTTTACCGTTTTTTACTTCTAATCGAAAAGTCTTCCTTTCAGAGCGAATGACCTGATTGATTTCTATGCTTATATTATTTTCTTTGCCGCTATTCATAATACAAAATTACAAAATCGTACCTAATAAATTTTAAATGTCGCAATAAAAATTTATATTTGCATTTTATATCTTGATAAGCTGGAATTTATAAGTTGGAAAGTACAAAAAAGAACGAAGATACTATTGCCGTAACCTTTATTAGAAAAGGCGAAAATAGAGATTTAGCATATGAATACCTTGATGAACTCTGTGAATTAGCAAAAACTGCGGGAGCGGAAATTGTTGAGAAATTTACTCAAGAGCTTCAAGGTCCGAATAAAGCGACATTAATCGGCAAAGGTAAGGTAGAGGAAATAAAGGAATATATAGATGAAAACAATGTCCAATTAGTAATATTCGATGTTGATTTGTCACCTATGCAGGTGCGTAATTTGGAAAAAGCCTTCCAAATCAAGGTAATTGACCGCTCGGGGCTGATTCTTGATATATTTGCAAAAAGAGCTAGCTCGCTGGAGGCAAAAACACAAGTCGAATTGGCGCAAACACAGTATCTGCTTCCGAGGTTGACACGTATGTGGACCCATTTATCTAAGCAATTCGGTGGTATCGGTACAAAAGGTCCGGGTGAAACTCAGATAGAAACTGATAAGAGAATTTTGCGCGATAAAATTCAAGCCTTAAAAGAAAAGCTCATCAATATAGAGTTGGTTCGCGAAACTCAGCGCAAGGGGAGAGTCGGTATTCCGCGCTTTGCTTTGGTGGGTTACACAAACTCGGGAAAATCTACTTTGATGAAGGCAATCACAGAAGCCGATGTATATATCAAAGATGAACTTTTTGCAACATTGGATACCACTGTTAGGACATTTGAATTGTCCGGTGGTGTTAAAGCATTGCTCTCGGACACCGTAGGCTTTATTCGCAAATTACCCCATCATCTTGTGGCTTCCTTCCGTTCAACCTTAGCAGAAGCCGCAGAAGCCGATGTAATCATCCATATAGTTGATGTGTCGCTTGAAAATTTCCGTGACCAATTAAAAACAGTTGAAACCACACTCGAATCATTGGATATTAAAGATAGACCGGTTTTGCTTGTCTTTAATAAAATCGATAAAATGGAAGAACGCTTAGGAATTACCGGAATAAAAGAAGAATATCCTGAATCGGTATTTATTTCTGCTACGCGGGGAATTAATATACAGGGATTGCTTGATAAAATCAAAGAAATCTATGACAATAACAGCAACGATGTTTGGTTAAAATTGCCATATACAGAAATGAGCAAAATTAATCTGCTTTACGGATGTGGGCAGATACTTTCTCAGGATGATAAAGAAGACGGGTCTGTTTATTGTATCCGCCTGCAAAATGATAAATTGAGCTATTTCAAAAATATTTTTGGTGTCTTCGAAATAGAGAAAAATAAGCAATAATTATAAATCATAGAGAATAGAATATTGATAGTTTTTAAAATATTCGTAATTTCGGAAAAATAATTTTTAAATTTATATAAATAAAATTTAGGAGCATAAATGGACGTTGAAACGAACGTAAACACAGATTTACCGGAGAACGCGTACCGTGAACTCGAAGCGGGTGAAGAATACAAACCCGTGATGCCGTTAAGTTCTGTTATCAAAGAAGTAACCCCTTGGTCAGTATTTTGGGGTATTATCATGGCGATTGTATTTTCGGGTGCCGCCGCATTTTCAGGTCTGAAAATCGGTCAAGTTATCGAAGCCGCCATACCAATTTCGATTATCGCAGTAGGATTAAGCACAGCATTCAAGAAAAAAAATATGCTGGGTCAAAATGTAATTATTCAATCTATCGGTGGAAGCTCCGGTGTAGTAGTTGCAGGTGCAATTTTTACAATTCCGGGCTTATACATTTTAGGTTTGGATGTTAATTTCTTTCATATCTTCATAGCCGCATTTTTGGGTGCTTGCCTTGGTATATTATTCTTAATACCTTTTAGAAGATATTTCGTAAAAGATATGCACGGAAAATTTCCATTCCCTGAAGCTAAAGCTACAACAGAAATTCTAATGTCGGGCGAAAAGGGTGGTAATCAAGCCAAGGCATTAATCGTCAGTGGTCTAATTGCCGGTATATACGATTTTATTTGTATTTATACGGGGCTGTTTGCTGAAGAATTTACTTCGCGTGTTGTTGGATGGGGCGCTCAGGTAGCCGATAAATCCAAAATTTTATTCCGCTTTGGTGTCAGCCCGCTAATAGTTGGTTTTGGTTATTTAGTTGGTTTAAGATACTCATTGATTATTGCAATGGGTTCACTATTCGCATGGTTTGTGTTAGTACCGCTATTTAATCAAGCCGCATTAATGGCTGGCAGTAACTTTTTTGCAGGAATGGCACCGGAAATCATTTTCAAAGAATATGTCCGCTATATCGGTATCGGTGCTATTGCAATGGCTGGTATGATTGGTATTGTGAAATCATCCAAAGTTATCGGCTCCGCATTCAAATTAGCATTTGGCAGTATTTTTGGTAAATCTGATGCGGATGAAACTGTTGAACGTACGCAACGTGATATAAAAATGTCATTTATTATGATGATGATTGCTTTAACAGCAATTGCACTTTTAGTATTTTTGATCACAGGCTTCAATATTAGTCTTGCTCAAGCAGTTGTGGCATTTTTAACTATTGTAATAATTTCATTTCTGTTTACAACCGTTGCCGCAAATGCTATAGCCATTGTTGGTTCCAATCCTGTTTCCGGTATGACTTTGATGACTTTGCTTATCGCATCGTTCACTTTCGCCGCTATGGGATTGAAAGGCAATTCCGGTATGACTACAACATTGGTACTCGGCGGAATTGTTTGTACTGCTTTGTCAGTAGCCGGTGGTTTTATCACAGATTTAAAAGTCGGTTATTGGCTGGGTTCAACACCACGCAAACAAGAATCCTGGAAATTCTTAGGTATGCTTGTATCAGCCGCTACGGTTGGTGTGGTTATTTTTATGCTTAATAGCACTTTTGGTTTTACGGATAACGATTATTTAGTTAATCAAAAAATATTCACAAGAACAGAAATTAAATCCGTCGTAGATAGCACAGCAAGTCCTGAACTTATGGCTCGTTATAAAGCGGAAAAGAAAAACGCTAAACCGCTTGTTGCTCCTCAAGCAAATGCTATGGCGGCTGTCATTTCTCCAATAATGAGTGATAAACAAGAAGTTAAGACAATTCGTGCGCAAAATATAAATGGCGTACTTGTACCAGCTGATAAAAAAGTAAAAGGTGAAATAATTGCCGCAATCACCAATGCAAAGGGCGAACTTGTTCCTGCGGGCAAAACTGAGAAAGAAAAAGCTAATGAAAAAATATTCCTATATTTATTAGGTGCTTTAGTTGCATTACTATTGAATTTCATTGGTATTCCACCTTTGGCGTTTGCTTTAGGTATGTATTTGCCGCTACAATTGAATACTCCTTTGGTCGCCGGTGGTCTGTTGGCTTATTACGTTTCTAAGAGTTCGAAAGATAAAGCAATCTCTTTAAAACGCGAACAGCGCGGAACATTGATTGCATCGGGTTTCATAGCCGGTGCCGCACTATTCGGTATTATAGGCGCTTTACTTAAATTCTTCGGTGTGAATATTTGGCTTGGTTTATGGGATAAAAACCTCATAGGCGGTGAAATTGCAGCACTTGTTGCTTTCGTTGTATTATTCTTATACTTTGTTTGGGATACATACAGAGCTGACAAAATCAAAGAATAGTTTTTTAAGTTTATTAGGTTCGTAAAGTTCATAAAGATCATAAAGTAATGAATTAACGAATAAATTTAACTGGTTGCTAAGCACTTGCTTGGTAACCAGTTTTTTTTGGTCAGAACGAGGATTTGTGGGATTGTCATAATCAGGATAGCTAGGATTTGAGGATTAACAGGATAAAAAAAAGAAATTGATATATTTTCCACGAATAATTTGAATAATATATCCGAATTACTTATTTTTGATTGTTGTTTAAATTAATTATCTAAAATATAGGATAGATATGAAAAAAAATACGATTCTGATTTCATTAATTATGATTTTTGCTTTTCTAGGGGCTTGTAATCAAACCGAAAAAACCAAAAAAATGCCAACATTAAGTTTCAATTCGAAAGTAGTTGAGATTAATAAACCTGTATTTTATCATAATTCTGCAGTTTATGCTGTTAGAAAATATAATTATTGTTTAAAATTATCAAATTTCGATATGTATGATGGTGAAAATATATTTTCTTATTCTTGGAAAAAAAAATATCATTATTTACAAGAAACTGATTTAGAAATAGTATTTACTCGGGAAAGATTGTCAAAACCCTTTGTTGTAAAACCAGAGAATTGTTTGATCGGTGGTAAATTTATAAATAAAAATCTCAGGGCCTTTTTCATTTGTTGGCAAAACAAACCAATAAGATTAAAAAAAGATGAGAGAAATTATTTTGAATGGGAAATATCTGAAATGACAGATTCCTTATTTACAAATCTTTCAAAAGAGCAAATAAAGGAATTATTTCCAAAATTTAAAGGGAACTATTCATATCGTAAAGTTGATTCTATATATATTTATTACGATGATAGTATGATTAATTGTAAATTTTTCAACACGATTAAATTCAAGAATTATCAATTAGGTTTAGAGAAAATGGTATTTCGTTTTATCCATTAATCAAATATGGTTTGTTAAAATATTACAATTCTTCTTTGAATACAACAGCTTCACCTCGCCGGATGTGCTGTTGGAGAATACAATAAATCCAACAATTATTCTTCAAAAAAAAATAAAGTTAAACAAAAAATAATAATAAGATGATTTATAAAGCAAATTATACGAAGATCGACTGTGGTTAAATGGGACAGCTTTTAGAATGGCCTGAAGTAGTAACCGAAGGTAATAGTTTAGAAGATTGCCGAAAAATGCTAAAAGATGCTTTTGAGCAAATGGTTTTGGCATATCACGAATTAGGATTGGATGTACCGCACGAAACCAGGATTTTAGAAGAAATGAATGTTGAATTAGATTATGGGAAAGATATCAATAAATTCAAACTTTAAAAAGAAATTAAATAGGGGAAAAAAAATGAAGCGAGTCTCAAATTTTTATATAATACTTTTAATAACTACGATGTTCCTATGCAGTTATTCATTACTATATGATGAATATTTGTATGAGTTAACATATGTCAAATATTTACCAAATTATAAGAAAGAAGTCCCCTATCAAACCTTTAACAAATCAGGAGAGATTACAAATCTTGATGATCACCCAATGAGAAGCGACTTATTAAGTTATGCTCCACTTTATGGCCGTGTTTTGTATTACGTTAGAATAGTTAATTTTTTTTTGGTACCGATTTTGTTTTGCCTAATTTCTTTAATAGCAATTGTTTTTTTGGTGAAGTACAGAAAGAATTTGCATTATAAAAGTTTGGTTATTCCTATTGTTTTATACATTGGTATTATTATTGTAATGCGAAATACAAATTTCTTTGATTAGAAATAGGTTAAGTTGCTAATATGGGATTGTTATTGTGAAACCTAAGGCTATCACCAAAGAGGGTAGCCTTCTTTTGAGACCTCATTACAAAAAAATAATCCCTCTGATATCCACTTTTGGCATAATATGTGCTTTTACTTTGTTTTTAAATAAACAATAGTAGAGATGCTAAGAACAAAAAATGATATTTCCGTAATAGCAGGCTTTGAAAGCCTCACAAAAGCAAATTCCCTTTTCAAGGTTAGGGGAGATTCTATGATTAATGCCGGTATCGAAAGCGGCGATTATCTCTTAGTTTCTTCATCAATTAAACCGAAAGATGGGGAAATTGCTGTTATTGGATTCGATGGTTATTTATTAGTCAAGCGAGTCTATTTCTACCGGAATACCATTAAGCTAATCTCTGAAAACCCAAAATATAAGCCATTACTGATTAACAAGATCAATAAAATAAATTACCTAGGTAAAGTTCTTTCGAGTATTAAAGAATTGCCCTCCATAGCATAGCAGGGATGATACGCCCCATTGCTTGGTTTCCGCTGTTGCTTCCCCCGCCTCAGCGGATTTTTTTTGCAAACTTTTTTGTATTTTAGCAGTTCTAAAGGTTGTACCTTTTTGTATTTGTATATATGAATCTTGGTGCTATATGAATGTAAAATTTGCCGGTTTTTGGATACGAGCTTTTGCCTCGTTATTGGATTTAATCATTTGGTGTATATTCTTTTTCCCAACTACTTATATAGTCAAAGGAACATGGTTAATGACAAAAGAAGACCACTTATGGGGGATTTTCGATCCGCTTTGTGGGATGTTTCTTGGGATTATATTCTTATATTGGATCGTATTAGAAACATTTTTAGGAGGAACGGTGGGTAAACTCCTGCTTGGTCTTCGTGTTACTAACGACGAGTTTAGTAAAATATCATTTGAGCAGAGTATATTACGAAATGGAATCCGCTTGATTGATGGTTTACCGTGCTTCAATTTATTAGGAATTTTCAGCATAATTTTATCGAAAGAAAAACAACGAATTGGTGATAAAGTTGCCAAAACATTTGTTGTATATAAAAACAGCTTATGAATGAAATGTTGATTTGGTAAATCTTGACATTATTAGTAATTTGCATATATTAAAAATTAAATAATACATATTAAAAAAGGAAATTTATGAAAAAAACTCTAACGTTTTTTGTTATAATACTATTAGTAATAGTTAGTACTAAAGTGTTTGCCGAACGGCAGTATGCCATTTATGAAACGGCGACCGGAAAAAAAATCACGATGAAAGAATTAGTCGAGAAATCCGTAAAAAAAGATATTATTTTCTTTGGAGAATTTCACGATGATTCAATTATCCATAACCTCCAAAAAGAATATCTTGAAAACGTTTATAAATTGAATACTAAGACAGCAGTTTCGCTGGAAATGTTCGAACGCGATGTTCAACCTGTTATTGATAATTATTTAGCAGGCAAAATCACTGAGGATGAATTAAATAAAACAAGCCGTCCTTGGCCTGATTATATGAAATTCTATAGACCTTTGGTTGAATTGGCAAAAGCTAATAAAGCTCCTGTTATAGCCGCAAATATCCCACGTAAATACGCCGCTGTTTATTCAAGCGACGGTTGGACAGGAATTGAAAAATTACCTACCGCGGAAAGAGTTTTTATCGCCAAAAAAATGCAGATAAAAGAAGATATCTATATGAAAAACTTCTATAATACAATGAAAGGTAATATGGGTATGGATACAAATGCTCCTGTATCGGCGAATCTTGAAAATACTCTTGCTTTATATTATGGTGCGCAAGTAATTAAAGATGAAACTATGGGAGAGAGTATTGTTGATTTTATCAATAAAAACAAAGGCTGGAAAGTAGTCCATTTTAATGGCGATTTCCATTCCAATAGCTATCTTGGAACCGTTCAAAAAGTTATTGATCGCGATAAATCTGCCAAAATAGCTGTTATAGCACCTGTTTATGTGGAGTCTGGAGCTAAACCGGATTTCGATAAAGAGCATAAAGGCGAAGGCGATTATATAATTGTTTTAGAAAATATTAAACGCGAAATGAGTTCCGGCTCACAAGCCGGAATGGGTGGAGCTTTAAATGAGAACTTCATTAGCAGTCATAAAATCAAAATAAAGCTTGACCCTAAGAAACATTCAATCGAAGGTACCGATAATTTTAGATTTAAAAATCCTATCACTAAATCTGCGACATTCGGTTTATTGAAGGATTTGAAAATCGAGAGTATAACTTCACCTGATGGTCAATTAGAATATAAAACCACAACCGATAGTATGTATCAGGAAATTACCATTAAATCGAAAAATGGTGAGATTTCCGAGTTTAATATTAAATACAGCGGAATAGTTAATCATTCACCAAATATTTTACTACTTAACCAAAAACATTCAAATACACCGGGTATCATCGCTGATTCAGCTGGCGAAGGCATATATTTGCCTGGCGGAAGTTATTTCCCGCAAGCCGATAAAGACCTTGCCGATTTCGATATTGAAATATCAGTTCCAAAAGAATTGACTATTATTACCTCCGGCACTATGGTTTCAAGAAAAGAAGAAGGCACAACAGCGATTTACAATTATAAATCGGAACTCCCAACAGACGATATGATTTTAGTCGGTGGTCGTTATATGAGTATTGATACCGTTTATGATGGAAAAACTTTTAGCGTTTACACATTTGCTCCAACTCCTACAGCAAAAACTTTCTTAAATGCTTCAATTGAATATTATAAATACTATACCGGACTTTTCGGTCCTTATCCTTATTCAGCATTTAAAATTATTGAGAATTTCTTTGCTTCAGGATTTGGAATGCCGGGATATACATTGCTTTCGAACAAATTGATGGCTTTACCTTGGGTAGTTTTGGCTCCGGGTTCCTTAGCTCACGAATTCGTTCATAATTATTGGGGTAACAGCATTTATGTTAATTATTCTTCCGGAAATTGGTGTGAAGGTTTAACTACATTCTCAACAAATTACTATTACAATGTTTTAGCAAATAAACCCGATGCCGCTTTGGATTGGAGAAAGAAAGCATTGCTTTCTATGGAATCTTTACCTGAAAAAGATAATTACCCACTTGTAAAGTTCGAATCACAGAAAAACACAAACGATGCTGTAATAGGTTATCAAAAGGGCGGTTTCTTGTTCTATGAATTGCTTAAATCTATGGGCGATGATCAGTTCTTTAAAGTCTTGAAAGGTTTCGCGAAAAAGTATAAGGGCAGACGCGCATCTTGGATGAGTATGCTTCTTAGCTTCTCAATGGCAAGTCAAATGTCAGGCTCTACCGTACCTGTGGACCAAATTTTCGACCAATATCTAAATAATACCGCCATTCCAAAACTAAAACTCGATAACGTTAAATTGAAGGGCGATTCATTGACATTTGAAGTTAATCAGGATCTTAAATATTATATGTCAGTACCGGTTAAATTTATAACAGACAAAGGAACTGTTTGGCAAAATTTTGTAATGACGGATTCGGTAAACAAGTTCGGTTATAAAACAGGTGCCGAAGTGAGATCAATTACAGTTGACCCTGATTACCAATGCTTGAGAAGATTAAACAAATGGGAAATTCCTTATAGCTTTAGCTTGACTTTGGGCGATAATCCTTTATTGATATTACCGTCGAAAAGCTCAAAAGACTTTGCTATCGCTCAAGAATTTGCTAAGATGGTTAAAGAAAGCGATTACACTATGGATGCGAAATCCATAGACGATGTTAAAGAATCAGATTGGGCGAATAGATCTATTATTGTTCTTGGTGATATGACGAATAACAGTTTCTATAAAGAGATGATGAACAAGTATCCTGAGGGTATTAACATAATGGGACCTGAGATTCAAGTTCGTGAATTAAGATTACCTTCTGAAGGTAATATGATGCTCTTGAATTGCGCTAATCCTGAAAATCCTGAAAAATATCTATCGATTATATATTGCAGTGGTTTTGAAACAGTCGATCAATTCCGCCGTTTGTTCCATTATCAAAGTTATTCAATGGTGCTTTTGAATAAAGCAAAACCGGGCAAACCCCTAAGTCAAATGGAAATTTTCCCGACATTGATGGATAGGGGACAATTGGAATATAGGTTTGTTAAATAAGATAATTATACAACTCATCCGATTACAGGGAAGTAATCGGATGAGTAAATGATTAAATTTGAATTGTTTAGTAGAGACGGGTCTGAGACCCGTCTCTACTTTTTTAATCACCCTCTTCCAATTCAAAAATTTCTTCCATCTTTCGCCCGAAGAATCTGGCGATTTTTAACGATAGCACAGTCGAAGGAACGTATTTGCCGAGTTCAATAGCATTAATCGTTTGACGGCTGACACCGATTTCCTTGGCAAGTTCCTCTTGTGTAATGTTTTTTATCGCCCTCTCTACTTTAAGTCTGTTTATCATATTAGTAGCCCCTTCTCAACGTAATTATATATTTTATTAAAAACATTAATGGAAAACTAATAGTGCTATATAACATTACGGCAAGAAATGTCATACCATAAAAAGAGAATATGCAGATTATCAGCAAGATATTGTTCGCTATCAAAGCCCAAAGAAGTGATTCGAGTCGTATTTTCATTATAAATTCATCTTCGATTTTCTCTTTCGATAAAGCTACGAATAATGAGCCCAAGATAATAAACAATGCAATAAGTTCGTTTGAGATTGATTCATGAGGAACAATTTTAAACCATCCATTATTACCTTGGACAAAACCATCGTTGTAAAGTGCTGGCATATTGGCATATATGTGAATGTTGTGAAATCTCATTAATAATAACCAATATATTATTCCTAATATCAATAAAATCCAACCAACTGCTCTCAATGGGTGCGTAAACTGATACTTTTTTTCAGTATCAGGTTCTCTTATTAATGAATATTTAAACTTAAAAATGAATAGTAGTGGTAAACTAACAAGACTTATACTCATAATATATATATAAGCCAAACCGTAAACCATAAATAAAGAAATAATTAAGACTATACTATTTACTATTACAGCCCATACTAGCGAATCCAATCGAATTTTCATAAATCGTTCATCTTCAACTTTTTCTTTCGATAAGGCAACGAATAATGAACCGACAATTAAAAATAATCCAGCTATCTCGTCTACAATCGAACCGTTAGTAATCATTACTAACCAACCTCGATTATTTTGATCAAAATCATTATTATACAAAGCCGGCATATAGGTAGGAAATTTTATGTTATCCATAAAAATAAGCCAAAATATTCCCAAAACTATACCAATTCCTAAAATTATCCAACCCGGTAATTTCAGTGAGTGAGGAAGAAGATATCGTGTTTTCATATTAATATCCTTTTTTTAATGCGAGTTTGAATTTAATTATAAATAGTATCTGTATGCTAACGGCATTAAAAATGAGAACAATAAAGAAGGACATACCATAGAAAGCAAAAAGCGACAAAATCATTAATATGCTATTAACAATGACAGCCCAAACCAAAGATTCAAGTCTTTTTTTCATTATAAACTCATCCTCAATTTTTTCTTGTGAAAAAGTAATTAACAATGAGCCGATTATAATAAATAAACCCGCTAATTCATCAGTGATATTGTTGTTAGTGATTTTAAACCAGCCGGAATTATGATCAAACGGCATTGTGTAATGTAGTGCCGGCATATTGACAATTAATTGAATTGTCTCATCAAATCCATAAGCCAAAACACCAAATAATAATCCTATACCTAAAATTATCCAACCGGGTAATTTCAGCGAGTGCGGAAGCAGATATTTTGTTTTCATATCGTACCAACTTGACAAAAAGTAAAACAAACTGTAAAAAATGTAAAGTAAACTTTACAAAATTAATAAATTAATTTTAAATTCCAAATTATTTTTGAAAAAATGTTGTCCAGCACCTTCGAGGTGGTGGACAACTGCATGAAATAATTCATCGGATGACTTGCAGTCATCCGATGAGTAAAATTAAAACTATAGCTTTCTAGCTAAATTCAACGCTCTAATCATCCTAGTCATTCCTATTCCGCCACCGAACCTTGGGGTCATATTTAGGTCCAAAAACTCACCCAACTCGCGCATAACACGTGCTAAACCAAATTGTGCGTATAAAAGCTCGGAATATTTGCCATCTGAAATAGAATGGAATCTACTAAGCATAACTTTTGGGTCAATTTCGCGCTCCGCACTGCCAATTGTTTCAATTCCGTATAATATAACATCAACCTTTTTTGCAGTCGCTCCGTCGTCGTTGCGCTTCATATTCCAAAATGGGTGAGTGTATTCGGGAAAGTTTTTCAAAAAGAAAACAGGGGATATTTCATTTAAAATCCGTTCTTCTTCCACCGCTGTTAAGTCGTGCACACCCATATAATCCGAAAGCGTGGCGTAATCATATTCTACGTATCCATCTTGCTTTGTATCATGCTTGTTGTTTTCCCAGAATGGTGAATCTTCGATTATTTTGTTAGAAAATCCGAGATATTCGAGTAATTCGGCTTCAAGTGTAATCAAATCGTCCATAGTGCCGCGACCTTCGAACTCAAACATTGGGAAAATGAGGTCGTGTCTGCCCGGAATTGGGTTTGCTTCTTGTCTATAGGACGTTGATTGGCAAAATACACCCGGATATTCCGGATTGGTAAGTAATTCATACTCTAAATCCATTTGACCGGTTTGTTTCAGGGGCCATACAATACCGGAATATTGAAATGTGGCAATTGTGCTTGGGTCTTCACAAGCCGATAGAATGCTTAATCTCGATTGTGTAGCTACTTCGATAAATCCTTTCTTTTCGAAAAAGCTTCTTAATCTTTTAGAAGCGGTGTGGTATTGTTTTGAGTTGATTTGTGGTTGTTGGTACATTTTAGTATCTCCAATTAGAAATGATAAAAAAAAAGTTTGCCTTGGAAAGACAAACTTTAATAAAAAATAAATATGATTTTTCGAAATATGAGATAAATGATAATTGAGGAGCTTTTAAGCGTGAGCGGAGGTTTAGGCAAAAAAAAAAGCCAATTGTAAAAACAATTGACTTCTGTAACAGATTTGTCTGTTATATATTTTATTTTTTTTTTGCCGTTATTCAAAATTCTTGTCATTTTTTCCGATAATTGTTCGTGTTGCTCATCGGAATTCAAAATTACGAAAATTTCGTGGAATAATAAAATTACAAGTATAAATACATAGCAGATTTTTTTATTTTTTTATAAATTTAGTTACTTTAAATCCTGATTTTATAGAATAAATACCTGTTGGTAAATCTGATATATCGATTTTTACCGATTGATAGCTACCTGTTTGTACGGTGATAAGCATTTCACCGAGAATATTAAAAATTTGGATTTTATTTGAGTTTTCATCAACCCCATGCTTTAGCATGGGGTTTAGGTCTTCCATGTTTAGAGTAATATAATCGCTTGCCGGGTTAGGGGAGATAATGAGAGTATTAGCCGATTCATCATTAACCGAGGTGCTTTGGCTGAATTTAACGAGTGAATTGCTATAAGTACCTAGCAAAATGCTTCCATCGTGAGCAACAATTGCCTCGAATATTAATCCCAAATCCAAATCATCATTGAAAAAGTCTTTTGGATACATGTTTTTCATAAGAATTCCATCAGTACCATAACTTAAATAAAAGCCTGCACAATTCCAGAAGAAAAGCATTTCGCCAGATTTGGTCTCCAGAATTGAATTTATAAAAAAGTTACCGTATTCATTTTTAACACCTTGCATTTCTTCCGGAATTGGGACTTCAATCCAAGTTGTACCGTCAAAATAGGAAATCTCACCCTTTAATCCCGAAGCCCAAATTCTATCTTTCGAATCAAAGTAAATATCAATAATATTACCCTCTGTGATTTTCATATCTTCAAGCGAATATTTCACGTAGTTTAGCGAACTCACAGTCGAATTGGTTGCTACTTTAATTACCCCGTCATCACCTGTAATCCAGATATTATCTGCGTTATCAGTTATCATTTTCGCGGAATAAAAATTAAGTGCTAAGATTTTGTTTTCATAGCTAATGTCCCATTCGGTAAACTTCTCACCATCGAATTTCGATAAATATGGTGTTCTCGATACAGACCAAATATTATTATTTTTGTCAATAACCATTCCGTTTAAGTACCCATAAGTACCTTCTTCTCCAGTAACCATTGTATTTTTGTCCAAATACTCAATTACTCCTGTGGCAATTGTGTATTTCATAAATCCCATTTCACTTGCTCCCCATATAATGCCATTTGGATCATAAGTTAAAGATTGAATATTGGCGTGATTACCGTCATAATACTGAGATTCCTTTAGGATATTAGTCCATTCATTGTTGTATAGCTGGTGAAAACTACAGCCGGAGACCATAAAAATTCTACCATCGGGCGTCTCAACCAAATTAGTAACTATTTTGTCATTAATCCCCGGGTCTTGAGGAAGTTGGTAGGTTTCCCATATATCTTCGGAGAAGGCGGGTAGTGATAAAATTACTATTACTAATACGTAAATTAAAGATTTCATAAAGCACCTAAATAAATTTTAAATAATTCTGAAACGCTTTTACATATTTTGTCCGGAATTTATATGCAAAAAGCCACAGATTTATATACACATCAAAATGGAATTGGTTACAAAAAAACTCATCCGTTGACTGCGAGTCATCGGATGAGTAAATTTATTAACAATTAATATTCGATATGAACGTTTTATAAATAGTAAAGTTAACATAGGTATAATATATGACTTCTATAATAGTAACTCCGGCAAATAGACAAGAATTCATATTGTTAAAGGACTTGTTCCAAAAAATGAGAATTCAGTTTAAACCATTGCTCAATATTAATGATAATGAGGATGATTCTGATGAATGGTATAGATTTGCTATGGCCAATCTTTCCGAAGCTTATGGAGATGACGAACCGGAATATACAACTGATATGATAAAAGAGCCAAATCCTGATTATAAACCATATTTTGAAAACCAATCATGAAAGAAGGTGAAATAATTCTTGCAAGCATAATTACTTCAGATGGGATGTTTAAAAAGCGACCGGCACTAATTCTGAAAATTCTACCCAAATATGGAGATTTGTTATTATGTGGTGTGAGTACCCAAATTCATCAATATATAACCGACTTTGATATGCTGATTGAAGAGAAGTCGCTTGATTTTTCTAATTCAGGATTAATTAAAGAATCTCTTATAAGATTAGGTTATTTATCAGTTATTCCGAGTAATTTTATAGAAGGTAAATTAGGCTTTATTAGCAAGGAAAATCATAAAATACTTATAAAAAGATTATGTGACTATTTATCTAAATAATTTAAGATGGACTTCACAAAAGTAAAGTCCATCTATGTTAAAAAGAAAAAAATACGTTCTTAAACTGAAGTTTGAGAACGTATTAAATAATATTAACAAGATTGTTTTCCAAAAAACTTATCTTGGTATTCTCATCTTGTAGAAGCTTCGCCAAACGAAAAACAATGCCAATAAGAAGAAAGCACCACCCACGAAAGGACCTATTTTTACAAATTCAGGAACGATAGCGATTTCCATAGCAAGTAAACCAAAAAGTGTGGTAAACTTAATAATAGGGTTAAGCGCGACCGAAGAAGTATCTTTAAACGGGTCACCAACCGTATCGCCGATAATAGTAGCATCGTGTAATTCCGTTCCCTTTTCGTTTAAGTTGACTTCAACTACTTTTTTTGCATTATCCCAGCACCCACCTGCATTAGCCATAAATATTGCTTGAAATAAACCGAAAATTGCAATGGAAATCAAATAGCTAATGAAAAACGCCGCTGGAGCGGTATGTAGTGTGTCCGAAGCAGAGAAAAACGCAAACGCTAATGTAAATGAGAATATGGCAATAAATATATTCAGCATACCTTTTTGCGCATATATAGTGCAAATCTTTACAACTTCCTTCGATGTTTCAACATCGGCTTTTTCGGCGTCATCTTTTCCTAAATGAATATGAGTTTTAATATATTCAACAGCTTTATAGGCACCTGTGGTTACAGATTGAATCGAAGCCCCTGTGAACCAATAAATCACAGCCCCACCGGTTATAAAGCCTAAAATAGTATATGGATTCAATATGCTTAAAATGGCTGTAGGATCGATTCCTAAGGCAGATTTCAGTACTAATATTAATGAAAAAATCATAGTAGTTGCACCCACAACCGCTGTACCAATCAAAACCGGTTTCGATGTGGCTTTAAAAGTATTTCCCGCACCGTCGTTAGCTTCGAGATAGTACTTGGATTTTTCAAAATCAGGGACAAATCCAAATTCCGAATCAATATCTAACTCAATGCCCTCTTGTTTTTCAATTAGTGACAATTCGTAAATTGATTGCGCATTGTCTGTTACCGGTCCATAGCTGTCCACTGCAATAGTTACAGGTCCCATTCCCAAAAAGCCAAATGCTACCAAACCAAAAGCAAAGATAGAGGAGTAGCCCATATATTCACTCAAGCCGAATGTGCTTGCTGTGTAAGCTAAAAACATCAATCCCACAAACAACATTCCTTCCCAAAAGGCACTGAAATTACCGGCGACCAATCCGGAAAGTATTGTCAGCGATGCTCCGCCTTCGCGTGATGCAGTCACTACTTCCTGAGTATGCGCTGATTTTGTACTTGTAAATAACTTAGTCAGTTCCGGTATCAGTGCCGCACCTAATGTACCGCAACTGATAATGACTGATAGAACAATCCATATATTACTCAAATCTCTCAAAAGCCAATAGCTTATAGCGAAAGTTGCGCCGATGGAGAGGACAGATGTTATCCAAACCAGCGCAGTAAGCGGATGCTCGAAATCAATATCAACCGCATTTTTATATCTAATTTTACTGATGCCATTATTAATCCAATAAGCCGCAATAGATGTAATAATCATTGCGATACGCATTGTGAAAATCCACGTTATCAATTCAGCTTGAAATTGAGGAAAAACAGCTAAAACGATAAAACTGATTAGAGCTACACCAGTAACACCATAAGTTTCAAATCCATCTGCAGTTGGTCCGATACTGTCGCCGGCGTTATCGCCTGTACAATCTGCTATTACGCCCGGATTTCGCGGGTCGTCTTCTTTCAATTTAAATGCTATTTTCATTAAATCCGATCCAATATCGGCTATTTTAGTGAAAATACCGCCTGCAATTCTTAGTGCGCTAGCTCCGAGTGATTCGCCGATAGCAAAACCAATAAATGAAGCACCGGCAAATTGACGTGGAACATACATCAAGATAATTAACATCATCATAAGTTCAACGCAAATCAATAATACACCAATACTCATACCGGATTGTAAAGGAATTTGGCTCAGTTTGAGTGGTTTTTTCTCGAGTGAAGCAAATGCCATACGGCTATTGGCATAAGTATTAACTCTAATTCCGAACCAAGCGACTCCATAAGAGCCTGTGATTCCTACTAAAGACCAACCTAATATGATTACTACTCCAATTAATTGCGTATGCTGTAAGAATCCGAAGTAGAATATGATTATTACACCGATTAAACCTTCAAGCAAGAGCAAAAAGCGTCCTTGTTGTATGAGATAAGTTTTAGCGGTTTGGAAAATTATATTAGATATTTCGGACATCGAATGATGAACCGGAAGCCGCTTAAGCTTTATATATTGGTAAAATCCGAAGCACATACCTAAAAGGCAAATTATGATGCCTATTAATAATAAATTATTCTGCGATTGATTTAGCGTAGGAATTTTTAAAGTTAATTCACTAGCTTTTAATGCCGGGGAGGCGAAGAAGCATAATAGCGGTATAGCAAATTTTATTAGTTTTGCTGAGCTTAAGTTATTTAGTACCATTAATTTTTCCTTGTGTTATTGGTAATAAAATATGTTTCTAAAAATATACAGTTTACATTAGTATTAAGTGTTATTAGAAAACTGTATCGTCAAATTCTTTATATCGTTTCAAAGTATTTCGTTTTTCTAAAAGCTAAAATAATAAATTTTATTCTTATAATACAAATTATTAATAAAGACTAATTTTTCTATTAATAAGATTGGAGTATTGTTGAAAATTGATAATGTTGAAAAAATATTATCTGAATAGGGATAGCCAAGATTGGAGGATTAACAGGATAAGAATATTAATTTTCAATGGTTAATTGTAAATTGTTAATGTGAAGAATTGTTTGTCATACCTGCGAAAGCAGGTATCTATATGAATTATTGAATACTTGTAATTCCTAACAATGTGAGGGATCCATCTTGCCAATCCTGAAAGGATTGAAGATGATTAGAAAAGGGCGAATAATTCGATGCAACAATCCTGCAGGGATTGAACGTAAAAAAAAAATGATTTATTTTTCGCCCATAATTTGAATAATATATCCGAATTACTTATTTTTGATTGTTGTGTAAATTAATTGTCTGAAATATGGTTTGTTTTGCGAAATATGATACTCTTTTTCCTGCCGGTCTCACTTCCAACGAGCTGGTATTTCTACAGCCGGTGGAATATAACAGCTATTTCGCGGGGGCGTGCATCAGCTGGCGAAGAGATGCAAACGGTGGGGCGTGGCAACCACACTACCGCATAACCGACCATCTTGGCAGTACAAGGCTGGAAACGAGTTCGAACGGCACAATCACCGCCGCTTACGATTACAAACCATTTGGCGAGCAGATACCACTTATGACAAGCAAAACACGCAAAACATATATAGGCAAAGAGCGCGACGACGAAAGCTACCTTGGTGATTTCGGCGTCCGCAAATACGACTACGCCGCCGGCCGCTTCACCTCGCCGGATGTGCTGTGGGAGAAGTATATGGGGTGGAGTCCGTATCAGTATTGTGGGAATAAAATATTTGATTCTGATTTGCGTTTTTATTAATTATTTAAATTTATGAGTTTATAATGAAATTACTTACATTAAAGGTTGAGGATTCAATATATAGCGATTTAATAAATTTCATCGGCAAATATAAAAATACCATTGAAATTATAGATAGTTTTGATGACGTTTTTACAAAAGAAGATGAGGCCTATTTTGAGCTGGCACTTAAGGAATTAGCTGAGGGCAAGGCAATAAGTTTAGAACAATTGAAAATGGAAATCGCCAATGTATAATGTTCTTTTCGCATCCCAACCCGAAAAATTCATTAAAAATCTGTTACCAAAGCAGCAGAGGGAGATAATCGAAAAGTTCGAAATGATTGCTGAAAATCCAAGCCGCCAAGAATTAGATATAAAAAAAACTGAAAGGTTTAGATAAACATTATCGTTTGAGATATGGAAAGTACCGTTTTCTATATACTATAATCGAAGAAAAAGTATTAGTTTATTGTTACAAAGCAGGATCACGAGGAGATATATATAAATGATAGGTCGCGTCCGCCAATACGACTATGTCGCTGGCTGCTTCACCTCGCCGGATGTGCTGTGGGAAAATACAATAAATCCAACAATATCTAGTCTCTATGGAATAATAGTTAATATGTTCTATGATGAACATAATCCACCGCATTTTCACGCTAAATATGCTGAATATAATATTGTTGTTGAGATTGAAAGTTTAAAAATTTTGGAAGGGGCGCTTCCTGCGCGAGCCTTAGGCTTGCTATACGAATGGGCAACGATTCACAAAGAAGAACTTAAGGTGGCATGGGAAAATGCTCGTTTAGGAATGAAATTGGAAAAAAATCAACCATTATAAGGATTATTTATGATAACTATTAATAAAGCATTATATAAAAATGATTATAAGATAGAAGTATATTTTTCTGATGGTACCGTTTCAGAAATAGACTTCTATGAATACACGAATAGGGAAGGGTTATTTTCCGATTTGGAAGATTTAAACTTTTTTAGAAATTTCGAAATAGATTTTAACTTGGGAACGATTTGTTGGAAGAACGGTTTGGATATTGCGCCTGAAAAATTATACGAAAAAGCTACCGGTATAGTACCTTCGTGGGCGGTAAACTAATTAATTCTAACACAATCACAGCTGCTTATCGCTATAAAAAAAGATGTCCAACACTTTGAAAGAGTTGGACATCTGCTTGTTAATCTATCGATTAATATTCTTAAAAATATAAATCCCTAATTCCCGTTTTGATTTTCTCAATCTTTTCTTTTGTTTCTGCACGTCTTTTCGGATCTATATCTTTTAGTTTCTTTTCAATCAGCTCATATCCGATTTTCTTTGTTTCTGCCGGAGCGTAATCCTCTAAATACTCAGCTAATGTTAGCATTGCATTTGGAGAACAAAGATTTTTGACAAATCCCGGAACGGCAAATTCCATAAAGTGTTGACCTGTCCTGCCTTGACGGTAGCAAGCTGTACAGAACGATGGAATAAATCCGTCTGTCAATAATTCTTGTATTATTTCATTTAATGTACGGTCATCGTTTAACTTAAACTGCTCTCTTTTTATATTCTGATCGTGTTCATCTTCGGCATAACCACCTATTTCAAGATTAGTACCGCCGTCAATTTGAGAAACTCCAAATTCCATCAGATTCTTTCTAATATCGTGCGATTCTCTTGCTGTTAAGATCATCCCTGTATATGGTACAGCAAGACGCAAAATAGCTACCAGTTTAATAAAATCTTCATCCGAAACTGCAAAAGCCGGATCAATATTCATTTCTGCGGCATATTGTATACGAGGGAACGATATTGTATGTGGTCCAACGTTATAAACCGCTTCGAAATGGTTTACGTGTCTGACTAAACTCATTACTTCGAATCTCCAATCGTAAAGACCGAATAATGCGCCGATTCCAACATCATCTATACCGGCTTCAAAAGCTCTGTCCAATGATGTTACGCGCCATTCGTAATCTCGTTTTTTGCCGCCCAAATGATATTTTGCATAACTTGGCTCGTGGTATGTTTCTTGGAAAATTTGATAAGTGCCTATACCGGATTCATGAACGGTTTTAAAACCTTCAATATCCAAAGGAGCGGCATTAATATTTACTCGTCTTATTTCACCGGGACCCTTTTTAACGTCGTACACAGTTCGAACACATTCAGCAATATATTCGGGATTGTATTTAGGGTGCTCACCGAAAACCAAAATTAAGCGTTTATGGCCATCATCTTCCAACGCTTCTGTTTCTTTGATTAATTCATTTTTTTCAAGAGTTTTTCGAATAATATCAGAATTCGATGCTTTGAAGCCGCAATATGCGCAATTATTCTGACACAAATTACCAACATATAAAGGAGCGAATAATACTATTCTTTCACCATAAATACGTTTTTTTAACTCACGGGCACCATTTTTGATCTCTTCAATCAGTTGAGGATCGGTAGCGTTTATTAAAACTGCTGTTTCTTCGAGCGAAAGTCTGTTCTTGTTCAGTGATTTCGCAATAACCTCTCTAACTCTTGCTTTATCTGGCTTTACAGATGTCAAGAAGCCTTCAATTTCCTCGATGTCTATGAATGGCTTCATTGCTTCATCTGGGATTTTGTAGCTCTGCGGTATAAATTTCATGATAGTCTCAAATTATTTTCAGTAAAAAAAGACGTTTTTACCCGATTTATGTTTTATCTTTTTTTTAAATTAATTAGTATTAAAAAAGCCATTTTTCAAGCAATAATTGATTTACTTATGCGTATAATAAAACTAAATTCTAAATATTTTTGATAAATTTTTATCAAATTTGAATTCATTATTTTGAAAAATATTAATTAGTATATAATTTTGAAAATATTTTTAGTTCACATCAGAGGTTTTATCGAATATTCTTTTACTTGATTTTGTATTAAATATAGTTTTATTTAGCTGTTTATGTTTTATTGGCATAAATGTTGTTTTAATGTAATTTTATTAATATTAGTTAAGTGCTTGAATTTGAGTAAAAGAATTTTATATCTTGTAGTATTGGGTATAGTGTGGACAAACCCTCTGTTTAGTGCTGTAATTCCATACATATATCAAAGCAACTCCCCAGCGGAAACAAATTTGTATTCCGAGTTTTCTTCTGTACCTAATGTGAAATCTCCCAAAGCCAAACTAAATACTTTCCTAAATACCCGTTTGAGCATTGGTGAACCAACCTCGAAGGATACCACAAAACCCATAGAAAGACAACAAAATTGGACACTTTTACCACGACCGCGAATATGGCGTGACCAATATTTTAAGCATGAATTCGGTACATTAAATACACCGCCACCCGATGAATACAATGAAAATTTAAAATTAGATTCTGCCACCGGAACAATGTTATCAAACGAAAAATACGGTGATGTGGAACTTGCAGTACCTTATGCACTGAATTTGGATGATTATCTTAACTATAGAAAAAAAGTTATACAAGAGAAAATTTGGGATTCCTTAATTACTCGATATGATGTTGCAAGATCTCTCTCCAAAAGGGATATAGCCGGTTTATTGGGTTCTGTTTCAGGTATGACTATTCCAATCCCGCCCAATCCATTAACAGGCATTTTCGGCAAACCCGAAATTTCTATTAATGTAAATGGTGAAGTAAACGTAAGATTGGGTTTGAGATATGACACTCAGAACCTCGGCACGACATCGCAATTCGGGCAAAGTCAATGGTCGCCTATGTTCGACCAGGAAATCAGAGTAAACGTTTCGGCAAGTATTGGTGACAAATTCAAATTTGGTACCGATTGGAATACCAAAAAAGTATTTGATTACGAAAACAAATTCAAAATTGGTTTCGAAGGCGAAGATGACGATATTATCAAATTGGTCGAAGTCGGAGACGTTTCATTACCACTAAAATCCCAATTGATTGGCGGCGGCGAAGCATTATTTGGAATAAGAACTGATTTTCAATTTGGTCCTTTATTCCTAAAAACATTATTTTCACAAAGACGTGGTCAAAGAAAATGGGTAGATGTGAAAGGCGGCGCAAGCAAGCAATATTTCTCGTTGAGAGCTTACGATTGGGCAAAAAATCACTTTTTCTTTGATACGGCTTATAAAAAAATATACGATGAGTATTTTAAATACTCCACACCTATAATACCAAAATCGAGTTCGTATTATCGCATAAAGCGATATGAAGTATATGAATCAGCTTCTGATATTCGTGATTATGCAACCCGTTCTGCTAACGGTATTGCAATAGATACTTTAACACCTGTCGGTTATAACCAGCCATATTCTTCTTCCTTTAAAAAATCACCAATAATCGAAGGCAGGGTTGAAAAAGCTAGCTTTATGTTATTAGACAGTACAAGATATAGAGTTGATAGAAACTTAGGTACGCTTCATTTTAAATCCCTGCACGAAGATAGATTCTACGCTGTTGCCTATTGTATAGAAGGCCCGACAGATGATGAGAAAGATGATATTTATTATGGTACATTTTCAAATCTAACAAAAGAAAAAGATACAATGGTTTTGAAATTGATATATAGACCAAATTTGCAACCGGCTTTCAAAGTTCTTTGGTCGCGTCAAATGAAGAACATATATCAAATTAATGCTTCCAATGTTGCTACCGCTGACACAAAGATTAGTCTTTGGTACATCAGACAGTCAAACGATTCGACCGATGTTTTAGAAGGAGTACCCGATAAATTAGTAACCATTTTCGGAGTAGATCAAGTCACTAATGGATCAGGAGCGGCACCACCTGACGGTCAGTTTGATTTGCGCCAACCGTATTTTGATCCGCTTTATGGAGAAATTACTTTCCCAAGTTCGGAACCTTTTGGTGATGGTCTGCGTAAATATTTCAAACAGGATAAAATCGGCAACCCTGATTTAGCAGAGTTATATACTTTTGATGATGTATATGATACTACTTATGCCGCCGCGGCTCGCAATACAGCACGCGATAGATTCCGCATATCAGGAGAAGTGTCCGGTACCTCATCGAATAAAATTGTACTTAATGATTTTAATTTAGCTCCGAATAGTGTTCGTGTAACACTGGATGGTGTTCAGTTAAAAGAATATCAAGATTATGTCGTTGACTATTTTTCCGGTACCATCACTATGAAAAGTTCTCGTGCTATGCAACCGAACGCGAATTTGAAGGTTGAATACGAAAAGCACGATATTTTTAATATTTCTACAAGAACATTAGCCGGTATCCGAGCTGATTATGCTTTATTAAAAACACGAAGAGCAAATGCGACTCTTGGTGCAACTTTTATGTATTATGATCAATCAGCTATTATCGACCGCGTAATGTTGGGCGAAGAACCGGTTTCGAATAGTATGTTTGGTCTTGATGCGGAATTCCGTTGGGATACCCCTTGGTTGACAAAACTCCTAGATTATCTGCCTTTTTATGATACAAAAGTTCAGTCTTCTATGAATTTCAAAGCAGAGTGGGCATTGATGATGCCTACCCCAAATAAAAGAACTTCCGATGTTTTATCAGATATGAATTCGCCGGTCGTTTATATAGATAACTTCGAAGGTGCACAACGTTACATAACTTTAGGTTTGAATCCAACTCAATGGACTTTCTCATCACAACCGAATGATGCTCGGTATTGGGACATCGACTCTACAGCGGCTAAATTCCGTGCTAATATGATTTGGTTCCAATATATTATACCGAGAGTACCAATACGTAATGTTTACCCGAACAATAAATCTTATCAACAAGGAAATCAGAATATAAGTCCGTTATATATAAGTTTTGATCCATACATGCGGGGTATTTATAATAAGAATCCTGAATTTTTAGATACATTAAACCCACAATATCAAGAACCGGCTTTTGCAGATAAAGGTAACAATAAGCAAAAAATTTGGGGTGGTATGCAAAGATTGCTCTCTTCGTTTAATACGAATTTTGATAATGAAAACATAGAATTTATTGAAATTATGATGAGTATCGAAGATTGGGAAGCAGGTCAAACAAAAATGTTTATTGACTTGGGTCAAATAAGCGAAGACATTATTCCTAACCATCGCGGTGATACCGAAGACGGTTCAACCAAAACGAATCCGGTTCCGAATGGTATAATAGACGCCGGCGAAGATACAGGGTTGGATACATTAGACAATACGGAAGAAAAGGTGCACTATCCTTATCCTTTGAATTTAGAAGATGACCCTGCCCGAGACGACTATGCATTCGATTTCAATAAGGAAGACAAGAGCCGTACTTGGATTGACTTTTCCCATTATAATAATTATGAAGGTAATGCAAGAGTTTCAGAAATGGGACAATTTCCTGACCAAGAAATGCTCAATAGTAATAATGGAATGAATATTTCTGAGTCAAATAGCTATTTTACTTATGAAGTTGATCTTAATCCTGATCCTTTAAATAATCCCCAAATTGTCGGAGGCTCTGGATATGCAGGTTTATATACTTGGCATTTATATAGAATTCCTGTCCGAAAACCGACATCAAAATTCGGTACACCATCGTATTCAAACATTCAATATGTACGAATTCGTTACCAAGGTGGAAAGCTTAAAGCCGCAGTCGCTGATTGGAGGTTATTGGGTTCGCAATGGCAAAGAACAAGCAATTTGCAGAATGTAAATCCGAATGATAGTGTATTAGCTATTTCCTTTGTGAATTTATGGGAAAACAGTGAAGCTCCTGATTATTATGCAATGCCTCCGGGTGTTTCTGCACCCCGTCAGATGAATAATCCTGATCCGACTATAGATATCCAAATGAATGAGCAATCAATCAATGTTGGCGTTAGAAACTTGCGTTATGGCGAAGAACGCATGGCTACTCGAATTTACAGAGCGCAGGATATTTTCAACTATAAAAAAATGAAACTCTTTTTCCATGGTGATGGGTCAATGCCGGATAAAATAACACCCGGGTCGGTCCCTAAAGCATACTGCTTTATCCGATTTGGTGTTGACTCTTCAAATTATTACGAATACCGTCGTCCGTTGACTAGGGGTTGGCAGGATGTAGAAATAGATTTAACAGAGCTAACTTCATTTAAACAAATACGCGATACTGGAAACGTCTATGGAAGGCAAACCTTTCCTGTTGCGGGTGATGAACAAGCATATTTTGCAATTAAGGGTAATCCGATATTAACACGAGTATCGTTCTTCGGATTGGGTGTTGCTAATCCGGCAGAAAACTATCCGAACGAATTAACAACTTCTTTATGGATAGACGAACTCCGTTTAATTGATCCTGAAAGCTCATCGGATTGGGCGGCGATAGCTAATGCAGATATTAAATTAGCTGATTTAGGTACAATCAATGCTTCGGTACAAAAATACCAGCCGAATTTCCATCAATTAGAGGAGCGATTCGGTAATAGGATAGATGCTGTAAATTGGACTTTTACTACTCAAGGAAATTTAGAAAAATTAGCACCGAAAGTTTTTTCAGGAATGCGGTTACCTATTTCATATACTCATGCTGAATTTATGCAGACTCCTCAATATCAGGCTTCGAATGATGTTAATTTGGAGCAAGCCGCTATCGCCGCAGAAAAGAAAACCTACGATTACTTGAAAAAAAGCGGTGTGGATGAAGTAACTGCTGTTGCAGAAGCTAAGAAAGAAAGAGATAAAACGGTACAAGCTTCCCAAACGATGAGGGTGCAAGATAGTTGGTCATTAACAGGTGTTAAATTAGGAATTCCTATAAAATATTGGTTAATAGACGAAACCTTGAATAAACTTACTTTGGGATATAATTATTCACAAGAATTTTTACGTTCCCCTATATATAAAGAACAGTTTAATTGGGTATGGCAATTGAATGCCGGTTATAGTACTAATATTCCGGATATATTAGCTGTAAAACCTTTGTCTTGGATTAAAAAGGAATTTCCTGTTTTAGGAACATATAGAAACTGGAAATTAAACTTTCTACCATCTGCCATCTCGGCATCTATAAATATGAATCGTCGTCGTCAAACGGAACAGTCTAGATTTTTAGATTTTGCTTCACCGGTATTAAGAAATTTTTCCGCACGGAAAGAAGCCGGTTTTTCATGGAAAATCTCGGAAGAAGGTTTGTTAAGTCCAATTATCGATTATTCATTCAATACAAATAGTACACTTGCACCGATAGAGACTGATGATTTTGGTAATAATCTTCCGGGTTCGGAAGTTTTCCGAAGAATGTTTGCAAATGGTGTTTATTTGGGAGTTGATAATCTTCACAACCAAACAGTTACTATTAATTTCAAACCTTTATTACCAGCTATAAATGGTTCCAATAGATTTATTACTATGTCCGGTACGTATAGTTCACAGTTCACTTGGAACGATCCTATGCAACCGGATCCAAAAATTTCAGACGCCTCCAAAAATGTTTCTGTCAATAGCAATCTCCGTTTTACATTATCATTACAACCCGGAGCAATGGCCGATAATTGGTTTGGAAAGTTAAATATGAGCAGTGAGCCGATACCAACGTCTCAAGGTGGTACTGTAGCAGGTCCTGTTGAAGAAGCAAAAATGCGTGAAAAACAACTTTCATTATCATTACTCGGTAAAATTTTCAAAAAATCGGGACAAATACTCCGGTTAGTCTTTATGGAATGGGATAAAGCAGATTTGATATTTAATCAACAAAGCAGTTCTATAAATTCGGGAGTCTATGGAACAACAGGTTTGGGAAATTTCTGGCGTGGGGTAGGGCTTCAACCAAGTACTCTGAGTAATGGAACCAGTTTTGCTTATCAAATGGGATTAATAACCAATCCACATGGTGGTTTCAATATGGTATCCAGAGACCGTTTCCCTTGGTTCGGATTTGATACATATACTGGGTTGCGCCCATTAGACGCAATTTTAACAGATAACTTCCGCCAAACAACTAGCTTTGAATTAAAAGGAAACAGAAAGCTTTGGAAGGGAGCGACAATGGAAATTAATTTCAAAACTGAAGAAGGTTATAATAGGAATCAAACTGTTACAACTAACGAATTTGGTATTCCAAAATTCTCTGCTATTTTAGCTAATGCTTCTATAAAAAGAACATATCTGTCGTGTCCTTCAATCTTTGGTTGGAATCCTGCAAACAATACAATCGATCATATTGTGGAACTTTTTGAAATTTCGAAAATAAAAATAGTTGGGTCTGCACTCGATACAATTCAAAAGAATTCGGCATTACAAGAAGCCTTGAGTGATGCATTTTTCGAAGGATTAAGGGCAATCAGCATTACTAAAGGATCAGCGGCAAGATTTGTTCCCGCACCGAATTGGAAAATCAGATGGGAAGGTTTAGAAACATTCAGTTTATGGAAAGATATTATCAAACGAATGAGTTTAGAACATTCATATACATCGAATTACAATGAGGAAGTCCAAATAACCGATAATGGTCGTGTTGTACAAAAGCAGGCTGTAAGATTCGGATTTGAACCCCTAATCGGGCTTTCGGCAAGTCTTGATGAAGAAAAGCTAAAAGGTACCGCTACAGGACAATTAAGATGGTCAACTACCAGCACATATAGCTTTAATGGTGTTACAAAAACAACAATTCAAGGTAATTCTACTGATGAGGTTACTTTACAGGGCTCATATACGATGAAAGGTTTTGAATTTCCACTCTTTGGAATAATATTAAAGAATGATTTTGAATTGAGTATGATGCTTACTTATAAGCGTAATTTCCGCTCTACCTATGATGTTTTAGACAAATCCAGCTATAGTGGAACAAATAAAAACGGGCGTACTTTAGAGGGAAATACTCAGATAATTATGGAACCAAGAGCAAGGTACAATGTGAGCAACGTTGTGACAGCATCCGCATTCTTAAGATATGAGGGAACCATCAACGAAGGCGATGCAAATGCCGGATACTCTACATTCCAATTGGGGGTTGACTTAAGGATATCGCTCTCTGGCGGACGTTAAAAATTTTAAAATAATTAAGAATTATTCATAAATATATTTGTTTTTTACTCAAATTATTCTTAATTTTGAATTCCGAAACAGTTCTGAAATAAAAATTCTTTGAAATAAAAAATGCGAATAAAATGAAAATATTTTAATAAATTGTTTTGTTAGTATTGAAAAATTTCTTAATTTTGAACTCCGAAAGAAATCGGAAATTAAAAATGCCTTGTAGTGTAACTGGCAACACGTCTGACTCTGAATCAGAAGAGTTCAGGTTCGAGTCCTGACAAGGCAGCTTAAAAAAGCTTCTGTTTTTGACGGAAGCTTTTTTTGTTTAACAATAATGATATTATTATGGTTATTGAGCGCCTAATAACGAAAAGTAATTCTAAGTGCTTAGTAGAAATGTCAGATGATTATTCTGTTATAATTTCTACAGATTTGGTGCTTGAATATAAACTCCACAAAGGAATGCAGATAGAGGAGGATACTCTGGGTAGTATTCTTTCACGCCAAAATAATATTGATGCAAAACAAACTGCCTATAACTATATTGCTTATAAACCTAGAACAGAATCGCAAGTCCGTTCGAAGCTCAAAGAAAAACTATTTCCACAAGATGCTATTGACAAATCCATTGAATTTCTTTATGAATTCAAATATCTGGATGATGAAAAGTATGCTATGGATTTCGTGAAGAGTTATTTGAATCTTAAAGGTGCCGGCAGAATCAAACTAGCTATGGAACTAAAGAAAAGAGGAATTTCGAAGGATCATATTAGTAACGCAATACAAACACATTTCCCGGAAGATGCGGCTGAATTGACAATGACCACAGCAATATCATACCTAAAGAAAATATCATACAAGACCTTGGAAAAGCAAAAAAGCTCGTTAAGGAATTTTTTACTACGGCAGGGATTTGAGTACAACAATATAAATAACACTATGAATGAAATATTTGAAAATCGTGAACAAAATTAAATAGAAAAGAAAAATGTTAAATATCAAAGAAATTTTAGTAAAAGAATCGGGTATAGAACTTTGGCGAATCGAAAACGCTTTAAAATTGCGTGAAGAAGGCGGCACATTGCCTTTCATTGCTCGATATCGTAAAGAACAAACCGGTACGATGGATGAAAATCAGTTACGCGATATGTTCGATAGAGCCGATTATCTTGATGAGCTTGAAAAACGGAAAGAAGCTATATTAAAATCTATCGAAGAACAAGGAAAACTTACCGAGGAGTTAAAATTTAAAATTGAAAACTGCTTGGTTAAAAATGAATTGGAAGATTTATATCTGCCATATAAGCCAAAACGCAGAACTCGCGCCACAATCGCAAAAGAAAAAGGTTTGGAACCTTTAGCGTCCATAATCAAAGAAGCAAATTCGCCGGAAAGCCCAAAAATTGATTTGTCACTTGCCGCAGTGGATTTTATATCTACTGAAAAGGGCGTAGAGACCGCTGAAGAAGCTTTAGCTGGTGCATCCGATATTATTGCGGAAGAAATAGCGGAAACTGCTGAATTGCGTGCATGGGTCAGAAATTTCTTTACCGAAAAAGGCATATATAAAGCTGATATTAAAAAGGAATTCGAACTTGGTTCAACAAAATACGAAGCATATCGGAATTTCAGTATTCCCGTTCGTGAAATCGCACCTCATGTTATGTTAGCTCTTCGTCGTGGTGAAGCCGAAGGTTTTGTAAACTTGGATTTAGATTTTGAGGAAGAATCAGCCCTAACGCATATAGAGGGTAAAACAATTGAATCAAGAGCATTGAATATTCAAACTTTGTATAAAAACATTATTAAAGACGCTTTTGCACGCTTAATGCAGAATTCACTCGTTGGCGAGGTTCGTTTGGAAAGTAAAAAATTCTCCGATGAGAAATCCATCGATGTTTTCGAATCGAATATGCGGAATATATTGCTATCGGCACCGGCAGGTCTAAAACCTACAATGGGAATTGACCCCGGGTTCAGAACAGGTTGTAAGGTCGCTATAATTGATGAAACCGGTAAATATATTACATATAAACCTATATTTCTATTTGGCTCTGATGACAAAATGAATGAAGCAAAGCTATTTATTTTTGATGCTATCGCGAAATATAAAATAGAATTAATTGCTATCGGAAACGGAACCGCCGGACGAGAAGCAGAAAAATTTGTGCGTGATTTACTAAAAGACGCGGTCAACAAACCTGTAATCGTTACAGTAAATGAATCGGGAGCTTCAATATATTCAGCCAGTAAATTAGCAGGCGAAGAATTCCCTGAATTAGATTTGACAGTTAGAGGCGCAATTAGTATCGGCAGACGTTTACAGGATCCTTTGGCGGAATTAGTGAAAATTGACCCTAAATCAATAGGGGTTGGCCAATATCAGCACGATGTTGACCAAAAGTTACTTCAGAAAAAATTAACCGAAACGGTCGAAAGTTGCGTGAACTATGTGGGTGTGGATTTAAATACATCTTCAAAAGAACTGTTAACTTATGTTTCCGGTATCAATAGCCGTTTGGCAGAAAGTATTGTGAAATTTAGAAACGAAAACGGAACTTATAAAAATAGACGCCAATTGATGAAAGTATCAGGTTTCGGTGATAAAGCATTCCAATTATCAGCCGGTTTTCTGCGCATAAGAAATGGCGAAAATCAGTTGGATAATACCGCAGTTCATCCTGAAAGCTACCATATAGTTGAAAAAATTGCGAAGGATAATGGTTTATCGATAGATAACATTGATCAAATGCGCGAAAAGATAAGTTCAATAGATATTAAAAAGTATGTTACTGAAGAGATTGGTGAACCTACACTTCGCGATATCGTTAAAGAATTAGAAAAACCGGGACGCGACCCGCGGGCGGAATTTAAATATGCCGAATTTGATGATTCCGTGAAAGAGATTAAAGACCTTAAAGTTGGAATGGAGCTCGAAGGTGTAATCACAAACGTTACTAATTTTGGGGCTTTTGTCGATATAGGTGTTCACCAAGACGGTTTAGTTCACAAATCACAGATAGCGGATAGATTTGTCGCCGACCCGACGGATTTTGTTAAAGCCGGTCAAATTGTTAAAGTCAGGGTTTTGGATATTGACGAAAAACTAAGCCGCATCCAGTTGACTATGAAAAGTGATAAACCGATAGAGAAAAAATCCTTTAAAAACGAAAGGCAAGCAAAGCAAGAGCCATCATTTTCGTTGGATGATTTGAAAGCGAAATTCGGAAAATAGCAAAATAATTATTAATGATGAATGATAAATAGGAAGAAATGTAGGGACACGGCGTGCCGTGTCCACTTTTTTAGATGGGCTCTACTTTCAAAGGTTGAGTCCATCTTTGCCTAAGAAAATCACTATAAAATCACTACAAAACAAATTTTAAAAATTAATTTATATTCATTAACCACTTTATTTGAATAAAAAGAGTTAATTTATTATCGAAATACAAACAAAACATAAATAACTATTATAGGAGAAATAAAAGACAAAAAAGTCCGATTTAAGAATTAATTTGGAAATTCGTATTAAGATAAATATTTTAACCGATAATCGGTTAATTAAACACTTATGGAGATTTGAATTATGAGAGCTAAACACTTATTAATTGTCGCGGCACTAGTTTTTATCGCAACTATGGCTATGGCACAGCCAAACGTGCCAACCCTCAACGTCGATACGTTGACTAACCTCGGTAAAACCGGCGGTGGCGAAGCAGGAGGCGCATTATTCCTCCCCGATGGAAATATAATTGCCCTTTGGAAAGGCAGACCACTAATCATTGACTCAAAGTCAGGTGGGATTATTAGAAATTTGGATGCGCTACCGAGTGGATTTGCATCCAGCCCAGAAATAACAAGTGATGGTACAAAATTAGTTACCAAAGTATCAGGACCAAAACTTGCTGTTTGGGATATCCAATCTGGAAAAATTATACACCAGATAGAATATGATATTTCATATTTCTGTCTATCACCCGATGGAACAAAATTATTTATTACCTTACCAAACAAAGCAGAACATCCAGGATTAATTGCTATCTACGACATGATTACTTTTAAAGAAATTGAAACATTATCTTATAGTGGTTTAAAATCAGCATACAGTATCGATATTTCACCCGATGGACAAACACTTGCAATATCGGTAGAAAAAACACCAAATGGTTCATCTGATACACAAACAAATCAGGTTGTTTTAATAAATCCGAATGATAAGAAAAAGTATACGGTTGTAGAGCCTTCAGGGTCAGGTTTTCTGACAATGCAATTTTCACCTGACGGCAAACGAATAGCTTCGCTGTACAACGATGGTAATCATATATATATATATATATATGATTTAGAGACCAAAGAGAAAAATTACATAAGATCGGAAGAACTTTCAACTCTGTTTGGAATTGTTAATTTTGGTTCAATTGGCAAACCACAATTTGTTAATTCAGATATTTTATATACTGTAATTGACGATGAGCAAAAAAAAATCAATTATACATTCACTTGGTCAATTCCTGAACACAGAGTTAAAAATTATATAAATTTTCCTGCTTCATTAATAGATGTAAATGATAGTCTTATTTTATACTGTAGTGGAAAAATATTGGGTTTGAACAAAAAAAGCGTCGTTCCGGTCACTGAAAGCCCAAAACCAAATGAAAGTTTCTTAACATTTAACAATAATCAATTGGAATACTATTCTAATAAGTCTTTCATTGGTGAATCAATGGTTTACGATACAACCGGTAAACAAATAGCTATCCTAGGTACAAAATCATTTATAGTTGGTAAAAATATTATACAAACTAATCAACAATTACCTGTCGGTGTTTATTTACTTACAATAAAAAATGGAATTGAGCAATTAACCTACAAATTTATTGTGGAGTGAGTAAAATGAAAACAAAATTATTTATAATTGTTTTGTGCTTTATCATCACGAGCATAATAACAGTATTTTCACAAGACGAGAATATTGAGCAATTGTCGGTTATATATAAAAATCAAGTTAAAAAATTATGTGATACGGTTGACGGATTTAAAGGACCCAATCAGCTACTGCGTGGCTATCAATGGGGCAATAATAGAAGCGTTTCGCAAGCTATATTTGCAAACCAAAATAGTATAAAAATTGAATTTTTTTGCGTAAATCCGGTTACAAATATTTTTGAGCCAAACCCCGAAGAACTTCAGAATAATGCGTATATATTAGTATGCGACCCAAGGTTTTGGTCTGGAACACTTTACGATACTACACTTATGCATTCACATTCAATGACATTCGAACCAACATTATATATAACAGAAAATAATCCTACACAGTATCAAATATTAGCTAAAAGGCCAAATGATCCGACTCGCCCAATATTTGGTTTTACACAAATTGACAACCTTGCTCGAATTCCTACGGATGTTGCAAATAGCGATTCCAGTTTCTTGATATTGAAAAACACAAATTTAATTAACCATAAAGTATTTTCTGATCCTTGGGGAAGTGAGTTTTTGTTTAGAACTGATTATAAACCGTGGGAGATTGATTCATCAAAAAAAGATCAAAAAAATTACCAAGGATACAATTACTGTGTATCGGTCAATCTGAAGAGATTGGGACCAAAATTCCCTGAAGCTGACCTTAACGCGCCGGTTTTGGAAATAAAACTGCCTTACACATTACACAATAATTCGACCGGCTATATAACATTCGATTCAATACCGTCTTTACCATTAGGTAGTATTATTACTACCTGCGGTGAGTATCGCGGCAAGAAAACTACGATGGTAAATTTATCCGACACCGCGACAAGTTTTATAATAAGACAAAATATGTTGCCTGGATTTGATACTGCCGTTACAGTTACAGCGCGATTCAGATGCTGGGGCAGAGATCCCAATCAAAATCCAAATTTCAGCAATCGAAGACTTTCCACCCCGACAACTCGAATATCTGATGAAATTCGAAAATTGGGTTTTGAAGCTTATTACAGAGTCGGGTGTTTTGCGGCTGTGAATTATGTCAGGATTTGTACACCCCATTCTGTTGATCTCTTTGAAGGCAAGATGGATGCTGTAATAAAAAAAGTGATTCAAAGTGATATAGATACGATTAAGCACTATAATACTGACCTTACAAGCAAGAACATAAAAATCCACAGATTCAATGCAAGTACTGAAGGCTCTGTGCAGAATTTCGATGTTGAAAAATATATAACCCGGCTTATAGGTAACGTTTTTGCTACCACTACCACACCGATATTCCCTATATTGTTCGATTACTATGTCCAACCACCGAACAGGATGCTAAATATTGGTTTTGTAAATACTACGATAAATGCGCCCTATATCAAAAGAGGTGAAAAAGATATTAACCTTCGATATAGAACATTTGGATGGATATCAGGAAGAGAACAGGCAAACACCTATGATTTTACTCCATTAACACTCGAAGAGCAATTAAATTCAAGGTACGAGACTTATTATCCTTTTACTTTAGCGCAGGATGCATTACTTGGTGTTCATTATAATTATAGCCATTACCAAGTCCCTAATCTTCCATTATCAAGGATTTACCGCTTAAGATGCGCTGACGGTGACGATAGTCCTAGCCGTAGTTTTCAAGCTTTTCATCAATTCAATATGTGGCATACATTTTACAATGACTCCACTAGTGGCTTTCAATACCTTAATACACCTTGGTATTTCCAAACACAGAACTTAACTTGGTGGGAAAGAATTGAGCATGTTGTTCATAAAGATTCATTAGTATATGATAACGATTATATTGATTTCACTCAAACTGGGTTAAATTATTCGAGTGAAGGTGATTATCGGAAATTTTCGTCAGTACAAATGAAAACTGACGGTCGTCCTTTCACTGCGGAGGAAACCAGATTACTTGCTAATACTGCTTTATCGCAAGGTGCTAAGGGATTGATGATAGATGGCGTTAGTTATTATCATAGTGACATGTTTACCAGGATGGCTCATAAAACAGCTCTAGAGTTTAATCCATTAGGTCCAACAGATGATTATTATGAGTATCTAAGTCGCGAAGAGTATGGGGGTGATTATTTTGATTTTGATACTGAAAGCGTTATTGATACATCTAATCATTTACAATTTGATAAATTTAGTCAATTAATTTTTAGATATTTTAAGCAGAATGTAGATAATAATTTATTTACGCAAAAATATTTAGGTGTCGATTATAACAAATGCTATAGCGGCCGCAAATCTAACCGGCTGGAACTATATAAGATACACAAGTGGTTGATAAAGAACGAAAGTATTTTATTAAAGCTTAAATTAAAATGTTCCTATAGCAAGGGAATATTTACTAATTATAATCAACACCCTGCTGCAGGGCCCGGTATTTTGATGGATAGTTATATTTCAAAATCCGGAATCAAAACGCGTAAGCTTTGGCAACCTTTAGAATCGGGTGATTATGCCCCAGTAACAACCTACGAACCGGATTCTGCTCGTTTCTTCGACATTACGATTTTGTCACGTGATACTTTCCCAATGAATAAAAATTTTATATTGACAGTTGTCAATAGAAGAACCGACCCCAGCGTTTGGCTACATGATAATACACAGTTACAGGGAGGAAATTGGCATATCCAGTTCATCCCGTCGAGTGAATTTGATGACTTATGCAAGATTTCCGGCCCTGAAGGTGAATTTTGGAAGACTATGATATACAAGCGGTTTGGCTGTCGTGAAATCTCCATTCCTATGAAGAAACCAACAGGTTATGAAAATAGCGAAGTAGCATTCAGAGTTACAGAATTGGGTTATGATAACGATTCATTGAAGAAAGAGTTTTGGTTTCAGGAACCTTACAATCATGTTATCGATACGAACTTATTAGTTGGAGATACTTTGAGGCTTCGCTTGCTTCCCGGAGCTATGAAAATGGTAAATGTGGAAGTGGTAACGCCTAATAATGTTACTCCAGGCGATTTGGATTATTCCAATCAAACTAAATTAGTGGCTTTCCCGTGCGATTCTAATTACAATGCTCAAGACACAACTTCGATGGGCAGGGTGAGATATCATATGGTTTACAGCAGAGCTTTGGCACAATATCCTTATAATCATAGGGTTTACTATCGTCGAAGCAAACCAATGGAACG
>JBAXXL010000017.1:0-81005 GCA_037127915.1 bacterium
CTAAAACTGTCGGCGTTTGTAATTGTATAAAATATAATCCATTGCTAAAATCTTTCGCATTGAGATTAATCGTTTTTTGTCCTGTTTCGCCATTTATATTATACTCTTTGATTTTCATACCATTGGAATTATAAATCGAAACAAGTGTTGCACCATCTTCAATCAAATTTACTTTTATTTCAACATCTTCGCTCGCCGGATTTGGCATAATGGACAGTATTTCCGCTTTACCCGTTGGATTGAATAAACGCGTTCCACCTTCGCGACAAATACCGAGAAGTTTGAATAAACCTGATTGCTTTTCAAAATTATAATCGACTTTATTACCTAAGTTATCTACTAGGTAAAATTCGATAATATCAATATAAGTTTCTTCTACATTACCAAGACATGAAATTATTGGTATTTGCGCCAATTCGTTCGAAAAACCTATTGTTCCTTTAATTTTTATATACGTAGAATCATTTATCACATTCCAATCAGCACCAATTAGTGGAGCTATAATAGTTTTTTGAAATCTGATTTTAGCTTCAAAATTTGGAGCAATTGCCGCAATTCCTTCCGGTTTCACATTTTCCATAACTATTTTCAAACTCAGTTTTTTGCCCGCAATCGCTGAATCATTTTTAATATATACACTTCCACCGATACCTGTTCCAAAAAGATTAACTATAGCCGGAGAACCAATACTATGAAACTCAAATCCGAGTTGACTCGAAGTTCTACCACCATAAATAGGCTTAAACCGAATTGTCATTTTCCTCGATTCACCCGCCTGTAATGTAAATGAGTTACCACCGTCAATAATTTTAAATTGTGTAGTATCAGGTCCTAATAGATTCACATTGCTTATAAATATTGATTGATTTACAATGTTTTTTATCAGTATAGTATCTTGCAGAGTTTTTTCATCACCTAATTCTACCTTCCCAAAATCCAGCATATTACTTAATATTTGCAGTTGTGGTTCAACTCCTTCACCTGAAATATTTCGAATTAATGTATCGGACTGAGTAATTATAGTAATTTCAGCAGTGTGTATGCCCGCTCTTTTCGGAATAAAGCAAATCTCAATGGATTTTCTTTCACCCTGATTCAGTTTTTCATTCGGTACACCTGCGCCTAATTTAAATACATCAGCATCGGTTCCTCCAAATGTTACGGACTTTACTTCAAGTTTATATAATCCTGCATTTGTAATGTAATTTGAAATAATTGAATCTTTTATACTACCGATAAGACATTGTTTCATATTAATATCCGAAGCAGTAGCTTTTGAAGTTACAATTGAAAACACTTGATCTGATTCATCTTGCTGAAGCGAAATTTGCAATGAATCCGTAATCCATATATAAGCATTATTATCAGAACTGCCGGTTGCAACACGAAAGCCGTCGGGACTCCAATTAATATCCGTAATATATTCGTTATGACCTTTGAGTTCGTTCAATCTTGACCCATTATTTGCATTCCATATCATAGCGATTTTATCGTTGCTTCCTGTAGCAATTCTTTTGCCGTCAGGACTCCAAGAAACTGTGTTTATTGCGGCAGAATGCCCAACTAAATTTAGAATATTCATACCGGTAGCGGTATCGAAAATTTTAGCGCTTTTATCATTTCCTACCGCGACGAATTTATTTCCATCAGGACTCCAGGAAATATCTTGAACTAATCCGACAAGTCCATTTGCTGTTGCTGTAAGATTTCCCGTTTGAGCATCCCAAATTCTTATTTCATTGAATTTTTGTGTAGTAAGGCAATTCCCGTATGGATTCCAATTAATACCAATACCGGTAATAGTTTTAATTTTATTCCCCGTAATGGCATCCCAAATTATTGTTTCGTCGTCATTGGTTGAAGTTGCAATCTTACTTCCATTAGGACTCCAACTAACTTTATCAAGTCTTGATTTTTGACTTTTCAAAGTCAATGTTTTAGAACCGCTTACCACGTCCCAAACAATTGCTGTACTATCCCAACCGGCTGTAACCAAATGGCTTCCGTCAGGACTCCAGCTTAAGCTTTCTACTCGGTTTTTATGATCTTTCAAAATTTGAAAAGCCTCTCCCGATGTAACATTCCAGATAATAGCCAAACTATCTTTTCCGGCTGTTGCCACATAACCTCCATCAGGACTCCAACTCAAATCGTTAATTGCCGCTGAATGGCCATTTAACGTAAAAAGTGCCTTGCCTGAAAAAGCGTCCCAGATAATTGCTTGATTATCCAAACTGGCTGTTGCAACTCTACTGCCGTCAGGACTCCATACTGCTCGATTTACAACATTTGTATGACCTTTTAAATAGAATTCTATAGCCTTTTTTTCGGAACCATACTCCGTATGATGGGTAATACGAATTTTACATTGATAGCTCTCGGGTTTCGGAACATTTTTCCATAAATAATTTAGTTCTTTACCGTAGCTTGTTAAAGTTTTCCAATTTAGTCCATTATCTATACTTAACTCAATTTTAACAGTATCAATATTTGAAATACCTTCCCATTTGATTAATGTATCACAGCCAGAGATATAAACTTCACCTCCATTGGGTTGAACCAGTTTCAAAGATGAATTTTTGGGTCTTACACCAGGAAAACCACCATAAACATAGTAGTTAAAATTGCAAATACCGCCTTCAAAACTAAACTGCGTATATGCATATCCACTATCAACAGGAGTATAACTTACCTTCAAGTCAATACTTTGACCTTTTGAGATTGAAAACACCTGCGGATTTACCGTAAAAATGGGATTATTGCTTACCACATTTATATTGGTAAAGTCGGTATGGTAAGCTGTAATTTTAATAATTGTATCTTTTTGTTTTCCGGGAATAACTTTACCGAAATTAATATAAGCCGGATTGAATTCCAATCTCGGTATTGCGTAATCAGGTAATATATAATTAGCACGAGAAAATTCATTTAATGAATTGTTTTTTAATTCTACGTTAATAATTCCAGTGTTGCAGTTATAAGCGCTTTCCCATTCAATATGACACGGATTGTAACCTTGCGCTAAGTTTAATAATTTCAAATATGTTTCTTCAGCTTCATTTTGGGTGGTTATATTTTCAAAATATTGACCCCCTGTTTGATAAGTCATATCTTTAATACACTGCGGAGCAGGCATATCCAAAGTAACGGCATATATTGTAATGCCATATTGTTTAGCAAAACTGATTATTTCTTCAGTATTTGGTACGAAGTTAGGTAATCCATCGGTAAGAAATATGATGACTTTTTTATGCTTGCCGGCTTTTGCAACCTGCAAACCTCCGCAAGGTGGGGTGATCAATGCTTGGTTATAGTTTGTATTTGCGGTTGGAGTAAAGCTTTCTATACTTGTTTCCAGAAGTTGTCTATTAGTTGTAAAATCACGAACTATATAACTATAATCCGAAAAAGAAACAAGAGCACATTCCGATTTACCTAAGGGTAATCCTTTAATCCAAGCATTTGCCGCTTTTTTGGCGGATTCTATTCGTGGCGGACCTTGTTTCATTGAACCGGACATATCAAATACTAATACGCTCGAAACCGCAGGCCGTGAATATGGATCGGGACAGTTTATATTGGTTATTATACGTAGTTGATTGTTTTCCGATAATGTAAAATCCGATGGTGACAGATTTGAAATTTGATTTCCGTTATTGTCCAAAGCAATTAAATCTGCTTTGATTGTGGGAAAGTTAGAAACATCGATGTTATATAGCGATAAGCTCTGGCTATAAGCAGAGTAGGTAAATAAAAAGATAAATAAGTAAACTATTTTTCGCATCAGAACCTTATCAAAATAATGAACATTTACATTGTAATATAACCCTAATACTAAATTATGATTTTTTTCTTGATTTAACAAATATTTCAAGTTTATTTTTACTCATCCGATGACTGCCAGTCAACGGATGAGTTGTCAATTTTCTATTTTATTATCATCAATTTCTGGTTTTCTAAAACTGTAGGTGTCTGCAATTGTATGAAATATAATCCATTGCTAAAATCTTTAGCATTAAGATTAATCGTTTTTTGCCCTGTTTCGCCATTTATATTATACTCTTTGATTTTCATACCATTGGAATTAAAAATCGAAACAATTGTTGCACCATCCTCAATCAAATTAACTTTAATTTCAATATCTTCGCTCGCCGGATTTGGCATTATGGAGAGTATTTGCACCTTACCCGTTGGATTGATCAGCCTTATTCCACCCTCACGGCAAATTCCGAGGAGTTTGAAAGTGCCGTAACGATAATCAACATCATATTCTAGTTCTACACCCATATTATCTATCAACTTGAAATCCGATACTTCAAGTGTTGTTTCTTCAACCGTACCCAAACCCGCTATCAACGATATTGAAATTAATATGTTGCTGTTCGGTAATTCACCCTCAACTTTAACTAATGTAGAATCGTTTCTGAATCCTGTGATTTTCGATCGATCTTGTGGAGTTAGAATTGTTTTCTGGAATTTCAAAGTAGCTGAAAACCGGCTCGCTATCGCTTTAATTCCTTCAGGTTTAACTTTTTCTAAGATTATGTTAATTGTTCTCATTTCGCCAGGGTATGCCGAATCGGACGAAATTGAAACCAAACCGCCGATTCCCGTACCGAACAAGTTAACTACTGCCGGTGAACCAACACTGTTGTATTCGAAACCGATTCTACCGGAGGTTCTACCCCCGTATTTTGGTTTGAACTGCAGGGTTAATCTGCGAACTTCATTAGGATTCAGTGTAAATGCACCTCCGCCGGAAAGAATTTCAAATTGCTCGATATCGGGAGACATCTTTACAGTATTAGTAATAGATACCGCATTACCACCGATATTTTTCAGCAACATAGTATCTTTAAACACTCTATCATTACCGATTTCAACTTCACCGAAATCCAGTAAATTACCTTCCACCCATAGTAGAGGCTGAACGCCTTCTCCAACGATTGTCCTTACCAAAGTATCAGCTTGGGTTATTACCACAACTTCAGCTGTATGAATACCAACTCGATTTGGCACGAAATGAAATTCTGCCGCATGGTTTTCTCCTTTAAGCAAAATATACTTCGGGAATCCTGATACCAGCGAAAAAGCCCCTGCATCGGCACCACGGAAATAAATGGAATCCACGCGGAATCTCCAATCACCCGTATTCTGCATAAAATCAATTACTACCGAATCTTTGGCGGTTCCTAATAGACATTGCTTCATATCTATATTCCGGCAAGCCGCCGACGGCATTACAATTGACCAAACCGCATCCGATTGATCGGACTGGGTTTGTGCGTTAACTGTTCCAATTAATGAAATCAGAAGCACTGCAATAATTAATAATGTTTTCATATATTTATCTCTAAAATTTAATTTTTTAACTAAAAAGTCCTGGATAAACGAAACCCGCAATTACTGTCACTACCAGTAGAGGAATACGTTTGACGTAACGAACAGCGGCAGTACTTAGCACCGAAGGCCCAGGAGCCGCCGCGCAACAAACGGGTATCGCCGGAATTTGCACCTTTGGGGTCTGAAACAGATGTATTAGTATAAGTACCCCACCAATCCCAACAAAACTCCCAAACATTACCGCTCATATCATATAAACCAAAAATATTTGGTTCTTTCTGACCAACATCGTGGGTTTTATCTCCGGAATTGCCGCAATACCAGCCTATAAGGTCTAAATTAGCATCTAAGGGTGAACAAACATTATTTGTTAAGCTAGCATTATAAAAATCCGTGCTTGTTCCAGCTTTGCAGGCATATTCCCACTCTGCTTCCGTAGGAAGGCGATAACCGTTTGCATCAAAATTACAGCTTGTATTTGCACCGCTACCACTGTAGCAAGGCTCTAAACCCTCTTGCTCTGATAATTTGTTGCAAAATGCGACTGCATCATCCCTACTGACTTGTTCTACAGGTAAATCTTCTCCTTTAAAATAGCTTGGATTATTGCTCATTACTGACTCATATAGCTTTTGGGTTACTTCATATTTACCAAGTAAAAATGGTTTTGTTATGGTAACTTCGTGGACAGGCCTTTCATCGTCATAGCCTGAATATGCCCCTGTATTGCCCATTTGAAATGTACCTTCGGGAATCAGAACCATATCATTCATTTCGGATGTCGTATATCCGAGATTTGCTGTTACTCTTGCCAAACAAAGATTGCTTGGAGTCTTTGGCACAAGCCATTTGTAAGCCAATCCTTTAGCTGGATCGGCAACAATTTTCCAATTTACTCCATTATCAGTAGTGTATTCTATTTTTACCTTATCTTCAGGTAAAACACCTTCCCAAGTTATTACAGTATCCATTCCCACAATAAATGTTTCACCGCCATTCGGTTGGATCAGCTTCAGGGTTTGTATTTTTGCCTTTTTACCCGGGTAGCCTCCGCTTGCCAAATACTTGGTGGCGCATTTATCGTTCTCAATTGTGAATCTCGTATAAGTATAACCGCTATCGGCTGGAATATAACTGACGGTTAGATTTTGACTCTGACCATCCTTAAGGAAAAAGTTTGTTGGTGTAATAGTATAAGCAGGGTTTGAACTTATGATATTTGTAATATTGAAATCCGTATTTCGTGCTGTTACCAATAGAGTCGTATCTTTCTTTATTCCGGGAATTGCGTTCTTGAATTTTAAAGATGGAGGAATTATTTCCAATTTTGCAACCGAACTATTTGGTGGTTGATAGCTTATTTTTGATGTTAAATTATTTGGCATTAGTTTTATCTCGGTATTTGTCATTGCCGGTACACAAGAAACATCGCTCTGCCACTCAATACTGCAGGGTTCGCCGCCTTGAGCAATCATTAAAATTTTTCGATAGCAATCCTCGGCTTCTGCCTTTGTTTCAATATTCTCAAAACATAAGCCACCGGTTTGATTAGAAAAATCTTTCATACATTGGGGTGCATTATTCAAAATTGTAACACAATAAATTGCGATATTATTATCATTAGCCGCTTTAATTATTTCTGCTATTTTGGGTTCAAAGTTCATTCCACCGTCAGAAAGTAAGACTATAATTCTTTTATATTTCCCTAATTTTGCAATAAGAACACCACCGGCCATTGCATCGAGCATTGCCGCATTAAAGTCTGTACCATTCAAACAGGTTAAACTATTGATTCCATTAATCAATCTGTTTTTATCAATCGTAAAATCTTGATTTATGTAATTTTTATTACTGAAGCTGGTTAAAGCACATTCCGATTTACCAAGGGGAAGCATATTAATCCAAGCATTTGCCGCCGCTTTGGCTATATCAAGTCCATTCCCGCACATTGATCCTGAAATATCCATAACTAATACACTCGATAGTGCCTCAGGCGGCTTCGGGCTGGGACAAGAAATATCGGTTACTGTTCTCGACTGTCCATATTCTTTAACTTCAAAATCCGATGGATTTAGATTTGTGATTTGATTGTCGGCGGCATCGATAGCAAAGAAATTGGCTTTGATTGTAGGGAAGTTAGAAGCGTCAACACCGAACACAGATAAACTCTGGCTATAGGCTGTATAGCTTAGTATAACGAGTAGTATGTAAATTATTTTTCTCATAAGAACATTCTCAAATTTCGAACTTTTTTCAAATATCCAATAACTCTATGACTAAATTATGATATTTTTAACTATTAAACAAATATTTCGGCTAAAGCCGGTTAAATTTTCTTTTCATTTCCCACGACTTAAAAGCCGTGGCTACTAAATTCTTTCTATCTTCATCTTATTCTTACTTCATGAATTTTACGAACTTGATAAACTTTATAAACTTTATGAACTTTGTGAACTTTATGAACTTTATAAACTCTTTTAATCCTTTACACAACGCACAGAGAAACCGGACAGTACAGGGAAATCATACCTGCTGAAACCGGCATAACTGTAGCCCAATCCCCTACCAAATGAACTTACTTCTTTGTCTGTCGTAGAGGACCACCAGAAACAATCGCTTCCTATGCCATAAAATAACCAATTGGTACCTCCACGATAGCCACCAGGGAGACCGGAAAAGCTACTCTCGTTCGTGGCTCCGGTGTTTGGTGCTCGCCATAAACCATCACGGTCTTCTTTGGTTCCTGTGCTTTTTAGCTTACCTCCGGCAACAGAAACTCCTCCTAAGCAGTTTTCCAATTCGTTCCATTCATCAATACTCGGTATATGCCATCCTTCTGGAGCTAATCCACGCGGGTCGTTCACTGCGTACCAATTATATAGTTTGCCGTAAATTATTCCATTATTTGGGTCATTATTATAATAACACCAAGCTCCGGTCGTTAAATTTGCCCACTTCGTTGGGTCGGTTACTTCGGGAATTGTAGTTCCATCACGGTAGGCATCTACATCTAAATTACAAGCCATCCAAATTTGGTTGCATATCTGAACATCTCCGCCATCACAACTGGTATTCTCATATCCGAGATTTGCTGTTACTCTCGCCAAACAATTATTACTTGGGGTTTTGGGAATCAACCATTTATGGCTTAAACCTATTGCACTATCCATAATTAATATCCAATTTGCACCGTTGTCTGTTGTATATTCTATTTTTACTTTTTCTTCCGGCAAAACACCATCCCAGGTTATTACAGTATCCATACCCACAATAAATGTTTCTCCGCCATTGGGCTGTATTAATTTAAGGGTTTGAATTTTTGCTTTTTTTCCAGGGTAACCGCCACTCGCGTAAAACTTAGCGGCGCATTTATCGTTCTCAATAGTGAATTTTGTATAAGTATAACCGCTGTCGGCAGGAATATAACTTGCAGTGAGATTTTGGCTCTGACCATTAATAAGGAAAAAACTTGTTGGATTAACTGTATAAGCAGGATTTGAACTAGTAATGTTTGTTACATTAAAATCGGAATTTCTAGCTGTAACAGTTATAATAGTATCTTTTTTTATACAGGGTATTGCGTTTTTGAATTTCAAGGAAGGTGGAATTATTTCCAATTTTGCCACCGAGCTGTTCGGTGGTTGATAGTTTAATTTAGCTGTAATGCTGTTTGGTATTAACTTTACTTCTGCATTAGTCATTCCCGATACGCAGGTAATTCCGCTCTGCCACTCGATTAGGCAGGGGGCACCGCCCTGAGCAGTCATCAATATAGCACGATAACAATCCTCGGCTTCCTCTTTTGTTCTTATATTCTCAAAATATAAGCCACCAGTTTGATTGGAAAAATCTTTCATACATTGAGGTGCGGACATACCGATAGTAACGCAGTATATTGCTATATTATTGGCGTTAGCTTGACTGATGATTTGAGCGGTATTAGGTTCTGCGTTGGGATATCCATCAGAAATTAAGACAATAACCCTTTTATATTTTCCAGTTTTGGCAATAAGTACACCACCGGCCATAACATCGAGCATTGCCGCATTGTAATCGGTTCCGCTCAAGCAGTTTAAACTATTGATACCATCAATTAACTTCTTTTTATCGATGGTAAAATCTTGATTGATATAATTTTCGTCACTAAAGCTGGTAATAGCGCATTCCGATTTACCAAGTGGTACCATATTAATCCAAGCATTTGCCGCCGATTTTGCAATATCCAATCCCATACCAGCCATTGAACCCGAAACATCCATAACTAAAACAGTTGATAGTGCCACAAGAGGTTTCGGCTCAGGACAACTTATATTTGTTACTGCCCTTTGAATTCCATTTTCTTTAATTTCAAAATCCGAAGTATTTAAATTTGTGATTTGATTGTCAGTAGAATCGAAAGCGAAAAATTTTGCTTTGATTGTAGGGAAGTTTGAAGCATCAACATTGAACACAGATAAGCTCTGGCTATAGGCTGTATAGCTTAATATAAGGAGGAGTATGTAAATTGTTTTCTTCATAAAAACATTCTCAAATTTCGAACTTTTTCAAATTTCCAATAACTCTATGACTAAATTATGATATTTTTGTATATTAAACAAATATTTCGGCTAAAGCCGGTTAAATCTTCTTATCTTTACCCACGACTTAAAAGTCGTGGTTATTAATTTCTTCCTATTTTTATCTTATTCTTCTTCTCTTCTTTTTCTCTTCTTTTTCTCTTCACTTTTCTTATCTTCTTCTCTTTATGAACTTTATAAACTCTTTTAATCCTTAACACAACGAACAGAACAGCCGACTGCGCTGAACCAAAAAGAAGACCACATTTCTGCGTTATCATATTCTAATTCTTTTAACCCATTTGTAAGTTTTTCAAAAGAATCCCACCAAAATCCCCCGAATCCCAAATAATGAAATTGACCAAATTCGCGTAAACCTCCTGGCAAAGCGGAAAATCCAAATTCATTCGTGGCTCCTGCATTTGGTGCATACCATAAACCATCACCAGCTTCAATTGTTCCTGTGCTTTTTAATTTTCCACCGGAACCTTCGGTTCGGCCAAGACAATCTTCTAATTGATTCCATTCGTCAAAATTAGGTATATGCCAACCCTCGGGAGCTAATCCGCGTGAATCCTGAATTGCGTACCAATTATATATTTTCCCGTATATTTCACCCATAGCAGGATCGTTGTTATAATAGCACCAAGCACCCGATGTTGCATTAACCCATTCTGCTGAATCGGTTACTTCAGGAATTGGATCACCATTACGATAAGTATCAACATCTAAGTTACACCCCATCCATATCTGGTTACATATTTGTACTTCGGGGCAAAAGCCATCATAACCCAATCGTGCTGTTACTCTTGCTAAACACTCATTTGATGGAGTTTTGGGTACATGCCAATTATACTTTAAACCAATAGCTGAATCAGCTATTTCTATCCAATTTATTCCATTATCGGTAGTGTATTCAATTTTCACTTTCTCATCTTCTAATACTCCATCCCAAGAAATAACTGTATCCATGCCTACCACAAATGACTCTCCCCCATTAGGATGGATTATTTTCAAAGTCTGGATTTTGGCTTTTTTACCTGGGAAGCCTCCGCTCGCTGAATATTTGGCTGGACACATGTCATTCACAAATGTAAATTTAGTATAAGTATATCCGCTGTCTGCCGGTAAATAACTAACCGTCAAATCTCTCGTTTGTCCTGAGTTTATTGAAAAAGCGGTAGGGGTTATTGAGTATGCCGGATTGGAACTAATAATATTAGTTATGTTGAAATCTGCATTTTTTGCTGTAACTTTTATTGTTGTATCTTTTTTAATACCGGGAATTGCACTTTTGAATCTTAGCGTAATCGGATTTACTTCTAATTTAATTATGGAACTTAGCGGTGAACGATAACTTGTATTACCCGCTAAATTATCAGGATTATACTTAAGTTCAACTTTTGTTAGTCCTTCCAAGCATGAAGAAGTACTTTCCCATACTATTTCGCATGGCTTCCCACCTTGAGATTGTAATTGGATATTATTAGCTAGGTCTTTTGCCGCTGTTAAACTTGTAATACCATCATAAAACACTCCACCAGTATATTTAGCAAGTGCTTGCAATGATGCTTTTATTCCATTTGGTTCGGCTTCCGATCTTGAATATATTACGGCAAAAAACTGAATGTTATACTTGGAACAAGTATCTTTACATGCTTGTAACTGTTGATCGGTTAATGCGTACCACCAGGCATCGGTATATAAAACAGCTACTCGCTTATATTTTCCTAATTTTGCTAAATTGAGTAAGCCTGTAATATTATTTAACAATTGCTCGACAAAATCATTATCCCCATAAGCTGTTATTGGATCAATTTTTGAAATCAGCTTTTGTTTATCAGTCGTAAAATCTTGTAGTATATAGGCTTTAGAATCACATGTTTGCAATGCGAATTCCGAAGGCGGCATCGGTACACTATTACAAAGATCTTTGGCTGTGGTTTTTCCTAGTTCTACGGGACTTTCACCTGCATCGCTATACATCATAGAACCCGAAATATCTATACTCATAGCAATCGATACAATTTTGGGAGGGTTCGGTTCTGGACAACTAATGGTTGTTACTTTTCTCGATAATCCATTTTCTTTCAAATCGAAATCAGTAATATTTGAATTTGTTATTTGTTTGCCCTCAGCGTCAATGTTAAAAAAATTGGCTTTGATAGTCGGAAAAGCCGAAGAATTAACATTAAACACAGATAGACTTTGGCTATAAACTGTATAACTTATTAGGAAAAGAAATAAAGTGATAATTTTATTCATAATTACCTCGTTAAAAAAAACTGTTATAAATGATACAATTTATTTTCCCTTTAGTTACACTTCGTAGATTTTTTTTTTCTTATCTGATGAGTTGTTAACCTATTTCTTTCTATCTTCATCTTATTCTTCTCTTTACAAACTTTATAGACTTTACAAACTTTATGAACTTTATGAACTTATGAACTCTTTTAATCCTTTACACAACGGACGGAAAAACCATTTTCGTTAGAATTATTGTTTATATAGAAATAAGGATACATATTATACATATAGCTCAACCATGCATTAGACATACTGAACATAGAAGAACACCACCAGGTACTGACATATCCAATACTGTGGAATGCACCCCAATAATTGTCGCGGGCGCCACCCGGGAGAGCTGAAAAGCCGCTTTCGTTTGTAGCTCCGGTGTTGGGGCTAAGCCAAAAACCATCTCCGGCTTCGAGTGTTCCTGTTGATTTAAGTTTTCCGCCTGCAAATAGTTCTCCTCCCAAACAATTTGATAATTCTGTCCATTCTGCTACAGTAGGTATATGCCAACCTTCTGGAGCTAGACCGCGTGGGTCGTTAACAGCATACCAATTATATAGTTTTCCATAAATGGCTCCCATAGCAGGATCGTTATTATAATAGCACCATGCTCCTGTGGTTAAATTTCTCCATACTGTGGCATCTCTAACCTCAGGAATTGGAGTTCCATCACGGTAGGTGTTAACGTCTAAGTTACATCCCATCCAAACTTGGTTACATATTTGAACAACTTCAGCATCACAACTAGAATATTCATATCCAATTCTTGCAGTTACTCTAGCTAAACAGAGTTTGCTAGGCTTTTTTGGAATTGTCCAATTATATTCCAAACCTGTTGCAGAATCCGCTATTAATATCCAGTTTGCACCATTGTCTGTTGTGTATTCTATTTTTACTTTTTCTTCCGGCAATACTCCTTCCCAGTTTATTAAAGTATCCATACCAACGACATAAGTTTCACCGCCATTCGGTTGGATTAGCTTCAGGGTTTGTATTTTTGCCTTTTTACCAGGGTAACCACCGCTCGCGTAAAACTTAGTAGCGCATTGATTATTTTCTATAATGAATTTTGCAAAAGTATAACCACTATCGGCGGGAATATAACTTACAGTTAGATTTTGACTCTGTCCATTGACAAGGAAAAAACTGGTTGGTGTAACAGTATAAGCAGGATTTGAACTTGTTATATTTGTAACATTGAAATCAGCATTTCGTGATGTTACTGTAATCGTTGTATCTTTCTTTATGCCAGGAATTGCGTTCTTGAATCTCAAAGATGCTGGAATTATTTCTAATTTAGCTATAGCATTATTCGGAGATTGATAGGCCGTATTTTCTGAAACATTATTCGGAATTAGTTTAATTTCTACATTTTTAATTCCTACTATACAAGTAACATCGCTTTGCCACTCGATTCGGCAGGGGTCACCGCCCTGAGCTGTCATCAATATATTCCGATAACATTGCTCGGCTTCTTCTTTCGTTCTAATATTTTCAAAACATAAGCCACCTGTCTGTGCTGAAAAATCTTTCATACATTGCGAAGACGGCATACCGATTGTAACGCAGTATATTGCTATATTATTGGCGTTAGCTTGACTTATGATTTGAGCGGTATTCGGCTCGGCGTTGGGACCGCCATCTGAAAGAAAAACTATTACTCTTTTAAACTTTCCTGTTTTTGCAATAAGTACACCGCCGGCCATGGCATTGAGCATAGCCGCATTGTAATCTGTTCCGTTTAAACAGATTAAACTATTGATTCCGTCAATTAGCTTCTTTTTATCTATTGTAAAATCCTGATTAATATAATTTTCATCGCTGAAGCTGGAAATAGCACATTCCGATTTGCCAAGCGGAAGCATATTAATCCAAGCATTAGCCGCCGCTTTGGCTATATCCAATCCCTCACCACACATTGAACCCGAAACATCCATAACTAAAACAGTTGATAGTGCCACAATTGGCATCGGCTCAGGACAACTCACATAGGTTACTGTTCTAGGAATTCCATTTTCTTTAATTTCAAAATCCGAAGCGTTTAGATTCGTAATTTGTTTGCCATCTGCATCGAATGCAAAAAAACTAGCTTTCATTGTAGGGAAGTTTGAAGCGTCAACATTAAACACAGATAGACTCTGGCTATAGGCTGTATAGCTAAGTAAAACGAGGAGTATGTAAATTGTTTTTCTCATTTGAACTTATATATATTTTCGATAACTCTTTTGCTAAATTATAAGTTTTTTTGTATATTTTACAAATATTTCGGCTAAAACCTGTTAAAAACTTTCATTTATTATCCCACGACTTAAAAGTCGCTGTTACTAATCTATGTCTTTCTTCTTCTTCTCTTCTCTTATCATCTTCTCTTTACGAACTTTAAGAACTTTATAAACTGTTTTAATCCTTAATACAGCGAACAGAATAACCATTACCCTTATTATAAAAGTATCTGCTAAACTTAGAATATGAAGAAAACAGCTCCCTTGCCCACGCGTCTATGGCATCATATTCGTACTCAGTAGAACTCCACCAGTAACCAAAACCACCAATAGCATAGAATTTCCCATCGTAATTATCGTACCTACGGAAGCCACCAGGAAGTGCTGAAAAGCCTGTTTCATTTGTAGCACCCTCGTTGGGGCTAAACCATAATCCATCGCCGACTTCAATTGTACCTGTTCTTTTTAATTTTCCGCCTGCTAAAAGTTCTCCACCTAATGAGTCCATTAATTCAGTCCATTCTTCATTGGTAGGTATATGCCACCCGTCAGGTGCTAAACCACGCGGGTCATTCACAGCGTACCAGTTATATAGTTTACCATAAATAGCTCCCATTTCTGGGTCGTTATTATAATAGCACCAAGCACCTGTGCTTAAACTAGCCCATTCTGTTGGGTCTTTTACTTCCGGTATAAGGTCGCCGTTACGGTAATGACCTACATTTAAGTTTTCAGTCATCCAAATTCTGTCACAGATACTTTTTATATTATATAAATTACCATCAACATCTATTACTTTATTATCAGGAACTCGTACTTTTACTATAAAATCCACTTCATTACTTTTAACCCCATTTACGGTTACTGATACTTTTCCGCTTTTGGCACCGACAGGTACCTTTAAAACTATTTTAGTATTACTCCAATTTTTGATTCCTGAGCCTTTGGCTAAAGGAAATAATACATAACTTGTATCTTGATTTGTACCAAAGCTGTTACCTGATATGGTTACTGTATCGCCAATAAAACCTGAATTCGGAGTGATACTTGTAATTTTTAGTTCAACCGGATCGGTTGGCTTATCATCGCAACTTATAAAAATTAATGCCAACGCTATTATTGAAATTGCTAAAATTCTGTAATTCATAAAATCCTCTTATATTACAACTGTCAAATTATTATAAATATTATTATTTGTTCTTTTACTCATCCGATGACTGGCAGTCATCGGATAGGATGTAAATCAATTTTAATTTTTAACGCAACGGACAGAATAACCAGCGCTCTTTTTGTCTTGCGATTTTATTAGATAAGTGTCATAAGCATTTAAAACCCTAACCCAAGCATTTGTTATAGTGACTTCATCAGAACTCCACCACAGTCCCATTGCTCCCATTTCTGCAAATATAGTATAATCTGTTCCAAATCTGAAACCGCCCGGGAGACCCGAAAAGCCGCTTTCATTTGTAGCGCCTTCGTTTGGACTACTCCATAAACCGTCACCGATTTCATTCGTGCCAGTTGATTTTAATTTACCACCTGCTACTTTCTCACCCCCTAAACAATCAGATAATTCTGTCCATTCAGCATCCGTAGGAATATGCCAACCTTCTGGAGCTAATCCACGCGGGTCGTTTACTGCATACCAATTGTACAATTTTCCATAAATAGCCCCCATTGCAGGGTCATTCTCATAATAGCACCAAGCTCCAGTAGTCAATTTCACCCATTCATCCCGATTTGTAACTTCTGGTATCGGAGTGCCATCGCGATAGGTATCTACATCTAAATTACAACCCAACCAAACTTGATTACATATAAGGACATCACCATGATCACACCCGGGATACTCAGTCTCGAGTTTAGCTGTTACCCTAGCTAAACAAAGGTGACTCGGGGTATTTGGAATTTTCCAATTGTAACTTAGACCGGTAACATTATCCGCTATTGGAATCCAATTAGTGCCGCTATCTGTTGTATATTCGATTGCTACTTTTTCTTCGGGCAATACTCCCTCCCAAGTTATAACTGTATCCATACCTATAACAAAAGTTTCTCTGCCATCCGGTTGAATTAATTTTAAAGTCTTTACTTTAGCTTTAATGCCTGGAAAACCACCACTTACAAGATACTTTGTCAAACATTTATCGTTTTCTAAATTGAATTTTCCAAAAGTATAACCACTATCAGTGGGAAAATAACTCACAGTCAATTCTCTGCTTTGTCCTGAATTAATAACAAATTGTGTTGGTGTTATAGTATATGCTGGATTTGAGCTTGTAATATTTGTTACTTTAAAATCTGTATTTTTAGCGGTTATAGTTATGGTTGTATCTTTCTTGATTCCTGGGATTGCTTTTAAAAATTTCACGGACGAAGGAGTTATTTCCAATTTTGCTACTTCGCTATTAGGCACTTTATAATCGAATTGTGAAGTTATACTTTTTGGAATGAATTTTAATTCAGCCATTTTATATTCAGAGTAACATGAATAAGTGCTTTGCCATTCAATATTACACGGAGAAATATTTTGTGTATTCATCTTGATTTTTTGAAAACATTCTCTAATTTCATCCTCAGTAGTAACATACTCAAACCATAAACCGCTCGTTTGTTCTGAAAATAATTTCATACATTCTTGAGTTATCGAAGCGATGGTAATACAGTATATAGTTATATTATTGGCTTTTGCTGCCATTATTATTTCGGATGTTTTAGGTTCGCTGTTCATTCCTCCATCTGTCATAAAGATTATTATCCTTTTATTTAACCCTGTTTTAGCAATAAGAATCCCGCCAGCAACCGCCTCAATCATTGCAGAATTAAAATCTGTTCCTCCATAACAATTTAAATTATCAATCGCACAAACTAACTTTGATTGATTGGTAGTAAAATCTTGATTGATATAATTTTCATTACTGAAGCTCGTTATAGCACATTCCGATTTGCCGATTGGAAGCATATCTATCCAAACATTGGCCGCGGCTTTGGCTATATCAAGTCCGCCTCCACACATCGAAGTCGATACATCCATAACTAAAACACTCGAAATAGCTTCTATTGGTTTTGGTTCAGGACAACTAATATTATTTATCACCCTTGACACTCCATTTTCTTTTAATGTAAAATCTGATGGCGACAGATTTGAAAACTGATTTCCGTTGCTGTCCAAAGCAAAGAAATTTGCTTTGATTGTTGGGAAGTTGGAAGCATCAACATTAAACACAGATAAACTCTGGCTATATGCAGTATAGCTTAGTAAAACGAGGAGTATGTAAATTGTTTTTCTCATAAGAAAACTCTCAAATGATGGACTTTTTAAAATTTTCCAATAACTCTATGACTAAATTATGATATTTTTATCTATTAAACAAATATTTATTTCTTTTTCTTTACTCATCCGATGACTGCCAGTCATCGGATGAGTGCATTAACTGTTTAATCCTTAATACATCGCACTGATAGTCCCCAATTTTTATTTATTACACTTTGGTAAATATATGCTCCGCTTTGGTATAAGTCTTTGGACCATGCAACAGATGGGCCACTTTGGGTCGAAGTCCAAAGTACACATGTATATCCAATTGCTCTAAATACACCAGAATCAACATCAAGCCATCCTCCGGGTATTGCAGAAAATCCGCTTTCGTTTGTGGCACCGGTATTAGGACTATACCACAATCCATTACCACCCTCTTTTGTTCCAGTACTTTTTAATTTCCCACCGGCGACATTGGAACCGCCTAGACACTCCTCCAATTCTGTCCATTCCGCCGAACTTGCTATATGCCACCCATCGGGTGCCAATCCGCGTGAATCATTGACAGCATACCAATTGTAAAGTTTACCGTATATTGCTCCCATTGCAGGGTCATTATTATAGTAACACCAAGCACCTGTAGTCAAATCTTTCCAGAGTTTAGGATCTTTAACTTCAGGTATTGGGTCGCCATTTCGATAATATTCAACGTCAAGATTATAACCATCCCAGATTTGATTACAAATTAAAACATCCGTTTTGCTTGTATCGTATTCCAATTCAGCCGTAACGCGAGCCAAACACAGGTTACTTGGAGTTTTTGGCACTATCCATCTATAAGATAGACCAGTAACTGAATCAGCGATAGGCAACCAATTAGTACCTCTATCTAAGGTATATTCAACATTTACTTTTTCATCGGGTGAAACACCATCCCAAGTTATAATTGTATCCATTCCCACGATAAAAACTTCACCGCCATTGGGTTGTATAAGCTTTAATGTCTGTGTTTTTGGCTTTTTCCCAGGAAATCCTCCGCTTGCGTAAAATTGCGCAGGACACCGGTTGTTTTCAATTGTAAATTTAGAGTAAGTAGAGCCACTGTCTGTGGGAGTATAGCAAACATTCAAATTCCTACTTTCTCCTGATTTCAATATGAAATTTGTTGGCGAATTAACTCGATAAGCGGGATTGGAAACTATAATATTTGATATGTTAAAATCTGCATTAATTGCTTTAATGGTTAGAGTTATACATGTGTCTTTAACAGTTTTCAGAAATTTCAAAGAAGATGGTAAAAATTCCAATTTTGCTACTGAATTGTTAGGTGGTTGATAGCTTGTAATTGCTTCCAAATCTAATGATTTAGATTTAATAATTACATTAGTCAACTCCGGTTGACATCGGACAGCGCTTTCCCACTCTATTGTACAAGGTTTGCCGCCCCTTTCAGTTGTCAATATTTGTTGAACCACATTTTTCGCGGCTTCTTCATTATTTATTAATTCAAACCAAAGCCCACCGGTCTGATTGGAGATATCCTTCAAACTTTGTGGACATTCGTTACCGATAATAACTGAGTAAACAGCACATTTCTGTAGTTTTGCCGCATCGACTATCTGCTTAACATTGGGTTCTTTATTTGGACAACCATCCGATATGAAAATTACAACTTTTTTAAATTTTGCGGTTTTAGATATTTCAAGACTACTTGCTAAAGACTTCAATAAACCGATATCGTAGTCGGTTCCTCCATTAGCATTTAATGAATTTACAGCTTTGGTTAATTTACTTATATTAACTGTAAAATCTTGATTTACATAATTGCCATCTGCAAAACTTGTTATTGCACATTCGCTTTTACCGAGAGGTAATGAATTTATCCAAGCCAAAGCGGCGGTTTTAGCTATGGTTATTCCTGTGCCGTTCATTGATGAGCTAACATCGATGGTCAGCACACTCGAAAGCGGTTCAGCCAATTTTGGGTTTTCACAGGCAATGTTTGTTATTAATCGCGTAATTCCATTTTCAGTAACAATTAGGTTTAAATTTGATAGATTTGTGATTTGATTACCGGCGGCATCGAAAGCAAAGAAATTTGCTTTAATTGTTGGAAAGTTAGAAGCATCAACATTAAACACAGATAAACTCTGGCTATAGGCAGTATAGCTTATTATAAAAAGGAGTATGTAAATTATTTTTCTCATTTGAACTTATATATATTTTCGATAACTCTAATCTTTTTTACTCATCCGATGACTGCCAGTCATCGGATAAGTTTTAAATTTATTTCTTTCTATCTTCATCTTCTTCTTACTTTAAGAACTTGATAAACTTTATAAACTCATTTAATCCTTAACACAGCGAACAGATAAACCATTCAGCTTTTGATAATTACCTCTGTTAAGACTAGGACTAGTATTACCCAGTCTCCTAACCAACGCATTCTTTGCATCGTTCTCAGTAGCGCTCCACCAGTTACCCAAGTTTCCAATCATATAGAATCCAATGTTAAGGAGGTAGCCGCCAGGAAGAGCTGAAAATTTACTTTCGTTTGATGCACTAAGATTGGGACTATACCATAAACCATCACCGTTTTCGATAGTACCTTTGCTTTTTAATTTACCACCGGCTATACTTTCGCCCCCCAAACAATTTGATAATTCTGACCATTCTGAATCGGTTGGTATATGCCAGCCTTCGGGTGCTAAACCGCGTGGGTCATTCACTGCGTACCAATTGTATAGTTTCCCGTAAATTGCTCCCAACTCAGGATCATTGTTATAATAACACCAAGCGCCGGTTGTCAGATATGCCCATACGCTTCGATCAGTAACCTCTGGTATAGGAGTTCCATCACGATAAGTAATAACATCTAAATTAGCACACATCCAAACTTGGTTACATATTTGTAATTCTCCATCATCACAACCTGAATATTCATAACCGAGATTAGCTGTTACCCTTGCCAAACAGAGATTGCTCGGGGTCTTCGGTACCAGCCAATTACAACTTAAACCTGTTGCAGAATCAGCTACTTGTATCCAATTGGTGCCATTGTTGGTTGTATATTCTATTTTTACTTTTTCTTCAGGTAATACACCTTCCCAAGTAATTATAGTATCCATACCCACAACATAAGTTTCACTTCCATTCGGTTGAATCAGTTTCAATGTTTTGATTTTTGCTCTTTTACCCGGGTAGCCTCCACTCGCATAAAACTCAGAAGTGCAATTATCGTTCTCTATGGTAAATTTCGTATAAGTATAACCGCTGTCTGCAGGTATATAACTTACAGTTAGATTTTGACTCTGACCGGAAGTAAGAAAAAAGCTTGTTGGAGTAACTGTATAAGCAGGGTTAGAACTTGTAATGTTCGTTACATTGAAATCCGCATTTCGTGCAGTTGCAGCTATTGTTGTATCTTTTTTGATTCCGGGAGTTGCATTCTTTAATTTTAGAGATGTTGGTATTATTTCTAATTTTGCTAATGAACTATTTGGTATTTGAAAGCTCGTTTTTCTTTTGCGGTTATTTGGATATAATTTTATTTCAACATTTGTTAATTCTGATTTACATGAAAAAACACTTTGCCATTCAATTCCACAAGGTGAGTCATCCTGAGCTTGTAATTGTAAGCAATTCGCTATCTCCTCAGCGGCTTGGGTACTTGTAACACCATCATATAAATACCCACCGGTTTCGTCAGCTAATAGTTGTAATGATTGCTTTATACCATTTGATTCTGCTTCAGGTCTGGAATAAATTACTGCGAAAAATTGAATATTATACTTTAAACAAGTATCTTTACAATCTTGAAGTTCATTATCAGCTAAAGGATACCACCAAGCGTCGGTATAAAGAACTGCTACTCTTTTATATTTCCCATTTTTTGCAATATTTAGCAAGCCGGTAAGCCGGTTCATAAGATGTTCCACAAAATCATTTTCCCCATATGCTGTAATTGGGTCTATTTTAGATAATAATTTAGCTTTGTCAGTAGTAAAATCTTGGATAATCAACGCTTTTGAATCACAGGTTTGCAAAGCAAATTCTGATGGCGGCATTTGTACACTCTTACAAAGTTCTCTTGCGGTTGTTTTACCGAGTTCAACCGGAATTTCTCCTGATATGCTTCCAGCCATAGACCCCGAAACATCAATACTCATTGCAATTGAAACGTTTTGGATTGGTTTCGGCTCGGGACAACTAACATAGGTTACTAACCTAGAAACCCCATTTTCTTTAACTTCAAAATCCGAGGGATTTAAATTTGTGATTTGATTACCAGAGGAATCAAAAGCGATAAATTTAGCTTTGATTGTGGGAAAGTTTGAAGCATCAACCCTAAACACAGATAAACTCTGGCTATAGGCAGTATAGCTTAGTAAAAAGAGGAGTATGTAAATTGCTTTTTTCATAAGAGTACATTCAATCGATGAACTTTTTTAAAATTTCCAATAACTCAATGACTAAATTATAATAATTTTTGATATTAAACAAATATTTAGAATAATAAAAAAACCTTCTGAAAACTTGAAGTCATCGGAAGGTTTAAATTATATCAATTGAGTTTATAAATGAAACTCTTATTTTTGATTTTCTTTGAAATCTTTAATGATTTGTTCTTGGATTGATTTCGGTAGTGGTTGATACTTCATAAATTCCATAGTAAATTCACCTTTACCTTGAGTTATTGAGCGAATATCGGAAGCGTAACCAAACATTTCTCTCAATGGAACTTCAGATTCAATTGTTACATATCCAACTTCAACCGTTGTATTGTGAATTAAGCCACGGCGTTGGTTTAATTGTCCAATAACCGTACCTTGGAATTCTTCAGGAGCCGATACTTCCAATTTCATAATTGGTTCCAATATCTGCGGTGCGGCTTTAGCAACTGATTCTTTCATAGCTTGACGTGCGGCTAAACGGAACGCCATATCGGACGAGTCAACAGCATGTGTTGAACCGTCGTTCAGATGCACTTTAACACCAATAACTTTCTGGTCAATCAATACACCTTGTTCTAATTGTTCTTTAAAACCTTTTTCGCAGGCTAAAATGTATTCCTTAGGAATTACACCACCAACGATTTCGTTTTTAAATTCAAATGTAACTTCACTTGTAGCTTCCATAGGTTCAATAAATCCTGCAACACGTGCATATTGACCTGAACCGCCGGTTTGTTTTTTATGAGTATGATCGAATGTAACCATTTTAGTAATTGCTTCTCTATATGCAACTTTCGGATTACCGATTATTACTTCGCAGTTATATTCACGTTTGATACGCTCTACATAAACTTCTAAATGCAATTCGCCCATACCGCACATAATTGTTTCACCGGATTCTTCATCACGGTAAACTCTAAATGTTGGGTCTTCTTTTTGGAAACGGTTCATCGCTTTTGAGAAATTCACTAATCCTGATTTTTCTTTCGGCATGACAGCAAGCTCTATTACCGGATGCGCAACAAACATTGAGGTCATTGAGAAATTGTGATGTCCATCAGTAAATGTATCGCCGGAAGAGCAATCAATACCAAATGTAGCAACTATCTCGCCTGAACCTGCTTCTTCTATATCGTTCATTTCGTTTGCGTGCATACGAACCAAACGAGGAACTTTAATTCTCTTTTTATTTGCAGTATTTATAATGAAATCACCTTTCTTAATCGAGCCTTGGTATATTCTCAAATAAGTTAACTGACCATATCTGCCGTCTTCTAATTTAAATGCTAAAGCAACCAAAGGTTTTTCTGAATCGCTTATAAGCTCAACTTTTTCTTCTTCATTATCCAAATCCAATGCTTCATTTTTAACTTCGCCCGGATTAGGAAGATAATCAATTACCGCGTCAAGCAGTGTTTGAATACCTTTGTTCATCTTTGCAGTACCGACAATTACCGGAGTAATGTGCATATTAAGTGTTTGGAGTTTGATAGCATCAGTAATTTCTTTATTAGTTACTACACCACCTTCTAAAAACTTCTCGGCAATAATATCGCAATGATCCGATAAACGCTCAATCATTTTTTCGCGGCGTACTAAAGCTTCTTCCATCAAATGCTCAGGAATATCTTTTTCCACAACATTTTCGCCGGACTCACCTTCGTAATAAACTGCTTTCATTTTAATTAAATCAACTACACCTTGGAATTTTTCTTCCAAACCAATCGGCATAGTTATTAACACAGGTTTGTGGTGTAATTTATCTTCTAATTGCTGAACAACTCTATCAGGGTTTGCGCCTGCACGGTCAACCTTATTAATAAAAGCAATTCTCGGCACTTGATAGCGGCGCATTTGTCTATCAACAGTAATTGATTGAGATTGAACACCACCAACTCCGCAAAGCACGAGTACAGCACCATCCAGAACTCTCAGGGCGCGTTCAACTTCAACAGTAAAGTCAATATGCCCGGGTGTATCAATTAAATTTATTGCATAATCTTTCCATTGGCAATATGTAGCGGCTGATTGTATTGTGATACCTTTTTCGCGTTCCAAATCCATCGAATCCATAGTAGGACCATCGCCTGTTTTGCTTCGTATCTCTACGATCTTATGAATTTTACCGGTGAAGAACAAAATCCGTTCACTTAAAGTCGTTTTTCCAGAATCAATATGAGCCGCAATTCCAATATTGCGAATTTTACTTAAATCCATTTAATAATACCATTTATTTTAATAATCAATTTAACCGTTGATCGAAATATGATTTTCGCAGTCAATTTCGAATACAAAAATACGCCTATTTTCGCGAAAAATAAAATTTTTCACTGTTTTTATTTATTTATTTTTGGTTATTAGAAAAATTATTTATAATTTGGAGAATTAAAAATATTGATTATTGAGAAGAATTATTCTTGCTTTTCCAAAGAATTTTCCTAGAGTCAAGAGTTCCTCTTGACTCTTTTATGCTGGTTATGAGTACCAAATCAACCTACAAGAAATAAAAAATGATAGCCTTTATTTTTATATGCTTTATAATTACTCTGAAAGAGCGAAATCTCAAAAACACTATTTCATTTATTAACCTTAGTAGAGAAAAATGACCGCTTTGTCCGCAAACCTTATTACCTTATTGGAAAACGAAAATAAGCTAATAAGGTTAAATGAGTATATATTTCAGTATTCCTATTAAAGTTTGAATAGATAATAATGAGAAATATATTTCTTGTGGAGAAGTATGATGAATAAATCAAAAAGGCTATACTTTTTGGGGATAGCCTAAAATTTTGAAGTTAAATGAATCTCATATCGAATTACAATTTCACCCCGGATATACAGTAACTTTAACTATTTTACATAGTTTTTTTGAAATTTTTAACTCGTACGCACCACCACGACACTGAAACTGAGGACTATTATGGCAGCTATAACCTACAAACCAAAACTCTTCATTTTCAGAACAACAATCAATTTTATAATTAAAATTTTGGGCTTCGTGACTGTTTTTTTTGTCAAAATATATATTAACAGCAGTCTTTACAGAATCTTGATTATAGCAATCAGAACATTTAAAGTATAAGTTTTCTAAGTACAAGTTTCCAGTTGTTGCACAACCGAACGATAACAAACTAATTATAAAAAGAGCAAGCATCAATGTTTTCATAATTCCTACCTCACAAAATAAATCCATAAAATCAATCAATAAACTTTATCGAAATTACTATATTTTAGATTAATAACAAAATAAATTCAAAGAAAAATAATTATTTCCATAATTCAACCCCTTTGGGGCTGTTGCGTTACTTATTCCCTTCCACGGGTTTCACCCGCGGTTATTGAGATTCAGCCACTTCGCGACAAAAATTATTTTTCAGAATTCATCATTGACCATTAATTTTCCCCGCCAACGAATAAAATGATAAAAAAAGTATTAATTTTGTAAGTTATTTTATAACTAATTTGAGGATTTTTTGCTTGGCAAATAAATCACCACTTAAGAAATTCATTTTGGGTAAAAGTAGAGACCCTTTAGACCCGAATATTTTTCATAAAGTCTCGCTAATGGCGTTTTTCGCATGGATTGGGCTTGGTTCCGACGGTTTATCGTCATCTTGCTACGGTCCTGCCGAGGTTATGATTGCTTTAGGTAATCATCCTTATTTGGCGTTATTCGTCGCTATCGGTACAATTATAACCATAGCTGTAATCAGCTCCAGTTATTCGCAGATAATTGAATTATTCCCACACGGCGGCGGCGGATACCAAGTATCCTCCAAACTCCTCTCCCCGACTATCGGTATGATATCGGGCTCCGCGCTTATAATAGACTATGTGTTAACAATCACAGTTTCCATAGCCAGCGGCGGCGATGCGCTTTTCAGTTTTCTACCGATAGATTGGCACGCTTACAAACTGCCATTTGTCCTCGGAATAGTTTCAATTCTTACATTGATGAATATGCGAGGCGCTAAAGAGTCTATTGCGCCATTGGTACCAATATTTTTGGTTTTTATTTTCACTCACGCATTTGTAATATTATTTGGTATAGTTACACACTTCTTCCAAATAAATGCAGTCGTTACACGCACAACTATTGAATTAAACAATTCGTTTACCACTTTGGGAACGATGGGTACATTCCTTTTGATTATGCGTGCTTATAGTATGGGCGCCGGTACATTTACCGGTATCGAAGCCGTCAGTAACGGTGTACCTATTTTAAAAGAACCGAGAGTAAAAACCGCCAAAACTACGATGAAGTATATGGCTTTTTCGCTGGGTATAACAGTTGCAGGTTTGATGCTGAACTTTTTGCTATTTAATGTATCGATGGTACCCGGCAAAACAATCAACGCGTCATTGCTTGAAAGTGTTACTGCAGGCTGGAGTCCCGGAGTAAGTTATACATTTATTATTGTAACATTGCTTTCCGAAGCGGCGTTGTTATTCGTCGCGGCGCAAACGGGATTCCTGGATGGACCACGTGTATTGGCAAATATGGCTCACGATAAATGGGTACCGACGCGATTCTCTTTGCTAAGCGATAGATTAGTTACGCGTAACGGCATTTTGCTTATGGGCGGCGCGGCATTTGTACTTATGCTTGCTACTCACGCATCTGTAACATTCCTCGTTGTACTTTATTCTATCAACGTATTTATCGGATTTTGTCTGTCGCAAACCGGTATGGTTAAGCACTGGATTCAGGTTAGGCACGAAGAAAAGAAATGGCTCAAGAAATTGCTTATCAATAGCGTTGGTTTGGTGATGTCATTTTTCATACTTTGTTTTGTTGTTTATATTAAATTCCACGAAGGCGGTTGGATAACTATTCTTATCACAGGAGCAGTGGTTTCCTTATTCGGATATATAAAGCATCAGTACAACAAAACGGCAAAATTAACAAAACAAGTTAACGCTGTTTTAGAAAACCTCAACCAGCTTAATCCTACACCGGTAGCACCTGAGAAACAAGCCGAATACAATAAAAATGGCAGAACCGCTATTTTATTCGTGAACGGTTTTTCAGGTATTGGAATACATTCGTTGCTGAGTATATTCAGATTATTCGGCGAAACATTCACAAACTTTGTATTTGTACAAGTTGGAATGATTGATGCCGGGGTTTTCAGAAGTATTGAAGATATCGATGATTTGAAACAAAAAAGTATGGGCGAATTGGAAAAATACAAAAACTTCATACGTGGTTACGGATATTATGCAGAAGGTTTTTATTATACAGGATTGGATATTGAAGAAGAAATAATGAAAGCCATTCCAGATATTACTGCAAAATTCCCGCGCTCTGTATTCTTTGGGGGTCAGTTAGTATTCCCAAAGGACACATTCACCTCGCGTTTGCTACATAACTATACTGTATTTTCTTTACAGAGAAAGCTTTACAACATTGGTTATGAATTCGTTATTCTACCGATCAAAATGCGATTAGATCAAGCGCAAAAAGCTTAAAAAGATAATTGCGATAAATTTACTCATCCGAAGATAGTTGAATTCTTCGGATGAGTTTTTTATAATTAAAAAAAAATTTATAGTTAAGAATAAAAATGAAAGAATTAACGCTTTTTTAATATGCCGCAACTACTTTACTCAAATTATAATTTATTCTCGATTTCTATTGATATAACACATCTACGATGTTCAATCACGTAGTGATGAGATATTAATAGAATGTGATAGTACAAACGCTCTTCAATCACGTAGGGATGACATATTAATAGAAGATGTTAAATTAACAGGAAATATGAAGATTATGCCGAAGGAATTCTGTAGGAATGGAATATTCAAAGCAACCAATCGATTCCTCTCCCATTTCATTCTTCAATACTAATTGCTAATCTAATTAAATTAGTTATTTTCGCAATAATGAATATTACATTTTAACATAATTCAAGGATTATTGCTTGACAAATGGATTCTCTCTTAAAAAACTAATATTGGGTAAAAGCCGCGACCCGCTTGACCCGAATATTTTTCATAAAGTATCATTGATGGCTTTTTTCGCTTGGATTGGGCTTGGTTCCGACGGTTTATCCTCTTCTTGTTACGGTCCCGCGGAAGTAATGCTCGTACTTCAGCACCATCCCTACCTCAGCTTATTTGTAGTATTAGCAACAATTATTACGATTTTTGTAATTAGCTCAAGTTATTCGCAGATTATTGAACTATTTCCAAATGGCGGCGGCGGCTATCAAGTTTCGTCAAAATTGCTTTCACCAACTATTGGTATGATTTCCGGTTCGGCGTTGGTAATAGATTACGTTCTAACTATTACGGTTTCTGTAGCCAGCGGCGGCGATGCATTGTTTAGCTTTTTGCCTATCGAGTTGCATTCTTATAAGCTTTCCTTTGTGCTCGGCATAATTGTAATATTAACAATTATAAATATGAGGGGCGCGAAAGAATCTATAAAACTTTTACTGCCAATTTTTTTGGTATTTGTTGCCACTCACGCTTTTGTAATATTGTACGGAGTATTTACTCACTTTTTCCAAATAAATGCTGTTGTAGCGAAAACTAGTGTTGAATTGAACAATTCATTCACTACTTTGGGAACAATGGGTACATTTTTGTTAATAATGCGCGCTTTCAGTATGGGAGCCGGTACTTTCACCGGTATTGAAGCAGTTAGTAACGGTCTTCCGATTCTCAAGGAGCCTCGAGTAAAAACCGGCAAAACCACTATGCGATATATGGCATTTTCGCTGGCAATTATTGTTGCCGGGTTGATGCTAAACTTCTTGCTCTTTAATGTTTCCAATGTGCCGGGGAAAACAATTAACGCTTCATTACTTGAAAATGTTACATTAGGTTGGAATCCAACGGTAAGCTATACTTTTATAATTATCACACTTCTATCCGAAGCCGCTTTGTTATTTGTTGCGGCTCAAACAGGCTTCCTTGGTGGTCCGCGCGTTTTAGCCAATATGGCTCACGATAGATGGGTGCCAACGCGTTTTTCTCTATTAAGCGACAGATTAGTTACCAGAAATGGTATATTGCTTATGGGCGGCGCGGCATTCGCTTTAATGCTTGCAACCGGAGCTTCCGTTACTTTCCTGGTGGTTTTATATTCTATAAATGTATTCATCGGTTTTTGCTTCTCACAAACCGGTATGGTTAAGCATTGGATTCAAGTTAGGCACGAAGAAAGAAAATGGTTTAAAAAATTGTTAATTAACAGTGTTGGTTTATTAATATCATTCTTTATTCTTGTATTCGTTGTTTACATTAAATTCAACGAAGGCGGCTGGATAACAGTTTTAATTACAGGCGCTGTTGTATCACTTTTCGGGTACATAAAGTATTCATACAACAAAATTGCCAAATTAACCGGCCAAGTCAATGCTATATTGGATAATCTTAACCAAGTGAATCCAACACCGGTAGAACCTGATAAACAAAGTGATTACAATAAAAACGGCAGAACCGCCATTTTGTTCGTCAATGGATTTTCGGGTATCGGAATACACTCTTTGCTAAGTATTTTCAGATTATTCGGCGAAACCTTCACAAATTTTGTTTTTGTACAAGTGGGTATGATTGACGCGGATGTATTCCAAAGCCACGATGATATAGCAAAACTTAAGGTTAAAAGCCAAGAAGACCTCGAGAAATATAAGAACTTTATTCGCGGTTACGGTTTTTATGCCGAGAGCTTTTACTATACCGGCTTGGATATGGAAGAAGAAATTATGAAAGCAATACCGGAAATTACCACACGGTTCCCGCGCTCAGTATTCTTCGGCGGGCAGTTGGTTTTCCCTAAAGATACCTTTATGTCGAGATTACTGCATAACTATTCCACATTCTCATTGCAACGAAAACTATATACTTTCGGTTATGAATTCTTTATTCTACCGATTAAACTAAGACCGGAAACGGCTCCCAATTTATAAAGATAATTTTTAATTCTTTTACTCATCCGATGATTGTTGAAGTCATCGGATGAGTTTTTATTTATTAAAAGAAATTTATAGGAGAATTGAAAATTAAGAAATCAATGCTTTTTAATATGCCGCCACTACGTTGCTCAAATTATAATATACTATCTATTTCTATTGATATAGTGCATCTACGATGTTCAACCATGTAGTGATGCCATATTAATAGAATGATATAGCAAAAACGCTCTTCAATCACGTAGTGATGCTATATTAATAGAAAATATGAAGATTAAATTGAAGGAATTCCATAGGAATGAAATATTTACGGATATTGAATCCCTTTTTGTTACATCCATTCACGAATGGGATAATCATCTTTGTGTTCTTCGTGCCTTCTTTGTGTCCTTTGTGTCCTTTGTGTCCTTTGTGTTTAATTCTTCGCCGGCTTCTCGACTGTGCTCGAAGACCTGGATTTCCATTACCCTGTACGCAAAACCCTCTACAATTCTTTGCGCCTTCGCGGCTTTGCGGTGAAATCTTCTTCTCATTTCCACCGTACATCTTTCAATTGGGAAAAAATCTCTTTTTTTAATTTGATTAATTTAGTTAATTTCGAGTTGATTAATATTACAATTTTTATAATTTAGGAATTTTATGAAAACTCAAGACTATATTGAAATGGAAAATGAGTACGGAGCTCATAACTATCATCCCTTGGATGTTGTAGTTGAATCCGCCAAAGGAGTATGGATAACCGACGTGGAAGGAAAGCGTTATTTAGATTGCCTTGCCGCTTATTCAGCAGTTAACCAAGGTCATTGTCATCCACAAATTTTCGATGTGTTTGTTGAACAAGCCAAAAAAGTGACTCTTACAAGCCGTGCTTTTAGAAATGACAAATTGCCATTATTATATAAAAAACTTAACGAAATGACCGGTTATGAAATGTCATTACCAATGAATTCAGGCGCGGAAGCGGTTGAAACAGCAATCAAAGTTTCCCGCCGCTGGGGTTATGATGTAAAAGGTATTGAAGAAAATAAAGCTGAAATCATCGTTGCAAGCGGTAACTTCCATGGCCGCACAACTACTATCGTAGGTTTTTCAGACGATCCAAGCTCATTCAAAGGTTTTGGTCCTTTCACACCTGGCTTTATTATGCACGAATACGGTAATTTAGCTGATTTGAAAACTAAAATCACTAAAAACACTTGCGCTATTTTGGTTGAACCTATTCAAGGCGAAGGCGGAATCGTTATTCCTCCTGATGGTTACTTGAAAGGAATCGAAGAAATTTGTAAAGCAAACAACATTTTGTTTATTTGCGACGAAATCCAAGCCGGTTTAGGTAGAAGCGGCAAACTCTTTGCTCATTATTACGAAAATGTACGTCCTGATGTTGTAATTATCGGTAAAGCATTAGCTGGCGGATATTATCCTGTTTCAGCAATTTTAGCTGATAAAGAAGTTATGAGCGTTATTAAACCGGGCGAACACGGCTCTACATTCGGTGGAAATCCATTGGGTGCCGCTGTTGCTGTAAAATCTTTGGAAATTATTCAAGAAGAAAAATTGGTTGAACGTTCATTCGAATTGGGCAACTATTTCGTTGAACAATTGAAAAAAATTGATTCGCCACATATCACATTAGTTCGCGGCCGCGGTTTATGGATTGGTTTCGTTTTGGATACTAAAGCAAGACCATATTGTGAAAAATTGAAATTGGAAGGTATTTTGTGTAAAGAAACACACGAAAACATAATCCGTTTCGCTCCTCCGCTCGTAATCACAAAAGAAGAAATTGATTGGGCTGTGGAACGCATCGAAAAAGTTGTTCTAAGCTTAGATTAAGAAAAGATCATATTGAGAAGATTCCTAAGATGGACTCCACTTTGATGATCTGACCCCAATAAGTTGGACATAAAATAGTTTTTTAATAATTGGACTGAGTTCGGTATTTAACCGGGCTTAGTCCTTTTAGTTTCGTTTTAATACGATCATTATTATAATAATATATGTAGTTATTCAACTCATATTCAAAGTCATCCATTGATTTAAACTTTTCCAAATAGAATAATTCAGTTTTTAATATTCCAAAAAAACTCTCCATCATACTATTATCCAAACAATTACCTTTCCTAGACATGCTTTGTGTAATCCCATTATCTGTTAGTGTGTTTTGATAAAGTAAATGTTGATATTGCCATCCTTGGTCTGAGTGTAATATCAAATCCTTGCCTTGCGTTCTTTTATTCATAGCACCATCAAGCATTTTTATTACCAAATTTAAGTTTGGACTCGACGAGATTGTATAACTAATGATTTCTCCGTTAAACATATCTAATATAGGAGATAGATATCTCTTTTGACCAAACAAGTTAAATTCTGTAACATCAGTCGTCCATTTTTCATTAGGCTTTTCTGCTTTAAAATTACGTTCAATAATATTTGGTGCAATTTTACCTTCATCTCCTTTATATGAACGATATTTTTTAGGTCTTACCAGTGATTTAATACCAAGCTCACTCATTATCCTAGCAACTTTTTTATGATTGATAATTATTGAGTTATTGCGTAACTCTAATGTAATCCTTCTATAACCATACCTACCTTTATGTGAATGATAAATTTTGATTATTGATTCTTTGATTGATTCATCTTTATCAGGCAATTTTAATAGCCTTAAATGATAATAATATGTTGAGCGAGCCATCGAAGCGGCTTTCAATAAATCAGAAAGTTTATAATCAGGCCTTAGTGACTCGATGGCTTGGACTTTATCGCTACTTCTCGGGCTGTCCGTGCTTCTACTAAGGCTTTTAATTTTTTTAAGTAAGCGTTCTCTGCTAGTACGTATTCTAACTCGGCTTGAAGCTTCTCTAATTCTGTTTCTGGTTCTTTTTTCTTTGGTCTACCCATTTTGTTTGATGTTCTTCCATTATGTTCAATATCTGAAAGAGACGAAATACCATTAATTTTAGCTTGTTTAACCCAACAAGCTATTGCGAAATCACTTACACCATACTTTAGACTAGCTTGTATATAAGATAATTTATTGTCAAGATAGTCCTGTACGGCTATTTGCCGATAGGTACTATTTATTTGAGGTTTGCTCGGTTGGACAAAACCCTCTAATTCATTAAGCCTATAAAGTCGAAGCCAACGTCTAATAACACTTAGGCTTATTGATAACTTTTTACTTATTAATCTACATCCATAGCCTTGACGGTATAATTCTACTGTCTGAAGTTTTTCTTCAATACTATGTCTCTTGCTTTTACTTTTAATTAACATAAAATACCCCAAAAGTTTTTTGTCTAACTTTTGGGGTGCAGATCATGAAAGTGGAGTCCATCTTTTTTTGTAATTAATTGAAAAAAGCAAAATTTAAATAAGCATATACAATTTTTTTATTATTTTTGCTATAGAATTTATGGTAATAATAAAAAGAAAAGAATTATTGAAACGAGATATAAAAATATTTGAACAAAAGCAAGTACGCACCTTATGGAATGCCGATGAAGAACAATTGTATTTTTCTATAATTGATGTAATTGAAACACTTACAGATACTGACCGCCCAAGAAAATACTGGAACGACATAAAGACAAAGCTCAAAAAGGAAGGTAGTGAGTTGTCCGAACAAATCGGACAACTGAAAATGCAATCATCTGACAAGAAATTTTACAAAACCGATGTAGCCACTGCAGAACAATTATTTCGTTTGATACAATCAATTCCTTCACCCAAAGCAGAACCGTTTAAATTATGGCTGGCTCAAATAGCCAATGAACGAATAAACGAACTGCAAGACCCAGAGCTAACAATTGATAGAGCTTTGGATCAATATCTGAATCTTGGATACAGCGAGAATTGGATAAATCAACGCCTGAAAAGTATTGAAATTCGTAAGGAATTAACTGATGAGTGGAAAAGATTAGGATTAAAGGAAGGACAACAGTTTGCAAGCCTAACCGATATTATAACCAAAACATGGTCGGGTAAAACAACAAATGAATACAAAATCTTGAAAGGTTTAAAAAAAGAAAATCTCCGAGATAATATGACGAACACCGAATTGATTTTGAATATGTTGGCCGAAGCTTCAACTAAAGATATTTCGCAAGCTGTAAATCCAAAAGATTTTGAAGAAAGTAAAGACATAGCGAAGCAAGGGGGTGCAATAGCAGGAAATGCACGAAAAGAATTAGAAGAAAAAACCGGAAAAAAAGTAGTAACAGGTTTAAATGCTCAGAAATTTTTAGCGACTAAAAAATAATTGGAAAAAAAATGTACATCGAACTAAAAGAAATAACTGTTAAAAATTTGCTCAACTGAATGATTGGAGGTTCATCCATTTAATTCTCAAATCCTTTCATCCTAATTCAAACTTTTATCGAGTGGACATTCTGCTCAGCTTCTTCAATTTATAATTTATCATTTACAATTTATAATTAATTTAGCTTATTTTTCAATCCGCTTTTTATTTATTAAAAAAAATTAACTATTTTTGTAAATTGCAAAAAAGTAATTTAGTAATATTATTAATTAAATTTTATACAAAGGTATATTAATGGCTAAGACAAGAGTACTTATTATTGGTGCCGCAGGCCGCGATTTCCATAATTTCAATACTGTTTACCGCACAGACCCTAACACAGAAGTTATTGCGTTTACAGCCGCTCAAATTCCGGACATAGACGGAAGAAAATATCCTGCATCTTTAGCAGGTCAATACTATCCACAAGGAATTCCAATTTATGATGAATCGGAACTTCCAAGATTGATCAACGAAGAAAAAATAGACGAATGCGTTCTATCATATAGCGATTTACCTTATGAAAGAGTAATGCACATAGGTTCTTTAGTTATGGCTAATGGAGCAAAATTCTCAATGATGGGAACAACTCCTACTATGATTAAATCAACCAAACCTGTTATTTCTATCACAGCTGTTCGTACAGGTTGCGGTAAATCACAAACAACACGTGCCGTTGTCCGCGCTTTGAAAGAAGCAGGATTGAAGGTCGTTTCTGTTCGTCATCCTATGCCTTATGGTGATTTGGAAATTCAAAAAGTTCAACGTTTTGAAACAATCGCTGATTTAACAAAACATAAATGCACAATCGAAGAAATGGAAGAATACGAACCACATATAGCTATGGGTTCTATCATTTATTCAGGTGTTGATTACGAAGCAATTTTACGCGAAGCAGAAAAAGAAGCTGACGTAATTTTATGGGATGGCGGCAATAATGATATGTCATTCTATTTACCAGATCTATCAATCACAGTTGTTGATCCTCTACGTCCTGGTCACGAAATTGCATATTATCCTGGCGAAGTTAACTTGCGCACAGCAGACATTATAGTAATGAACAAAATTGATTCAGCTTACCCTGAAGACGTAAACGAAGTATTACATAACATCCGCGAATATAATCCAAAAGCTGAAATAGTTATGGCCGCATCATCAATTATGGTTGACAATCCTTCTGTAATTAAAGGTAAAAGAGTTTTGGTTATAGAAGATGGTCCAACATTAACTCACGGCGAAATGCAAATCGGTGCTGGTACAGTTGCCGCTGAACGTTTTGGCGCGTTAGAATTAATTGACCCACGCGAAATGGCTGTTGGCAAATTAGCTGAAACATTCGAAAAATATCCTGAAATTGGTATCTTATTACCAGCTATGGGTTATGGCGAACAACAAATGAAAGATTTGGAAGCTACAATTGCTAAAGTTGATTGCGAAGGTGTTGTAATTGGAACTCCTATTGATTTAGGTCGCTTTATCAAAATTAAACAACCACAAACACGCGTTAATTATGAATTATCTGAAATCGGTTTCCCTACCGTAAAATCACTTGTTGGCGACTTTATTAAAGTTCACAACTTAAAATAATTTATATATAATTAAGAAAGCGATTTTCTCTGAGAATCGCTTTTTTTTTAAACTAATATTAAAATTTAATACTAATACTGATATGACACAAATTAAAAACAGAAATCTGATTTCCATAAATGATTTCACTACTGAAGAGTATATGTATATTCTTGGATTATCAGAAGAATTCGAGCAAAAACCGGTTCAAAATATTGCCGAAGGTAAAGTCGTGGCTACTTTATTTTTTGAACCGTCCACCCGCACCCGTTTAAGTTTTGAAAGCGCCGCAAGCAAATTAGGCGCTAAAGTAATTGGTTTTTCAGATGCCACAAATTCCAGTGCCGCGAAAGGCGAAACTTTGGCGGATACCATTAAAACAGTTGCAAATTATGCCGACCTTATTGTAATGAGACATCCTTTGGAAGGGTCTGCACGTTGGGCGAGTGAAGTTTCAAACGTACCGATAATTAATGCCGGTGATGGAGCCAACCAACATCCTACACAATGTTTACTGGACCTTTATTCAATTAGAAAGACGCAAGGAACATTGGAAAACCTGAACATCGCTTTGATTGGCGATTTAAAATATGGCCGTACAGTACATTCGTTGGTGGACGCAATGAGTAATTTTAATACTACATTTCATTTGGTGTCACCGGAAAGCTTGAAATTACCAAGTTCCGATAAAATGCACATAAAAGAAAAGGGGTCAAAATATTTCCAATACACTAAAATACAAGAAGTTGTTGACAAAGTGGATATTTTATATATGACTCGTGTTCAGCGCGAACGTTTCTTGGATATTCAAGATTATGAAAAAGTTAAAAATTCATACATATTAGAAAAATCAATGTTGACGAATGCTAAGCAAAATATGAAGGTACTTCATCCCCTACCACGTGTAAACGAAATAAATACCGATGTTGACGATACTATGCAAGCGTATTATTTTCAACAAGCTTTAAACGGCGTATATGTTCGCCAAGCGCTGATAGCTTCAATTTTAGGATTAAAATAGGTGGATGTTATGAATAAAAAAGAATTAATCGTTTCGGCTATAGAAAACGGAACTGTGATTGACCATATTCAAGCTGATAAACTTTTTCAAGTTATTAAAATACTAAATCTTGATATTTGTTCAAATCAAATTTTGTTCGGTACTAATTTAGCTAGTAAAAAATTAAATAAAAAAGCTATTATCAAAATCCAAGATAAGTTTTTTGAAAGAGATGAAATTAATAAAATAGCTATCGTATCTCCTTACGCTACATTGATTACTATTCAAGATTATAATGTATTGGAAAAGTACAATTTATCCTTGCCCGAAACTATTCAAGGAATTGTTAAGTGTTTTAATCCAAAGTGTATTACAAACCATGAAAGTGTTCTCCAAAAATTCGATGTTTTGGATAAAGACAAAATTCAATTGCAATGTCATTATTGCCAAAAAATAACCAAACAAGAAACTTTGAATTTCTTGTAAAAATAAAAACCTTCGGAAGGTATTACCTGCCGAAGGTCGCGACTGTAAAGGCGGGTCTTTAGACCCGTCTTTACTTGTTTCCCTCGAGCCAATTGTTTTCTTGACTCTTTCTTCCCTTTCTCTCTCACAACTGAATCAATCCCAGGTTTACCCTTGGACTAATTCATATTTTTTATTTATCTCGCAACCACAAACCGCTTGGAAATACTCTTATCTTTCATTTGAACAACCACATTGTAAGTTCCATTCGATAGTGTCCCGCAGTTTATTTGCAGTTTGGTTTCGCCTTGCGTTATAAATCCTGCAAATACATTCATCAGCTCATTGCCCTGCAAATCATAAACTTTCACATCGGCTTCTATAGACTCTGAAAAATTGATTTGTAATTCGATATTATCATTTGTTGGATTTGGATAGATTGAAAATTGTTGCGAATAGTTCGGTAATAATTCCACAGATTGCTCATCATTAGCTAACGCTATCGTATGATTATTACCGCAGGACACTGTGTACCATTTTGTTCCTGTACCGATTTGCACAGGGCTGTTTCTATAAGTCATTGTATTATCCCACCCCCAAAGTGTACCATCTGTCTTAATGCCAACATTATAAATGTTAGAGTTGCTTATATAATACCAGTCTGCATCTTTTCCTATCTGAAGAGGATTATATGTCCAATAATCTAGATCACCAAGAGTATGATTAGCCCAAACCCAAATCGTGCCATCTGTCTTTATTGCAATGGCATATTGTTCGGAAGTAGAGACTGAAGACCAATTGTTTTCATTTCCTATTTGTCTTGGACTTGCTACAGCAGAATCAGATTCATAGCCCAATGCACTACCTAAATTACCCCAAGACCATAATGTGCCATCAACTTTAATTGCAATGCTATATTCATCAGCACAAGAAACATAAGACCAATTATTGTCTGTGCCGATTTGGACAGGCTCATAACTTCCTAAAGGCACACCTGAGGGTCCTTCGCCCCAAGCCCAAAGGGTTCCATCAGTCTTAATAGCGGCAGTATGCCAGCGACCACACGAAACAACCGCCCAATCTTTATCAGTTCCGATCTGCACAGGACTTAACCTTGCTGTAGTAGATCCATCCCCTAACTGTCCCGTTAAATTACTACCCCAAGCCCATAAAGTGCCATCGGATTTTAAACCTAAGGAATGATACTTACCTGAAGAAACTGAAATCCAATTATTATCTGCTCCTATTTGCACCGGAAAAAGTCTATCTATTCCGGTACCATCGCCTAATTGACCATAATAGCCGTGACCATAATCATTACCACCCCACGCCCAAAGTGTACCATCCATTTTAATTCCAAAAGATCTGGACAAACTACACTCGACAAATGCCCAGTTTGTACCGTTTTCTAAGTCTTTAGATTTGAGCCAATAATTTGTTGTTCCATCGCCTAATTGGCCAAATTCATTCCAGCCCCATCCCCAAATTGAGCCATCAACTTTTATACCAAGGGAAACAAATTTACCGCAAGAAACTGAAACCCAATTAGTATTAGTACCGATTTGGATTGGACTACTAACATCGGTTCTGATTCCATCACCTAATTGATTACGTTCATTATCACCCCAAGCCCAGAGTGTTCTATCATTTTTTATTCCGAACGATTGTCCAGGACCACAGCTAACAGAAACCCAATTAGAATCGTTACCTATTTGTGTTGGACTAATTATATTGATTGTTGTTCCATTACCTAATTGACCACTTTCATTATCACCCCAAGCCCATAAAGTTCCATCATTGCTGAGGGCAACAGTATACCTATATCCGCAGGAAATCAACTTCCAATTTGAACTAGTTCCTATTTTTGTTGGTATAAGACGTGTTACTCGAGTACTATCTCCTAATTGACCAAAGTTATTAATGCCCCACGCCCAAAGTGTGCCGTCAGTTTTTTTGGCGACTGAAAATTCAGAACCACAAGACACACTCGACCAATTGTTGTCCAATCCAACCTGCGAAAATGTATCTCTATTGATTGTTGTTCCATCGCCCAATTGACCATATTTATTATTACCCCTACCCCATAGAGTGCCATCAGTTTTAATAGCAAGAGTAAAATCACTACGACAAGAAATTGTAGCCCAGTTATTTTCTGTACCTACTTGCTTCGGACTTTGTCCATTATACGATTCTAATGAACTCCATACCCAAAGTGTCCCATCAGTTTTAATAGCATAAGTTTGGTCAGCACAACAAATCACGAAAGCCCAATTGTTGTCTTTACCTATCTGGACAGGAATAAGTCTTTCAATCTTAGTACTATCCCCCAACTGCCCCTGATCATTTTTTCCCCAAGCCCAAAGAGTTCCATCGGTTTTAATAGCGATTGTTAGGTCATACCCACAAGAAACTAATTTCCAATCATTTGAACTCGACACCTCTCTCGGTGACAGATTGTCTTTTATACCAAGCTGACCACTAGAATTACTCCCCCAGCCATACATTGTTTTCGAATAAACATTAATGCTACATAATAACACTAATAAAAATAGAATCATAGTTTTTTTCATATCACCGCTCACTAAAATAAATAAAATATTCTTATGTAATCACGACTTTTGTAAACCAATTTAACTCGTTCCCAAGCTACTGCTTGGTCACGCTTACTCTTTATCTCGCAACCACAAACCGTTTAGAAATACTCTTATCTTTAATTTGAACAACTACATTGTAAGTCCCATTCGATAGTGTCCCGCAGTTAATTTGCATTTTTGTTTCACCTTGCGGTAAAAGTCCTGCGAATACAATCATCAGTTCATTACCTTGCAAATCATAGACTTTCACATCAGCTGTTATAGATTCTGAAAAATTAATTTGTAATTCAATATTATCATTTGTCGGATTTGGATACAGTGATAATTGTTGTGAATCGTTCGGTAATAATTCCACCGATTGTTCATCGTCAGCTAATGCTATTGTATGAGAACTACCACAAGCTACTCTGCTCCATTTTGTGCCTACACCAATTTGCACCGGGCTGTTTCTATTAATCTTGGTTCCATCACCTAATTGGCCGCTCCCGTTGGCACCCCAAGCCCAGAGAGTACCATCGGTTTTAATACCGAATGATTGGGTAGCACTACTGAATATATTAGACCAATTTGTATCAATTCCGATTTGTAATCGTGTCTTGCTATCAATTAAGGTTCCATCACCCAATTGACCAAACCTATTCTCGCCCCACCCCCAAAGAGTACCATCGGATTTTATTGCAATTGAAAATGATACCCCACACGAAACTTTTGCCCAGGTTTTATCAGTTCCGATTTTTTCTGGAATTTGGGCAGGATAAAAACATTCGTTGCCTAATTCACCATACATATTACGCCCCCATGCCCAGAGCGTACCATCAGTGCAGGTTGCTAAAGTATGTGTATAACCACAAGAAACAGTAGCCCATTTTTGAAGCATACCTATTTGAGTAGGTACAATTACATCCACCTTGGTTCCATTACCTAATTGGCCTTGATTATTCTGACCCCACGCCCAAAGTGTAGCATCTGTTTTTATAGCGAGAGAATGAGTAGCACCACACGAAACAGTCACCCAATCTTTGTCAGTACCAATCTGTATAGGATAACTCTTATTTATTCTTGTAGTATCACCTAATTGACCAAATTCATTACTACCCCATCCCCAAATTGTGCCATCTGTTTTTATAGCAATGGAGTATGCATCCCCGCACGAGACAACTGCCCAATCGCTATCTGTTCCGACTTGCATAGGGCTAGTTTTACTGATTGTTGTACCATCACCTAATTGACCATAATTATTAGCACCCCACGCCCATAATGTTCCGTCAAGTTTTATCCCAACAGAATGAGATTTACCGCAAGAAACATATTTCCAATCGTTAGAATTCGAAATATTGGCAGGTAAGCAAGTATCCGCTATGCCAAGCTGACCATAGGAATTGCTTCCCCAACCGAACATTTCTTTAGTATAAATATTAATACTACACAACAGTACTAATAAAAGTAAAATAGTAATTTTTTTCATAACACCGCTCCAAAAAATATAAAAATTAGTTTGTAATTCATAATTACTATAAACCAATTTGTGTGCCATCGATTTATTTATGAATTTTAATTAATCATGTAAATACTGCGGCTTTAAATATCTTTTAATAAATCACTTACAAAACCTTATCGAACGCCATAAAATACAGCTTTATAAACGGTTTGGCTGAGAGTGTTGATTGTGTTAAATTCATGACTCACTAAAGTGTCAGACCACTTCACACTTAAGAGGCAATTACGAATTACGAATTACGAATTACGAATTACGAATTACGAATTACGAATTACGATATTTCTTCTCTTTGCATTCAAAATTCAAAATTATCCAAAGATATTTTGGCTAAAGTCGAGAGAATTGTGAGCTTCTTTCTCCACTACATAAATGTAGTGGCAATTGAAATCCTCAAATCCTCTAATCCTGTAAATCCAGATTCTGACAATAAAATGGCCAAATCAACTACATATTATTTGTTTACAGGTTTACTTTCATTCTAATCGTATTCATCTTCCAATATTTGAATAATTGAAGATTTTTAATTAAATTTGAACTTCATTAAAACATACTGGAAATAATTTATGAAAAAGTATCTAATTATTCTCATCTTTTTTTGTTTAACAGCAACAATGATGGGTAAAGGTGCCGGTTTTATGTTTAATAAAGGAATGGCGACATATATTGATGATTCCGATGGAAGCCACTACTCTATAACCTTTAAAACTGATACTGTGAAACCTGAGCCAAAACTACCCGGTTCATATTATATTGATTCAGTATTTTATCAAATACAGAAATATAAAATCCCGGATAATAAATTGATGGATAAATATTTCCCTGAAAAAGAAAAAGTACTATTAGAATATTATAAAGACTTTGAATTTAATTATCAAAAAGATACTCTTTACAGCGGAAGATACAATTTTAGCCCAAAAACTGAATTCTTTACCAATCAATATGGTAAACAATTTTTACTATGGTATTACGAATCTCCCGAATATTCCGATTCAATTTATCAGCAAAATAAGCGATATTTGAAAGATAGTTCAACAACAGTAAAATACCAAATTTATACATTGTTTATTGCAAATTCCTCTTGCGTACTCCTCAATACATTTGCAGTCGATGATAGGAAGTTTAATGAACGGGTAAACCTTATTAAAAATGATATTTCAAATAATGTTAGAGTCTTCCACGATAGTATTGATAATAAGATTTTATATAGGCAGATTGCTTCGCAACAGATAGGAAAGCCTTATGTCTTAACAAATAAAAGATATGGCTTCAAAATAGAATTACCTTTTTGGGCAAATGTAACAAAAGGCTATTATCAACTAAATGCCGGTTTTCCTGACATATACAATATAACTAACGCATTGGAACTGGTTTTGTTTCCTAAAACAAATTATCCTGCTTTAATTGATTTTATTAAGTATATTACAACATCAGAGGGTATAATCAAATGTTCAAAATTAGATTTTCAAAATTCTAAGCTTAATTGTTATGAAATTATAAGAAGAAATGATGCCGCGGCTTTCAAATGCCAATATGTAATGTTTGAAACACCGGAAAAATACGGATTAATTAATTTTACAGCAACAGAATCTACTTACAACTTAAATTTACCTCGTTTTAATGAGTTTTTGGATAAAGTAGAAATTTTAGAGTAAAAAAATTAATTTCGAATTACCAATTACAAATTACCAATTACAAATTACGATATTTCTTCTCTTTGCATTCAAAATTCAAAATTATCCAAAGATATTTTGGCTAGAGCCGAGAGAATTTTACGCAATTCTACCACAACTTAAAAGTCGTGGCTATTGAAATCCTCTAATCATAATTCTGACAAAAAAAGGGCGTATGCAATACGCCCCTACATTTTCATCTTCCTATCTTTATATCTTTATATCTTTATGAACTTTATAACTTTATAAACTTTATAAACTTTATGAACTCGTCACCTACTTTCACAAAATACATTCCTTTTGGAAGAGTGGATATATTGATACGGACGGACAGGTCACTATCTGTCGCTACAGAAATAACTTTTTCGCCGAGGGTGTTGTAGATGTAGATTACCGAACCTTCCAAAGGTTCGAAATCTTCAGAAGGTTTCATAGTTAAAGTAATGTAATCCCCTGCCGGATTAGGTATGATTTTCATATACTCCGATTTTTCAGTAACGCTCGATTGGCCGGTTGTAAATGTCCATACATCACTCCAAAATTCCGAATCAATAGTTTCTTCATTCCAGACTCGTACACGCCAGTAATACAGTACACCTGCTTCTAAATCCGGTACAAACTGGTCGTTATGGACTAATGAATCCATAGAATAAACCAAATCAGTAAACTGAGCATTTTTGGATATTTGTAATTGATAATACTCTGCTCCAATAACTTTCGACCATTCAAAGCTAATTTCCTCCTCCAATCCGGTCTGAGTTTTTTTCGGGTATATTAAGAACAAATCGGACATTCTGGTTTTGAACTGCCAAGTATTTGACCAATAGCCTATTGTATCTCCGGACTCATTCCTCACTCTCCATAAATGCGCTTTGTAAAACATTAAACCTTTTACATCAATTGAGTTATTATGAACGAGACTATCTACGAATTTGCTTTTAAATTTAATATCTTCAGCTATTTGCAGTCTGAAGTCCTTAGTATAGATTCCGTTTTCCCAATTCATAATTGGATTGATATCCACATTTTTCGATAAATCGGCAGGAGATAACAAGTTTACGGAACCCATCATAGTTGTAAAATGCCAAACCGGCGACCAGATGCTTTGTTTAGCTTGGTATCCCGGCTTAACTCTCCAATAATATAATTGGAATAAATCTAAGTTTGAGCATTCAAAAACTGTGTCCGTTACAGCCGTATCAATAACTAAATTTTCAAAATTTACATCTTTAGCTACTTGAAGCTGATATGAGGTCTGACCAACATTTAGATTCCAATATAATCTCGTTTCTATCGGAACATTAATGGTATCATTAACGGGCGATACTAACGTCTGCGGGATGAGTTCCACACCAATTCCATAAAGTTGCACAACCGCAGGGCTACCCAATCCATTATAATAGAATTCAAGCATCCCACTAGTTCGACCGACCGAACTCGGGCTAAAACTTAAATCCATTTTCTTTACTTCATGTGGTAATAAATCAAATCCACCACCATTACCTTTCGTGAAATCATAATCATTTGGTTTGGCATGCTTCGATTCGACAATATGAATTTTTGAATCACTCATATTTTTAATTGTGAAAACTTGAATTGTATCTCTCGAATACCCGACAGCAACTTTCCCGAAGTTAATGACCTTGTTTTGAACTGAAATCATAGGTTTAACTGATTCGCCGGTGATTTTTTGAATTATAGTATCCACCTGCGTAATAATAACTAATTCAGCATTATAAATTCCAAGACGCATAGGGACAAACCTAAGTTCAGCAAAATGGGATTGACCTTCTAAAATTTCATATTTCGGTAATCCACCTACAAGGAAGAAAGCGGCTGAATCTAAACTTCGTACATAAATCGAATCCACTCTTACTTTGCATTGGCCTATGTTTTTTACAAAACTTGTTATAAGACTATCTTTAACTTGACCAAGTAAGCATTGTTTCATATCGACATCTTGTGCTTCGGCCATTGGTATCGCAATAGTAAAATTAAAATTACTTGTGTCAGATTGTATAGTTGAATATGGTTTGTCATTTATACATCGAACAGCAAACCCATCATTCTTACTAGCCACATTCATAAACGATTCAGGGAAAAAATAATTAAGACTGCTGAACCAAGCTTGAGTTATATCTATAGCAGTAGAGGACCACCAATAAGAAGCCCGTTCAATGTCATTGCAACTCCCCAACCAATAGCGGTAACCACTTGGAAGAGCGGAAAAATCGCTTTCATTTGTGGCACCTGCGTTTGGGTTTCGCCACAAACCATCTCCATTTTCTTTCGAACCAACACATTTTAATTTTCCACCTGCAACATTACTACCGCCAAGAACCGTCGATAACACTGTCCATTCATCATCACTTGGAATATGCCATCCTTCGGGAGCTAAACCGCGTGGATCATTCACAGCATAGTAATTGTATAGCTTACCATATATTTCACCCATCTGCGGATTGTTATCGTAATAACACCATGCACCTGTTTTCAAATTTCTCCACTCTGTCGGATCGGTAACTTGAGGTATTATATCTCCGTTTCGATAGGTTACAACATCTAAATTTCCGCACATCCAGTTCTGATTGTAGATTATTAATTCGCCTTCGTCGCATTGTGACAATGATTTCAGATCAGCAGTTACTCTTACTAAACATTTATTACTAGGAGGTCTTGGGATGTTTTTCCATATATAGCTTAAACCCACCGCTTTATCAGCAATTTTATTCCAAGTTGCGCCGCCATCAAAACTGTAATCCAGCATAACCGTATCAGTTGGAAGAACACCTTCCCAAGTAATTAGCGAATCGCTGCCAACAACATAAACTTCTTTGCCGTTAGGTTGTGTTAACTTAAGCGTTTTCACCAATTGCTTTGCACTTCTATAACCACCCATAGCATTGAATTTTATTTCACATAAGTCATTTATTACTGAAATTTCAGTAAACTGGTAACTTTTATCTTGTGGAGTAAAACTCAAAGTAACATTAACACTTTTACCCGCCGGGATTACAAATTCAGTTGGTGTAACAGTAAATGCGGTATTTGAGGAGGTGATATCTCTAATATATACATCATAATTATAGGCATTTAAAGTTATTGTAGTATCTCTTTTTATTCCGGTTATTACGTTATTATATTTTACAATTGTTGGAGTAACTTCTACTTTAGCAAACGCACTTTCCGGCTGTTTGTAATTTACTTTGGCTGTTACGGCATTTGTCTTTAATCTTATATCCACATCCACGTTTCCGGGATCACAGTTAGGATGACTTAGCCATTCCATTGTACAAGGTTCCACCCCTTGGGTTATCATATAAATCCTACTATAACATCCTGTTATTTGTTCTAATGTGCTGACATTTTCAAAATATAATCCACCTGTTTGCGCCGTTATATCTTTAATACATTGAGGTGCTGACTCATATACACAAACACAGTAAATAGTAATGTTATTTTCGTTCGCTTCTTTAATAATTCTCTTTGTTTCCGGCTCACCATTTGGACTTCCATCAGTAAGCATTACTATAACTCTTTTGTAACTACCCGGTTTTGCAATTAAAATTCCACCTGCCATCGGTTCAATTAAAGCCGCATTATAATTCGTACCCCGCTTAGTTGTTAAACTATTTACAGCATTAATAAGAATAGATTTATTTGAAGTAAAGTCTTGATTAAGATAATTGTATTCGCTGAAACTTGTTAGGGCGCATTCAGACTTTTCATTGGGTAACATATTAATCCATTGAATAGCCGCTGTTTGGGCAATTTTCATTTTAAATCTGTCCATGGACCCGGAAATATCAATGACTAAAACTGAGGATAATGATACAGGAGGTTTGGGCTCGGGACATGCGACCGAAAGTATTGTCCGCAAGAGTCCATTTTCAGTAAGCTTGAAATGGTCAGGCATAAGATTAGTTATCGGATAGCCAAAATTATCGAAAGCATAGTAATTTGCCTTGATTTTAGGAAATTCCGAAGCATCAACATTAAAAACAGATAAACTCTGGCTATAGGAGGTATAACTTATTATAAAAAAGAATATGTAAATTAATTTTCTCATAAGAGCAATCTATTTATATCGTACTTTTTGAATTTTATTTAATTCATTTTCTAAAATATCATTTTTTTCTAAAATAAACAAATATTGTTTATTTATTTTAATCATATTCTATAAATAGAATAACCCATTTTTCGTGATTTTGTTACATTTTTGATGAAAAATAATTATCAGCATACTGTTTTCAAGACCTCGGGGTCAATTTTGGCATTGATTAGATAGAATAAATTTGAAATTAAACGGTATAAAGTGATGTCATTAATGCGGTTGCCTTTTTCGACCAAATCCCAGCGCGGAGCAATTTTATAACATTTTTCGATTATACTCGGGTATTCGAAATTGCCGCTGAATGATATATCAATAACAATTGCGTTTTCAGGTACTACTTCGGTAGGTATAACAAAATCATCGCTCGGTACCGCGGAAATAATGAAATCCGAAGTGCTTGCGTGGCGTAGTATATCATAGTACGAAGTGTATTTATGGCATATTTGAACAGAGCCGTTTTCATTGAGTAGCATCAAAGCCAGCGAACGCCCTACAGCTAAAGAATCGTTAATAATTGTAAAATGCTTTCCTTCAATTTCAAAAGGATTGCTATAACGGTAATCGGGATAATGCCCATTTGCCTTTTTATATTTTTCGTAAATAGCGTGATAACGCTTGATGATATACAATATACCTTTAGAAGTCGGTGGAATAACGAGTTTTTGCAATTTATTCGGGTCACGGAATTTCTCGAACTGAGCTAAATACCCGAGATATGTATTGTGAAGCCCTTCTATATCCTTCGCCGGATTAATCTGATTCATAAACTGAGCATCATTATCCGAAAACGGTGTCGGGTACATAACCATAATCCCATCAATTGAATCATCAGTATTTAAAATGCTTATCAAATCCGTCAGCTCATCGGCGGAATTAGCGCGATAATCTCGGCAAGCAATGTTGTATAAAGCGCAAAACCTTTTTATTCCTTTGGTATAGGAAATTGAACCCGGGTCATCGGATGTTAAAATCACAGCTACACCGGCTTTTATTCCTAATTTCTCATATATTCTTGCCGCCTGCTCAAATGCAGGAACGTCGTATTTTTCAATTAATTCAGAAACGTTTAGTATCTTTTCCATATCTTAAATTTTGATTTTATTATAAAATGTAAAATTACGGATTATTATACAGATTTCAAAATCAATTACGAATTATCAGTTTTGAATTTTGAATTTTGAATTTTAAAGGAGAAGAATGGCACGCAGAGGACACAGATTTAGCAGATTAACACAGAATTTTGTTTGCTCGAAATTGAAAGCAGATATCACGCTGATATATATAATACTTGTAATTCTGAACGAAGTGAAGAATCCATCTTCCAAATAATTATGAGTTTTGAATTTTGAATTTTAAATGCGATGATAGATTAATTCGTAATTGGTTTGTCCATCTTGTTTAGCCACGAGCTTTAGCTCGCGCGAAAGAATTACGAAATCTACACCCTTCGGGCTTCAGCCCAAATCGCAACTGAATTTTTTAATTTTTCTAAAAAATGAAAAAAATGCTTGCATTTTAATTTTATTTTGTTATATTTACTTTGTGAAGTAATACAAAAGTGAAAATGAAGTTATTAAGTAACATATGCTTTTTGATTCGCGACAGGAAAAACCAACTGCCACTCTGTGAAAAATGGAGAAAAATATCATTGCAAACAAATATAGGTATTTAGAAATGAAAAGACTAATGATTTTACTCGCAGTAACATTTCAAGAGGTTGAGATATGAAATATATAATCGCGCTATTTACTATTTTTATTTTTGCTTTTCAATCATCTGGAGCTAAGTGGACTGTTTTAGATAGTACAAATAGTGCCATAAATAAACAATATGGATGGGCAGATGGAATTGTTTTTGATATTCAAGGGGGTTACTTTTTCCAAGGTTATTCATCTGTTGATACAAAATACCGCATATTCAGTTCTATAGACAGGGGATTTACTTGGAACAATATTTTAGACGCAAAAGGCGGTTGGGATAGTTTAAATGGAAAGGTGTTTTGTCATTTCTTGACTAATTCATTATCTGATAAATGTCTTACAAACAAATTTTTATATTTAGCTTTCAATTGTGTGGATGAAAATATTAATTCCGATGCTACCAAATATACTTACCATAAAATAAACGACAGCACATTAACCAAGAACGCAGTGATTTTAAGGATGGATAGAAGTACAAACAAATGCGAAATGATTGATACCAAGATTCTTGATAGAATAAAAGGATTGAAAATGCTGGACGATAATTTCGGCATAATCGTAGGGCATAAATCAGTATATAGAACGGTAGATGGTTGCCGCACATTCAGCAAAATATTCACATCCGATACTATCGCTGGATGGTTTTACATTGATTTTTCAGTACCTACTAAAAATGATTATTATATTTTATCAAGAACGGATGGTAAACGTCTAAGCAAAATTTATTATACCAATGATGCGGGCGTTAATTGGAATTCGAAGCAGATTCCTGACAGTTCATATTATATAGAATCTATTGGACCCGGAAAAGTGTTTTTATTAAATATACTTAAGTATAGAACAAGGCTTTTATATACTGAAGATAATTTTGAATCATATATCAGTGTGCTTGATACCGTTGTCAGGGACCAAGGTGCAAAAGGCAACATATTGATAAAAGACAGCTTGTATTATATTTCCTATTCAACTCAAGCAAACACATTCATTTCTTTTAACAAAGGTAAATCTTGGATAACTGCCGACAGTACAAAAGAAATTGGTTATCCGCCTGAAACTTTTCTGAAAGATGGTGCCATAGTTGATGATAAAACAATAGCTATCATAAGTCTTTGCGATAATGAAATATTCATTTATGAGAAAAACAATCCTGTCAGCGTCAGGGAAATGCCAAAATCAGGGAACTCTATTTTGATTTATCCCAACCCTTTGCCACGGTCGGTACCATTGAATATAAATTTTAGAAATATTGGAAATTATTCCAAATGTTCAATAAAAATTATAGATATTACCGGCAAAACAGTTGACGAATTCTATACAAATAACATTCGAGCGGATATAAATTTGCAATATTTACCCGATGCAGACATCCCAAGAGGGACATATTTTTTAGTGATTGATTCCGATGAAGGTATTATTGCTAAAGAAAAATTTATTTTTGAATAAAATTAACAACTCATCGAATGACTGCCATTCATCGGATGAGTAAAAATATCACTGTTTATTCTTCATTTTTTCATATTTTTGCTTAATTAATAGCGATAAAAATGGAAAAAATCTGGCGAATAATAGATGTAATCAATTGGGGCAATGATTACTTTTGCAAGCACAATATTGAATCGCCCCGATTGTTGATTGAATTGCTTATTTGCGATGTTTTGCAAATTGAGCGGTTTGAGCTTTATCTTAACTTCGAAAAGCCATTCAAGGCAATGGAACTGGCAACACTGAATGCTTATGTTAAACGCGCCGCCGCGAATGAACCTTTTCAGTACATTCTCGGAAAAACACCTTTTTTGGATGTGACCATAGCAGTCAACCCTTCAGTTCTAATTCCCCGACCCGAAACAGAAGAACTTGCCTCATTGATTTTAACTCGTTTGCAAGAACGCACAGATATTATTGATGTCCTCGATATAGGTACCGGTTCGGGTTGCTTAGCTATTTCTCTTGCTAAAGAATTTCCTGAAAAAAATATTTATGGAATAGATGTTTCGATAGACGCTTTGAAAACAGCTAAAGAAAACAACGAAATAAACCAAACTAATGCTAAATTCAAGATTATGAATATATTAAACGATATTCCGCAAAAGAAGTTTGATTGTATTGTTTCCAATCCGCCTTATATTGCGCAAAATATATATGAAAACTTAGATAAGAACGTCTTGGATTACGAACCAAAAGTTTCTTTGACTGACTGTAGTGATGGGCTAACCTTTTATAAGCGATTTGCTGAGATTTTTCCTAATATTCTTTCAGCAGATGGTTTTTTTGCCTTAGAATATGGTGATAATATGCAAAATGATATTGCTGTACTTTTTGAGAAAAATTTCGAATTAGAAATAATTAAGGATTTCGCAAATAAAGAAAGGTTTATATTTGGTTCATTTAAAAAATATTGATTAATTTTGTGGATTATATAAATTGTTACGTGAAAAAATGAAAACATTATTTGTAGTATTGGTCATAGCATTAGCTTTGACTTCAAGTTTTGAGTTATTTGCTCAAGCCAATAATCAAGCGAAAGACCCTAAGCAAACCAACACTTTAACCAGCGAACAACGTCGGGAAGCTTTACAGAAAAAAATGGAAGAGCGCCGCCAGTTAAAAAAATCAGATGGAGCTGTTAAGGATGGAATGACTCAAGAACAAAGACTTGAAGCTATGAAAAAGAAAAGGGAAGATCTTGGACAAAGCCGTTCAGGTAATTCATTAGAAGAAGCTTTGAAAAACCCTGCTAATGCAAAAAGGCTTTCATTAAGAAACAAAGACCTTAAAGAAGTTCCCCAAGGTATTTCAGCGTTGGTAAATTTGGAAGTTTTAGATTTATCCAATAATAATTTGACCGATTTGCCTTCTTTTTTAGCTAACTTCAAGAATCTTAAAGAACTTAAAATTGAATCCAATAAATTGACAAACATACCTGCAGTTGTTTTTAAAATCACATCCTTGGAAAAGCTTAACTTAATCGGCAACACAATTGTTTCTATAGGTCAGGATATTAAGTCTTTAACAAATTTGAAAAGCCTTAATATCAATAAGAATAAATTGAATTCCCTACCTTCTCAAATATCTGATTTGAAGGTGTTAAACGAATTGCAGGCAAATAATAACGAATTCACTGAAGTTCCATCCGGTATAAAAGGTTGCACAGCGCTAACGGTTTTGGATTTAGGATATAATAAATTGTCTTCGTTATCAGCTAATTTATTTGATTTGAATTCATTACGCATATTGGTCTGCTCTAATAATCCTATAAAATCCATTCCGGCAGATATAAAAGCGCTAACCAATTTAACTCTATTGGATGTATCAAACTGTAATCTGACAACATTACCAAGCGATATCGGCGAATTGAAATCGTTGAAAAAACTGAATCTTAGTGGTAACAACATAGAAACCTTACCGGAATCGATATCAAAATTAAATCTAAAGCAACTTGATTTATCAGGTAACCAAAGACTTCCGTATAATTTGGACAAAGCAACAAAAGTTTCTTCATTGGATATCAGCAAAAATAATCTGCTCGTTTTACCGGATTATTTGAAGAACTTCGAATCATTACAATCACTTGATGCTTCTAATAACAAGATTAAAGAAATCAACTCTGCTATATCGGGATGCAAAAGCTTAACAAAATTAATATTAAGCGATAATGAAATTGCTTCAATTCCTGATGCATTCAGCAATTGTTCATCCTTAGAAACTTTAAATATGAACAACAACAAACTTACCGAGTTTCCCAAAGCACTCATCAAATTATCGGGTTTAAAGATAATTATGATGTCGAATAATCAACTAAAAAGCGTTCCTAACGAAATCGGTGGATTGAGCAATCTCAAAATATTATTCCTGAAAGACAATCCAATAAGTAAAGATGAAAAAGAAAAAATTATTAAAGCATTACCGAAAATCAGGGTAACGTTATAATATAATGATTTAACCTTCCGAAGGTAAATTTATAATTGTAGAGGCGGGTTTTAAACCCGCCTTTTTATTCTTATTTTATCTCGTATTTCAGAAAGACATTAGCATTTAGCTTGATTTTTTTAAAGTCTAATGGCACTGACCCGCCATCCATTGCATCGCTTTTTCGCATATTAGCTACCATCCCATATTCCATGTTTTGATAACTATTTACATAAGCACCGTCTTCCCTCACATAAATCACATTGCCAATTTTACTGCCAATTGCGTCGAGCAAATATTCGGCTTTTTCCTTAGCCGCTTTCATAGCCATCTTCCCTACTTCTTTTTTAAATTCTTCAATTTTGGAATGATCGACTCTGATTAGCTGAATATTGGAGATCTTTAAATCTTTCAACTCTTTAAAAACTTTATCCATCGTTTGAGCATCGTGCAGGAGTAATTGATAATTCTTCTGTGCATAAACATCGGTGCCGGTAAACCAATTATAATCATACGAGCTCGAGAAATCCAATACAGTCAAATCTTTTTTTACATCAATTCCGCATTTCTCCATAGCTTTGGTCATTTTCTGCTCCATATCCTCCAACTCCTTCCTTCCTTTGAATACTTCTTCCGAAAGATTTATTCTAAAGTAGATTTCGTCCGGTATAATTTCCATTTCGGCCTGACCAGTAACGTCAATGCAGTTTTTTTGAGTTTGCTCAGGATTGTACTGCGCAAAAAGCGGGGTTGCTAACACGAAGCACATAAGGCTTAATAATACGTTTTTCATTTTCGAATCCTCTGAATGTTTTGTAAAATATTGCTAATTTAATAACGACAATTCAGAAGTTTTATTTAGTTATCCACTTATTTATTTATATTAACCAAAACAATTGATGGTTAAAGCGACTACTTCTGAATTTCAAATTTTACAAAAACATTAGAATTTAATTTGATTTTTTTAAAATCAAGTGGAATGGAATTACCTAAACCGCCAGTGAATTTATTGCCTATATCCATTCCATCAACTCTTATATTTCGATTTTCACTTGTATAAGTACCGCTTTCGCTCACATAAATCACATTACCAATCTTACTTCCAATTGCGTCGAGCAAATATTCGGCTTTTTCCTTAGCCGCTTTCATAGCCATCTTCCCTACTTCTTTTTTAAATTCTTCAATTTTGGAATGATCGACTCTGATTAGCTGAATATTGGAGATCTTTAAATCTTTCAACTCTTTAAAAACTTTATCCATCGTTTGAGCATCGTGCAGGAGTAATTGATAATTCTTCTGTGCATAAACATCGGTGCCGGTAAACCAATTATAATCATACGAGCTCGAGAAATCCAATACGGTCAAATCTTTTTTTACATCAATACCGCATTTCTCCATAGCTCTAGTCATTTTCTGTTCCATATCTTCCAATTCCTTCCTACCTTTGAATACTTCTTCCGAAAGATTTATTCTAAAGTATATTTCGTCCGGTACGACCTCCATTTCGGCAGTTCCATTTACATCAATGCAGTTTTTTTGAGTAATCTCCGGATTATACTGCGCAAATAGCGGTGTTGCTAATACGAAGCACAAAAGGCTTAATAATACGTTTTTCATTTTCGAATTCTCTGAATGTTTAGTAAAATATTGCTAATTTAATAACGGCAATTCAGAAGTTTTATTTAGTTATCCACTTATTTAAATAATATTAACAAATAAATTTGGATAATTAAAAAAATACTCGTAATTTTGTAATTCTAATTGATGAAAATTTACGATATATATATATAGGTTTTAAAATGTCAAAAGTATGCGAATTAACAGGTACAACAGTAAGATATGGCAACAATGTATCTCACGCTAACAATAGAACTCGACGCCGCTGGTTACCGAACTTGCAAAAAAAACGTATTTGGGTAGCTGAAGAAAAAGTATGGATTACAGTAAAAGCTACAGCTAAAGCGTTGAAAACATTGGAAAAGAAAGGATTAACCGCAATGATGAAAGATTTGTACAAATAGTCCTCATTAATATAAAGATTTGCTTAAAAGCAGAGCCAAATTGGTTCTGCTTTTTTTTATTTATGAATTTTTATATATTTTTGCATATAATACATTTAATTGTATTAACTTTGTTTATTGGGTTTTACAAAAACCGAGGATATGATATGTTAATACGCGCTTTTTTTGTTGTGATGATACTTTTGTTAAACATTGGATGTAATATTTACGCCCAGGAAGAGCGAACTAATGTTAAGGGTGGTTTTAAAGAATGTGTGATTTATAAAACCGAATATAAATTAGGCAAATTAGATAATGCTTCTCGGTTCAAAGAATTGCATTGCTATTATGATTCTACAGGAAAAAAGACTCTTGAATTAAAATATCGTCCGAATAATTATCTCGAATCGAAAGAATATAGTTATTATAATTCCGACGGTAGAATTCATACTGTTAAGGGATGTAATGGTGATGATTCATCAAAGTTTCAGTATTATCGATATTATGGTTACGATGATAATGGCAATATAATCCGGTCAGGTGCCGCTCATTCCGATGTTCGAAACGAAGCTATACAACCAATTTTTGATAAAGAAAGTTTTAAATTTGATAAAAAAGGTAATATAATTGAGAAAATTGCCGATAAAAATGTTCATCATCCTTTGAAATTCAATTATAAATATGATAAAAAAGGGAATCAGATTGAAGAAACTATCAAAAGTTCCGATAGCTCATTCTTTTCTCGAATATCAAATAAATATGATAAAAATAGAAATATAGTCGAAAAAATAATTTACAAAAAGTATCCGGACCGTGAGAAAGCAAATAACCAAAAGTTCACATATAAATATGATTCTTACGGAAATATAACTGAAGAAATCCGCTTTTTGTTGAATCTAAAAGAACCTACCGAAAAAAGAGAATATATTTACTTTCCTAACATTTTAAACAAGGTATCAAAATGAAAAGAGCTTTCATTCTCCTAATCCTAACAACTTTTATCGTTCAAATTTCTTGCTTGTACTCTCAAGATAAACAAGATTTGGTTAAAGGTGGTTACAAAGAATGTATTGTTTTTAAAACTGAATACAAATTAGGCAAATTAGATAGTGCTTCTCGTTTTAAAGAATTACTTTGTAATTATGACGCATCGGGAAAAAAGATTCTTCAGATAAGCTACCAACCAAATGGAGTTTTTGAAACAAAAGCGCTATGCTTTTATGACGGCAAAGGAAGAATTGATACAATCAAATTTTTTCAAAGAGTTGACACCACAGAATTAGCATCATTAGAATACTTTACATATAATGATGATGGTGATTTAATCGAAACAGTAAAAGCCGGTGGAGACACGCGCCTAATTGATGAAATTAACCCAGCCAAGAAAGCATCATATAAATATAATAAACAAGGTAATGTAATTGAAAAAACATCTTACCAATTTGATGGCACTCTTGATAACAAATATAAATATAAATACGATAGCAAAGGTAATAAAACCCAGGAATTAATTACTAATTCCGACCGCAAAGTTTCCTCGCGAATAACATTCAAATATGATAAAAATAGAAATATAATAGAAAAAATCAACTATGTTGAATATGGGCAGAAAATCAATCAAAAATATAAATATAAATACGACGACCAAGGTAATGAGACCGAGGAAATTATATATAAAAATCTAAAAGAACCGATTGAAAAAAGAGAGTATATTTATTTGAAATAGATTATTTGCACAGGTGACATAATGATAAGAGCTATTGTTTTATTAATAATTATAACCTTATTCACACATATTAATTGCTTGTACTCTCAAGACAAGCAAGACGTAGTTATTGGTGGTTTTAGAAAATGCACCGTTTATTATTACACTTATAAGTTTGGAAAACTTGATCCTAAATCAAAGGGAAAAAACGAATTTTACAGATACGATCCTATGGGTAATGTTATTGAGGAAATATGGTACTATGCCGATGGGTCTGTTAGCTCACGATCAACTTACCAATTTAATGAAAAAGACAAAATTGTAGAAAAAGCTGTATATAAAGATGATGGTACCGTAAATTCCAAAATCAATTATAAATATGATGAGAAATTCAATGTCGTTGAGATATTGTGGTATAATTCTGCCGGTACGATTGAATCGAAAATTACAAATAAATATGATACTCTTGGAAATTTGATTGAAGAATTGAAATATCAGATTGACGAAACCGATTATTGGAAAAACACCTATCAATTTAATGAGAAAGGAAAATTAATTGCCGCCGTGCGATATAATGCTGATGGATCGGTAGGTTCTAAAGAGACTTACAAATATAATGAAAAAGAAAATCTAATAGAGGAATGTAGTTATAATGTTGATGGTTCATTAGAATCTAAAAACGCTTACAATTACGATGAAAATGGTAATATAATTGAAAAGCTAAGATTTAATTCTGACGGATCTTTTGGATCGAAGGATACATATAAATATGATGAAAAGGGAAATAAAATAGAAGAAATTTGGTATAATATTGATGATACCATCGGTTCTAAAAACATTTATAAATATGATGAAAATGGAAACCTGACTGAGGAGTTGTGGTTTAACGCTAACGATTCCGTTGGAACAATGGATACTTTTAAATACGATGAGAAAGGAAATAAGATTGAGGAAGTCAAGTATCGCGCAGACAAATCTTTAGATTGGAGATATAAATACAAATACGATGCCCATGGCAATAAAATTGAAACTATTGTATATAATAGTTTAGATGAACCCGAAACAAAAATCGAATATATTTACTCAAAGTAGAATAAAAAACTCGCGTCAAGATAATTCCTAACGCGAGTGAAATTCTAAAATATAGTTACAATACTATTCAGTTACCCATTCATAGATATATCTGTATTCAATAGTCGCAAAAGCTGAAGCTATATTAACTTTAAACGCCATCTTTACAGGGTTAGCAACATCGGTAGGTTTAGCAATGCTTACCTTTGCAAAAGTTTTCCCGCCATTTCTATTTGCAAAAAGCACCCAACCATTTGTACCGACAGAATAGTCGTAAGAATTACTTATTTCCAACATATTACCACCATCGCCTATAGTTTCTGCACCGATAGTATAAAGCGAATCCGCGGTCATATTGCTTGGTAATGGATCCCAATTGAAGGTCGTTATCCATTTGCGAGCCATTCCAACGCTTGAATCCCTACAAGTATAATTATATTCGTTTCCAAGTAAAGTATAAATTTTTGTATCATATCCCGTACGTACTACTGTAAAAGTTTCACCATAAGGTATGAAGCCAACTTTTACCCAATCACTCATAGAACCGGATTGGTAGGGACTATCAATTTGGTAAGACCACCATATTTCTTTGCCTGTTTGCCTCCAGTAGGAAGTCTTGGTTTTTGGAGTTGTTGGAGTGTCTTCGAAGCAGGAACTAAGCATTATGGTAATACAAACACTTAGTAAGAGGGCAAGCATTCTTTTCATAAATACCTCAAATTTAGTTATACTGATGATAGGTTTTATAAATCTCTTTATTTAACTATTTATTGATTTTGATTATTACCTATCTAAATTTAATCAAAAATAATAAAAAATAATGTTTCTTTATATTCAATATTTTAACTTTTTTTATTTTTTTTCGTAATAGCTCAATAAAATAATTTTTTTATTTAATTTTAAGAGTTTTATATGAGACCATTTATAATCTAAATAGCACTTATAAGCAGTATTTTCTTCAGTATATTCACAAACTAATTACCGAAACAAAAATCTAATTTGTTTACTCAAAGTAGAATAAAAAAACTCGCATCAAGAATAATTCCTAAAGCGAGTGAAATTCCAAAATATAGTTACACTACTATTCAGTTACCCATTCATATATATATCTATATTCAATAGTGGCATAAGCAGAAGCTATATTTACTTTAAACGCCATTTTAACAGGGTTCTCAACATCGGTTGGTTTTGCAATCTTTACCTTTGCAAGGGTTTTTCCGGTATTTCTATAAGCTAACAGTACCCAATCGTTGGTACTGTTTGCATATTTATAGACATTACTTATTTCCAGCATATTGCCCCCATCGCCTTTTGTTTCTGCACCTAAAGTATAGAGCGAATCCGCAGTCATATTAACCGGTAATGGATCCCACGAAAAGGTTGTAGAATACTTATTAGCCATTACAACACTCGAATCTAAACAAGTATAATTATATTCGGCTCCAACAAGTTTATAAACTTTTGTATCGAATCCGGTACGTACTACAGTAAAAGATGCACCATAAGGAATGGAAGCAACTTTTGCCCATGTACTCAGCGATCCGGACTGATATTGGCTATCAATTTGGTAAGACCACCATATTTCTTTACCGGTTTGTTTCCAAAACGACGTTTTTACTTTTGGTTCTGTCGGAGTATCGTCAGAGCAGGAAATAAGAATAACTGTAATACATACACTTAACAAGAGAGCAAGAATTCTTTTCATTAATACCTCAATTTCATATATAAGAATGATAGGTTTTATAAATCTATTAATTTAATTAATTAATTATAGATATTTAAAATTACTATCTCAATTTGTAGCAAAATTAATAAAAATAATTTTAAATTGGCGCATATTGATCAAAATAAATGGATATTAATCATCGTACCCAAACTCCTGTTTGGGTACGAATTTTTATATTAAATTATTTCTTTTTTTATTTGTTTAAACATCAGCCAAATAAAAATGGTAAACAGTAATAAATATATACAGCTGAATAAAATCACTGAAAATAAAACTTCCCCACCTGAAACAGTTACAGAAATAGCGTCTTTTGTTCGCAGTAATCCATATACAATCCAAGGTTGCCGCCCAATTTCAGCTGACATCCACCCTAACTGATTCGATAATTGTGCAAATAGAATACTGAAAACATATGGTATAAGAAGCCATTTCATGTTAAATATTTTCCCTCCACGGAATAAAAATAAGCTAAGAGCAGAGATAAATATAAAGAACATTCCAAAAAGAACCATCACATGGTATGTTTGAAATACAATATTTACCGGTGGTCTATCCCCTTTCGGATAATCTTTTAGCCCTTTAATAACGGTTTTAGAATCCCAACTGACCAACCAAGAAAGCATACCTGGAAGTTTAATACCATAAGTAATTTCTTCTTTTTCATTTACCCAACCAATCAAGTACATATCCGCAGGACCAGTCTTGTAATGTCCTTCTAACGCGGCTAATTTTGTTGGTTGATATCTCGCAACTCCATTTGCACTTGTATGTCCGGTATATAATTGAAATAATGATGCTATAAACAGCACTACGACACTGATTTTCAAAGCTCGTTTAGCGGATTCTACATTTATTTTTTTTAATAAGTGATAGGCTGAAACTGCCGCAACCAAGCATGCACCTGTTATCCATGCCGCCGATAATGTGTGAGTCAACCGTTCGACTGTCGAAGGATTGAAAACCATTGCCCAGAAATCTGTTATCTCCGCCCTAGCAAAATTTCCATTTGTAACAATGTGATAACCTGATGGTGTTTGTTGCCAGGAATTAGCCACAATAATCCAAAGAGCAGATAAATGTGCTCCCAAAGCTACCATTATAGTGGAAAAGAAGTGCATTCGAGGGCTAACTTTTTTCCAACCGAAGACTAATACAGCTAAAAAAGCTGATTCCAAAAAGAAGGCAAAAAGACCTTCTGCGGCAAGAGGACTGCCAAAAACGTCACCAACAAAGCGGCTGTATTGCGACCAGTTAGTTCCGAACTGTAATTCCATAACAAATCCGGATGCTACTCCAAATCCAAAAATCAGGGCAAATATCTTTACCCAAAATTTGGTTAGTTTTTCGTATAAAGGATTCTTTGTTTTTAAAAATATCCCTTCCATAATTACCAGCAAAATGCCTAAGCCAATGCTCATTGGTGGAAATATGTAGTGATAACCAACAGTTATTGCAAACTGAATTCTAGAAAGTATAATTGGATCCATAATAGTTCTTGAAAATTAGTTAAACATAATACTTGTATCCCAATCAGTTAGTTTTTTCAAACTATCCAAAGTACCAAATACCAATAATTTATCACCCCTCAGGATTTTAAAATTTGGTTGTGGATTTAATATTGCATCACCTTCACGTAATACAGCTAATACGGTAACACCTGTAGCTTTTCTAAAATCCAAATCGTGAAGAGATTTATTGAATAAAGGACAATTATTGGGCAAATCTATTGTTTCCATTGCTAAATTTGGTACATTTGACCCAATATTTGTTTCTAGGAAATCAATAACATTTTTATTTAAAACCATATTTGCCATACGCTGACCACCAGCATTATATGGATTTACTGTTCTATTTGCTCCTGCTTTAATCAGTTTAGCAATATTTTTATCACTGCTTGAACGGGCTACTATATAAATATTGGAATTCAATTCTCTTGCTGTAAGAGCAACAAAAATCGATACAGCTGGATCAGCGGCTGTTATTATTAAACCATCGGCGTGTTTTATACCGGCTAATTCTAATACTGCTTCATCAGTAGCATCTCCTTCAATATAAAAACAATTCGGATTGCTCTCGTCAATAATTTTTTGACTAAAATCGTGGTCTATGCAAACAACTTTTTGATCATTTTTTAATAATTGTATTATCGTCAATCTACCGACATTACCGTGACCAACAACAATTATATGATCAGAGATTTTTTCGAGTACCTGTTTCATCTTTTTTTTCCCGCGATTATTAAACAAATTCACAATAACTAAATTTTCCATCAATGAACCTAGGATATAAAACAAGCTTCCTATTCCAACAAGAGCAATAAACATAGTAAATATCTTACCAGCGGCATCCAATGGGTAAACTTCACTATAACCGATAGTCGCTACAGTAATGAATGTCATATAAAAAGCATCTAAAATTGTCGCCGATGAGTCGTGCCATAGAATCGAGTATCCAATAACACCTACAACCATAACAATCGCTAATAAAATAAACGGATAAATCGGTCTATTTAATTTTAGTTCATTCCCGGTAGTCTGTGTTTTGAATATCATTTCACAAATGGTTAATTAATAATTCAATATTTATTTTCAAATAACGTCTTTGAGTTTTATTAATTGTTTTAATTTTTATAAATCGGAGTTAATTATGGCTCAACCACTGCACATAACAGATGCAACTTTCGAAACAGAAGTTCTTAAATCAGATATACCGGTAATACTAGACTTTTGGGCGATATGGTGCGGTCCTTGTATGGCACTATCCCCAACTATGGATGCTTTAGCAAACGAATTTGATGGAAAAATCAAAGTATGTAAAATGGATGTCGATAAAAACCGCAATATCCCTATGGAATATGGTATTCGGTCCATTCCTGCTCTTTTACTTTTCAAGGGTGGCGAGTTAGTTGATACGATTATTGGTGCTGTACCAAAAGCACAAATTCACAGTCGCTTAACTGACCTAATATAATCTTAATGAACTATATATGCGGCTTACTGAATTAGTCAGCCGCATTTCTTTTTTTTAATAAATTTTATTTGATTAATTCGAAATGAAAAAAATAATAATATTCAGCATTTTATCCGCTATTTTTCTTGTATCTTGTAAAACTCCGGATTATAAATTACTAACTACCGCAAAAAGTGTTTTTGAAACCGGTAAAAAACTGTATAAAGAAAAAGACTACTTGGAAGCCCAAAGCCTTTTTGAAAAAATCAAACTTCAGTTTCCTGCTAGTATTTATTCAGATAGTTCGCAATACTACTTAGGTGAAATTTATTTCTCTCGTAAAGAATATATTCTTGCTGCTTATTCATATAGCCTTTTGGAAAGAAATTATCCTGCAAGTTTGTTAAGAAAAGATGCCAGATATAAAAACGCCTTATGTTATTATAAATTATCTCCTGATTTCGACAGAGACCAAGAGTATACCAAAAAAGCAATTGATTTATTCAATAATTTTAAGGAATTACATCCCGGCGACTCATTGTTTTTTGATGCGCAAAAAAAAGTTTCTGAATTGACAAAGAAATTAGCTCAAAAAGATTTCGCTACCGCAGAATTATATGCTAAAATCGAAGAACCGAAAGCGGCTATAATTTACTATAACTCAATTATTGAAAACTATGTTGACTCTGAATATTTTGAACAAGCTTTTACCGGAAAAATCAAATCACAAATCCTTATGGAAAGTTTTGAAAAAGCCCGCTCAACAATAGATTTATATAAAAAGCGATTTCCGGAAAACGCAAATCGCTCTGATATAAAAGAATTTGAAAGATTGATTGCTACCGGAATAAATCCACCTCAACAATCAAAATAAACATTATTCTATTTCTACATAAACTCCTCTACTTAAGACTCGGTCAAAAGCAGATTTTGGAGTATTATTTGTTTTGAATATTTTTTCTACTTTATTGGCATCAATTCCCAGATAGTCAATAGCACTATTCATCCTTCTGTGCGCCAATTCATCATTATATGTTTGCTCACCCAAATCGTCAGTAGTAGCAATTAAATACACTTTTTTGCCTTGAGCTAATGCGTTAATAACCTTGGCTTTTGCCGTTTGGTTAACGCTAAAGAAGTTTGCCTTATCAAACCTGGAATAACCGACAACTATAAGTTCTCTTCTACCTTCAGCTACTGCTGAATTGGTGTATTTCTTCAAGTAAGTTGGGTGGAATATCAATTCTCGCTCGGTTTTGACTGATATCTTATCATTATCCGTTGCAGTAGCGTACACAGTGAGCTTTTCATCGGCATATTGTCCATCTTTATTGGTACCCAGAAAACTATCGTCTATGAAGAGTTCTACACCATTACTACCGAAATCCGCAAAAGCATTACTTTTTACCGGTGAAAATACTGTTCCGACAAATTCTTTGATTCCGGCTTCGCTTTCGATTTTGGGCTCAATTTTCAAAGTGATTTTTTTAACTTCTACCTTAACATCTTTAATCGCTTTAGTTTGAATTAATTTTTCCTTATCCGAAGTTTCTAATATTAACAATCTGCTTTCGTCCGCTAATTCAGTATATTTAAAGTCTTCGCTAATTATATGATTCTCTAATTTGATTCTTTTACTGTCTATACCATTTTGATTAAGCATAGCCACAACATTTTGGGTGCGTTTGCTTATGATTTCATTAGATTCTGTGCGATCTTTCAAATCAGGTGTTTTTGCAATAATAGTTAATGTTAGATCTTTATCAACCGACATTTTATCGGCAATTGCATTTACAATGGTTTCGGCTAAATAATTTAAAGTATCTGTTTGGTTAGCATCATAATAAATTTCATTTGGAAAAATAAATTCATCGTAATAGTAATTTTGTGTTATAGCAATATCTATTGGTTCATTAGCTACCAATTTATTATCGGCATATATATTAAGTTTAAGATCCATTTCTTTCATTTTGTTGGTCGGGTTTGGTAAAACCACTCTTAACGGTGGTTTTGGCGGATCCGGTATAGGTAACGGTTTCGATGGATTATAAGCTATGGTAACTCCGGCTTGAAGATTATTCACTTTCCAATTCAGACCTTTTACAATATTGGTCAAACCATAATTGAATGACAAATTTGGTATAACATCGAAGTCATTATAACTTTTCAACTTGTAACGTAAAATTAAACTAAGACTTGAAAACAAATTATTGGGTGTTGGTAAATCTCCGGAACTTACATCGCGTTGAGTTGTTCCATTTTCAAAAAATCTATCTTTGTTAAGCATATTTTCGGATTGTTCATACTTCGGACTAATCAACCAACCTAAACGAAGACCCAAGCCTATAGATAAAGGTAATTCAAAAGGGTGTAACATCAATCCATTGGTTACATAAACCATCGGCAAGAATGCTTTTAATTCGTTTCTAACCTTAAGTTCTTCATAAGTATTTTCAGAAATATCATAACCGATTGTATTAGTAACGCTATATTTTGCATCCTGCCCGGTAAACCCGAGGTTCAATAAATAATTCCAGTTCATTCCAAAAAGCTTCGTCTGACTTTTATACTCCATACCAACTCCAGCTCCCGCCATAATTCCATAAGCAAAACTGAAATTCGGGCTGGTATTATTAACGTTGGGCAATTTTTGAAAACTGGAAGCATAAAAATTATTATTAGCATATAAATCGGCAGTATATATCCAATTTTTATATTCTTTAGATATCAATGCACAAGGAATTAATAGAAATATTAAGAGTATTTTCTTCATATATAATATATTTATTTAGTTATTAAAAATCCGGCTGTTGTGATATTGCCCTGAGCTAATAATTTAACCGTATAGTTGCCGGACGTTAAACTTGTTGTTATGAATCTATAGTTATTTGAACCTACCTGCATTGCATTGATATCCAAACTTGAAACTACAGAACCTAATTCATTAACAACCTCCATTTTACAATTTCCCGATAATTTAGAATCGAAAATTATATCTAAAAAATCAGTAGCCGGGTTTGGAGATAAACTCGTTATGACAAGTTTATCGGAATTTCTGAATACTTTTCTATCCGGGTAAGGTAAATTAATTGTTAAACTTCCCTTTTTTAATAAACAATTCACAGATTTTCCAAATAGCAGGCTGTTATTATCAAATAATAGATCTGTAAAATTAGTTTCCGCGTAGCCAGGAATACCTTTTACTACAGCCAAATTACCTTGACCGGCAAAATCACCCTCAACCCTGATTTTAAATACTCTATCCTTCCCGTCGTATCTGTTTTCTAATATTTCAGCCTTATCAAAATTCGTTGTAATAGAAGTAGGTATAAACAATCTCGGATTTGTTCTTATAGAAGCTTCGAACATTCTTTTACCTTTATAGGGCACTATATTATCTCGCACTTCAAAAGTTATTGGAATACTTACCTCATCAGTAGGATTTGTAGTGACGTCAGCTATTTTCAGCTGTGCAGTACCCTCGTAATTGCCTAAATATATTGATCTTTGAACTAAACAAGGTGTTGCATCAATACTCATAGCAACTAAGTTTTTTGACGATTGAAGTTGCTTTATTTGAAGTTCTAACGTATCGTGTCCATTTACTACGAGTGGAAGTTGTGTTACTGTTTCAAAATATCCTTCAGGTGAATAAGAAACATTATCAAATGTGATAGGGGTTTCCCCGATATTTACAACACTCAAAGTTCTTACATTGATTTCAGGGATAAATAGCAATTTAGTATGACTAACATCAACAAAAGTACCAATACCTTTACCACGTAATGTCATTTTTTCTATATACTTGGTTTGTTGCGAATGGAAAACATTCAATTCGCAAGTTTTATCGCCCAAACTTTGTGGTGAAAAACTTAGATTCATCTCAATTTGACCACCAGCCGGGACAATTGAATCCCTAATGTCTTCCCTTTTAAAATGTAATTTATCCGCACCTGCAAATTCAAATTTATTTACAATCAAAGGTACCGGGTCTCCATTAGTAAATATCACACTTCTAATCATATTTGTTTCGCCCAAACAAACATCTCCGAAGTTCATATCTCGAGTAGTAAATTGGATATTTCTTGGTAGCGATTTGGAAGAAATTGGTATAAAATAATCAACACCGCACACTGTAAATATTAGCGAGTCTGTGATAGTGCCAATATCCACAGGAAAATAATCTAAATGAAAGCTTGCACATCCTGCCGGATAAATTGTGTCTGCTTTTTTGTTATCATCTAATACACTAAAATGAACACCGTTTTTCATACGCAGATTATAGTAATCAACAATTCCTATACCGGTGTTGCAAACGTTGTCTATTCGAATATCATTATGAGTTCCCAAATACGCTTCTGCAACATTTTGAAGTGGTTTGGTCACTTCGACCGGAACAATATTAAAAACTCCATCGCTTTTATCGAAATCCGGGAAAGCAAATATTCTAAATTTTAAATTATCATTTGGTGATGAACTGCTCGATGACAACGAATGAGCGTCTGGAGCAAACTCGACATCAGTCAATCTGCCCTCAACATGAGAAGTAAGAAACTGAGGTGAAACTTCACCTGTCAAATCAACTAACAAAAGCTGTTCTTGAAATTGTGAACCTAAAACAAATTGCCGGGATTCAGGGCTAAAAGTATGTACTACAGGATTACTTCCAGAGGCACGAATAGAACTTACAATATGACCTTTATTAACATCAAATATGTAATTATTTGTCATTCCACCCATGTTTTTAAATCCTAAAGACATTAATTTACCATTTGGTGAATAACCAATAATAATAGGTAAATATTCATCCGAAATATCATATTCTTTTGCAATCGTAAAATCTGGTAATGAAAGTTCTTTTACAGTTCCATCCATTAGCGATAATATTGCTTTATCCAATTTGTCATTAAAAACAAAATCAATTATAGGATAATCGAACTTTAAAACTTTTATTATCGAAAAATCTTTTGGATTGTATACCGGCAAAGTTGCTGATGTACCCGCTGGAACAAAAACCATAAATTTCTTTTGTCTGTCAACAAGAAGCCGTTTTCCCCAAAACTGTTCCATAACTTTATGCTTAGCATAAGGTAACGTGTCTTTCCCTTTGAAATAGGCTATATAGGCTTGATCTTTTGCACCCCATACCCCCGGCATATTATATGCCACGGCTAATATTGAATCACCTGACACATAGTCCAAACCAAAAACTCGGTCTGTGGGAGTTTCTGTTTCATCCATCAACTTCCACTTATTTATTACCGTAGGGACACCTTGACTGTATAAATCGTATTCAACTGTTTCACCATCTTTAGCAACTGCCAATAAACGCGAACCATTTTGATTATATGCTATTTGGTTTATACCTAAATTCAAATTATTGAGATTAAAAGAGCGAGATTCGTTTAACTCTTGAACGATTTTGATTTGCGCTCTATTGGTGATATCTGCCGGCACCTTCCATTTATAAACAGAGTCCATAACCTTATCGATATAATTCCAATTTACCCCGCCATCGTTACTATAATATATAAGCACAAAGGAACTTTTTGCGTGGTTTTCCCACTTAATCTGATATTCTTCACAGGGAGTAAGGATTTCTGAACCGTTTGGTTTAATCAAATGCAAAACCGTTTCTTTGTCATACTTAACTTTATTAGCAAAAATTGGAATTCGTTTTTTAAGACCACCATTATAATAAATGGTCAGAAAATCATAGCACTGGTCATAAGTATCGGGTTCGAACATTACATTAATAAAATATCCGTTGTCTGCATAAATATCACATGGCGGATCAGGAAAATCATACATCGGTAATAATGCACCTTTAGCACCGACCGAAAAATACTTAGTATTCGTTGTTACCGAATCTATTTGGATTTTTCTATCATTAGATTTATCTAAAAAGGAAGGGTAAAAATGTATCTGATATGGTACTTTATTTCCAGGAGGAATATAACCGTAATTTATCTCGCTTATCGCTTTTTCATTTTGGTCGGTTATCCGCATAACAACGAAATTTCCTATATAACCCAAAATATCAGCTTCTGCACTTTCGCCATCCTTAGTCCAAATAATTTTCCCTCTATATAGAGTAGAATCCCAATAAATGTTTTCAGGCACCCAAGTAACGGTTTGCCAGTTGTTGTCGAACGGACTGGCGCTGATAGGTTTCACACCATCAACCCAATTCTCATATATTATTAATTCATTAGCATTTACAGTAGTTAGAACACCATTTAATTTAGCTCGGATTCGAGCTTTTATCATAGGTGGCTGGCCGGTAATTATATTTTCAGCCCATGCGACCTGATCAATTTCCAATGATAAATCGGCCTTTGCAATATATACAAAAGCTAGTAGTATTATTAAAACACAAAATTTCTTCATAAACCTTTTCGAATTTGCAATAAAATATAAACATATAACAAAATAATAACGAAAAAGTTACAGTTATATTTAAAAAAAAAGCTGTCTTGTTGCCAAGACAGCTTAAATTATATGTTATGTTTTTATATTACGTTATTTTACTATTGTAATATTTTTATTTAATAATGTTGCACCGGAGCGTACTACTAATGTGTATGATCCACTTGCAAAATCTGATGAGTTAATTGTCAAGGTTGTTGTACCTGAAGGCAATTGACCGTTATGTAGAGTTTTTACTAATGTGCCTGTTGAATTAAACATTTCAACACTTACTGCAGAAGCTTCTGTTAATGTAATAGTAACATCGGAAGAACTACGAACTGGGCTTGGTAATACGTTACCTAATTCAATGCCGCCGGTACCGATTAAGGATACTTCAACAGCGTTTGAATAATCATATTTACCGTCAGCATCCATCATTTTCAATCTGTATGAATAACGATTGTTCATTTGAACTTTGTTATCTGTTAAGCCATAATAATGTATTGTACTGCTATTACCTACGGCAGGTACTTCACCTACTTTTGCGTAATTCAAATCACTACCGCTTACTAATGCTCTTTCAACTTCAAAGCGTAATGAATTTTGTTCACTGGCTGTGGACCAATTCAATTCAACACGTTGTCCTACTGGTTCAGCTGTAAAGGTGTATATTTCAACTGGGTTCACTACACCGCCGTTACGATTCAAGAAATCTATTCCACCGCGAACGATGTCTTCAACTTTATCAAAGTTACGCCAATCTACACCCAAGTATAAGATGTTTCTGCTTACTGATGTAAATGCGCCACCCATGATACGACCTTCTTCTGGGAAGTCAGGATTTAACAGTTCATCGTATTTGAATGCTGTCTGAACTCTACCGTCACCATCTGTAACTAAATTGAATAAGCCAGGTTGTGGGTAAGTATCTGAGTTATGACCTGATTTTTCTATCATATATGTATTATGACCTGATACACTAACTCCAGTTACAGTTTTGCCGCTGTAATCTGCATAACGACCACCTAAGGATTGTTTGTCTAATCCTAGCGGGCTATATGGATAGCGTGGTTCTAAGCGGAATTCACTGCTTAAATTGATGTCAGGGTCGATACCTTTGTTGATTACATCTAGTTTTTCGTTGCGAACGAATTCTTCTGAACCCATAACAAAGTTCTTTTTGGTTAATTCTGTGCCGCTGTGTATGAATTTAATTATATTTTGTTTTTCATATCTATTCAACATTGTATTATTACCATCAGAGTAAATTACTGATTTGAACATTGTATAGTCGATAGAACGAGTTGGCCAACCCAAACGGTTTAGATAATCAACATCTTGTCTGTATGCAATATCAACAGTTTTGTCAGCTAATTTGTTAGCTTCGGCTAGTTGACGGCTTACATTATATAATGTGATATCACGTAATGATTTTTCTACTGCAGATGCGTTCAAAGTTGAAGCTAATAAGTTCAAATCGCCTGCTACTGCATCTGGATCAGGTACCATCAAATTGTTGCTTTGCAACATTTTGTATGTTTTAGCTCTCATTACATAGAATCTATAATATTGACTTACTTTGTTATCTTGTGTATTTTGGTCATCACCAACTATCATGTCTAATCTATAACGTGGTGTAACGTTTTCTTCCATTTTGAAGAATTCACCGTAAGGAACTGATTCATCTAATTCAGCATAAGTCTCAGGTGTAATTACCCAATTAGGTACATTTACATAAGCATATTCTTCGCTGTTTGAGCGTACTTTTGTTGTATAATCAGAAACTTGTAACCAACCTGTTTTTGTTTCTCTAAACAATTTAAAGAATACAGCAATGTTCTCTTCTTGAGTTGTACCAATGTTGCGAATTATTGCTGATACAGGTACAGTACCTGCGGTCATCATATATTCTGCATCACTTAAGTTCCCTGAATTTTCTCTATATTTCATAGGTGATGTTATAATTGTAGCTTCGAAATCTACGTTATTGGTTTTACCAATAAATTCAACAGCTCCAATATCATAACGTTCTTCTGCTTGACCACGTTGTAAACCGTGAATGTCATAATGTACGCCATCCAATAATTTACCACGATTGTTCAATGGTGAACCTTCAGGTTTTGCTTTAATTGTCATATCAGTTGCTGTGATTGTAAAGTCTTTAGTAAAGTCTTTACCGAAACCTGACAATATATCTTGACCTGTCCAAGCATTCCATTGGCGCATTGTTGTATATTCACCTTTACTGCCTGAATTCAAAAGGGCTGAATACCATTCTTCGTCTGCATTTTGCATTGGCGCTCTTTCAATAAATCTAACAGCATCAATTGTTGAGCTAGTATAAATTACGTTATAATTAGATTCTACTGAACCTTTCGCGGTTGCATATACTTGATCTACTGCATTGACATTATTTACTAAAGGCATTAAGCCTACAATAAATAAACCTGAGCTAATATTGGATGTTCCACCATTAATAACTTTTACAGCATTGTTGAACAAATCTGCACTGTTAGTATTTTGAATTCCGATACCGAATACATTACCTTTAGTTGTGTTGTCTAATATAACTGTGTTATTAAGTATGCTAACACCTTTCAATAAACCGGTAGGATTACTCATTGTGCCAATTACACCTGCCGCACGTTCAGCATATACGTTAATACCGCATACATCAGCGCTACCTGTTAAATTGTTAACATTCCAAATTGCATTACCTTCAATTAGCAAATCGTCGGATACTGATGGGAATTCAACGATACCTTTAGTTGGATCACCGAATTTGTTATGAGATTGTTCTACGCGGATACCTTCTGCTGAAGAACCACCGTTTACACTGCTGATACGGTTATTGATTACTTTTGTATTAACGTTATTGTAACCAGGATAGTTATCATGTGCACCACCACCTAATACGATACCGGCGGCTTTTGAAGAGTTTGTCACATCGTTGATTGTGTTACGCGATACTGAAGCGTTTTCTTCGTAACCTAAGAATATACCTGTACTTCCACTAGCTGTAATAGTGTTGTCTTCTATTAAAGTATTTTGGTTATAACGGTTTTCTAAAGCTTCTAAGTCAGTCTTTGGATCTTTTATAGAAACAGGACCCATACCTAAACTCAATACACCATAACCAAATCCGCTGATTTCATTTTTTGTAAATGTGTTGTTGCTATTTGGTACGATATCGAATACTAATTTTACAGTTGATTCCTCTTGAGGAATACCAAATTCAGGAAGATCATCTCCTAGGATTTTTGCTCTATTCAAAATACCTGCTGAATAGCTTTGTCCTGTTAGATTAATATCTTTTTCAAAAACATTACCGTCTTTTTTGTTATAGTAAGTTCCTGGAAGGTAATAAGAATTTTTAATTTGTTCTGTAGCATTTTCAATCAAAACATTTGTAATTGTAATATTTTGTGAACCTTGGTTCAAACAAAATGCAGTTCCATAATTTTGTTTAGCACTATGAAGAATAAATTTCATACTCTTATTTTTTCCACCGTCTATAGTAATGTAACCGGCGTTGTTTGCATATTTTTCAAGTAAATTTGATGTTAATTCTTCATTAATTATAGCATCTGGATATTTGTTTGTTTTGCTTTGTCCGAAAAGCACACCTTGACCATTACCGGCAAAAAGATTTATTGTAATAGAACCTTTAAGAATTTCTAATCCTTTAGATGGTTTAATGGTTATATTATTTATTTTATTATGACCCAAAATTGATGATGAGAAATCCCAAGCAGGAGCGCCGGCATTATTTATATCACCAACATTGTATTCTTTGTCGATTAATATAAGAGTTATTGGACCATCAATACCATTTTTATATAAAGAGTTCATCGCTTCATCTATAGAAGCGTAATCGCCGCCGTTTCCGACAGTGAATTCACCTTTCAAAGAATTGATTACTTCGAAGTTGAATTTTATGACATCGTTATTAGTTTGACGATCGCCAACTGCTTTAATAGTCATAGTACCTTCGTACATACCGGCTTTTTTCAACACAACAGAAGGGAATTTTACCGAACGTGTGTTTTGACCTTTAGGTGCTTGTGGTAATGATTCGATAACAACGTCAGTTTTTGTTACCGTATTATCTGACAAGCATTTGAATTCCATTTTAGCATAAGCATTAGCTATATCGGAAATACCATTATTTGTGAAATCACCAATTGGGAAAAATGGACGATTGATTACAATATTTTTGCTACCATTTCCCGGCAGAACTGATTCAGTGGCCTGAGCTTCATATTCATCAGCAAGAGCAAATGTATAATCAGGTTCACCAACTCTCATAAATCTATCGTTGAATGCTTCATTGTCATTTGCACTAAGCAAATTACAAGTTATATACATTTTGTATTGACCAACAACATCCGGTTTGAATGAACCAAATTTTACAGTTGCTTTTTGGCCGATGTTTAGAACGCCGGTTGCTTCTTGTAAATAGTCATAAGTATATGTTTTTTCAAAGTATAATGCACCTTCTGTATCAAATACTTTGCAAGTTGCATCAAATTTATAAACAGGATTTAAACCGGTATTAGTAAATGTGCCGATTGCATCCATAGTAATTCCGCGTGCATATTTAAAGTAGCGTGGGAATCCGTCTGTTAAAGGTGATTCAATAGAAGAAGCAGTCAAGTCATTAGCCCAAGCTACAATAAAACTGCTTTTGATAACCTTTGCTGGTTTACCAGGTAGTGTTAAAGTTAAGCGTAATTGATATTCACCGCCGGAAGTAGCTTTAAATGTGCCGTCTCCGCCAGGTGAATAAATACCGCGCGATTTGGTCATAGGTATAATTAATTGATTAGGCCATTTGCTACCACTAACGTCAATCATAGGATTCGCTGTTGATTGTTTTGGATCTAATGCTTCATATACTAATTGTTTATTTTCGTCAGAACCCAAAGGCAATGGTCCGAAAATTTGGTATTGTAATATAGTTCCTTCTTTTAAAGCAGAACCTATTTTAACCATTGGTCTTTTGAATAATACGGCAGGATCATCAGGTTTATCAAGACGTCTGCGTGTTTCACCATTGTATTTTTCTCCGGCTAATAATATATTGTCAGGAGCTACAGCACTTGGGAAAGAACCTTTAAGAGCAACACCAATAGCAAATACATAATCTACTGTTTCGGCATAGTCATAAGAATAAACTTGGACATTACCTCCACCGTAATCATAAATGTACCATTCTGTAGGAATACAAGCGTTTGTTTCATACTGTGTTTCCGGTCTCCAAACACTTGATGGATAACCTGTGCAAATTAAACGCATACGGGTTTTCTTTGTTTCCACATTCTCGGGAACTGTGAATTCATATGATGCATTAATTGGATCACAGTGACCTGTAACATATTGACCACCCCATTTACGAGTTCCATATTGGTTAATAAACTCATTTTCTGGTTTATATGTGTTTAAATTATCAGCCCAATCGGCATCCATATTCCAGTCTATAAAAGCACGGAAATTTACAGCATTGTAATAAGCGAAAGTACAATAATCTGATGAATTGTAAAACTTATAACCCCAAGGTTTAAGACGCATTTGGAGTACATAAGTTTCGCCCGGTGCCATTTCACCTTCACCGGTGTATTGACCCATTAAAAACAATTGGTAGCAATTTATAAAATTATCGCCGTGATTTATATAAATCGGTACATTTGTCGGATCAGTTTTCGAATATACTTTCGTTTCTGAAACTGTTCCATTAGGGAACCTTTCATACGAAGTAGGATAGTTTTTCGGATAGTAGTAAGGATAACACATATAATATGCATATCCTGTTCCTATAGTTTTTACATACGACTCGGGAGTACAGTACCCTTCGGGCCCGTTATCCTGAGCCATCATTGGTACGTGGCTTACCGTTAACATTACAACAATTGCCGTAATACACAAGGCAATCTTGTAAATAAATGGTTGTTTTTTCATCATCGTTTCCTCAAAAATTATATTAAATTAATTAGTTTTCATTACGAATACATTAGCTGTCATATACAATAACACAAAAGTTCCTTTTTTGTTACATATATTTTTCCAAATATACATATTTTTTTTAAAAAAAGCTGTATTATACCTAATAGTGTGTAAAAATATTTTAAAAAAAACACTTTTTTATAGAATTGGACAATTTTTTTAAAATTTTTGGTTCATTTTATTCTTATTTTTCTGTTCTTTTTGAAACTTAATACTCAAATTAGAATTTCAAAAATAATGATTAAAAATAATTTTTTTTTGCTTCTTTGCTATTATATTTGACAAAAATTTGATTATTAACTTTTTGAAGTTTAATTTTGTAGTTTGTATCTTAACTATAACATATTAATTTGAATTTAATTTTTAATATATAATATATGGAGTAATTTATTAATGGGAACTTTCGAAAATATCAGAAAGATATCACCTTGGTTTTTCGGTTTATTCGCCGTTTTGTTAGTGTTGTTCTTCACTATCGGAGATAATACTATTGTTGATGGATTAACGGGCAGACGGAATCAATCATCTCAAGAAATAGGTAAAGTCTTAGGCGTAAAGTTATCAAGAACTGAATACGACAAACAGATTAACGAGGTTATTCAATCTCAACGTGACAACGGTATCGATAATCAAAATACAGATCAAGTCAGCAACGATATCTGGAGTAGAATGGTTAACAAAATCATATTTGAAAAAGAATATGAAAAAGCCGGTATAGTAATGTCGAACGAAAGAATTAAAGACATTCTTATCGAAACACCACCATCAGGTCTTAGGAAAAACTTCACGGATTCAACCGGCGGATTTATGAAAGATATGTATTTAACATTTATCACAAATCCTGAAAACTATCTACGTTCAAATCCGAACATTCAAAAAATGCCGGCTGAAAAACAACAAGAAATTTTAACCCAATGGCGTCAATACATAATGGCGTATGAAGACAGTATCAGAACTGCTACTCCATATAATGTATATAACTTAGTGGTTACAGAAGCCGCATCTATTGTTTCACCTGAATTTGCTAAACAGCAATTTTCAGAAGAAAATACAACTGTCGATATGCTCTATAAAGCTTATCCTCTACGTAGTTATATGAGTGCTCAATTAAAAGTTACTGACCAAGAATTGAGAGCTTATTACCAAAAACATAAAGAAAAGTATATCGAAAAAGAAGATAAAGTTAACATTAAATATGTCGTTATTCCGCTTCGTCCATTGAAATCGGATACCATGAAGATTGAAAAGCGAATGGCAAAAGTTAACGAAGCGCTTGCTTCTGTGGCAAATGAAATCCAACGCGATAGTGTTTTTGAAATGAAATTGAATGAATATTCAGGTAGAACCCACGAATATAATTCACCTGTTAATATGAACGCACAAAAAATAGCCATTTTAAATGTTATGGTTAAAGGTCAAGTTGTTGGCCCGTTAAAATTAGCTGATACAATTTATTATTTCCGTTTAGATGATGTACGCGAAGGTAAAGATACTATCGTAAAAGCTAAACACATCTTAATAAGATGGGCTAATGAATTGAAAAAAGATAGTGCAATGACTTATGCTAAAGGTTTAATCGCCAAACTTAAAGGCGGAGCAGACTTTTCTGAATTAGCTCGTTTGTATTCAGCTGATCAAGGTTCCGGCCAACAAGGCGGCGAAGTAGGCTGGTTTGGACGCGGCCGTATGGTTCCACAATTCGAAAAAGCTTCGTTTGGTGCTCCAAAAGGACTTATAGGTACTCCGGTAGAGTCACAATTTGGTTACCATATCATTTACATTGAAGATTCTCAAAGCAAAGAAATTAAATTTTCTGAATTGTTGTTCATACCAAAGATTAGCACTATTACCAAAAATCAATATATGATGGCTTCCCGATCGGTTGTCGCTTTATTGGAAAAAGGCGAATCTTGTGAATCAATCGCTAAGAAAAATGGTTATATCGCTGGTGAAACAGGTTTTAAACCTAAAGGAGAACCATTCTCGATTACAAGTCCTGAATGGATTTCAACTAGATTTTTCACAGATTCAGCTTTTGCCGCTGATAAAGGTGATATCATTCAACCTCGTACATTTGACAATTGTATAATTGTAGCGCAAGTTGCTGATAAACGCGAAAAAGGTGATTACATACCTCTAAAAGAAGTTGCCGCGGAAATTCAAAGCAAAGTTTTAACTATAAAACAATTTAATTTAGCTAAAAATGACGCTCAAAAAGATTACTCAGTATTCCAAAAATACGGTTCGTTGTATGACGCACAAAAAGCTGATTCTAATTTCAGAATCACATCTGCTGTTAATGTAAGTATTGCGGCGCCATTGGAAGGAATCGGCAGAGACCCGATTTTTATATCTGAAGCTATGCAAACAGGTTTGAATAAATTAACAAAACCGTTTAAAGGTATCGGTGGATATTATATGGTTGAGTTACGTAAAAAAACGCAACCTACTAAAGTTCAAATCGAACAGAATTTTAAATCATATATGGACGCAATCAGCAGACAAGCTCAAGCTTCTGCTCTTACTACTTGGGTCGATATATTGAGAAAAAATGCTGAACTCGAAGATTTACGATATATGTATTACGAAAAATATTAATTTGGATAAAAGCTGAAATTCATTTCAGCTTTTTTTTAATTATGAATTTACAAAATTATTTATCTGAAATAACAAAAGAATCGGCAGGTTGCTACAAAGTTAGCAACCTTGCCGATTCTTATACTTTCTGTAAGAAAATAGCAACTAAGCATTACGAGAATTTTCCGGTTGGATCTTTCCTGATTCCTAAAGAACTTCGCCCCCACTTCTATGCTGTTTATGCTTATGCTCGGACGGCTGATGATTTAGGTGATGAATTAACAGGTGGTGCTAATACCAAAATAGGTGCTCTGAATACATTCCAAAAACTACTGACTTATGATTATGAATCTTCCGAGCAAAAGCACCCTATTTTTTATGCGCTTCAGAATACTATTAAACATAAAAATTTGTCTCTAAACCCTTTTCAGAAGCTAATAACTGCTTTTAAAAAGGATTCGGATTTTAAACCATTTATTGATATGCGAGATTTGTTAAATTATTGCACCTATTCAGCTAATCCCGTCGGTGAATTAGTTTTAGGACTATTCTCTGAATCTAATAAAAGCAATTTGGAATATTCCGATGCAATCTGCACCGCTTTGCAAATGGCAAATTTTTGGCAGGATATATCAATAGATAAAAACATTAACCGCTGTTATATTCCTGTCGAAATTTTAGCTCACTTCGATATACCACTCGAATGTTTCACCTCAGCAAATATTATATTCCCGAATACATCCAGTTTCAACAATTGTATGGATTATCTTTTTCAAGAAACCCGGAGTTTATTTACGAAAGGACGCGGTTTAATTAAAAACCTTAATAACTTCCGACTGAAAATGGAAATAGCGGCTGTTATTTCGGGTGGTGAGATGATATTGAAGAAATCGATTACTCATAAAAGCGAACTCTTTACATTTAGACCACGATTGAATATAATTGACAAAGCACTGATTATGGTGAACGCTTTGAGGTTAACTCTATGAAACCTATCACCAAGAAAGATTTAGCTCAAATCGAAGGATGCGAAACAGCAAATATTATAGAATCGAATTTTGCATTATCGTTTATGTTTTTACCGAAAGACAAATGTTCAGCAATTACAAGTATTTACACGCTTTGTAGCTATATTGATGATATTGTTGACTCTTCAGATAATTTATTTCTTCTGGAAGTAGAGCAAAAAGAAAAGAGAATGAAGTTTTGGCAAGATACAATACTTGATATATATTATGGCAATCCTGTCTCTCCCCTATTAGAACCGCTTGCTTGGACTATCCGTAAATACAACATACCAATTTCCAAAATTGAAGTTTTGTTCGATGGAATATCGAAAGACCTAAGAAAAAGAGATTACGATACGATTGAAGATATGCTGGATTATTGCTATGGTGTGGCTGGTATAGTTGGACTAATTTGTCTTAATATTTTTGGAGATACGAGCGATAGTGCCTCCAAATATGCAGTCTCTTTGGGGTATGCACTCCAAATCACAAACATTATGCGCGACGTCCGTGACGATGCCCAAAGAAGCTACAGATACATCCCTGAAGAGCTTCTCACAAAGTATCATTACAATGCAACGGACGTAACCCCAAAAACCTATAATACACGCTTTATAGCCGTTATGAAGGAACTCGGTGGTTTGGCTGAAAGCTATTATATAAAAGCAGACAGCTACCTTGCTCTATTACCGAAAAAACGATTGATGCTCGCATCGGAAATAATGAAAAACACGTATCACACGATTCTCGACGAAATCATTAACAACAACTACAACGTCCTGACCAACAAGAAAATCAAACTTTCCAAATTCAAGAAAATTGGAATTGCGCTGAAGACGATAGTTAAGCTGAAATGAAAATTGTCCGGCACCTTTCTTAGATGCCGGACATTGTTTTCCCAAGCCCCGCCACTAGTGGTGTGGCGGGGAGGGGGAAAAATCGGTTATTACAATTGTTTGTAAGTTGTTTTTGATTTCACATTATTCATCAAAGGTAAATATATCTTGTGCCTTTAAATTTATTCTAACTTCATTGTTATTATTTTGGTTAATCATAACAATTGGGAATTTGTTGAATATTGTATCATCAAAATCTGATATTGTTTTTACGTTTCCTACGATATATCCATTTAATTCATAACTGAATAAAGCATATGCGCATTCATTAAATGTTTTAAAAATATCTGTAATGAATAATTTAAAATCTTCAATTTTTACCAAATAATCATCTTTTGTGAATATTTGATTTTTAAATCCTAAGTTTATCTCAATATAATCATATTCATCGTCTTCAATACTAAAAAAAATAATTTCAGTATTTCCAAAGTAAATAATGTCTTTATCTTTCCTTAAATAATTTAAGAATAAATAATTATTTATCTTATCCATAATATCATCAGACTGTTTGATAATCAGTGATAATTCAAAAATTTCGTTCATATTATTGTATATTTCCAGTTTTTAATAAATGTTTTATTTGTTCTTTGCTTAATTTCCAACCACTAAGAAGATTTCCATTTAGGTCAGTCATAACATTTAATCCTGTATTTTTAATGTATTATTCATTTCGGTCAACTAATATATGTCAATACGTGAAGTTGAAAAATCTACTATTTCATTATTATCAATATATTTCAACAAAAAATTATCAATTGATATAAATATTTTACCTATTTGAACTATACCTTCTGCTTTATCAATGACTTTGGCAGAAATATGATATTCAAATGATTCGTTAATTCTTTCAGCTCCTACAAAAACATTACTGCTTAAATGTAAATTTTCTATATCAAGTACTTCAAGTGGTTCTTCTAACATCTCTCCTACTTCATACCTAAATGGTTGTGAAAAGCACACTATTTTATAAGTACCATCGGAAACGATAACTTCTGCTTCCTCCGCTTCCAATGATAACCATTCAAAACTTTCAATAATCATTATTTTATCCTTTATTTAATTTTAATACCTAAACTTGGTGCATTTTTCATCTAACTGGGCGGACTTTCATCCGCCCAGTAGTTAATGGCCTTGATTATAAGTTATAATTATAGACCTTCTGCTTTAGCTTCATCAAGTAATTTTTCGATTTCTCCAAGTGCTTCTTTGATTAATATTTCTAACTTCTCATCACCATAATAACTTGGGTCTTCTCTACATAATTCTGGATAAGGTTCATAATAATCCATATTCATTAATAATCCATCTAAGATTGCATCAATTTCTTCAATATTTGCCAGAAATATTTCATTATTAATAATATATTGAAAACAAAATACTAAATATTTTCTAGCATTTTTATTAATAAGTATTTCTTTTAATAAAAATAAGATTTTTTCCATTTTTTTTAAATCCTTGATCACTTAATTAAAATAAGTCCATGTTTTTTGATATAATTAAGACTTCTTTTATCAATTGCTGTTGTTATATAACCTGTTACGTTATTCTGTCCAACTACTAAATGTCTTCCACTTGCAAATCCATTTTCTAAAATATAATTAAATGTACAAGTTTGAGGGTTCCAATATTTCACACCTTTTTCAATGGCCGTTTTTTCCCATTTTTTCCCCAACCCCCGCCACTGGTGTTGTGGCGGGGAGGAAAAAAATCAATAGGTTATTCATCTGTCACTTCTACCCAACTATCTAAAGGTATTCCAAATTCTTCAAAAGCATCTTCTTGGCATATTT
>JBAXXL010000018.1:0-74968 GCA_037127915.1 bacterium
AAAAATAATAAATTATTTTTGTACCAGTTTTATTTGAAACTCAACCGTTAATTGTCAATTGTTAATGAGAAGAAGAAAAGATTTAACAACAAAGAACACAAAGAATTTTTAAAGGCAATCCACCAAGGGTTGCCTTATTTGATATTTTTTTTTCAGTGCAACCCTTCCGTCAACAGACTTGGTTTTAAAATATCTAACAAGAAATCATCCTTTATCGGTTCTACTCCATCTTTTGCGTAAGCAAAAATAAATACAAGTTTTCCTTTACGATTCAATATAACCAAATTTGTTTGTACTGCATAATGCGTTTGAACAATTACTTCGGATTTTTTTAAGCTTGAACCTATTGTAATATGATCAGAAAAATAGTTAATACTATAGAATTTATCTGTTTTAGTATTAGATATTACTAATTCATCATCTCCATAAAACTTTAAGTAGATATCATAATTAAACTTAATATTTGGCATAAGAGCAAAAGATAAACCAGAAGAAGTTGGAATATAACGAGTAGAATAGATTCCACTTTCAATCATATTTTTGTTTACATTATATTTTTTTATTATATAACTTAAACACTTTGAAACATATTTATTATTATATTCATAAATAGTTATTATGTAATTATTATCAAAATCAAAACAGGATAGTAGTTCGTTTTTACGATTCAATTGCTTTAAAAAAGATATATCTTTCGAAGGATCCTCCTTTAAATAATATTTATAATTATTTATTATAGTTTTTGGTTCTTCAGGGCCATATGATTTTCCAATAATAGTCAGTTCTATTATTTCATATACTACTAGGCAAGCAATGATTATTCCTATTATTGCAAAAATTCTTCTTAATTTTCTTTTTAACAGTATGTTTTTCATAAAACCTCCCAAAAACCTTTAAATACAACATTTAAAAATATTTCATATCAAAAATACGAAATTAATTTTATTTAGGAATAAATTATTAATAATCATTTGCAAATTCTTTCACCCTTTCAGGGTTAGTGCCGCTAGGTATTTCAATTTTCTATAATAATACCATCCTTTCAGGATTGAAGAAATCAATTACGAACTTCAAATTACGAATTACGAGGATTTTTTTATTCGCAGTCAAAATCCAAAATTCAAAATTCAAAATTATTTGAAGATGGATTCCCAATCGAGTTGGGAATGACAAACTGTTTTCTACCCCTTAATAACTCTTCTCTGCGTCTTCGCGTCTTTGCGGTGAAATTCTTTTCTTCCCATTAACAATTGACCATTATCAACTATTCTCGTTTTATTTCGTCTAAAAAATATTATTTTTTATCAAATAGGCTCGAGTTTGATAAAATATTATTAATTTAGATATTATGAATAAAATACAAAACGGATATGGATAGTTTATTTCATATTGGCTTTTTAAGCGTAACAATATTTGACATATTAGATATACTGCTGGTAACATTGCTTTGTTTCATGATGTACAAAGCTTTGAAGAACACTATAGCTATACAAATCTTGTTCGGAATGATAGTAATAATAGCACTAACTTTTCTTTCGGGCACACTGAATCTAAAAACTACTAACTGGATTTTAAAAACGGTTTTAAATATCTGGCTTCTAAGTTTTGTGATTTTGTTTCAGCCTGAAATAAGGAAAATGCTTTTAATGGTAACGCGATACAAGTTCCTGAATTTATTTGTCAAATCAGAACTTGGAGGTTCGCTTGACGAGATAATAGAAGCGGTTCGCGATATGGCAAGCCGTCATATAGGCGCATTAATAGTAATTTCCCGCAAGCAAAATGTTCAAATGACAGTGGAAACGGGCGTTTTACTTCAATCTGTAATATCGAAAGAATTGCTGTTGTCCATATTCAATACTAAATCTCCGCTTCACGACGGAGCGGTTATAATTGATAATAATTTGATTGTAGCCGCTAAATGTATTTTGCCGTTATCGAACCAGATTCGTCATCAAAAGAAAGTTTTGGGTACGCGCCATCGTGCGGGCTTAGGTTTAAGTGAGAAGCTCGATGCTGTTATAATAATCATTTCCGAAGAAACCGGCGCAATATCATTGGCTCAGCACGGCGAATTGATTTACAATATCCCGAGCGACAAAATCCAAACCGTACTCAACAACAAGGTAAAGGAATAGCTTAATAGAAATGCAAGATTATATAATATACACCGACGGATGCAGTTTAGGAAACCCGGGACCCGGCGGTTATGGTGCCGTTATTATTGCCGATGGTAAATTTACAGAACTAAGCGGCGGCTTTAGATTGACAACTAACAACAGAATGGAAATATTAGCCGCTGTAACAGCATTGAAATCCGTTCCAGCGAATTCAAACGTTGTTTTGAATAGCGATTCCAAATTGCTGACCGATGCGATCAATCAGCGTTGGCTCCCGAGCTGGGAGAAAAAAGGGTGGAAAAAAGCCGACAACAAACCGGTTTTGAATAAAGACCTATGGTTAGAACTGATACCGCTATTAAAAACGCGAAAAGTGAAATTTGTCTGGGTGAAAGGTCACGCAGGAATCGAACATAACGAACGGTGCGATATTATCTGCAAATCCGCCGCCGAAAACCCGGGGAATAATATTGATCAGTTTTACGAAGACTCCAAAGAAGACAATAACTTATTTACTACTGCCCCCAATCAGCCAATAAGCAAAAATCAAACAACGAAAGATATCAGCAGTCGTGTAAGCTTAACTTTATCGAAAGATAAAGAATTGCTGATTCGATTACAGCAGAACGGCCAAACCATAGAATTTGGAAAGGAGACGCTTTTGGAAATATATAAAATAACGAAGGACTTTGATTATGAAAATTAGAATTGCAATTGCAATATTTTTATTTATGTTTAGTTCATCTTTTACTCTTAGTGCCGCTGAGAGCGACAGTACAAAGATTATATTTAATCGAATTATCCAAAATGCGAAAATGCAAAAAGCTGACACATTGGAAATGGGCAATTTGATGGTTTGGGTCGCTCTGAATTTTCAAGGTACTCCATACGTTAGCGGCACATTGGAAAAAAGCAATAAAGAAACCTGTGTAGCCGATTTCACAGGATTGGATTGCGTTACATTTACTGAAAATGTTTTAGCATTAGCCCGCTCAATCAAAAAAAATAAAACCGAATTTAAGGATTTTATAAAAGAACTAACTTATATTCGATATAGAAAGGGAATAATTAGGGATTATTCCAGCCGTTTGCATTATTCTTCGGAATGGATTTACGACGGCATAACAAAGAAACTTTTTGTGGATAAGGGACCTGAATTAAGCGCACTGCCAATTAAATTCAATTGCCACTTTATGTCCACTAATCCGCAATACTACCCAGATGTGTTGAAAAAAAGCGAGAAAATGTTAAAGCGCATTGCCGAAAAAGAAGAATTCATAAATGAGCAAACTTTTTATTTTGTGCCAAAGGAAAAAATCGCTGAAATAGAGAGCAAACTGGAAAATGGCGATATAATTTTGATTACAAGCAATAAACCGGGTTTGGATTATAACCATTTAGGAATAGTTTATACAGATTCAACGGGACAAAAAGTTCTTCTCCACGCATCGAGCAAATTAAAAAAAGTAATAATGAGCGATGTAATTTCGCAATACATTCTATCCGGCACAGCAAATACCGGCATTAGTATAATGAAACCAATCGAACCTTAACTATGGATGTCAAACTTATATTTTTGTTTTTGTATTTTTTCGGTATGCTTGCAATCGGAATCCAATCGGCGCTGAAAATCAAAAAGCCCGATGATTTTTATTTAGCCGGGAAAAGAAGCAAAACAATGTATATAACGGGCAGTTTATTAGCTACCATTATCGGAAGCTCTGCTATATTGGGCACAATCAATTTGAGTTATAGTCAGGGCTGGGCGGCGGCTTGGCTGATGCTTTGCGCTTCGATAGGATGCTTCGCATTACTCCCGATGGCAAAATACGTCAGCCGATACGGAAAATACACGCTACCCCAATTAGTGGGCGATTTCTATGGGAAAACCGCCGAGCGCGTCTGCTCTGTTATTATTCCTGTCGCTTGGATTGGAGTTATCGCCGCACAAGTTATCGGCGCGGCTATGATTATCAGCGGTTATATTGGCATCAGCTATGAATTAGCAGTGCTTTTGACAGGTGCGATTTTTATTTTATATACTATGATAGGCGGTCAGATATCGGTAATTAAAACCGACTTTGTTCAAACAATTATGATATTTGTGGGACTTTTTGTTTTTGCATTATTCCTGCATAAGCACTCGCCAATTAATTCATTTGCAACAATCCACGAAACATTTCCATTTAACCAACATTTCACACCTTGGAATTTGGTAGTACTTCTATTTACTTACTCCTCAACTTTTTTCGTTGGTCCGGACATTTATTCGCGCTTGTTTTGCGCTAAGAGTGAAAAAACCGCATCCAAAAGCGTTCTAATGACCGCCATATTACTGTTTTTCTTCGCATTTTTGATTGCGTTTGTAGGTGTGAGCTTAGCTCATCTTTTCCCGAATATAGACAGTTCGAAAACAATATCGCTGATTACGGCAATAGACAAATACTTACCGCCGTGGGTTTCGGGATTGGTTATAGCGGCGTTCCTCTCGGCGGTGCTATCGTCGGCTTCGACCACATTGCTAACTTCATCAACCATATTGAGCGAACCAATTCTGAAACGAAAGAAGGGCGAGGGAAAATTCTCCACAAAAAACACGAGAATATTCATACTCATTTTGGGTATAGCCGCAATGGTTTTGGCACTGAAAATCACATCTATTATTGGCGCTTTGCTTATTGCACTAACGTTATTTTCCGGAGCGTTTATTATCCCAATCGCCGCCGGACTTTTCGGTTTCCGTGTAGTCAAGAAAACAGGTGTTGCTGCGATGATTATTGGCGGCGCCATAGCTCTATCAGGGAAAATCACAGCCCTATCTTATAACGACACTTTGGGTAATATCATAATCATCTGCGGATTCATAGCCAATGCCGCTGTGCTGTTTTTGCCGAATATGGTGAAGAAGGGTATAGGGGATAGGGTTTAGGGGATGAGCTGTCATACCGAACGAAGTGAAGAATCCATCTTTAATTATTTTTGAATTTTGAATGCGAAGAAACTAGGATTAGGAATTAGCACACAGATGACGCGGATTGGTTTTTAGATACTTTGACCTCTCCATCAGAGGTCTGTTTTTGCTGTGGGTGGGTGCGGTTCTTCATATTCAACCGCTTCGTGGTTGGCTCTCTTCCTCACAATTCTTTAATTGTATTTTTTTAAAACCCAAATATTTGTTATTTTTCATTTTCTTTTGATACATTTTTATAAACTATACGATTAATTGTTATAAATAACTGTTAGGATAAGAGATGGAAAATGAAAATACAATAGCAGTATTTGAAAGCAAGCAAATTCGCCGCCATTACGACGAGGAGTCGGAGATATGGTATTTCTCTGTAATTGACATAGTAGAAGTGCTTACTGCTAGCAGTAACCCCCGCGATTATTGGTTTAAAATGAAACTTCGGGTAAAAACCGAAGATGGATTCGAACTGTCGACAATTTGTCGACAGTTGAAACTGAAAGCCGCTGATGGTAAAATGAGGCTAATGGAAGGGAATTTTTTACCACCCAAAAAGGGAAATAAACAAGTGGAATAATCTAATGAAATGAAACAATTAACAAATATGTTAAACAATATAAATTGAAAATACATTCGCCCCCCCCTGAGGTCATTTTCTCCTCTCATTATCAACTATCAACTTTCTGTTACAATACGAAAAACTTATGTACGTTACTATTTCTGTATTTTATTATAAATTTCGTAACATTGGATTAGTTTAGTAACACAATGACAGAAACCAAAGAAAATAAAGCTTATACTGCAATATTTACCACTGGCAAAGAACTGTTCTGGAAGCACGGTATCAGCCGCGTAACGGTCGAAGAAATTTGCCGTGGCGCCGAGGTCAGCAAAATGACATTTTACCGTTTGTTTAAAAACAAAAACGATGTCGCTGAAAAAATACTAATTGAAACATTCGACGCTAATTTGAAAAAATATAGAGATGTAATGAATCAGAGCGTCTCTTTTTCCCAAAAAATCAATCAATTGGTTATTTTGAAAAAAGAGGGTACCACCGATATAAGCGAAGAATTCATTAAAGATATTTTCTTGAAAGATGTTGCCGGATTGAAGAAGCTTATAGAAGATTATACAAAAGTAACGTATGATTACTTTGTCAGCGATATAAAAACAGCTCAATCAAACGGCGAAATCCGCAAGGATATAAAAGTGGAATTTATAGTTTATATGCTGAACTCAATGACGAATATACTCTTTGACGAAAAAATAAAAGCAATGTACCCCGACTCTCACGATGCGATTATGGAAATCACAAAATTCTTTTTTTACGGTCTCAAACAAATTGAAGATTAAATTTATGAAAAAATTCTTTATTACTTTTACAATGATTTTTGGAATGTGCTCGTTTTTTGCAATCGGAAAGACTAACCTCGATTTTACAGGTCAAGTTTCTCTATTTTCAAATTACAGTCCTCAATACCCAATGAATTTTGTTAATATAGGAAGGTATATTCCGCAATTGGTTTTTAGCGATACTCTTGCCAATTCTCAATTAATTGATTTTGAAGCTTCAGCAAATATTACCGGTAATGCTTCATATCACCTTTTCGACAATTCTGCCTACCAAGGCAATATATCACCATACAGACTTTGGGGAAGGTATTCAGGAAAGCAATTCGAGATTCGCATAGGCCTGCAGAAAATTGATTTCGGTTCGGCAACTATTTTACGCCCTATGCAATGGTTCAATTCGATAAGCCCTCGCGACCCTTTGAAAATAACGAACGGTGTATGGGGAGCTTTAGGAAGATATTATTTCCTGAATAACGCAAACGTCTGGGCGTGGCTGTTATATGGTAATGAAAATCAACGTGGGTTAGACTTGTTTGATACTTATAAAAAAGAACCGGAATATGGTTTCCGCTGGCAACAACCGTTACCTAAAGGTGAACTCGCACTATCATACCATCACAGAACTTTTAAAACAATGATTTTGCCTTCTGACCCGATTGGGACTTTCTCAGAGAAAAACCCTGAAGACAGGATTGGTTTGGACGGTAAATGGGATTTGGGTGTTGGTCTTTGGTTCGAAGCCGTCTATATTATGCCGGCTAAAGAATCAATCAACTATCCCGATCAAGCACTTTTGAATATTGGTTTAGATTACACTTTCGGAATTGGTAACGGATTGTACGTTCTTTTTGAACATCTTATTACTAATTACACGAAAATTCCTTCAGTCTTTAACGCAAATAATAATACCACAGCATCATTAATATCATATCCGCTTGGACTTGATGACAATATTAGCAGTATATTAGCTTATGGCTGGGATACAAAAGCTTTGTCCGTATTTATGAATTACTCTCATCAATTCGAAAAATTTATGGGATATGTGATGGTAACTTATAATTCACAAAACACAATAAAAGTTCTAGACATAGTATTTGAAAATCCATATAAAGGCCCCGGCATTCAGTTAATGCTGGTATATAACCACTAAATAAGAATAAAATTTGTTATAATAATAAATCAAAGGTAAATTATGAATAGCGATAGCATAATATTAATCGAAAACCTCGTCAAACGCTACCCCGTCGGCGATGGTCAGTTTACCGCCTTAAGCGATATCAATCTAAAATTTTCCAAGGGCGAATTCGCCGGAATTGTTGGACCGAGCGGCTCAGGGAAAACTACTTTGCTGAATATAATCGGTTCACTCGATAGACCGAGCGAAGGCAAAGCTACAGTGATGGGCTATGATATTGCGAAATTAACTCATAAAGAATCAGCTAATTTAAGAAATAAATACCTTGGGTTTATATTTCAGGTCTATAATCTTTTACCTGTTTATACGGTATTTGAAAATGTGGAATTTGTCTTGCTATTGCAAAATAAAACCGCGACTGAACGCAAAAAAGTTGTAATGGAAGCTCTCGAATGGGTTGGTTTAGAGAATATGGCAAATAAAAAACCGTCAAAACTTTCCGGCGGCGAAGGTCAACGCGTTGCAATTGCCCGCGCAATGGTGAAACGTCCCGAAATAGTTTTAGCCGATGAGCCTACTGCAAACCTTGATGCCAAAAACGCTCACGCTATAATCAAAACGATGAAAGATTTGAATAGAGAATTGAAAACAACATTTTTATTTTCCACCCACGACGAAAAAGTAATGTCCTATTTGGATCGTATGATTCACCTGGAAGATGGCAAAGTCGCAAAAGATGAAATTGTAACACTAAGCGGACTATAGCAATGAAATTAGCTTTTCAATTAGCATATAAAAACCTCCTGGGTGCCGGTCTGCGGACGTGGCTTAATTCGGGAGTGCTGTCGTTCGCCTTTGTATTAATCATTTTCTACAACGGCTTAATAGACGGATGGAACAAACAGGCAAGTATTGACGGTGTGAACTGGGCTTACGGAAACGGTAATCTTGTTAACGGAAAATATGACCCGTTCGACCCATTTTCTTTGCAGGACGGACACGGAATTTTACCCGAAAAATTACAAAAGAACTTGACACCGATTTTAATTCAGCAAGCAACAATTTATCCGCAAGGAAGAATGTTACCCGTGCAATTAAAAGGAATAGATGTAAACCAAAAAGTTATCAAACTGCCTACTCGTATTCTGAAAAACAGTTCCGCTGATTTTCCGGTTATTATCGGCACTGCTATGGCGGCATCGGCAAATTTGAAGGTTGGTGACGAAGTGTTGCTCCGCTGGCGAGATAAAAACGGGACATTCGATGCAGGAAATGCAACTGTTGCCGGTATATTTAGAACTAATGTGCCTTTTGTTGATGGCGGCCAGATTTGGATGCCTATCGAAAAACTTTGGGAGATGACAGGATTAACAGGACACGCCACACTATTTATCGCCAACGATAATTATGTAGCGAAAAATATTCAAGGCTGGAATTTCCAAAGCAGAGAATATCTACTTAGAGAATTAACCAAAATTATCGGAATGAAAAAAGTAAGCGGCTCGATTATCTATTTATTGTTGCTTTCACTCGGTTTGCTATCAATTTTCGACACACAGGTTTTGTCCATTTTCAGAAGACAAAAAGAAATCGGTACATACATCGCTTTGGGTATGACCCGCTGGCAGGTTGTCGGTTTATTCACAGCCGAAGGTGGTATGTACAGCATATTCGCAACGGTATTGGGTTTCATTTACGGCATACCGTTATTAGGATTGTTGGCTCATTATGGTTTGGGAATGCCGGTATCCTCGGGTCAAGCGGGACTTATAATGGCTGATCATATTTATCCGGTTTATGGTGCTTTTCTGATTTTTGGTACTATGGCATTGGTTATTATTTCAGCAACAATCGTCAGCTTTTTACCTGCGCGAAAAATTGCAAAAATGAATCCTGTTGAAGCATTAAAAGGAAAATTACAATGATAAATTTTATATTTAAAGCAATTTGGCGCGATAAAAACAGAAGCCTCTTACCAATTATGGTAATAACTATCGGCGTTTTCTTAACTATCGCTTTGAGTGGATATATGCGCGGTGTGATGGGCGATATGATTGACCAAACAGCAAGGTTCAATACTGGGCACGTTAAAGTGATGACTAAAGCCTATGCTAAAGACAAAGACCAAATTCCGAATGATTTAGCCATTCTCGGCTCAGATGAATTAACCCAATCTTTGGAAAAGCAGTACCCGGATTACCAATGGGTTGAACGGATACGCTTTGGCGGATTGGTTGACGCACCCGACGCTCAAGGGGAATCGAAAGGGCAAGGCGCATCGTATGGTATGGCTTTTGAAATCTTCGATAAATCAAGCGGTGAAGTAGAGCGTATGAATATTCCAAGTGCTATTGTAACCGGACGAGTACCTCAAAAAGCGAAAGAAGCACTTATCGGGGATGCGTTTGCAAAAAAACTCAAACTGAAAATAGGTGACATAATAACATATATGGGCACCACTATGAACGGTAGTATGACTTTTGAAAACTTCACTATTTCGGGAACAGTTCGATTTGGTGTGGAAGCAATGGATAATGGTGCTGTTATTATTGACATATCGGACGCTCGGAGAATGCTCGATATGACGGATGCCGCAGGTGAAATACTAGGCTTTTCAAAAGACGGTGTTTACTTTGACGATAAAGCAGAGAAAACGGAAACAAGCTTTAACGCTAAATATACCAATAGCAAAGATGAATTCGCTCCTGTTATGTATCGCTTAAAAGACGGGAGCGATATGGGTGCATATTTGGATTATGTCGATTCATTCGCCTCGATGTTTGTTATTATTTTTGTGATTATTATGTCAGTTGTATTGTGGAATACCGGATTGATTGCCGGTTTGCGCAGGTACCAGGAATTTGGAATTCGGCTTGCGCTGGGCGAATCAAAGGGACATATTTATCGTACACTAATGGCTGAAGCAATGCTGGTCGGTATTATAGGTTCTGTCATTGGATCTGCCCTCGGAATAAGCCTTGTGCTTTTCCTTCAGGTTCACGGTATAAATATCGGAAATTTAATTTCCGGTGGAACGATGATGATGCCTTCGGTATTACGCGCTAAATTCACTCCCGATTTGCTGTACATAGGCTTTATACCCGGTTTAGCCGCGATGGTAATCGGCAATATGCTATCGGGAATTGCAATTTACAAACGCGAAACCGCTACACTTTTCAAAGAACTTGAAGTATAATTGTTATTGAAGAATATTATAAATAAATATAGAATTAAAATGAAAAAATATATATTATTACTCTTAATATTGCCGGCGCTGTTATTTGCCGAAAGCAAATACCCGGACGCAAAAACTATAATCCAAAAAGTGGACGCCAATATGACGTCCAAAACGCAAATCGTTAAATCGAGTATGGTCATTCATAACCGCAGGAATGTGAGAACTGTAACTTCCATAAGTTATACCGAAGGAAGCCATAAATCCTTCAGCGAATATCTTTCGCCGGAAATGGAAAAAGGAACCAAAATGCTGAAACTTGACGACAGATTGTGGATTTATTCGCCATCGACCGATAGAACTATTCAGCTTTCGGGTCACATGTTAAAGCAATCCGTAATGGGTTCCGATTTATCGTATGAAGATATGATGGAGGACCGCAAGTTGATAGACCTGTACGATGCGAAAATCACAGGCGATGACACTTTGGGTGGTAGAAAAACTTGGATTATGGAGTTAAACGCTAAAGTAAGCGACGTAAGTTATGAAAAACGCAAAATGTGGATTGATGTCGAAAGACTTATTCCATTAAAAGAAGAGCTTTATGCCAAAAGCGGGCAACTGCTGAAGAAAACCATAATGAGCGACGTCGCCAAATTCGGCGGCCGCTGGTATCCGAAAAAAATAAACTATAAAGATATGCTAAAGGATGGCGAAGGAACCGATTTTATAATCTCCGACATCAAATTCGACGCCGACATTCCGGATTACATTTTCAGCAAAGCATCGCTGAAAAAGTAATGGTCAATGGTTAATTGTAAATTGTTAATGAGAAGAGAAGAGTGTCATTCCGGCCTCCGAGCCGGAATCTCCCCAACAAGGGTATAGGGTTTTGGGATTAGGGTATGAAGAAATTGAAAATTGAAAAGAAAGAAGAATAATTATCAATGATAAATGGGAAGAGAAGAGTGTCATTCCGGCCTTCGAGCCGGAATCTCTCGAACAAGGGTATGGGGTTTGGGGTATTGGGAAGCTTCATACAAGAGTAATCGAGCAAATCTGCATCCTCTGCGTTCCATTCTTTGCGCCTCTGAGTCTTAACGGTGAAATCTTCTTCTTCCTCGTAACCCGTAATTTTTAATTCGTAATTAATTTTATTTTTTTATTTCAAATATATTTCTTAATTTTGACTATATGGTTAAACGTTATAGTTAAACTTTGTAATTAAAATTATGAAAACAGATTTACAGACTGAAGAAAAAATCCTTATCGCCGCCGAAGAAGAGTTCCTCGAGCAGGGCTTCACAGGTGCCCGTTTGCAGAAAATAGCTGACAGCGCGGGTTTGAATAAGGCGCTTTTGCATTATTATTTTCGAAGCAAGGACCGCTTGTTTGAGGTTGTTTTTGAAAAAATCGCCAGTCAGATAATCAGCCAGCTTTTGGAAAAAATTACCGCAGAAACAACTATTTTCGAAAAAATCCGCTTTTTCTTCGATTACCACATGTCGGCAATTGAAAACAATCAGCGCTTGCCGCTTTTTGTAATAAACGAAATTGCCCGCAATCCTGATAGGATATTTCAATTTATTAAGAAAGATGATGTTTCGGATTTAAGAAAAACTCTTGAGGGACAATTAAATAGTGAAATTGAACGCGGCATTATTAGGCAAATTGCTGTTGAAGAGTTGATTTTGAACTGTATATCGCTCAGTGTTTTTAATTTTATTGCAAAACCTATGTATAAGCAAGTCTTAGGCATATCAAACAAGGAATTTGCTCAATTTCTGATCCATAGAAAAACCTCATTAGCGGAATTTGTCATTAACTCAATAAAAATATAAATGGAAATAAATATGAAAAATGTAATTTCAATTGTACTGCTCTTTATTCTGCCTTTTATGGTTGGAGCAAAGGAATATCAGCTTACAGAGCTTTTGCTTTTAGCTGAATCGCACCATCCATTAGCCGCACAGTTTGATGCGCAAAAGCAAATTACGGATGCTAAACAAAAAAATCTTATTACTAATTATTATCCGTCATTGTCGCTTAACGGTTCAGCGCTATATAATTCAAGTATAGTGGATTTTTCCAAAGTTACCGCAGGTTTACCGCCACAGATTAATTTGCAATTTCCGCAAATGCCGCACGAACAATACAAAGCAACTGTAGGATTAAACCAATTGATTTGGGATGGTGGAAGCACTTCGAAAAGCATGGATTTGGAAAAATTAGATAATCAAATTAGCGCCCAATGCGTGGTGAGCGATGTAGCCCAAATAAAAACCCAAATTGCGGAATTGTTCTATTCTGTAATTACATTAGGTAAGCAAAGAGAAATTATAGAACTTTATAACGAGACAATTTCGGAGAGAATCAAGACATTGCAAGTTGGCGTGGATGCAGGTGCAGCAATGCAGATGAATGTCGATATTATGGATGCCGAGCAAATCAAAAACGGGCAGATGCTCGACGAAATTGATATTTCGTTAGGTGTTTTACATTCAGCTTTGAGCCGCTTAACAGGTATAGATATCACAAGTGACGATAAATTTATGTTGAAAGAAATCGTTTTGGGCGAAGTGAAGGAATTAAGCCGTCCCGAACTGAAGCTATTCGATTTACAGAAGGAAAAACTGACAAAGTCGGGCGAAATGATTGGCACTACTTTAATGCCCAAAGCCGCTCTTTTTGCGGAAGCAGGTTATGGAAAACCGGCTGGGGCAAATTTCTTCAGCGAAGATTTTGAGTTTTATTATTCATTTGGAGCATCGCTGAAATGGAATTTCTTCGATTGGTTCAAAACACGGAGAAGCGTTGAGATTACGGAAATCAGCAAAGACCTTGTAAATTCTCAATCGGCAAATTTCACTCGGAACATTCAAATTGCTTTGGATAATACCAGCGGAGAAATCGAGAAACTCTCTAAAAGTATAATAGCCGATGCCCGGATAATAGCCATACGCGAGGAAGTTACCAAAACAGCTGAAATACGATTGAACGCGGGAGTCATCACTTCGACTGAATATCTAACTGAATTTAACGCTGAACGTCAAGCGCGCTTGAGTTTAGAAACTCATTTAGTGCAATTGGAACAGTCAAAAGCCAAATATTTGTTAATAGCCGGAAAATTATAAACTAATTAAAATAGATTTTATGAAAAAGTATATATTATTGATATTATTTGCCGTAGCATTGACCGCCTGCTCAACGGAAAAAGACGGTGCCGATGCAAATGGCAATTTCGAAGCGCAAGAAATTATTATTTCCTCCGAAATCGCAGGAAAAATTATCGAAATGAACGCCGACGAAGGCACAACCTTGAAAAGCGGCGATATGATTGCCGTTATTGATTCATCAGGCTTTGTACTGAGTATTTTGCAAGCGGATGCTCAAAAGCGCGCTATCCAAACTAAGCTACCGAGTGTATTTGCTCAAATAAATGTTTTAGATGAGCAAAACCAAACACTTGTAATCGAAAAAAACCGCACACTACAGATGCTGAAAGGTAAAGCCGCCACACAGCAAATGCTGGACAATATCGAAGGCAAAATCAAGGTGAACGATGCGCAAATCAAGCAGGTAAAAACTCAAAACGCATCTGTAATAAGTGAAGTTGGCGTATTGAACACTCAAATTGACCAATTGCGCGATAAGATTAACCGTTGTAAAATAGTATGCCCTATAAATGCTGTTGTGCTGAACAAATACAGCGAAAAATACGAAATCGCCGCGCCGGGGAAACCAATTGTCAAAATAGCTGATATTTCGACAATGACATTGCGGGTATATATAACCGCTGATTGGCTGGAAAAAATCAAATTAGGCGATAAATGCAAGGTTCGTATTGATAAAGGTTCCAAGGATTTTTACGACTACGAAGGTAGAATCGCCAAAATAGCACAAAGTGCTGAATTTACTCCAAAAACAATTGAAACAAAAGAAGAACGCGTAAATTACGTATATGCCGTGGAAATCGCGGTCAAAAACGACGGGAAAATTAAAATCGGTATGCCTGGTGAAGTAATCTTCAAATAATATGAATAACGAAATATATATACATATAGACAAAATATCGAAATCCTACGGCAACGTGCAGGCATTAGACCAAATTAGTCTGGATATCAAAAAAAATGAACTATTCGGATTCATAGGTCCCGACGGTGCCGGCAAGACCAGTTTGTTCCGCATATTGACCACTTTAATTCTTCCTAATTCAGGTAACGCAACTATAGATGGATACGATACGGTTAAGGATTACAAAATGCTTAGGAAAAACATCGGCTATATGCCGGGGAAATTTTCTTTATACCAAGACCTGACCGTCGAGGAAAACTTAAATTTTTTCGCCTCGGTTTTTGGTGCGAAACTTAAAGATAATTATTATCTGATAGAGTCCATTTATAAGCATCTGGAACCATTCAAAAAACGAAGAGCGGCAAAACTTTCCGGTGGAATGAAGCAAAAGCTCGCGCTGTGCTGTGCGCTGATTCATAAACCGGATTTACTTGTATTAGATGAACCGACAACCGGTGTAGATGCTGTATCACGTTATGAATTTTGGATAATGCTGAAGAACCTTCGTGAAAATGGGATTACGATTTTGGTTTCCACGCCTTATATGGACGAAGCAAGTTTATGCGATAGAGTTGCGCTGATGCAAAACGGCAAAATTATGATTGTGGACACTCCGCAAGCTATTGTGGCTAATTACCCGTATAAACTTTTCGCCGCAAAATCAATCCATAAATCCGATTTAATATCGCTATTGGAAATTGACCCACGCATTCGCTCTGCTTTCGCATTCGGCGAAACAATACATATTACATTGGCAAATGAGAAATTACCGATTACACAATTGGAAAGTGATTTGAAATTGAAAATTACGGATTTAACAATTCAAGCTACCGAAGCGAATATAGAAGATTGTTTCTTAATGATGGGGACCAATTATGAAAAGTCATAATAAAGTAATCGAAGTTGAAAACCTCGTCAAACGCTTCGGCGATTTCACCGCTAACGACAATCTGACATTCGACGTATATGAAGGCGAGGTGTTCGGGTTCCTTGGTGCTAATGGCGCGGGCAAAACAACCGCTATGCGGATTCTTTGCGGATTATCGCGTCCTACATCGGGTAAAATTTTAGTTGCCGGCTGGGATGCCGCAACGCATCCTGAAGACATCAAGAAAAACATCGGCTATATGAGCCAGAAGTTTTCGCTTTACGAAGATATGACCGTAAAGGAAAATATTCGATTTTACGGTGGAATATATGGATTGTCGCGAAACGAAGTGAAAACCAAAATCACAGAAATGATAGAAAAAGTAGGTATCGGCGGATTGGAAAATAAATTAATACGCGAATTACCGATTGGCTGGAAGCAAAAATTAGCTTTTGCTGTGGCAATTTTCCACGATCCTAAAATCGTATTTTTAGACGAACCGACAGGCGGAGTGGACCCATTTACACGCCGGCAATTTTGGAGTATGATTTACGATGCCGCCAAATCGGGAATTACTGTTTTCGTAACAACGCACTATATGGACGAAGCGGAATACTGTGACAGAGTTTCGATTATGGACGAAGGGAAAATTGTGGCATTGGACACACCCGAAAACTTGAAGAAAATGTATGGAGTATCCACTATGAACGACGTTTTCATTAAAATTGTTAGACCGGAGCTGATATGAACCGTATGACAGGATTTATATATAAGGAAATTCTTCATATTATCCGCGATTATAGAACGATGATGATTATATTCGCCCTTCCTACAATTCAAATATTATTATTTGGTTTTGTGGTCTCTATGGATATAAAAAATGTAAAAGTCGGTGTTATGGACAATTCCAAAGATGACGTAACTCGCGCTATTACAGAAAAAATCGCGGCAACTCAAAAGTTCAAGATCACGGAAATGGTCTATACAAGTGAACAAATTGACCAAGCTTTCAAAAAAGGAACAATCAATTGCGCTGTTATATTTGAAGATGATTTCGGAAGGAAACTGAAAAAAGAGCATAAAGCACAAATTGCTTTAATTTTAGATGGAAGTGAACCCAATACCGCTAACCTGACCGCTAATTATACTTCATCAATAATTCGGAAATATCAAGAACAGAATATGCCGATTGATCTGAAGATAACCCAAGTCAAACCTTCGATAGTAATGCACTACAATCCGGAACTAAAGAGCTCTTACATGTTTGTTCCGGGGGTTATTTCTTTGATTCTTTTGCTTATATGCGTTTTAATGACCAGCGTTACGATAACTCGGGAAAAAGAATTCGGCTCAATGGAGGTGCTATTGGTTTCACCTTTGAGGCCAATTCAAATAATTATCGGGAAAGTCGCGCCATACCTTATTCTTTCCTTTGTTGATGTTATTGTGATTTTGCTAATGAGCTATTTTGTGTTTGATTTGCCGATGAAAGGATCGTTGGTTTTACTTCTTGGCGAAAGTATATTATTTATAACATTAGCTCTATCGCTCGGTATTTTTATCTCCACAGTAGCCAAGAATATGCAGCAGGCTATGTTTATTTCGCTAATTGGCTTGCTTATGCCGTCGATGATTTTATCGGGTTTTATGATTCCAATAGCTAATATGCCTACTATATACCATTACATTAGCTTGATAATGCCCCCGCGTTGGTTTATTGTTATAATAAAGAACATTATGATAAAAGGTTCGGGGTTTTGGGCTGTTCAAACGGAAACTTATGTTTTGTTGGGAATGACCATATTTTTTATTGCCATTAGTGCAAAAAGATTTAAAACAAGATTGGATTAGGTGGCAAAATGAGACAACTTTTATATTTATTACAAAAAGAATTCATACAGATATTCAGAGATAAATTTCTTGGCAAAGTAATTTTTATTATCCCTATTGTACAAATTTTAATCTTAGCGCCTGCTATAACATTTGAAGTTAAAAATCTGAAGATGGCGATTGTGGATAATGACAATTCTGTTTCTTCGCGCGAGTTAATTAATAAATTCGGCAGTTCACCTTTTTATACTATCGTTGCTCAAACCTATTCCCCTGATGTAGCTTATGATTTATTGGGAAAAGATAAAGTCGATGTAATTGTCAATATATCCAACGGATTTAGTGATGATCTTACTAAATTCAACTCCGCCGATGTGCAGGTAATCGTAAACGCGGTCAATGGCTCCGCTGCGCAGTTAGCTGCAGGTTATACTTCGGGTGTGATATTGGATTACAATAAGCAAATTTTAACGAAAACTTATAATCAGGATTTGGCAAGATTGGAAACAATCAATATTAATCACCGGTTTTGGTATAATCCGCTCCTGAATTATTACGATTATATGGTACCGGGAATTTTAGTAATTTTAGTAACAGCTATAGGATTATTGCTTTCGGGATTGAATCTCGTGAAAGAAAAAGAAATCGGGACAATTGAGCAAATAAATGTTTCTCCAATAAAGAAATACCAGTTTATTACAGCTAAATTAATTCCTTTTTTGTTGATTGGCATTGTTGATTTAGCAATAGGTTTAGTTGTTTCGAAATTAGTTTTTGGCATTCAATTTAATGGTTCTATGTTGTTGCTATTGATGTTTACTACAATTTATTTAATTGCGGTATTGGGTCTTGGATTATTTATCTCTTCGTTTGCTTCCACTCAACAGCAATATTTATTCAGTGTTTTCGCAATAATTATGATTTATGTCCTGATGAGCGGTATTTTCACTCCATTCAACAGTATGCCGGAATGGGCGAAAATCATATCTTATGTTGTTAATCCATCGTGTTATTTCGTGAAGGTTAATAGGGCTATTATGCTGAAAGGATCAGGTTTTAACGATTTAATTCCGGAATTTTCAGCGTTGAGCTTCCTTGCAGTGTTTTACTTTTCTATAGCGATTGCAAGATTCAGGAAAACAACATAATAATGTTTAATTGTTAATTATCAATGGTTAATGGGAAGAAGAAGAAACAATTATTAATGATGAATGATGAATGATAAATGGGAAGAAATCAGGAAAGGAAGAATAGCACACTGACGACGCAGAATTAATGGTCAATGGTTAATTGTCAATGGTTAATGGGAAGAATGAAGAAACAACAACGCCGTGACGGAAGAATGGCACACTGATGACTCAGAATTAATAATAAATGGTTAATGAGAAGAAGGAAATAACAGCAATGGTGTTAAGGTGTGAATTTTAAACGCGAGGTAGCCTATTGGAAAACCAAAAAAAAATCTTATTTTTGAGATGAATTTTTCATACCAAATGTACAAGAATATATGAAAACAGCATTAATAATAATTGACATTCAAAACGATTATTTCGAAAACGGGACTATGACACTTTTCGGCTCGTTTGAAGCTAGCGAAAATGCCGCCTTAATAATCGACCAATTCAGATTGAAGAATTTGCCTATTGTTTTTATTCAGCATATAGCCGCAAGTCCGACGGCTACGTTTTTTTTACCTGGAACACAAGGTGCGGAAATTCACCAAAGTGTAAAACCATACGAGTACGATAAAGTTATCGTAAAGCACTACCCGAATAGCTTCCGCGAAACCGAATTGTACAACTATCTGAGATTGCTCGAAATTACTGATTTGGTAATTTGCGGGATGATGACACACATGTGCGTGGATGCCACTACGCGTGCGGCAAAAGATTTCGGTTATAACTGTACACTTATCGGCGATGCTTGCGCAACTAAAGATCTTGAGCTAAATGGACAATCCGTAAAAGCTGATGATGTCCAAACAAGCTTTTTAGCCGCATTGAACGGTTTTTATTCAAATGTTATAACGACAAATGAATTGAAAATTGGAAATTGAAAGTTGAAAATGTGAAGTGAAGAAAGAAAAAACCACCTAACCCACTTGAAACATGGGGGAAAGCCAAGACGTATTTCCTGTGGAAGCAGGAATCCATCTTCGAACAATTTAAAAATGGAACAATGGAAAAAGTGCCATAGGCACAAAATATCATATGGAATTACTTTATGAAAAAAATATTTATTCTTGTATTATTAACATTCGCTTTCAGCAACTTATATGCCGAATCGGACAGCACTGCAAAACCTACTGATTATAGCTTTATAATTCAGGATTCTCCCGCACAGCTTTTTACTATGGAGCAATTCGACCAATGCTATTTATCGGCTTATAGATTATTTGCCCGAGGATTAAATACAGTAGTTGAAGACAAGCTAACATCAGACCTAATACAAATTGGATTACAAACACTAATATTAACGCCGTTATCGCACGAAGAAGGACATAGATCAGTATTAACAGCTCATAATATAGGTTCTATTTCTCAGCCGTATTTTAACAAATCAGGAGCGGCTTATGTGAAGGGTGTTACAGATGCCACATTGGAAAACCTTCGCGATACCGATTTGCCTACATATATCCGTTTGCATACGGCAGGTTTAGAATCGGATTATATGCTGACAAAACAAATGGAAACTATCGGTAGTTTTGAAATGGATAATTACCAAAATTTCAAATGGGAATATTTAATGCGCAAGTTAGCAATATTACAATACTATCTTCTAGGTTTGTTCAAATACGATATAGATTTGCCTGAGGAATATAAGGAATTAGAACGTGATATTGTAGGAATGGATACCTACGGAGCAGTAAAGAATTTATTTCGACCGAAAACATTTTTTTATAGATATACACTTTATACAGACCTGACACAAGAAGAACAAAAATTCATTTCTCGAGCCGGATACCGCTCATTGCTTAATTTGCTCAATCCTATGATATTCGGCAAGAAGAATTTTAAAATCACCGACGCCTTAAAAATTAATGCCGGGATGGGTTATACAATGAGCCCGTTCGGCGATTTCATCGACGAAAACCTTTGGGTTAAGTACAAGGAATTAAATTTTGCTTTTTATGCGCGTCAAATGCAAAATAGAGAAAACTGGTTCCAAGGATTCGGTTTAAGCTTGGTGGATTATAAACCAACTGAAAACATATCATTAAGTTTAGCGGGGCATATTTGGAAACAGCCGGAAGGTTTGGATTTCAATACTGATAAGGCATTCTCCGGAGGCGCGGTTGATATAGATTTTAAATATTTTTTCTTTAAGAAAGATAATCAAGTACTTAAAGGGCTATCATTGGATTTGGGCTTGATTTACAAAAGCGTTGGTTTTATGCCTGAAAACATGTTTTTGGGTAGCCAGACAGGAATAAGTTTTGGTACAACAATCAGGATATAAGCAATCAATTTTCTAAGGGAGATTTGGGGAGGAAAGAATAGCACACTGATGACGCAGAATTAATTTTCAATGGTTAATTGTAAATTGTTAATGGGCAGAAAGGGAAAAAACGTAATTCGTAATTTGAAATTCGTAATTGATTTGTCCATCTTCTTGAATAGCCACGACTTTTAAGTCGTGGTGCGGATACACGCGAGATATAATTGGCTTTAGCCCAAATATCAACCACTCCATTGTTCAACCCCTTTGGGGCTGTTATCCCAGCATTGCTCTTTCCACGGGTTTCACCCGCGGTTATTGAGATTCAGCCACTTCGTGGCAAAATTGTTCTCATTTTCTATTCCACAAGAAACTTATAGTTATTTTGCTCTGTTCTGCTTTTTATAGTTAATATATAAACACCAATTGGCAATGGCTGGTTAATCTGGATTATGTTTTTGCCTATTACAAAAGCTTGCGCGCCAAGATTTGCTACCATTTTGCCTGTTATATCAAAGACTTGTGTGGATCCTTGAAATGATTCATCAGAATAAAATTCTAATTGATTGTTTTTATATAGGATATAATTGTCTTGGGATTTCGTTGTTTCATTAACCGAAACTTCTGCTAAATCAAGAAGAGCTAAATTTCCGTGGTAATCGCATAAAACTAATTTTTTGTTATAAACATCTAAATAGGGTGTTTCGAAATTTATCATTTTCTTTAGTCGATTTTCTTTAAAATCCCAAACTAATAAATATTTTGAATATTTTATTGATATTGTTTTAGTATCTAAGAAATTTCCAAAACCAAAAATTGTTTTGTATTCAAAAAGATTGCTTATGTCCTCATCATTTATAATTGTTTTTTCTTTAGTCAACATATTATATATATATATATATGTTATTTTATTGTTATTAAAATGGCTGTAGGTGTACATTAGATAATTACCATCTGGTGAAAATTGTATTTGGTGATTATAAGGATAAAAGCTTTCCAAACGGGTAAATCCATATTTATTATCTAGATTAATTAATATAACCGACCGGTTAATATTGTCTCCCTCATAACCAATCGGGTCGTGTGAAACACATACTGCCAGAGTTTTCCCATCGGGTGAAATTGCTATTTCACCGCCTCCATGAAAGTCATGTCCGCAGAATATTTCAATTTCTTCCAGCGTATTCAAATCGTAAACCCGAATTACTCCTGTATTGTTGTTGTCATTATCGATGGTTTCATAAAGCTTTGTACCATCGGGCGACAAACAATAATCAGCGCAAAATCGCAGGTATTTTAATATTTTTCCGGTTTGAATATTCCATACCGCCAAACCTAAATCTGATTCAGCAAATAGGTATCTTCCATCTTTGGAAATTTGCGGATTGTGTGAGTTTGAAGTAGGTATTGTATCAAACTCTCTTAATTCTTTGCCGTTTGAAGCATCAATTAGGATAGGAACTGATTTTTCATTGGGGTAAATATAAGGGTTTTTTAATGAAATAATGGAATTCCCATCCGGTAGGAATACAGCACCTCCCCAACCTGGGTAGCCTTCGGTTGGGCCATGATAAAGCGTGTCCACCGTGATCAGCGGTGCCGGTAATTCAGCTCGTAGTTGTGAAAATGCGGCTAACACGATAACCATCGCGAGAACAATTCGAATGTAATACATAGAGCAGTACTCCAATGTTTGTTGATAAATGATTACCGGACACCCGCGCGATAATCGCTTATATTATCAAAATACTTTTGCTGGTTTCTTCGGGAAAGTACCCGAGAAAACATTTAGATTTTACAAAAATATATATTATTCATATATATAAGACAAACGAAACGAAAAAAAGATTCACTTTTTTTGCATTAATTAAATTAATTCATTTTCATAATTCTAACACACAGTATTATAGTTGTTTATAAGAGCATAAACATAGTTTTTTTTTCGATTTTTGTGATAATAATTTGCTGTTTTGACAAAAGGGATTTTTTTTCTGGATTATTTTTAGCAAGAGCGTGGTGTTGCAAAACGTTAAGATGGACTCCACCTTCCTGATCTGACCCCAAACCCAATCCCCTATTCCACAATAAATTTATAGCTATTTTGCTCTGTTCCGCTTTTTATAGTAAAAATATAAACGCCTATTGCCAATGGCTGGTTAATCTGGATTATGTTTTTTCCCATTACAAAAGCTTGCGCGCCAAGATATGCTACCATTTTACCTGTTAAATCAAAGACTTGTGTGGAACCTTGGAATGATTTATCAGAATAAAACTCTAATTGATTGTTGTTATATGATAGATAATTTTCATTTGGAAGAGATAAATCTTTAACTGGAACAATGGTTTTATTCAAATAACCTATTACACCACGTTGATTACATAAAAGGATTAAACTATCTTTAAAATCGATAGTTCTATTAGTATTAAATTCTATATAATTTTTTACCCCATTTTCAAGAATATTCCAGGTAAAACAATACCTTATACTACCTGATAAATTAGATATAGCTGTCATTATTACTTTTTCATTTATGAAAGATGGATTACCGATTCCGAAAACATCAAATCCAAACAGAGTTGATAATTCTTCTCTTTTTATATACTTTTTCTCCTTTGTTTCTAAATTATATATGTATATACATGTATGGTTCCCGTCATTGTATAGTGATGCTATTCGTCTCCCGTCCGGTGAAAATTGCATTGTCAGAAAACCAGCCCCAGCAGGCTCTACAACCGTATAATTTTCCTTATCATTTAGATTAATTAAAATAACCTGATTTGTTTGTGTATCTGATGAACCATAGGGTTTCTTTTCTACTGATACTGCAAGTGTTTGTCCATCGGGAGAAATATCAATACTGTATGCTGATTGTAAACCATAATAAGTTAACGTTTCAATTTCTTGGAAATTAATCATATCATAGATAGCAATTAATCCTGGATGTTCGGCTTTGTTTGGTAATGTAACATACAATTTTGTTCCATCGGGCGAAATACAAAAATAATGAATATCCTTTTCAATGGGATAGGTTATTTTTCCTGTTGGAACATCCCAAACTGCCAATTTCGGACCCATCACAGTAGCTAATAATTTAGTACCATCTTTTGATAATTCAGGATAAAGAGCTGTTTCAATAGGACTTTTGTCCAACGTCCTTAAAATCTCACCCGATTTTGAATCAATGATGTATGGTGTATCTCCCTTTATCACGATAATATTCCCATCAGGCAAAAAGAATGCGCCGCTTGCTTCACCTTGCACAGTTTTGCTGAGATCACATAACGTATCCACGTTGATTGTTGGCACGTTCGGTTGAGTTTTTACCACTGCCCCGGGCAAGATAAATACGGCTATCATGATAGCAAATGCGAGAACAATTCGAGTGTAATACATAGAGCAGTACTCCAATGTTTGTTGATAAATGATTACCTGACACCCGCCCGGCAATCGCTTAAATTATCAAAATACTTTTGTTGGTTTCTTCAGGAAAATACCGGAGAAAACATTTAGATTTTACAAAATTATATATTATTCATATATATAAGACAAACGAAACGGAAAAAAGATTCACTTTTTTTGCATTAATTAAATTAATTCTTTTTCATAATTCTAACATATTGTATTCACATTGTTTATAAGAACCAAAACATAGTTTTTTTTCCGTTTTTTTTGATAATAATTTGCTGTTTTGACAAAAGGGTATTTTATTTTGGATTATTTTGAGTGAGAGCGTTCCAAAGCAGGAGCTTTGGAACGAGGGTCAACGCGTACAAAAATATCTTCCTATACCCCAAACCCAATCCCCTAAACCCTTCTTGAAGATGGATTCCCGATGCCTCGGGAATGACATACGTCTTCTTCTCATTTTCAACTTTCAACTTTCCATTTTCAATTATTCGAAGATGGATTCCCGATGCCTCGGGAATGACATTCGTCTTCTTCTCATTTTCACTTCTTTCTTCACATTAACCATTGACAATTATCAATTAACCATTATCTTCACGGGTTTGCTCTATGAAAATTTCGTTCATGCTTGGTTCGCAAAGCTCGAATTTGAAAATTTCGGCTGTCGTCAGTGCTTGCTCCAAAATTGAGTTTGGCTTTATGGTTTTGTCCAATATTAGAACTTCAATTCTGTTGCTTGTACTTTGATTAATTCTAACAGAATCCATCTCTTTCAGGAAATCAACATTGCCTTCGTATTCCATAATAATTGTGTTTTTCCCGAAACTTCGCTTAATATTTCTGACGCTTCCCGACAATATTGCTTTGCCTTTATTAATCAGGCATATATCGTCGCACATAGTTTCGACTTGATGCATTAAATGGGTTGATAGCACAATAGCTTTTCCCTGCGCTTTCAGTTCTAAAATTATAGTGTTTAGTAATTCAGCATTCACAGGGTCGAATCCCGAGAACGGCTCATCCAAAATCAGCACCGCAGGATCGTGCAGAATAGTTGTTATAAACTGAAGCTTTTGTTGCATACCTTTCGACAGTTCCTGTACCTTCTTATTCTTCCATGACGTAGCATTAAATCTGTCCAGCCAGTAGTCCGCTTTTTTCATTGCATCTGCTTTGCTGACGCCTTTAAGTTCGGCAAAATATAGAATCTGGTCTATAACCTTCATTTTCTTATATAATCCGCGTTCTTCCGGCAGATAACCGATTATATTCTGCATATCGGAATTTACCTCTTTGCCATCAATAAATATCTGTCCGCTGTCGGGAATAATTATATTATTCATCATACGGATAGTTGTTGTTTTACCTGCTCCGTTCGGTCCCAGCAATCCGAAAATCGCTTCCCCTTGGACTTCAAAAGAAATGTTATCTACCGCTTTAATATTGGTAAATGTTTTGACTAAATTTTGTACTTTTATTGTGCTCATGTTTTCGATCTTAGATTAATAATAACTTATATACGTTTATTTCGAGTTAACAGTTTCGATTATTTTTAAAATAATTTGTAATTTTCTTTGATAATTGCTAATTTAAAAAATAATTTTTACATATTTTTCAAATATACTTAAAAAAAACGCAATGACGATAAAAGATAAACTTGGATTGTTCCGCTCGGAAATGAAAAATCATAATCTGGCGGCATATATAATTCCTTCGAGTGACGCTCATATAAGTGAATATACGGCAGATTGCTGGAAATCTATCGAATGGATTTCGGGTTTCACCGGCGAAGCCGCTACTGTGGTTATCACAGAAACAAGTGCAAATCTTTGGGTAGATTCGCGGTTTTTTATTCAAGCTGAAAAGCAAATCGCCGGAACGGAATTTATTCTGCATAAATTAAAAATGCCAGGAGTGAAAGATTTTCCGGATTGGATAATGGAAAATATCAGCTCCGCCACAATGATTGGAATAGACGGCTACGTTTTTCAGGTTAATGCGGCAAAAAATTTAGAACGCTTGTTAAAACAAAAAAACATAGTTCTTGCTTATGAATTCGATATACCCGGAAAACTTTGGGAGTTTCGTCCCGAAATTCCTACAAATAAGATATTTCTTCAGGATGAAAAATATTCGGGTGCAAGCGCTGAGAACAAAATCGGGCAAGTACGCCAAAAAATGCAAGCCGCCGGTGCAGATGTGCACATAATTGCAACATTGGACGACACTGCTTGGATTTTAAACATTCGCGGTAAAGACATAGAATGCAACCCGACTCCTATAGCCTATTCTGCGATTGAGCACGATAAAGCGTTGCTTTTTATCACGGAAACCAAAGTTCCGAGCGAAGTTAGACGCTACCTCGAGAGCAGTGGTGTAGAAATCCACGATTATTATCAAATAGAGAACTATATCAAGAGTTTGGATGACGTAAAATTATTGCTCGACCCGGCTCGAATGAATTATAAATTATATAAAAATGTAAACGATAGCGTAAAAATAATCGAACAGATGAATCCTTCAACAAAATTGAAAGCGGTTAAAAACGCTGTCGAAATTAAAGGAATGAAAGCCGCGCTTCTGCGCGACGGTGCCGCGATGGTCAAGTTTTTCCATTGGCTGGAAAATAGTATAGGAAAAGAAATTATTTCGGAAGTTTCCGCGGCTGAAAAAATGAAAGATTTCAGAGCGGAATCGAATATGTATCTGGGCGAAAGCTTCGAAACTATATCGGCATATAAAGCCAATGGTGCTATCGTTCATTATGTTGCCAATGAGGAAAACAATGCTACATTGGAGCCGGATGGATTTTTCCTCACCGATTCCGGTGGACAATATTATGACGGTACAACCGATATAACGCGAATGATTCATCTTTCGGAACCAACCGAAATTGAAAAACTTGATTATACGAATATTTTACGCGGTGTTATAGAACTTTCGATGGCGAAGTTTCCGAAAAACACCCGCGGTGCTCAACTCGATGTTTTAGCCCGCCAATATATTTGGAAAAATTCACAGAATTATATGCACGGAACAGGCCACGGCGTAGGCTGTTTCCTGAATGTTCACGAAGGTCCTCAAAGTATCCGCATGGAAGAAAATCCAATAATTTTAGAACCAGGGATGATGATTACCAATGAACCCGGACTTTACAAAGAAAATCAATATGGCGTCAGAATTGAAAATATAATTATGGTTGCCGAAGATATAACGAGCGAATTTGGAGATTTTTTCAAATTTGAGACGCTGACTTTATGTCCAATTGATTTAAAAGCCGTAAATTTGAATTTGATGAGCGGCGAACAGATAAAATGGCTTAACGATTATCATCTTCGCGTTCGTGAAGAACTCGAACCATTGCTCGAAGGCGAGCTAAAAGAGTATTTGTATGAAAAAACAAGAGCGATATAGAAGATATGGCAAAAACTAAGTTAACAATATTGAACAATGTTCCTATTAAAAAATATGCTATTTATATGGGTATGGGGATTTTGTTATGCCTGCTACAAATTTCGGCGGTAGGTTTAATAGCAATTGGTCCTTTAGTACCGGATTTGGTTTTGATTTTAGTCGTTTACATAGCTGTAAATGAAGGTAAATTTGCCGGACTTATAGCGGCTTTTGTGTTGGGATTGATGTTCGATTTTTTCACTTTGGATTTGATTGGTGTCAATATTTTAGCGAAATCAACTGCGGCTCTGCTGGCAGGATTTTTTCATAGAGAAGAGGGACATAAACAAATAACAGCCGATTATAAGTTTTTGCTTGTTGTATTTTTATGCAGTTTCCTTCATAATAGCATTTATGGTATAATTAATATCAGCGCATATAAAATGAATTTTGTACGTTTTTTCTTGGAATACGCCGTTGGCGCGTCTATATATACGGCCGCAATGGGGATATTCCCTTATGTTTATTCATCTAACAAACAAGCTAAGGTAGTATAATGAAAATATCAGTAAATTTTTTATCACTATTAATAATCTCGGCACTTGTGTTTTTACCGGCTTGCTACGAAAAATCCAGCATAGGTCCCGATAATTATACTAAAACTGATAATTTATTAAAAGCAACGATAGAAGGTGATATCGCATTGGATTTTACTGCTAAATCGATGAGCTATGGCAGGGTGAATTCATTTTCTAAATTTTCAGCTTCAATGATAGTGAATCCTTTTGAGATTTATTCCATCGAAATAAGTTTCCCCGATTCTGTGAATCATTATTCATTTGATTTATCCCAAACGGATACATTTACAAATTTCAAAGTATATTTCGGTAAATACGTTAAAGAGTATTTCTTCCGGAATGTAAAAGGAACAATAGATTTTGATAAAAGAAACCAAGACACAATGACGGGAGTATTTTCTTTTTTTGCAGAGGATTCACTGCTAAAAAAGTCAATAATAGTGAAAGACGGAACTTTCAAATTTATCAAAAAGAAGGTGTAATATGAAGAAACGTGTTATTTGGATTAGTCTTATAGGCATTGTTGTAGTTGCAGGCATAGTATTGATTTATATTTTCAATAAACCGAGAAATAGTGTTTCGGATTTGCCGACAGATTATACCGTAGAAGCTCCAAGATTGGTTGAAGAATTCAAAGCTGATGACGAAAAAGCAAACCAAAAATATTTAGAGAAAGTAATCGAAGTCAGCGGGGTGATTGCCGAAATAAACATCAGCGATAATACTTCAGGCTCAAATTGTATATTACGTTTGACGAACGAATTTTCAGGTGTTATTTGCGAATTTGAACCCGGCGAGGACAAAGAATTGAAAAATTATCAGATTGGTGATAATGCTACTATTAAAGGTAAATACAGCGGTTATCTGATGGACGTTGTTTTAAATACTTGTGAAATCATAGAATAATTATATATTGAAGAATATTCCCATAATAATACTTTTGTTGCTTATGTTGACAGTCCCGTCGAAATCCCAAGGATTCAACTGGGAGTTTTCGCCGAGTATGCCGGCTCCATACCCCGATTTTTATTTGGGCTTGAATTTAGCGGTGCAAAATAATTTTAATTCTGGAAAATATACTTTTACCGAAAACTATGTGCCGTGTTGCGAGTTCACAAAAGGAAGTGGAAATGGTTTTAATATTGGCTTAGGGGCTGAAAAATGGTTCCAAGGATCGTGGGCGGCAGGTATTAAAGCTGGATATTCGCTTTATTCAAATACATTTACAACACAAAACACATATCCGCGAGTGGATTATAATGTAACATATCAATTGGATTTCAATTCCAGTTACTCATATCTTTCATTTGAATTATTCTACAAAAAACGAATTGCCGATTACCATCTTAATGTTACCGGTTCTTTAAAAACGGATATTTTAATAAACCAGAGCAATGATTTTTCGGAATCCATAATTGCTCCGAAAGACGAAGAATACGTTGATGGCACTACAAAAAGAACTATAGCCAATGGTGCTATTGCTCCCTTAAATAGCCTTGTATTAATCCCAACAGTCGGGGTAGGTTATGATATCAGCTTGAACAGAGGTAAATTTCTTAGTTTTAACATCTACAGTGAACTGCCGCTAATGAGTTTAGTGAACCAAGGTTCTTGGCGGCGTTGGTCTGTGGGAGCAGATTTTTTACTGTATTATGGAATTTTTCTCTAAAATTTTAGTAATTTTGAAAAAGTATTTATTAATATTTATAAAGTTAGAAAATGCAATTATATCTTGATACTGCAAATATTGAACATATACGCTATGTAGCAGGTTTGGGGTTTATCTCCGGCATAACAACCAATCCCTCATTGCTTGCTAAGGAAGACCCTAGCGTTGACATAAAAGAGAGGATATTGGAAATTCACAGCTTAGTAGGCGGTCATCTATCGGTAGAAGTAAATTCTATAATCAAAGATGAAATGGTTCGCGAAGCTGAAGAAATCATAAAATGGTTCCCGCAAGCAACCATTAAATTACCTATAATAGAAAATGGCTTAGCGGCATGTGCTGAGTTATCCAAAAGAGGCATTCCAACGAATGTTACGTTGGTATTCAGTCCGACTCAAGCAATAGCGGCGGCAAATGCGGGCGCAACTTATGTATCGGTGTTTATGGGCCGTTTAGACGACGTAGCTATTAACAGCGAAGCAGTACTGAACGATATTTGTAATATTTGGGATGTTCACGGTTACGAATCATTGATTATTGCCGCATCTATCCGTTCACCAATACACCTGACACAAGCCGCATTGGCTGGTGCCGATATTGCTACTGTGCCGTACAATGTATTGATGCAGTCACTTAAACACCCTTTGACTGATAAAGGTGTGCAAATGTTCATTGACGACCATAAAAAAATGTTAGCCGCGAAAAAGGCATAGTGATAAGTAATCGCGGATTTGATTTATGTATGAATTAAGCCCGGATATATTAATCTCTGGATATTCTAACGGATATTTTCCAATGGCGGAGGGTGATACTAATGAAATTTATTGGTATTCCCCCGACGAAAGAGCAATTTTTCCGATTGACGACATCAAATTTGCGAAATCGTTAATGAAAAAGATTCGACGAAACGAATTTGAGTTTGCTATAGACCGGAATTTTGAAGCCACGATAAGAGCTTGTGCGCAAACGCACGAACAAACCTGGATTTCAGAAGAAATTATATCGGCTTATGTTAGGTTATTTGAAATAGGATTTGCCCATTCCGTAGAAACTTATATAGACGGCAATTTAGTCGGTGGTCTTTACGGTGTGGCTATAGGCGGTGCATTCTTCGGCGAGTCAATGTTCAATCTTGCAACCGATGCTTCGAAAGCCGCTTTTTACTATTTAGTTCAGAATTTGCGAGCGCGTGGTTATGAATTACTCGACTCGCAGTTTCTGAACGATTTTACTGAGCAATTGGGCGCTATTGAAATTCCCAAAAGCGTATATTTGTATTTACTTGAAAACGCATTGAAAAAAAATTGTATATTTAATTGATAAAAATATGAAAACTAAAAAACTATTTGTATCCTTATTGTATCTCGGATTTATTGTCTGGTTTGGTGCAAGTTTCTCTCGTACAATTATAGCTTATGATATGTTCGTACCATTTAGCCCTGATATGTTGCTAAAAGCGGGATATACAAGTTATACATTATTCCACTCGGTGTATCTTTATATGTCGGTATCGCTATATTCATATATTGGATACTTCGTATTTTTAGTTTCCGGCATCGTACTTTTTTTTGGTACTAAGCCAAACTTTAAAAAACGAGGATGGCTCTTTATAGCAGTAGCATTAGTGCTTTTAGCCTTTCCGTATGAAGTATTCAAAGGATATTATGATGCTAAATTAGCTATTGCAATCTACCTTGGCGGGCTAACGGAATTTTACAGCACCACCGTTTTAGATTGTTTCTTAGATATTTACAGAAATCCATATTACTCGCTTTGGGCAAGTTTATCATTCTTAGCAAATCTAACAGCTTTCCTATTTTGCGTATGGAAGCCATTAGATTTGGAAAAGGAAAAAAAGTTAGATGATACAGAAATTTTATAGAACACATAGATTATTGCTTATTATCGGATTAGTTTCAATAATTATTGGGCTTCAGGCTTGCGATACGACAGGTCCCGATATTAGTGCTATAGTGTTTCCCGAAAAGGATGTTTCTTATATGCATCAGGTTGAGCCATTTATGAAATATAATTGCTCGTATTTGGGTTGCCACGGAATTAATTCACCCGGCGAAGAGCTGAGCGATTATAATTATCTGCTTGCCGCAAACAGCTATATTTTCCCCGGAAATCCCGATGCCAGTTTGGTTATTCAGATTTTAGAAAAGCGTCTGCCGCATCCGGCTAACTACCCGATATATTTTGGCAATATAACCGCCAATCAAATTAAAGGTATGAGAATCTGGATTGCTGAAGGCGCCTCGAACAATTAGACATTTTTCAATTTCTGAGCTGTCAGTTTCCCTTGCGATAGCGAGAACAACTGGCTGATAAACAAACCTGCTTTAGAAATTGGAATGTCGGCTAAGAACTCAATTTTATCGGTATATTGCTCGTCATAGCGGACAGCATATTCATCGAGCATACGCTTGGCGAATGATAATTCTTCGTAAGAGCAAGTCAGCGAAAGCGATTCTGTGCGGTGAATTATTTTGGGAGTACACAGTTTCAGCGCTTCTTCAGCAGATTCGGAATAAGCGCGAACTAACCCGCCGACGCCCAGTTTCGTTCCACCATAATATCTTGTAACCACCACCGTTACATCCTGAAAATTATATTTATCCAATGTAAACAATATCGGCTTACCAGCCGAACCCGCAGGTTCGCCATCGTCCGCGGCACGGAATAAATTTCCGTCCCATCCGATTCTGTACGCATAGCAATTGTGCGTTGCATCGAAATACTCCGCCCGCATTTGTTCAAGAAACTTCGCGGAGGCTTCTAAATCGGCAGTTGGGGCAACAGTTGCAACAAATCGCGAACCCTTGACCTTGATTTCCGCACGCTTTACATCTTCGATTGTGTAATAAGTATCTATGTCTTTTGGATAAAATTCCATTAAAGTTCTATTATGAATTTGAAATTACATCATTGGTATAATGTAAAATTACGGTATAAAATTGTTTTAGCAAAAAACAAATAGAATTAAAATTAAACATGAGGTCATTCAGAGCGAAGCGAAGAATCCATCTTCAAAAAGTTATAAATTATAAGTTATGAGTTATAATTATAAAGACGACCCAGTGGGTCGTCTTCTCTTTAAAAACTTTACGAACTTTCAACTTTATAAACTGTATTACATTTTTACAAATTTCGCTGTTTCACCGTCCGCTTTCACAAAATACATCCCTTTCGGCAATTTAGATATATTGATCCGTAGTGGCACGGCGTGCCGTGCCGAAACAGCCATCACCTTTTCACCGAGTGTGTTGTAGATTTGGATTACATCAGTACCAGATGGAGTCCATCTTGAAGATGGGCTCCACCTTTCGATCTTTACCGTAATAAAATCACCAGCAGGATTTGGTGAAATGCTTAAAGTGTTTCCTTCTTCTTCTGTTGATTCTTTAACTGCATTTGGTTCAATATTCCAAATTCGTATTGTGCCGTCTGCACTACCGCTTGCTAATTTTGTACCGTCAGGACTAAAAGTAATATCTGAAATATAAGAATTATGACCCAAAAAAGATTTTATTAATGTTCCGGAGTCTACATCCCAAAGTTGTACCGCATAATCATTGCTCCCGCAACTTGCAATTAAGTTTCCATCCGGACTAAATGTAACACAATTAAGGCTGGATTTCGGAATAGAAATATCTTGGATTTCATCACCTGTGTTGACATCCCAGATTTTAATTGCGTCATCGTAGAATCCACCTGCGATTTTTGTTCCCGTTGGATTGAAGCATATACTTAAAGGGTTACTTGTATTTTCCCAAAGATCTCTGATTTCAATACCGGTATTAAGATCCCAAATTCTGATTGACCTATTATTATTTCCACTCGCCAGTATATTGCCGTCCGGACTGAAACAGAGATTGTTATTAGTGGAACTTTGAGCATTTATTGCAAGAATTTCAATACCCATATTAACATCCCAAATTTTAATTGTATCTCCACTGCTAGCAATTTTATTCCCATCCTGACTATAACTTATAGAAGAAATATGTGAATCATGTCCGGTTATTGTTTTTATTTTTTGTCCTTTAATGACATCCCATATTTCAATTTCTCCAGTATAAGGACCTCCAACTGCAAATTTAGTTTCATCGGAACTATATGCCAAGCAACTATTATAACGATTGTAATTACAATATACAATGGATTTAATCAATTTTGTTGATATTAGATCCCAGATTTGAAAAATTTCCTTTTTACCACTCGTTTCACAAGCCAATTTATCGCCATTATCGTTGAAATTAATACTTTTTATAGGGTCTGTATGACCGATTAGAGTATTAAGCAATCCTTCAGTATAAGAATCCCAAAGTTTTATTGTGTTATCTTCACTACCGCTTACTATTTTTATCCCATCGGGACTATAATGTACGCTATGAATCATGTCCGTATGTCCACTAAAGGTATGAATTATGGCTCCCGATTCGATATCCCACACCGTAGCATTATTATCATAACTACCAGCGACTATAGTTTTACCATCAGGACTATAATCTAAACAGTAGATATGTGAGGTATCACCTTTTATCGCTAGAGTTTTGGATATTTTTCCCGAATCTAACTCATAAATATAGATCGAATGAAAAAGAGAACCTATGGCTATTTGATTTCCATTTGGGTTAAAATCTAAACAAATAGGCACAATCGTACCATTTAGCGTTGCAATTTTTATTCCTGAACTAATATTCCAAACACAAAAAGAAACCGTATTGCATTCGGCTAATTTACTTCCATCGGGACTATAAGCAATATCATATACATCGGATTCTTTTTTTGAAAGATTTTTAACTAATTCTTGTGTATTTACATTCCAAATGTTAACTGCGCGACCACCTCCGGTTGCTATTTCAGTTCCATCAGGGCTAAATTTAATAGTTCTAATTTTATCTTTGTGTAAGATTGTTCCGATTTCAGCTCCGGTCTTTATGTCCCAAATTTTTGCTGTACTGTCGGAGATTCCTCCTGCTATTTTAGTTCCATCAGGACTAAAAGCAATAGTATATACGTATCCAGTATTTTCTCTTATACTAAATAATGTATCGCCACTAGCAATATCCCAAATAAAAATTCCACCGCTACCACAAGAAGCCAATTTCGTTCCATCAGGACTAAAAATCACTTGTTTCAATGAACCAAATCCTAGGATTTCAAAATCTTTTGCTTTGACTTCATAAATAATCAGCATAGAGAATAAAACAACAAATAGAATAAAAACTTTCTTCATAATAAACCTTCCCAAAATAAATGAGCATTTAAATTATTTCAATAACACTATACTTGGATTAACACTTTTTTTGAGAATTTGTTACATACTCGAGGAAAAATAGTTTTATTATTCACTTGTCGAGGACGTTCCCAAGACGGAGCTTGCGAACGAGAGGAGGATAATAATTATTTCACCCTTTCAGGGTTTTGTAACTTGTAACATTTCGATTTTCTATAATAATTCCATCCTTTCAGGATTTAAGAATGGTGCTTAATGCGTAAAATTATTCCATCAAATATTTTATTTTATTACAAAAGCAGTACCCAAGCCAAGATTTGAAATCGGCTTATGCGTCTTCTCTTTAAAAACTTTACGAACTTTTAACTTTATAAACTGTGTTACATTTTCACAAATTTTGCTGTTTCACCATCAACTTTCAAAAAATACATTCCTTTTGGCAAATCGGAAATATTGATTCGGACGGACACGGCATGCCGTGTCCCTACATATATTACTATTTCGCCGAGTGTGTTGTAGATTGAGATTGCGGAACCTTCCGAAGGTTCGAAACCTTCTGAAGGTTTCAAAGTTACTGTAATAAAATCTCCCGCCGGATTAGGTGAAATGCTTAAAGTGTTTCCTTCATCTTTCACTGAATTGACTTTGCCTTCGATAACATCAACAATAAATTGCGCGAAAGCCGGTCCTGCGACTAAATTTGCGGCTGTATTCGGATGCGAATCGCCATCGCTGTGGCTTCGCTCGTATTCGTATTTCAAGCAGTTTTTCTTCCCGTTTGCCGGATTATCACTATGCTCGGCAGTCAAAGCCCAAAAATCGAAAACATAAACATTGTCTTCGGCAATTTGGTCTTCATTTAACCAATCGTTGCGAACCCAATCAACGAATTGAACGGCTCTTTCGGTTTGAGCGTCATTAGTAGCCAATCTGTGCAGAGATGCCAAAGTCCAAACTATGAATTTAGTGTTTGGATATTCATCGAATTTTTGGCGCAAGGCACGGTATTGAGCTTTGTAATTTTCCAACGTTTTGCTTTTGGATGTTACGTCGGGTGTGCCGTTATCCGCTTCAATTCCTGCTCCAGGGAAGCAGTGCTTTAAAATTATGACATCATATTTTTCTGCTAAAGTATTCAGGCATTCTATACCCGGCTGGGCGGAATTGCAGGCGTTATTCACCCATAGATTCCAAAAGTCATAAGGATAATTTTCCCAAGGGTATGGGCTGTCGGGGTATCCACGCTCGGTGATTTGATAGGATTTGCCATTGGTTTGGTTGTAATTGGTGAACCAATTTTGGACTTTGCCCTCGGCAAAAACATTTCCGCCCGTGGAATGGTGCAGAAAAACAACCGATTGCGAATATAATATATACGGTGTATATATTAATACGATAAGTAATATAAGTTTTTTCATAACGGTACCCATATAATTAATAAAATTAATCAATTTATGGTTAATAGAAAAATGAGGCTACAATTTTAGTCTATATAGGTTTTATATGGGGTCAGGTTGTTTTAAAACTGCAGAAGGTTGGTAAATAAGAATTAATAAAATGTAGGGCTGTCTCACAAGTATCAGATAGAAAACAGACGAGGACGTTTGCTCTACTATCCAATTGATATATATTGTAGCACGGACGTCCCCGTCCGTGTATCAATTTAACATCTTGAGTTGTGAGACTGCCCAACGAACTGAAATTAGGAAGACATTAACTTTAGAATTATTTAAAATAATATTAATTTTGTAAATAATAATATAATTTAAAACGTCTTAAAACATAGATAAATTCAAATCAGAGTAATTTATGGAAAAGAAACTGAAAATATATCTTGATACTTCTGTAATTAATTTTCTTTTTGCTGATGATGCACCAGAGAAGAAAGAAGTAACAATTAATTTTTTTGAAAATAATTTAAATGATTATGATGTCTATATTTCAAGTATTGTATTCGACGAAATTGATAATACAAGAAACGAAGAAAAAAAATTGCTACTTTATCAAGCTATACAAGACTATAAGCTATTAAATTTTGATATTGTAAATGATAACATACTTGAAATTGCCAATCATTATATAAATGAAGGTATTATTCCTAAAAATAAGTTTGAAGATGCAGTTCATATTGCTTTTGCCACTTATTATGAATTTGATATACTTTTATCTTGGAATTTTAAGCATTTATCTAACGTAAACAAACAACGGTTAATTAATTCGGTAAACCTTAATATTGGTTATACAAAACAATTATTATTACTAAATCCTTATGAGGTAGTATATGAAAATGAAGATTGACAAATCACTTGAAGAAGTTTGGGAAATGAAGGCAAATGCAAGAGAAAGGTTTTTGAATAGCGGTTATAGTAACTATGCTGAATATTTAAAAAGCAGGCAGGAAGAGATAGACGAAATGCTAGCAAAAAAATACGAAGAAAAGCTTAATTATGTATTAAACTAATCAAATACGAGTCCAACACATTGAAGGTGTTGGACTCTTTCTATATACCAAAAAGGGTTCAAAATTGTGAACCCTGAAAAATATGATTTCATTATTCATCTGATGACTGCCAGTCATCAGATGAGTTAAAGATTACATCTTCACAAATTTCTCTTTAGCAATAATTCCACCATCGGATTCAATGAATATATAATATGTTCCTGGTTGTAAATTATTTTCCGTATTTATACTAATTTCGTTTGATCCTTTTTTTAAAAATATTTCTTTACTATCAATTAAACGTGCATTTTCGTCGTATATTTTTATTAATCCGTTAAGTGATTCTTTACAGGAAATAGACAAATTTATCGTTTGATTGTTCATTGGATTTGGATAAGCTTTCAGTGACGCGACATCGTCTTTATCTTCAATACCTGTTAAAGAATTATATTTCAACACGTAATTCCCAAAACAGATGACCATTCGGTGGTTTTTGCTTCCAACTTCAACGTCAAAAAGCCAGTTGCCTTTTGTTTCCTTGTTGTCATCAGTAAAACAATCCCGTGACCAGGTTTTACCGTAATCCTTGGATAAATATTCGTAATTATTAGAATAAGTTACAAGTGTCGAATCGTCTAGAAAATTTAAATTTAAAAATTCACCGTAATCATCTTTTATATTTGAGCCATCATAAACAATTTCCCAATTTTTACCGACGTCAACTGACTTTTTTATAACAGCTGTTCCACTGGTTGGATTTAAAAACCCAGAAGACCAGATTTCATTTTCGTTTTTGAATACATAATTCAAACAAATATTATTTGAATCGGGTATCCAATCCCAAGTTAATCCAAGATCGGTTGTTTTGGCTATATATTTCCAGGTACTTTCCATTCTATAGATAGAAACTAATATTAAGTTTTTATTAAAAATACTTATTTGGTAAGGAAAATACAATAGTTCAGGGTATGGAAAGCTTCTGTATTCGAGAGTTTTTCCGGCATCCTTGGTATAAATTAAACTATCTATCAAGCCATAAGTAATTATTCCTTCGTTTTTATCGAAAAAGTGCATATCAGTAAAAGCATCATCATCTAGAACCGAATGAGGAACATCTAATCGAAGACTATCCCAAGTGACACCACCATCATAAGTTTTATAAAAATGCCTGCCTTTAGCAACAGCGAAGATTGTATTTTTGTCCAATGCGAATAACTTAAGTCTTTGGCAAGGTAAATTCTTGTATTCTGTACCTGCAATTATACTGAAAATTGTTTCCCAAGAATTTCCATAATCGGTTGTTTTTCGTATGAACAACTCTTTTTTCGCTGGAGTCTCCGTAAATCCAGTGACATAAAAGGTATTACTATCGAGAGAACAAATATCATTCAACGATGTATAAGGAGTGAATGATGTAATTTCCCACTTGGCATTAAGGGATATACTGAGGCAAAAAATCAGGAATAAAGTTAATATAATATTTTTCATAAATAACTCCGAAAGCCAGAAATTCAAAAAAAAACATTTTTCTATTTTTACGTTTATGAACAAATGCAAATTAAAAATAAAAACAATACCCTCCAAATTTATTTTAAACAATAACTTGTAAAATTATAATAAAATATGCCATATAAATATATATATTTATATTTATTGATTTAAAAAAATATTTTCACAATTGAAAAAATATTTATTTTTGTTGGAATTAGGGTGGTTGAGGTTGGTATAAACGAAGAAGACGTATCGTGCTACGTCTCTACCGTAAAAAACGTTACCAAGCAGGAGCATGGTAACGAGCTGATTGAAGAGCCAATCACGAATTTCAAATTACGGAGTTTTTTTTCTTCTTCTCATTAACAATTTACAATTAACCATTGACAATTATTCTTTGCGGCTTCGCGTCTTTGCGGTGAATTCTTTATGAACTTTACGAACTGTCCGCCATTTACACCATTAAAGCCTATATTTCGTCATTTAAGATATAAATAATTTCAAAATGTAAATTTCGATAATTTCCTCAGGTGCAAATTCAAGGAAAATTAACGAACCAAAAACAGATTAACAGAAACTCAATAAAGTTATAAAAAAATGATATATAGTTACTTAATAATAGCAGGTTTAGTTTTAATGTCAGCTATATTTTCCGGTATGACAATCGGAATGTTTAGCTTTCGTACAGAAGATTTAGAAGCGAAAATGAATTCGGGAGACATTCGAGCCGCCCGGGTTTTTCATTTACGAAAAAATCCAAGTTTGTTACTTTCAACATTATTAATGGGAAATGTAGCTGTAAACTCTGCAATTTCAATATATTTGGGTTCACTTGCCTCGGGTTTGATTGCGGTTTTAATCGCGACCGGGCTTATAACACTTGTTGGTGAACTATTCCCGCAAGCACTTTTCAGCCGCCATACAATGCGGTATATCCCGTATTTCCTGTGGTTTGTACGATTGGTTGAGGTGATTCTTTATCCTATTACCAAACCGCTGTCGCTTTTGTTGGATTTAATGCTTGGTAAGGAAAAAAACAAAGTATTGAGCAAAAAAGAAATTAGCGAGATAATCAAAAAGCAGGAAGACGAGCCGGGTTCGGATATAGATGCCGATGAGGAGCGTATTATTTTGGGTGCGCTTACATTTTCCGATAAAACCGCTATAAACATTGGTACGCCCGCAACTGTCGTATATTATTTAAACGAATCCACCGAAATAAACACACAGCTGATTGAAGAAATTGTTCGCCACGGTTTCAGCCGTATCCCGCTATACAGCAATACTCCCGATAATATGACCGGAATATTGTATGTGAAGGATTTAATCAAGTTGATAGGGCAGTCGAGGACAATTACTGTCGGTGAAATCAGCAGAGTGAATAAAATTTTGAAAGTGGACGAGGATATCAAACTCGATATTTTGTTCAACGAATTGATAAAATCCAAAATTCATTTAGCAATTTTATACGATGAATTCGGTGCTTTTTCCGGTATTATTACATTAGAGGATATTGTTGAGGAAATTCTAAGCGTCGAAATAGTGGACGAACAGGATGAATTTACCGATATGCAGAAAGTAGCTAAGGATAAATCAAAATTAAGACACAGAATTAATAATAATTAGCGAACTTCTTCTATGCGCCGAACTTCCGGCACTTTATGAAGAATATAACGTTCTATACCTGCCCGAAATGTCATCAGATGCATCGGGCAGTTTTTGCAGGCTCCCGTCATTCGCAATTCGAGCGTTTTGGTTTCATCTTCGAATCGCACAAATTCTATTCCGCCATCATCCTCTGCCAAATATGGCAGTAAATCGTTTATAGCGGATTGAATTCGTTCTAATAATTCTTTATTTTCCATTCTTATGGTATCCATTCAGTATTGGAGCCGTTATTTCTAAATCGATTCTTAATTCGTCGCTACCGACTTCGTCTTCAATGTACTGCCTAACCGCCGGTTTTAGGTAAACGTCGTCCAATCCAACTTGTAATAATGCACGTGCTAACGACACAGCGCGCGTTTCTAAGGGTGTTGTTTTATTTATCAGTACTGTTTGATTGTCGTTCACAATAGCAAATCCTGTTTTGAATCTTCCTATATCTTTATGTATCTTTATGCCGAGGTTGTTTGCTGTTGTTTCTAATTCGTTGTATATATCTTTAATTTTCATTTTTTAATTTCGTTAATTCTTGTTGTTTCCCTATACAAAATTACGAAAATCCGCACCAGAGTGTTCAAAAAACTTTTCCACATTCCTAATCCTGGTTTCTTTTCATTCAAAATTCAAAATTGTTAAAGATGGATTTCCGATGAATCGAGAAAGACATTCCAAAGCGGGAGCTTGGGAACGAGAAAAATAAATGACATATATATATATCTGCGAAATATCTGCTTTTAATATTGAGCAAACAAAAAGTAATCTGTGTTAATCTGCCAAATCCGCGTCATCAGTGTTCCATTCTTTCGGCGGTGCATTTGGGCTAAAGCCCATTAATCTCGCTTATATCAGCCCCACGACTTAAAAGTCGTGGCTATTCAAGAAGATGGATTCCCGATGCCTCGGGAAAGACAAACAAAAAATCTGTGTTAATCTGCCAAATCCGCATCATCAGTGTGCTAATTCCTAATCCTAATTCTTCAAATACAAAATTCAAAATTTATTAAATGATTTCCAAAATCAAATAGGCGTGGGCGTTATCGTCTGTATGCGAAAGCGATATATGGGCTTTAAGATGCGAGTATTTTTCTTGCAGGGAACCGAAAAGTTCTATATTAGGATTACCCGACAATTCGTTCACAATCCCCACTTCGTTTAATTTAAAACCCTCGGTAAAACCTGTTCCTATGGCTTTGCTGAACGCTTCTTTCGCGGCGAATCGAGCGGCGTAATGAACGTATTTTTTATCTTTATACAAGTCGCAATATTCAATTTCGGTTGGAGTGAAAACGCGCTTAACGAATTTATCGCCATATTTTTCGATTGATTGTTTAATTCTGTTTACTTCGCATAAATCGGTGCCGATACCGTAAATCATAATTCTATCCTAATTTATAATATCCCATCTAAACGCATTTTAATTTATTTTATTGCTAATCAAAAAACTTTATCAATTGATTTGTTCATACAACTATAAATAGTTAATTTTATACTCATTATAATTGTAAAAAAATAAAATATAAATAAAAGGAACGAAAATGAAAGAAACAGCTTTGGAACGTTTTTTACGTTACGCAAAAATTGACACACAATCCGACCCAAATTCGGAAACCGCACCAACCACAATGAAACAATTCGATTTAGCCAATTTACTGGTTAAAGAACTATTGGAAATGGGTATAGCAGATGCCGCAGTTGACGACAAATGCTACGTTTACGCGACTTTGCCAAGCAACCTGCCTGCCGGCGTTACTTGCCCAAAAATCGGTTTTATCGCACACGTTGACACCTCGCCTGACACAAGCGGAGCCAATGTAAAACCTAATATAATCGAAAAATATATGGGTGGCGATATTATTTTGCCCGGCGACCCAAGCCGAATAATCAAAGACGACCCAATCGAGAACCCTGCATTGAAAAGATGCATCGGTCATAAAATTGTTACAAGCGACGGAACTACTTTGTTGGGTGCCGATGACAAAGGCGGTGTTGCCGCTATTATGACTATGGTTGATTATTATTTGTGCAATCCTGAAATCAAACACGGCGATATTGGAATCGCATTCACACCTGACGAAGAAGTCGGCCGCGGTGCCGATCATTTTGATGTTGCAAAATTCGGATGTGTTTATGCTTATACTGTTGACGGTGAAATGCCGGGCGAAATCAATAAAGAAACTTTCAGTGCTAATTCAGCAACCATAAAATTCTTTGGCCGCGACATCCACCCTGGTTTTGGAAAAGACATCATGGTTAATTCCATCCGCGCTATGGCTGATGTTATCGCATTGATGCCAAAGGATATGGCTCCTGAAACAACGAATGAACGCCAACCATACATTCATCCGCATAAAGTTGATGGTACTATTGCAGAATCACGTATTGATATATTATTGCGCGATTTCGATACCGAAGGTTTGACATTACAAAAGCAAATTTTGGAAGAAATTATCGCGGAAGTCGAACCGAACTATCCAAAAACGAAAATCACGTTGGAGATTACCGAAAGCTACCGCAATATGCATGACAAATTGATGGAAAACCCTATTGGTTTGGATTACTTATGGCAAGCCGCTGAGGAAGCCGGTGCAAATCCGTTTTGGGCGCCTATTCGCGGCGGCACAGACGGTTCGCGCTTGACATTTATGGGATTGCCTTGCCCGAATATATACGCCGGCGGACAAAACTTCCATTCAAACACAGAGTGGATTTCGATTGATGCTTTAGAACTTTCGCTGAAGACATTAATTAATTTAGTTGAAATCTGGACAAAAAACATATAGTTCATAAAGTTGAAAGTTCGTAAAGTATATAAAGAGAAGACGTTGCATCCAACGTCTTCTCTTGTTATACACAAGAAATCGGGCATATATGGTTAATTAAATAAGAATAGAGTGCTGATGACGCGGATTTTGTCGGAATCCGGATACCCAAGATTTAAGGATGAAGAATCAATTATTAATGATAGATTATAAATGATTAATGAGAAGAAAAGAAAATAGGGAAAATTTTTAATTATCCTGAAAATCCTAACATCCTGACAATCCTGATTCAGATAATTTTGGATTATTTCTTTGTGAACCATTTGCCTTCCTTGCGTTTTTTGTGGTTAAGTCTTCAAAAAAACGTGTAAAAATTAATACTAATTTGCACTTTTATAAAATCGCAAGCCCATATAATAATTAATTTGCATTTACGAAACATATATTTTTTTCAAAAAGTGCATAAATTTTGAAACTTTTTTCCTGCTGATGTGTCTAATAGTATATGAAATTGGTTACATTTAATTAAATATTAGTAAGGTTACTATGAAAAAATATTGTACGATTTTCGCTTTTTTGATGTGCTGTGCCACATCATCAGCTCAATTTGATATTTCAGCTTACACAAATTACCTAAGCACTCACAAAAATATGTCCACACAGGATTTACTTTTGGAATATCCGGCAGGCAATTTTTTGGAAACCGCAATAACCGACTTTTCCAAAGCTCAGTATTCCGATAGCATCAAATCAAAATATAAACTAACCGATTATGAAATCAGCTTGATTAATAAGCACGGGTTTATGGTAAGTGAGCGTTTGAAAAATGGAACTTTCATTCAAGCACTTTGGGATATTTACCAAAAGGATTTACCGGTTTATATTTCATCGGATGCTATTTTACACGCTTTGCACTATTCGTTTGATAATATGCTTCTTCGTATGGAATCAAAGCATATTCAACCCAAACTGGACAGTTCATTGAGAAGAATGAAAATGGAAGTTGAAAAGCTGAAAATTACAGACGCACAAGAACCTTATGCAAAAGCATTAAATGACCTGGATATATATCTTACGGTTACACAAAAATTGTTGTTAGATAGTTCTAATTGTACTTTCCCTGAAAACGAGGCTGAAACCAACAAATTGATATCATTAGTATATGCTTATGAACCTGCAGAATATCCTCTGTTCTCAGAAACTAACAGACGGATTGATTTTAGTCAATTTATACCGCGCGGCCATTATGGTGTTCGGAATGAAAATTTTCACGATTATAAAATGATTACCCGTTATTTCGAGGCTATGATGTGGCTTGGAAGAACTGAAATACAGCTTACAAATCCAAAAAATGAACAATCTTACAGTCATAGCGAAGAGGATCTTCAAAGAATGGCTATCCTTTCAGCACTAATTTCTGAAACCGCATTGAAATCAGGTGCTATTACTGAATTAACAAACATAGACGGCATTCTAAGCGGTTTGTTAGGTAGTCAGGATAATATTAAATTAGCTGAAATAAATACTATATTAAAGGAAATGTCAATTACTGCTTATGATTTATGTGATGTTCCAACTTGGAAAGAATTTATCGGAAAAGTGATGGCATTGAGTTCATCAAAACAATTATATTCTTCTCAAATTCTTTATTCAGACCCATTTTCACCCGATCAAGTTGTGCCACCTTCGGTTTTCCTTTTGATGGGTCAAAGGCCGATTCTTGATGGATTCATAACGGCAAATGTTGTATTTGATCGAGTTATGTATAACGATGCAAAAGTTCGGAGAATGGTTCCATCAACCTCGGACATTCTTTTTTCTTTGGGAAATGACGCAAGTATTCAGCTTTTAGAAGCGGAATTAAATAAATACAATTATTCTTCAAATCTTGCCGGATTGCGCTATTTGATAAATTCTTACGACGAAGATTATTGGAAAAGTTCTGTTTATACAACATGGTTAAACAGCATCCGAAGTTTAAATCCGCCAAAAGATAGAGCAAATCTACCCGGTTTTATGAAAACCGCCGCTTGGTGGCAAAAAACTATGACTACTCAATTAGCAAGTTGGGCGGAGCTTAGACATGACTTTTTGTTATATGCTAAACAACCATATACAAGTAGTGACTTATGTTCTTTCCCTTCTGCTTATATAGAGCCAACTCCAAAATTCTATGAAAATATTAAAACATATTTCACTAAAATAAAAGAAATAATCAATTCCGATTATTATAACGATACTCTTCCTAATTCTGTTTTGAATACCTTTTTCAGTCATTGGATTGATATTAGTGGAAAACTAAAAACAATATCAGAAAAGATTTTGAATAATCAGGTATTCTCAAGTGATGACAATAATTTTTTTAGTTCAGCTGTTAGAGAGGGCGATGTTTGTGCAGGTAGTCAGGCAAGAATTGAGAATTTCGGATGGTACTTACGGCTGTATTTTGAATTAACCCCTGAATCATTTAATGAATACAAAGGTAATAGCGAAATCCCTGAAGCCGATAAATTTATTGTTGCAGATGTGCATACCATACCTACTGATGAAGCTGGCAATGATGTAGGTTGGGTGCTACATGCGGGAACAGGTAAAATTAATATGGCTGTAATTACTGCTCCCACACCTGCAGGCGGCTTTCGTTCTTATGTCGGACCGGTCTACAGTTATTACGAATTTATATCGAATGATTTTAAGCGGTTAACCAACCAAGAATGGCGCGCAATGGACGGCGCACCGGCATATCGCCCGGCATTTACAAATTTATACCTTGCCGATAAAACAGGAAATTCGCCGGTTGGTGAAAAAGTTTCATTGTTTTTGGATCCGACATCTGTTTCGGATGAAAAAGTTGAGTATAATACAAATTTAAAATGCAGTCCAAATCCGTTCTCAAATTCAACTGTGATTAGCTTCATTATTAATAATGATATGGCAGATCAATTAGCGGAACTGAAAATTTTCGATTTGGAAGGCAAGCTGATCAAAACATTGATTAATCAGCCTTTGGTTGGCAATAATTATTCAATGATTTGGGATGGAACCGATAATAATAAGCGTAATGTACCAAATGGAACATATATCTATTCTCTAAAAATCGGGAATAATTTGAACACGGGCAAAGTTAATTTAGTGAAATAATAGTTTTGGCACGCAGATGCCACAGATTTAACAGATTAACGCAGAATTTATGAGCAATAGTTTCACCGCAAAGACGCTAAGACGCTAAGACGCAGAGATTTGTTTTATTAGAGGCAATCCATCAGGGTTGTCTCTTTTTTGTATGAATTATGATGCCCAGGATTTAAGGATTTTCAGGACAAAGGAATATAATAAAATATCCTAAAAATCTTATCATCCTAGCATTTCTTATTCAGAAAATTTCCTATAAATTTAAAAAAATTAAAAATATTACTGTAACATTTTCCCATCTTATGTGTTATTTAGTATATAAAATTGTAATATTTAATTAAGTATTAGTAAGGTTACTATGAAAAAATTTAGTATAATTTTCGTATTCTTTATGTGTATTGCGGCTGTGACAGCGCAATTCGATATTTCTGCATACAAAGACTACCTAGGCACACATAAAAATATGTCCTACGATGATTTACTTTTGGAATATCCGGCAGGCAATTTTCTAGGTACTGCACCAACGGACTTTTTCAAGTCACAGTATTCCGACAGCATAATGTTGAAATACAATCTGACAAATTATGAAACAGGGTTGATAAAAAAACATGGCTTCATGGTGAGCGAACGTCTAAGCAATCCAACATTTATTCAGGCTCTATGGGATGTTTACCAAAAAGATTTACCGGTTTATATATCGTCGGATGCAATTTTGCACGCTTTGCATTTTTCTTTCGATAAGATTTTGTTAAATATGGAGCGTTATTATATAGCACCTCAGCTTGAAACCGCTTTGGGAAAAATGAAAAGCAAAGTAGCAAGTCTTAAAATCGCTGATGCTCCTGCTCCTTATACAAAAGCAGTGAACGACCTCGATGTATATCTTTCTGTTACTCAACGTTTACTAATAGGAAATTCCATTTGCGCATTTCCGGAAAACGCAACGGAAGTAACTAACCTAATTTATTTAATTAGCAAAGAAAAACCATGCGATTATCCTTTGTTTTCCAAAACCTTAAGACCAATTGATTTCAGTCAGTTTACCCCCCGCGGTCATTACGCTCCTCCACACGCTTATAATCATCAAGATAGTACTATAATTCGCTATTTCAAATCAATGATGTGGCTTGGCAGAACGGAAATCCAGTTTACTAATCCAAAACATGAAATATCATACAGCCATAGCGACGAGGATCTTCAAAGAATGGCTATTCTATCAGCATTAATAGCTGAAACAGCTGTCAAATCTGATGCACTAAAATCTCTGAAAAACATTGACGGTATTTTAACTGCTTTATTAGGCACACAAGATAATGTTAAATTAGAAGAAATAAACACTATATTAAAGGAAATGTCTATTACTGCTTATGATCTTTGCGATGTCCCTACTTGGAAGGAATTCATCGGTAAAGTAATGGCATTGAGTTCATCACAGCAGTTATATTCTTCACAAATTTTATTTGCCGACCCGCACGCTCCCGATTTGGTAGAGCCGCCGTCGGTGTTTTTGCTAATGGGGCAACGTCCAATAATTGATGGGTTTATAACGGCGAATGTGGTGTATGACCGAGTTATGTACAATGGAGAAAAGATTGCAAGGATGGTGCCATCAACTTTGGATATTCTTTTTTCATTGGGCAACGACGCGAGTATCCAGCTTTTGGAAAGCGAATTACAAAAATATAATTATTCATCGAACCTTGCAAGTTTGCGTTATTTAATAAATTCTTACGACAAGAATTTCTGGGAAAGTTCAGTTTATACAACTTGGTTAAACAGCATAAGAAGCCTTAATCCGCCTAAAGAAAGAGGAAATTATCCTAAATTTATGCAAACTGCCGCTTGGTGGCAAAAAACTATGAACACACAGTTAGCAAGCTGGGCTGAGTTGAGACACGACTTTTTGCTCTATGCTAAGCAATCATATACCGGTGGAATTTCGTGTTCTTTCCCATCGGCATTTATAGAACCGAATCCATCGTTTTATGGAAATTTGAAAGTTTACTGCGAAGAATTGCAATCATTGATTAATTCCGATTATTGCACCGGTAATGATTTTAACGAACGTTTTACCGAGTATTTCGCTAACTGGATTGATGTTTGTGGTAAACTTGAGTCTATGTCGCAGAAGATATTGAACAATCAGGAATTCTCCGCTGATGAAATTAAATTCTACCAATCTGCTGTTTTACCCGGTGCTACTTGCGGAGGTAACCCGCTTTCAGAAGAATTTGGATGGTACCTGCGGCTTTATTACGAATTCGATCCGGCGACATTTTATAATTATACATCTGGCGGAAGTATTGAAGAAGCCGATAAATTCATAGTAGCAGATGTTCACACTACTCCAACGGATGAATCCGGAAACACAGTTGGCTGGGTACTCCACGCTGGAACGGGAAAGGTTAATATGGCAGTAATTACATCAGCTACTCCTGATGGCGGCACTCGTTCTTATGTTGGACCGGTTTACAGTTATTACGAATTTATTTCAAATGATTTCAAGCGATTAACCAACCAGGAATGGCGCGAAATGGACGGGGCACCGGCATATCGTCCGGCATTTACTAATTTATACCTTGCTGATAAAAGCGGCAATTCACCAACTGGAGATTTTGTATCTTTGTTTTTGGATCCTACATCTGTTTCTGGTGAAAAAGTTGAGAAGAATCTAAATGTAAATTTAAAATGCAGTCCGAATCCATTTTCGAATTCAACAGTTATTAGCTTTGTAATAAATAGGGATATGGCTGATCAATTAGCGGAACTTAAAATTTTCGATTTGGAAGGAAACCTGATCAAAACATTGATTAATCAACCTTTGGTTGGCAATAATTATTCGATGGTTTGGGATGGAACTGATAATAATAAGCGCAATGTACCAAATGGCGCATATATTTATTCGCTAAAGATCGGGAATAATTTGAACACAGGCAAAGTTAATTTAGTAAAATAAGATTCACCGCAAAGACGCAAAGACGCAAAGATTTTTTGAAGAGGCAATCCACTTAGGGTTGTCTCTTTTTTTTTAACCGAAGAGATGAGGTATTGGGTTAGGGTATGGGGTTTGAAAAAATTCACTAAAACACAAATCTGCGTCATCAGCGTTCCATTCGAGTGTGGAATTGGTGAAGAAGACGCGATTAATAGCTTCTCTACAAAAGTCGTGGGTATTCAAGAAGAATTCTGTAGTGATATTTCGTGGAGATTCCGGATCGGAGGCCGGAATGACAATACAAATATCAGCGTCTTCAGCGTTCCATTCTTCCTCTTCCTCAATTCGAAACAAACGAAGTTTGTTTTCGTATTCATAAATATAAATTTTTAATGAATAAATAATTGGATAAATAAATGAACAAAAGAATACTATTTGCAGTAATTTTAATTGTCTTGGGCGTAACGAGCTTAATAGGCAATATATATACAGAGTTTTCTATAGGCTGGATTATAGGGCATTGGTGGCCTATGATAATTATTATTTGCGGTATTTGGTCAATCTCGGACTTCAAAGCCGATTCAATACTTTGGGGCAGTTTTTTGATTATCAATGGCGGATTGCTTCAATTGAATAAACTTGATATAATACCTTGGGGATTTTGGAGCTATTTTTGGCCAGTTCTCTTGATTTGGTTGGGAATATCGATGTTTGTTAAAAAGAGCGACCATAAGGGTTGTGGAAGACGATACCAAGGCGGAAGAAATCGGATAGTGGAAAAAGAAGGCATTAGCTATATTAATACTCAAAGTATGTTCGCCGGCGTTGAAGAAAAATTCAAAACCGATGATTTCCGCGGTGGTGAAGTATCGGTTATGTTTGGTGCCGCTGAAGTAGATTTGAGAGCCTCCATTATGTCGTCCGATGCTACACAACTAAAGGTTTCGGCTATGTTTGGCGAAGCAATTGTCTTTGTTCCGACAGATTGGAATATCATAGTCCGTTCATCGGCTATTTTGGGTTCGGCAGAGAATAAAACGATTAATAAAATAAACTTTGACCAGCCAATATTGGAAATCAAAGCAGACGCAATGTTGGGGTCGGTTGAAATAAGAAATTAATTTTTGAGTTAATCGTTAATATAAAAAATTCTGTTTAAACAGTTTTTTAAAAATATTTTTGGCAATAAGCCGTTGAAATACCATTACAGAAAAGTGTATATAATATTTTGACGGCTTATACATTGAATTAAAGAGCGATATAATGAGAAAGTTTGTTTTTTTTACTATGTTTTTGCTGGTTTGCTATATTGCAAACGCGCAAACATTCCAAGCAACCGTAAGCAGTAATACTGTATCGGTCGGCGAAAAATTTCAGTTATCATTTACCCTTTATGCGGACGGGAGCAATTTTAAGGCACCTTCCTTTAAAGGTTTTCAGGTGTTATCGGGTCCTTCACAAACCACCCAAATGTCGGTAAATAACGGCAGAATGTCACGTAGTTATACACTGACTTATATTATGGCGGCTACTGCTGAAGGCACATTCACTATAAATCCCGCAACTGTTACTTCGGGCGGTAAGACAGTTCAATCGAACAGCATCACAATTAAAGTTTTACCTGAATCGGAAGCTCAAAAACAACAGAAGCAACAAGCCAAAAAACAAGAGCAATCTTTAAGCCAAGAAGCGAAACAAGTGATAGCAAAAAACCTATTCATTCGCTTAAGCGTTAGCAAATCTGCTGTATATCAAGGCGAAGCAGTCCGTGCGCAATATAAATTGTACCGCAATCCCGAATTAAATTTAGTATCGCTGACACCTAAACAAACTCCTTCATTCAATGGATTTTGGACTCAGGAGTTCGATAAAACAAACTATAATTGGCAATGGGAAGTTGTTAACGGAATGCGTTTCCAAACAGCTGTCGTCAAAGAAGTAATCTTGATACCACAGCAAAGCGGAAAATTAACAATCGATCCTTTTGAATGGACTTGTGTGGCAAGACTTCAAGTGCAAAATCAAAATGGTCAAAGAAGAAGCCGCTCAATGTTTGACGACTTTTTCGACGACCCGTTTTTCGGCGGTGGTAGAGGTTACAAAGATTTCGAAAATCTTATCAGCTCCGGCTCTTCGAGTATTACCGTCAAAGCTCTACCCGATAACAAACCGCAAAGTTTTACCGGCGGTGTGGGTAATTTAAAAATGGAAGCTTGGGTGGACAATACCAAAGGATTGACAAACGAACCAATCACTCTGAAAATTAAAATTTCAGGTAACGGCAATTTGAAAATTATCGATGCGCCTGTTGTTAAATTCCCTGCCGATTTCGAGCAATACGACCCCAAAATCAACGATAACACCACAGTTACCGCATCGGGAATTTCCGGCAATATAACTTATGAATTTTTGGCAATTCCTCGCAATCAAGGTAAATACAAATTAGGACCTGTCGAGTTTACTTATTTTGACTTGGCAACTAAGCAGTTCAACACAATTAAATCCCAAGTGTTCGATTTGTTTATCGGCAAAGGAACAGGCAGCCAAAGTTCGTTCACCGGTTCGGCAACAAAGGAAGATATTCAGCTATTAGATCGCGATATAAAATATATAAAAACGGATGTCAAATTAGTCCAAAACAAACGCTCGTTCTATTCCAGCGCATTTTATATAGTATTTTTAATTTTGCCATTTATATTATTTTTCCTAATCCTTTTGTGGCGCCGGAAAAATAAAGAAAATCAAAATAATAGAGCATTAATTAATAAGAAGAAAGCGGCAGATACAGCCAAAAAACGTCTTTCAAAAGCAAAGGCGCATTTGGTAACATCCGACAAAACAGCATTTTATAACGAAGTAGCCGCGGCAATATGGGGATATACAGCCGATAAATTAATGATACAGAAAAGTAATTTATCAAAAGAGCGTGTAAAAGAATTGCTCGAGAAAAACGGACTTTCAGCCGAACTTTGCGATAGAGTAATAAAAACAATTGACGATTGTGAATATGCGCGCTATGCGCCGTCAAGTGATGAAGAAAAAAATATGCAACACACATACCAAGAAGCAGAAAAAGTGATTATCGCTGTCGAAAGCGCTTACAATTCAAGGAGGGTACAAGGATGAAACGAATAGTATTTTTCACAATATTTTTTGTATTATTTACAATACAATCCTACAGTTTCGACGCGGGAAAAACGCTGACATCAGCAAATAAATGCTATTTGCAAAAAGACTACGACAAAGCCGCCGATCTATATTCCGCTTTGTTGAAGAACAATTATCAAACGGCGGATATATATTTCAATTTAGGGAATACATATTACAAAAAGCAAGATTGGAGCTCAGCTATACTTTATTACGAAAAAGCAAAAAGGTTGAGACCAACCGATAGCGATATAGAAATGAATTTAAAAATGGCAAATTTGCAAATCATTGATAAAATCGATCAAGTTCCGCAGGTTTTTTACGCACGATGGTACGATGCAGTAAGTGCAAAACTAAATTCCGGTACCTGGGCTTGGCTTTCGGTTATATTTATATGGCTGGCTTTAATTTGCTTCGTAGGATTCCTATTTTATAAAACTCCGCGCGCGAAGCAAATCAATTTCGGGTTGGGAGTGCTATCGTTATTCTTTACTATGTTCTCAATAATAATTGCAGTTGACGTGAACAAAGAAGAGCACACACACAACAAAGGAATTATATTCGACTTCAGCGTTTATGTGAAAAGTTCTCCAGAAAGCGACAGTAAAAATCTATTTATAATACACAACGGCTCAAAAGTAAAAATCGAAGACAGAGTTAACAATTGGTACAAAATTAAACTTCTAAACGGCCACGAAGGTTGGGTAGAAACAAAAGTTTTAAAACGTATATAAAACCAAAATGGAAAACATAAATAAATTCTTATTGGTAGCCGAAGAAACAGCACTTATCGGAGGCGATATTCTCCGCGCGGGTTTCGGCACTCTATTCGATATTTCTTCTAAAGAAGGCAAAAACAATTTAGTAACGGAATACGATATAAAAGCCGAAAAAGCCATTATCGAAAATATACTGAAGCATTTCCCTGACCACGAAATATTAGCTGAAGAAAGCGGTTTGAAATCAATGCCCAAAAGTTCCTACCGCTGGATAATTGACCCATTGGACGGAACAGTAAATTTTGCTCACAATATCCCAATATTTTCCGTTTCCATAGCTTGCGAAAAAGACGGCGAAATTATTTGCGGGGTCATATACCATCCATTGCTTAGCGAAATGTTCACAGCAAGCAAAGGCGGCGGCGCATATTTGAATGGCAAAGTTCTAAAAGTGAGCGAAAACAGCGAATTAGATAATGCAATTTTAGTAACCGGCTTTCCGTATAATGTTGATGAAAATCCATTTAATTGTCTTGGTACATTTGTCAATATGGTAAAAAAAGGTATCCCTGTTCGCCGATTAGGTTCTGCGGCTTTGGATTTGGTTTATGTTGCCGCGGGAAGATTTGACGGATTTTGGGAAGCTGAGCTAAAACCTTGGGACGTAGCCGCAGGTGCGATAATCCTTACAGAAGCAGGCGGAAAATTAAGCGATTATTACGGCAAAGAATACAGCATTTACGGAAAAACTATATTGGCCACCAATGGTAAAATCCACGATTCAGCTTTAAAAGTAATTAATGGGTCTATTGATGAAAGCAAAAGTATATAGAATGTCCGGTGCGGGCAATTTATTCAGCCTGATTGATAACCGCTCTCAAATTGTGTCAAATACTCAAAAAAGCGAAACCGCTCAATTACTTTGCTGTTTAAATTTGCAAAACACTTTCGCCGCTGAAGGAATGATTTTTATTGAAAATTCCGATGTCTGCGATTTCAAAGCCGATTTTTTCAATCCGGACGGCTCAAGCGGAATGATGTGCGGTAACGGCGGACGATGCGTAGTTGCACTTGCTCATAAACTCGAATTTTTCGATAGAGTGGAAAATATCACATTCGAAATGTCGGGAGTCCACTATAGAGCTAATATAGTCGATTCCCAGGTCGATCTATTTTTCCCGAACCTGAAAATTTATAATAACCTTTGCCCGATTCAGATTGTGTATGAAGATGATTTGATAGAACTTGACGGCGTATTCGTAGATAACGGCTCACAGCATTATTGCTTAGATATTGCTGAATTAGGCGAAATAGATATTGCAAATGTGGATTTGCAGGATGTTGGACCGAAAGTCCGCAACCACCGCGTTTTTAAACCGGAGGGTACAAATTGCAATGTTATTCAAATTATTGATAACCATACAATTAAACTGAGAACTTACGAACGGGGAGTGGAACACGAAACGGGAGCTTGTGGAACCGGAGCTATTGCATCAGCTTTCGCCGCCGAAAATTGGGGGGCGGAATTCCCGATAACGGTTTTCCCGACTTCCGGCATACCGCTGGTGATAAAGAAAATTCCTCACGGTTCCATATTAGAAGGTCCTGCGGAAGTTTTACAAATTGATGATATAGAAATTTAGATGGATTATATATGACAGAAGAATTACTTAATGAACTGAGAGAACAATATTTAGACAAGGCAATCAGCCACCGCCGTCAATTCCACCAAAATCCGGAATTGAGTTTTTTGGAATTCAAGACTGCTGAATATATCCGCGCTAAGCTCACAGAACTTTCAATTGAATATAAAGAATTATACACAACGGGAACTGTGGCGCACATAGGCTCCGGAAAACGATGCATTGCCCTTCGCGCAGATATTGACGCTATTCCGATCTCGGAGAACACAGGGCTTGATTACAGCTCAAAAAACTACAATGTGATGCATGCTTGCGGACACGATATGCATACAGCCGCACTATTGATTGTTTGCGAATACCTGAAAAAGCACGAATCGGAATTGAATTGTACAGTGAAATTAATTTTTCAACCAGCCGAAGAAGAACAACCCGGCGGCGCAATTAGAATGATTGATGAAGGTGCTTTGGAAAACCCTGTTCCGGAGATGATTTTTGCCGCGCATATATTCCCCGAAACGGAAATCGGTACTATATCATTATCAGCCGGTCCGGTGATGGCTTCGACAAATGAAATTTATGTTGATGTTTTCGGTCGCGGGGGCCACGCTGCTCAACCACATTTGGGCGGAGATGCTATTTTGGCTTCGGCGAACATAATTAACTACTACCAAAGCGTAACAACAAAATTCAGGAATCCGGTATATCCATCAGTACTCTCAATCGCCTCGATTGATGGCCGTTCAGCAGTAAACGCATTCCCCGATATGGTAAGAATGAAGGGTGTTTTGCGGTGCTACGACGAAGACCTGCGAAGCCACTTATTAGATTTAATTAGAGAACGGACGCCGAAATTAGCGGAACTGTATGATTGTACCGCCGAAGTGAACATAGTCCACGGATACCCGGCGGTTATGAATTCAACCAGAGCTGTGGATTTTGCTGAGCATTGCGCGAAAAATGTAGTCGGCAGAGAAAACGTTCTACCGTTTGAACCTAAAATGTGGGCTGAGGATTTTGCGCACTACGCAAAAATCGTTCAGGGAGCTTTGGTATTTGTCGGCTCTGCTCCGATAGGCGAGGAATCCTACCCGCTCCACAATGCAAAATTAAACCCTGACGAAACCGCTATGCTATACATTAGCGCATTTTTCATTGAGCTGTGTAGAGAATTTTAAAAAACTCATCCGATGACTGCGGAGTCATCGGATGAGTAAACTAATATTTCTTTTTCGTAGGGGCAACCTTTGTGGTTGCCCGAAATAAATTTGATATTCCTATTTTGAATAGCCACTAGCTTTAGCTAGTGGTTGGGATTCCGTAGGCTTAAGGGCTTTAGCCCAAATTGGAAAATTGTAGCCAATAATTATTACATATTGACTAAAAAATATGCTCGAATAATATTATTCACCGCCTGATTTGAGTTTTGACCCATCGCTTTAAGCCAAATTGCAAGGTCTTCATCAATCATTATTGTGAAATCAACCTTTTTATGGGGTGAAACGATTTCAGCATCTTCCCAAAAGAAATCATCAGTCTTAGCAATATCCGAGTAGTCAATTTCTTTATCGTTACAATGGTCTAAGCGAGACCAATCAGTTTTCGTTGATTTTATCATTGTATATAATACATCTTTTATCTAATTCACTCTACTACTTGCATTACAAAAATAATAAAAAAAACCAAATTAAATTCCACTTTTGTCAAAACGCCGAATTATTTTCGAAAAAACCAGAAAAAAAACTACGTTTTTGACTTTGTAAAGGCCTATATTCCGTTACTTAAACATTATGAAAAAGAATTAATTTGAATTTCACCAAAAAAGTGAAACTTTTTTCCGTCTAATTTGTCTTTATACTATGTATTAAATCTATTTTTATTAATTATTTAATTTATAGGTACAATTATGCGGAAATTCTTTATTATTTTTTTCTTATTCAGTTCCAGCTGTTTTTCACAAACTTTAATTTGGGAAAGAGAATATCAAGACGATGCGGTTTTTATGCCGGTACCACTAATGAACTCATTATTACCAACAACAATTGATAATGATGGGAATATAGTAACGGCTATAGATCCATATTCTTCAACTTATGGCAATAATTGTTTTATTAAATATGATCAGAACGGCAATAAGCTGTCCTATAAAAGCTATTCAATCTCCCAAACATCATATCCGGTTTCGATTGTACAAACCACTAATGGATATAGTATGTTTTGTGCCATCAGCGCATCTTATATGAAGACAGGATTTCTTCCTATGATATTTAAAACGAATTCGGATGGCGATTCTTTAGCTGTATCTATTCCGTATGACATTAAAAATGAAAGTCTTTATGATTCATTATCGCTGGAAGTAAATACAGCAAATAATAAGATTGGGACATTAGAATTGGACGGCAATTACTATAATGCTTCAATTCAAGAAAAAGTAAAGCCAAGCAATCATGGTGAAATAAATCAACATTGCTTAGTGCTATCTTCATACAATTCGGATGGTAAACTTCTTTGGAGAAAAGGAGTTGATACTCTGGTGGCTTCGGATTATTATGCAATAATGGAAATAAAGCTACTTAAATCCAAGAATTTCATTTTATTAACAAGAAAACAAATCAATAGCGAACATAAAATCCAAATCATTGAATTCGACCTAAATGGAAATGTAATAAAAAAAATAGATCCTCAACTATTAGACAAATCTTTTTTCCCGTTAAGTATTGAAAAATTAGCAAACAATGATTATGTTGTTTTAGGAAATAGGTTGGTCAAAGATACGACTACAAATAAACTGATTAGACTAAACTCAAATGGTGAATACATTGAGTCGCTGGGTTTCCCTAAGCGCAATTTAGGTGTCGGTTGTGATTTTATCAAACAATCCCCGTCCGGTAATTTAGTATTGGTCGGTTCAACAGCCTTACAGGAATGTGATTCAAATACTTGTACGAATAAACAAAAAATAATGATGTTTTGTTTTGATCAAGATTTTAATTACATATCCGAATTGGAATATGGTGAACATAGAGATGATGACCCTACCGATATCAGAAATATTTATTTTTTTGATAATGACAATTTCATAGCTATCGGTTATAAAAGCAGATATAAATTCTATATCGCAAAATTCTCATTGAGCGCAAGCAAAGTTAAAGATGAAAGTACATTACAAAGCAATCTTATGGTTTCTCCCAACCCCGCAGGCGATTTCATAACAATAACTTTCAAACTTTCGGTAGGTTCTGCAATCCAAATCTACAATACTCTCGGCGAAATAGTAATGTCTGCTGAGGCACGGCACGCCGTGCCACTACGAATAAATATTTCTAACCTGCCCAAAGGAATGTATTTTGTCAGAATTGACGGCGAAACGGCTAAGTTTATAAAGAATTGATTTAATTATAATTATTAAGAGTTTTACTATGAAAAAGATTTTGATTTTAGTATTATTGGTGTTTTGCAGTTATAATTTATACTCTCAATATAAAATGTATAGTTGGGGTGATAATGATTCCGGACAATTAGGGATTGGTGATACTTGGACTCCACAGAAAATATCCGGAATGAATGATATAAAAATGATTTCTTGCAAATCTCCATTTAACCTCATACTTAAAAACAACGGTAGTCTATGGGCATGCGGAGATAACTCGTATGGACAGTTAGGAGATGGTACTAAAGAAAAGAAAATGACACCGATAAAGGTAGGGAATTCCAATAATTGGGCGGCTGTTTCTTGTGGTGATTATTTTACAGTAGCTATTAAAGATGATGGTAGTCTTTGGTCGTGGGGTAAAAATTCTCATGGTTGCTTAGGATATGAAACAATGAGTGATACTTGCTTACCTGTCCAAATCGGAAAAGATCAGGATTGGAAATTCATAGCTTGTGGCTCTACTCATACTTTGGCTTTAAAAAAAGACAGTAGTCTATGGGCGTGGGGATTGAATATAGATGGTCAATTGGGTACTAAAGATACAATTGATAGAACAATTCCAGTACGAATTGGCAATTCAAATGATTGGATTGAAATTTATTGTGGTAATTCACATTCAATGGCGAAAAAGGCTGATGGCACATTATGGTCATGTGGTTTAAACAGCGCGTGTCAACTTGGCTATATGATTTATTATGAAAATAGTTACAAAGGTAAACAAAGATCAAGTGAATTATTGCGGATTAATGATTTTCAAAACTGTAAATCTATATCATTGGGTAATAATTATTCAATGTTTGTTAAAGTAGACGGAAGCCTATGGGGTGTTGGTTATAATGGAACCGGACAGTTAGGGAATAAAACCATTGATAATGTATATACTCTAATGCGCATTGATAATTCTAATGATTGGTTAAAAGTAAGTTGTGGTAAGAACCATACAGTTGGATTAAAGAATAATGGAAGTCTGTGGGCATGGGGCAATAATTGGGCTGGTCAACTTGGGGATGGAACTTTACTCAATAAAAATCATCCCGTGCAAATAGATAGCTGTACAGAATGGAATTCAATATTTTGTGGAGGGCAATGTACAAAAGCTTTAAAAAACGATGGCAGTTTATGGTCTTGGGGTGACAATAGAATTGGCCAAGTAGGTGAAGGAGATTCTACCGGCAAACCTAATCCTGTGAAAATAGGCAATTCGAATGAATGGGTTAACATTGTTTGTGGTGATTATCATACCCTGGCTTTTAACGAGGATGGCAGTCTATGGTCTTGGGGTGCTAATTACTATGGCCAGCTTGGATTAGGTTCTAATGACAGCAAATCAACACCTCAAAAATTCAGTTCAAGCAATGATTGGAAATCAGCAACCAGTGGTTATGGACAAACAATAGCTATTAAAAAAGATGGCACCCTCTGGGCTTGTGGCTTTAATTTAACAGGTCTTCTTGGTAATAACACAACGAAACATAAAAACATACCGATCCAAATTGGTGAAGATAACGATTGGGCGCTTGTTTCAAGTGGTGAATACCACGCTTTAGCTATTAAAACGGACGGTAGTCTTTGGGCGTGGGGTGTGAATAACGCTAACCAACTTGGAGATGGAACTTCTACTACAAGTTGTATTCAAGTCCAAATTTCAAATTCAAAAGATTGGGCTTCAATAAGCTGTGGAGAAGACTTTTCTGCTGCTATAAAAACAAATGGTACTCTATGGATGTGGGGCCGTAACAATAAGGGTCAACTTGGAATAGGCACTAATCAAGGAGTTAATACTCCAATTCAAATAGATAGCTCAACAAATTGGGCCTCCGTGGTTTGTAGCCATGGGAGTTACGCTTTAGCAATCAAAGTTGATGGTACCCTTTGGGCTTGGGGATACAATAAATATGGTCAACTAGGCGATGGTAGCAATATTGATAGAAATATTCCTATTCAAATTGGTAATTCTAATGATTGGGTTTCGGTTGCATGTGGTCATAATAATACTGTAGCCATTAAAAAGGACGGAAGTCTCTGGGTATGGGGTGGTAATATCAGAGGTCAATTAGGCGATGGAACTACAATAAATAGAAATACACCAAAACGTATCGGCAATTCTACAGATTGGATTTCAGTTGCTTGCGGTGCTTATCATACCATTGCACTTTATAATGAAGGAACAAATGTGGAAGAAACAACTAAGTTCGGTAAAAATTTTTCCATTTCCCCTAATCCTTCTTCCGATTTCATAACAATAACTTTCAAACCTTCGGTAGGTTCTGCAATCCAAATCTACAACACTCTCGGCGAAATAGTAATGTCTGCTGAGGCACGGCACGCTGTGCCGCTACGAATAAATATTTCTAACCTGCCCAAAGGAATGTATTTTGTAAGAATTGGCGGCGAAACTGCTAAATTTGTAAAGTATTGATATAATAATAATTTAAAAGAGTTTTACTATGAAAAAGATTTTGATTTTAGTATTTGTGCTTTCGGTTTTTGGAACCGGAAATATTTATTCTCAACAATGGGAAAAACTTAACAATGGTTTATATGGCGGTTCTATTACTAAAATTGTTATTAAAGATAGCATGTTCGTAGCCGCTGATTATGGAAGGGGTATTTTCATTTCCATGGATTATGGCAAAAATTGGCGTGAAGCAAATACTGGTTTAGACAAAAATGTTTTGAGCGTAGCTATTAATGATTCTGTGATTTTTGCCGGTACATATAATGGCTTATATACATCAACTAATAATGGTGTTGATTGGAATAAAGTTAGCAATATAACCGACCAAATTAAATGCATTACTACTCAGGGTTCAAATGTTTTTTTGGGTACTTATAAAACAGGGATAATTGTATCAACTGATTATGGTCATAATTGGGAGATTAAAAATAATGTAATCAAATCCAAAACTACCAATTGTATTGCACTTTTAGGAAATAAAGTTTATGCAGGAACTAACGGTGGCCTATATTACTCTACCGATTTAGGGAATAACTGGAAAACAGTAAGTAACGATAATTTTTGGAATAATAATCTTTCTTATGGTGTTAGCAGTATAGCACTAACAGATAGTTTTATATATATTATAATCGGCTATAGGACTTATATATCTAGAGATAACTGTGCTACTTGGAAAAAGATAACGAACGCCGATGGAGGTGACTGGATAAAAGCAATAGGGAACACTTTATATTTCAAAACACATAACGATGGTATTGTTAAATCTAATGATGAAGCTCAAAGTTGGACTGATGCAAATGGAAATTTACCCAATAAAAAAATTAATGATCTCGCTTCCGCTGGTAATGAACTATGTGCAGTACTTGACGGTAAGGGAGTTTTCATTTCCAAAGATAATGGAGGAAGTTGGTCGCCAATAAACAATGGATTGACTGATATTGAACTGGGCAATATTATAAATATTAAAGGTACATTGTATGTGAGTCAAAGTGGTTTCTCTTCTTATCAATCGACGAATAATGGAAATTCTTGGTCTGAAACGAACAATGGATTAACCGGAGTATTTGGGAGTTTATGCGAACATAATTCAAATTTGTTTATTGGAACATCAACTGGTTTATTTATTTCTAAAGATAAAGGATTAAGTTGGCAACAAATGCAATTAGATAAAATTTACCCTCCCATTTATGGTTTGGCATCAAATGAGAATAAATTATATTTAATTCATAAACTATTTTCAGGTCGAGTAAACCTATCAATAGATGAAGGCAAGACTTGGAACGATATATCTGAAACTCAACCACTCACACAGCTTGGTTCTATTTTTTCCATTAGAGAAAAAATATTTATTAGTGGTAGAGCGACTAATGATTCTGAGCAAAATGGAGTGTTTTTAACAACTGATGATGGTAAAATATGGAAAAAAGTATTGCCTGATTGTATGTTCGATTTCGCCGCAATTGATACGACTATTTTTGTCGCGGGTGATAAAGGTATATATTATTCTAATGATTACGGTGGCACTTGGGTACTTTCTAAACTAGGAAGGGATAATCCATTTTGTAGAGGAATAGAAATACTAGGTCATAATATATTCATCGGAACGCTGTACGGAGTATTTTTATCAAAAGACTTTGGAAAAACATGGATTGATTTGAATTATAATTTGGAACACATTGATGTAGGCAGACCAATAGTAAAAGATGGTTATTTATATGTTGTTACTGGAAGCGGAAGTTCTGTATATAGACTTGATATTTCTGCTCTATCAGTTAATGAAGGATTACAACCCGGAGATATTTCCATTTCCCCCAATCCTTCTTCCGATTTTATCACAATAAATTTCAAACCTTCGGTAGGTTCTGCAATCCAAATCTACAACACACTCGGCGAAATCGTTTTTTCTGTAGGGACAGGTCGCGACCTGTCCGCAAAAATCAACATTTCAGCTCTGCCCAAAGGGATGTATTTTGTAAGAATTGGTGGCGAAACGGCTAAATTTATAAAGAATTGATTTAATTATAATATAAAGAGAATTCCTATGAAAAAGATTTTGATTTTAGTATTGTTGGTGCTTTGTAGTTATAATTTATACTCTCAATATAAAATGTATAGCTGGGGTAACAATGATTATGGTCAACTAGGTATCAGTGTAGATACTTGGATTCCTCAAAAAATACCGAATGCTAACGATTTTATTATTATTTCTTGCGGCCCATTCCATAACTTAGCAATTAAATCTGATGGTAGTCTTTGGGCCTGTGGCAATAATGATTGTGGTCAATTAGGAGATGGAACTAAAACAAATAGAAGCAAACCAGTTCAAATTGGACAATCAAAAGATTGGGCTTCAGTTTCTTGCGGAACAAATTTTTCAATAGCAATAAAAAAGGACGGTAGTCTTTGGGCTTGGGGTTATAATTCGAACGGACAATTAGGAGATGGAACTAAAACAAATATCATTAGTCCATATCAAATTGGTAGTTCTTACAAATGGGCTTCAATTGCCTGTGGTGCAGATTACACCATAGCTATCAAGACAGACTCTAGTTTATGGGCATGGGGAAGAAATAATCATGGTCAATTGGGAACAAAAGATACTTTGGGTAGAACCACACCGTTTAAAATTGGTAGTTCCAATTATTGGATTTCAGTTTCATGTGGAGAATATCATACAATAGCAAAGAAATCGGATGGAAGTATTTGGGGTTGCGGTCTGAATGCCGATGGTCAACTTGGAAATATAACCAAAAGTTTTACAAGCGTAATGTTGCAGATAGGAACGACTAAAGACTGGGCTTCCGTTGCATTAGGGGATTATTACACAATGGCAATTAAAACCGACGGTACTCTTTGGGGTTGGGGGAATAATCCATCAGGACAACATGGAAACGGGACCACAGATCCAAAATCCTGGCCTTCTCAAATAGGAACTTCTAATGATTGGGAGAATATTGCATGTGGTTCAAGTCATACAATTGCAATTAAAACGAATGGTACACTTTGGTCATGGGGTAATAATTGGGCTGGACAACTTGGTGATGGGACTTTAGTAAATAAAAAAAGTCCCGTTCAAATAGGCAATTCAAATGATTGGGTTGCTATCTACTGCGGAGGTCAATGTTCAAAAGCTATAAGAGCTGATGGAAGTTTATGGGCATGGGGTGATAATAGAAATAGTCAAGTAGGTAATGGAGATTCAACTGGCAGATTAATTCCTGATAAGATTGATGATAATAATGATTGGGAAAAAATTTTCAGCGGAGAGAATTATAGTTTGGCGATTAAAACTGATGGTACTCTTTGGGGTTGGGGAACTAATGGATATGGTCAAATAGGTGTAGGAAATAATATTAGAGTTTCAACACCAAAACAAATAGGATATTCAAATGACTGGTCTACGGTTGCATGCGGTTTAAACAATTTTACAATAGCGATTAAAGCTGATTGTACTCTTTGGAGCTGGGGTTGTAATGACTGGGGTCAACTTGGCAATGGAACAACAACCAACACAAATAGTCCATATCAAATTGGCAATGATAAAGATTGGAGTTCTTTATCTTGCGGACACTCACATACAATCGCCATCAAAACAGATGGTACTTTATGGGCATGGGGACATAATAACGAAGGTCAACTGGGAGATGGAACATTATTAGATAAATCAACTCCAATTAAAATCGGGAATTCTGAGGACTGGGCTTTTGTTGCTTGCGGGCGAGATAATAATTTAGCGATTAAAACTGATGGTACTCTTTGGGCTTGGGGTAATAATTTTGCTGGTCAGTTGGGTGATGGTACACAAATAGCTAAAATCAGTCCCATTCAAGTAGGTAGTTCAAAGGATTGGTGGTATGTCGCTAGTTCTTCCTATTGGACATATTGTATAGCTCTTAATACTGATGGTAGCCTATGGGGTTGGGGTAATAATTATTTCAATCAATTATGTGATACTACAGCAACGACTTTTAGTAGTCCTATTCAAATAGGTAATTCTCACGATTGGGCTTCATTTTCTTGTGGTTATAGTCATGTAACAGCATAAAGAAAGATGGCAGCCTCTGGGCTTGGGGAAGAAATGAATACGGAAAATTGGGCGACGGAACTATAATCAATAGAAGTAGCCCGGAAAAGATAGGTGATTCTAATGATTGGATTTCAGTTGCTTGCGGTATTTATCATACCATTGCACTTTATAATGAAGGAACAAATGTGGACGAAACAACTAAGTTCGGCAATAATTTTTCCATTTCCCCTAATCCTTCTTCCGATTTCATAACAATAACTTTGAAACCTTCCGAAGGTTCTGCAATCCAAATCTACAACACACTGGGCGAATTGGTAATGTCTGCTGAGGCACGGCACGCCGTGCCGCTACGAATAAATATTTCTAACCTGCCCAAAGGAATGTATTTTGTAAGAATTGGCGGCGAAACTGCTAAATTTGTAAAGTATTGATTTAATAATAATTTAAAAGAGTTTTCCTATGAAAAAGATTTTGATTTTAGTGTTGTTGCTTTGCTCCTATATTGCAAATGCACAAGTCGAACCACAAGACACCGATGGCGACGGCTACCGCAATGTATCAACTTTGGACCATCTCCGCTGGATTTCTGAAAACAAATCCGGTTGGACTTTAAATTACAAATTAGAAAATGATATCAATGCCGCCGATACAAAAAATTGGAATGAAGGGAAGGGGTGGAGTCCGATAGGTTGTGCAACTAAACCATACAGTGGTTTTTTTAATGGACAAGGTTTTAAAATTGATAGTTTATTCATTGATCGCCCATTACAGGATACAATTGGATTATTTGGATATGCAAACGAAAGTTCAATAATTTATAATCTCAAGGTAACTAATTGTGATATAACAGGCATGACATGGATTGGTGGCCTCGTTGGTCGAAATTATGGTAATATAACAGAATGTTCCACAACAGGTCTTGTTATTGGTATGGCCAAAGGTGTAGGTGGATTAATGGGATTTAATGGTTCTATGTCACCAAGTTGCAATTATTCTACTGCTGATGTTACTGGAGTTAATTCAACAGGTGGTCTAATAGGATATAATGGTGGTAGGATTTCGGATAGTTACGCAATAGGTAATATTAAGGGTAGCGGGTATAGTACCGGTGGATTCATAGGTTCAAATAGTGATATCGGTTATGTAACAAATTGCTATTCTTGTGGAAAAGTATCAGGAAAAGAAAACGTTGGAGGTTTTATTGGTTATAGCTTTGGGTATTCTATATCCTACTGTTTTTGGGATAAAGAAACAAGTGGACTGGATACTAGTGCAAAGGGTATTGGTAAGACAACACAAGAAATGAAAACAAAGAGTACTTTTATTAATGCAGGTTGGCATTTCCTTTCAATATGGAAAATGGACTCAAGCATAAACGATGGATACCCATATATTGAAATTAGAAAAATTGGTAAACAACCAAAAGACACAGATTCAGATGGATCTTTAAACATTGGCTGTTATTTACATCTTCTTTGGATCAGTGAAAACTCAATCAGTTGGTCATCCAAATTCGAATTGGATCATGATATTTCAGCTGATAGCTCTAAATTTTCAGGAACTCTTCTTGAATTTACTCCGATTGGTACAAGTTCTATTCCATTCAAAGGTATTTTTGATGGAAACGGATATTGTATTGACAGTTTAATCATTTCATTACCGCGTCAAGGTAATATAGGATTATTTGGTGTTATTGATACTGGAGCTGAGATAAGGCATCTTTCAATAACAAATTTTAATATTAAGGGTTTAAGTAGTACTGGTGCTCTAGCGGGGCATAATAAGGGAAAATTAATTAATTGTAATTCTGATGGTTCGATCGTTAGTGGGGATAATACTGGTGGATTGGTGGGCTATAATAATTATGGTGAAATAAGCCATTGTAGTTCAGTTGGTACGGTAAGTGGAAGAAATTATACAGGCGGACTTGTAGGAATGACTGAAACTGGCAAATTGGTTTATTCTTATTCAAAATGTGCAGTTTCAGGGGCGAATAGTACGGGTGGGCTCATAGGTCTGAACGTTGCTTCGGTGAGCAATTGCTATTCATTGGGTAATGTTGCTGGATCAGATGATAATACGGGAGGATTAGTAGGATTGAACGCGTATGACGGTAGAATGTCGGATTGTTATTCAAGGGGCTTAGTAAAGTCCTCGGGTAATAATACCGGTGGACTCATTGGCTTGGCTGAATACGCACCTGTGAGCAATTGTTATTCGACAGGGCGGGTAACGAGTACAGGAACCAGTGCAGGTGGATTGGTTGGGAGCACTAGAGAAGCTGATATAAAAAACTCTTTCTTTGATACAGAAATATCCGGTATGTCAATATCTAATGGAGGAAATGGTAAATCTACCGCAACAATGAAAACTAAGAAGACTTTTACTGATGCAGGATGGGATTTTGATAACATCTGGGATATTAATCCACAAGTTAACGACGGATATCCTTTTATAATCGGAAAAGCAACAGACGTTATTGAAAACAGACAAGACCTTTCACACATTTTCATTTCTCCCAATCCTTCTACCGATTTTATTACTATAAACTTCAACTCTTCAGAAGGTTCTGCAATTCAAATCTTCAACACACTCGGCGAATTGGTAATGTCTGCTGAGGCACGGCACGCCGTGCCGCTACGAATAAATATTTCTAACCTGCCCAAAGGAATGTATTTTGTGCGGATTGGGGATGAAACAGCTAAATTTGTGAAGATGTAATACAGTTTATAAAGTTAAAAGTTCATAAAGAGAAGAACATAAAAAGAACTCCACTTTCTAAAAGTTGAGTTCTTTTTGCTATATGGGGTGGATTGCTTATTCCGAAAAATGCGAGTCAAAAGGAACTTTAACTCGAGGAAAGGAGTAATCTGGCTGTGAGTCATCGGATGAGTTATACATCATCTCAGGTTTTTCTAAATCAATTAAAAATGGTAATTTTACTTTTTTGATATTTACGATAAACCAAGCAATGAAAATTATAAAAATAATATTTCTGATATTACTTTTTGGCTCGGCTTTTTGCCAAGCGCAAATACCCGCAGGGGCAATATTACATCTGAAATCGGACGCTGGATTAGTGCTTAACGGCAACAAAGTTACAGAATGGAATGACCTGAATAATCCCGGAATTAAGGCATTCCAAAGTGATGAGAACTTACAACCCAGCTATGTCAGCGATGGATTGAATGGAAAACCCACTGTCAGGTTCGATGGAACCGGGTTTTTGGAAGCAAGTTCTATTTTTCCTGTTATGAGCGATTATTCTTTAATTTTTGTTGTTAGCGTTGCGAATTTCAGCCCATTGAATTTGATGATTTCCGGCAACGGACATGGTGTTTATTATAATCCGCCAAGGATTTTTCATACTAACACCAACGTTCAGACTATGTCGAGTAAGGTTTTATCTTTAAACGTTCCCGCTGTGATTTGCGCTACGTATTCAGAGAGCACACAAGTCGCTAAAATATATATGGATGGAGTTTTAACAGGTTCAGCGCAAGTTGGGTCGAATTATGACCCTCTTATTTATATTGGTGCTTTTTATAAAGCATATTTTTATAATGGGGATATGCCTGAAATAATATTATATAATAAAGTACTTGCTCAAACTGAACAAAAAAATGTTGAATCCTATTTATTTGATAAATACTTAATTGAACGCCCGACGGACGGTTTAAAAGATAATACTTTCACTTCGGTACCTGCTAACGGTCAACTTTTTCCACGCGATAAAGATAATTCCGCTGATGTGAAAATCGCCGGAAATTTCAAACAGGAAAAATTCCAAAAAATAATCGTTCGAGTATTTAAAAATAATCAACAAATAGAAACACTTACTCAAAGTTTAAGTTTTAATAATGGTACAGCACCATTTAGTTTTAATTATAAAATTCACGCTGAATTAAGTAATTATAAATTTCTTATATCCGCCGCAAATCCGACTCAGGACTCTGTAATGAAGGTGCGAAATAATATTGTCGCGGGCGATGTCATATTTATTAGCGGACAATCGAATTCAGTTGCCAATAACAACCCTTATACAAATGGATTCATTCGCACATTCGGTTATTGTGGATTGGGCTCGTCATTAGCGGATACACTTTGGTATATGGCCGATGACTGGTATTCCAGCTATGGATCAAATATCGGTGCTTGGGGTATGACTATGGCAAAACACTTTATTGAAAATCAAAAAGTCCCAATTTGTGTAATTAACGGTGGCGTTGGCGGAACAATTGTCGAACAGCATTTACCGGTTACGGGTAATAGATACGATTTGAATTCGATTTATGGCGGTATGCTTTATAGAATAGAAAAAGCAAAATTAAGAAATGCATCAAAAACGTTGTTTTGGTATCAAGGCGAATCAAATCAAGTTTTTAACTATAGAACAAATTTTGTTAAGTTGACCGATGAATGGCTGAAGGATTTCCCGAGTCTTGAGAAAATTTATACGGTTCAATTCCATACTACCAGTTGCGTAAGCGGATATACACACAGCCACTTGCGCGAAGTCCAAAGAACTATGCCCAACTATATTAATAAAGTTAAAGTCGGCGTAATTGCCGCATCGGGATTACCGGGACATGACGGCTGTCATTATGAATTCACAGGTTACGAACCATTGGGCGACCAACTGTACCGTCAGTTTATTGCGGATTATTATGGTTCAAAAGACACTTTCTGTATAAATTCTCCTAATATCAGCGAAGCTTTTTTCACGAATATGAAGAAAGACCGCGTTGCATTAGTATTCACACCAAAGCAAACAATTATCAATCTTCAGTCCGATACAGTAGTCGCAGGTGTGGCGGCATCACTAAAAGATTACATCTATTTAAGTGATGGTGCGAAGATTATGTCGCTGGAAAGCAAAAACGATACTGTTTTTGTAAACTTAGACAGGGGTTCGAAGGCTACAACAATAACTTATTTACCTGATTCATTTTATAATGGAACTTATGTTTGTTACGAAGGTCCGTGGATTTGGAATCAACGCAGAATGGCGGCTTTATCTTTTGACGCTTTCCCAATAGCTGTTAAAAAAATGATGGTAATCGCTGACTACACTAAAGAACTGATTTCTTGTACGGGTTCAGAAGGCAATTTCCTGATATGCGCCGCAGATGCCAGCGAAGGAACATACCCTCAATACCAATGGTACAAAGACGGTATAGAGATTGCCGGCGAAACAAATCCACAACTAAATTTTGCTACTTTCGATTATCCTGTAAGCGGCATTTACACTTGTAAAGTTACAGCTCAAGGATTTGATAAAGTTCTTTGGTCTGGGGATATTCCTGTTTATGCTTTGAGCCTGCCGGAAATTACCGACCATCCGAAAGAAGTAATTAATGCGCAAATCGGCGGAACATATTCATTCGAAGTGAAGGCGCATTACCGTGGGAAAACACCACCTTACATGAAGGATTCATTCCAGTGGTATAAACTAGAATCCGGAAACAGCGAACCTACTGCTTTAGTGGATAATGGAAAATTCGGCGGAACGACTTCGTCGATTCTTACTATAAATGGCTTAAGTGCCGAGGATATTTGTAAAAAAGGGGAGTATTATATTGTAGAGATAATTTCCCAATGCGGTTCTGTTCACTCTAATCCGTTTATAATTTCACAAAAACCTGAAGTTGTTTTCAGCGAACACCCGAAGGATACAGAGGTTTGCCCGGGATCGGATGTAGTTTTAGAAGCGAAAGCTATTGCACCACAGGGATACAATGTAACCTATTCTTGGAAAAAGGATAACGCGCCAATAACCGACAATTCGAAATACAATGGTACTAACACATCAAAATTGCAGGTTTTCAATACCAAATATGATGATGACGCCGGATATTACCAATGTACAGCGGCAATCCCATCTGAAGGTATTTATGTGGAAGGTGTTCCGGCATTGTTGCTGATTAAAGCCATTCCGACAGCCGAACCTATAAATGGAATAAGCGAATACACAATCAAACGCGGAAATGATGCATCATTCAAGGTTGATTTTAAATGGGGTGCCGAACCAATAGCAATCAAATGGACATTCAATAACGAAGTAATCCAGGAAGGCGTTTGGGATAAATTTATTGGTGATAAATTGCTAACACTTTCGCTTGAATCTGTTAACGAAAATCAGGCCGGTGAATACACCTGCTCATTAGAAAATGAATGCGCTAAAACTGAAGTTAAGTTTAATTTGATTGTTACAAAGTGGGATGAAGCAGGAATAAGTGATAACGAAAATTCAAGGATTATTGTAACACCCAATCCTGCGGGGGATCATATTGAAATAAGTCTTGATAGATGGAGCCCATCTGCGAGATGGACTCCATCTAAATGGGATGAAATCCAAATTTACAACACCTTGGGCGAATGTTTAATCAATTACGAATTACGAATTACGAAATACGAAAAAACAAGAATTGATATAACTTATCTGCCAGTTGGTTTCTATTTCATTAAGATTGGGAATTATACAGAAAAATTTGTGGTGATGAGATAGGAACTTCGTATATTTGAAAAATATTTGTAAATAATAAAAAAAATTGTTAATTTAGGATTGTAAAATTTTGACAAAAACATATTGGATCATTGGGATGAAAAAAATAATTTATTTAATACTTTTAATAGTATTGTCCGTGTATGGGTTAGAAAGTAAAAATGTAATTAAAGTCATTAATATGACATCAAAACCTGTTAATTTAGTTATATTTAATCAGAATAATTACTATACAAATGGTAAATGGTGGACTTTTGAAGTAGATTCAATATTTCATTATAAATTTGATGATGCTATCGGAGAGTATCTATATTATATTGAAAGGAATCCAGATAGTCCCAATGTATGTAAAAGTTATTTTAGTTTTCTTGCGGATACATTAATAATAGAAGTTAAAAAAGATACTTTTAATTCAAAGGTCTTCAGAATCAATTAATAACAATATATTAAGTTCTTTTTACATTGATTCAACGAATTACAAGATGATGCAAATAAAAAGTAAAAATAATTGGGAAGTTTTCCTTAAAAAAGCAAACGAAATATACGAAAGCGAATTATCAAAAATATCTAACATATATATAAATATGCCGGAAATAAGAGATTACGAAATTGGAAAATTAAAAATGGTATTCCATACAAACTTATTGGATTATATCGTTGATAAAACAATTTACAATGATATATTAAACAAAAATGACATTAAAAAAGCTTATGATTCCATAATTGATTACCAAGTAATAAATTATCCAAAATATCAAAACAGCATAGAATACAAAAACATGATAACGAATCTATTTAATTATAGAAATTTATCAAATAGAAATCTGTTAAATATTTTTCGGCCGCGGAAATCTAAAGAAATTATGTTTGAAGGTTTAGATAGCATTGGCAAACAAGCTATGCAGGTTCTAGTATACAAAAATATTATTGATTTTTTTGAAAATCCTAAATATTTAAAACGTATGGAAAAATCTGCAATTAAAAATGACGAAATTGATAATGATACTAAAAACGCTATGCTTCAAATCGTTCAAAATAAAATTTCTAAATCAAAGGGGAACAATTTTCCAATACAAGAATTTATTGGGAGAGAAAGCGATACAATTCGTTTAAAAGATTATAAAGGTAAAGTATTATTGATTTGTTTTTGGGCTTCATGGTGCCCTGATGGTGTTGAAGCTTGTGAAAATGTAAAACTATTTACGGAAAATATAAAAGATGCAAATATCGAGGTTTTATCAATCTCACTTGATAATGATGAAAAAGAATTTCAAGAGGTTGTAAAAAATAACTGTCTAATAAATGGTAAATATATGCGCATTGGTTTTGGTTTCAGTAATAGATACTATAATATACTCGACCTTAACTCTGTGCCATATTTGATTGTATTAGACAAAGAAGGTAAAATTTATAGTTCAAATTATAACACATCATCTATTAAATCTATGGTACGCGAATTAAGAAAATTATCAAAAAAGGGAGAAAAATGAAAAAATCTATAATTTCGATATTGTTGGTATTTTTAATGACAATTGTTTCATTGTACGCATTACCAATCCTTTCAATAGTTAATGTATATCCATTGCCTTCTGAAAATATTACGACAATAGAATATTTCCAACAAATTGGTACAACAAATGATATTACACTTCTGCCAGTAGGCACATATTTCATCAAAATTGGTAATTATACAGAAAAATTTGAGGTTTTGAGATAAGAATTAAAATTATTTTTTAAAAGTTTGTAACTTTTTTCATTTTGAATTGTTTTACTATTAATTAATTGTGATTTTTTAAAATACAATTTTAAATTTTTCATTTTAATTAAAGAAAATGATTTACGAAGAAGAAAAGTAAAAACATTTATATAAATCAAAAAAAGAGAAGATACATTTTTTGACGCATATAAAAATTTCATTAAATAAATATATTTAGGAGGAATTATGAAAAAGTTGTTATGCACATTCGGTTTTGTGTTTCTTTTTCTAAATTCTGTGTTATTAGCCTCAAATAGTCTTCAAGTAATCAAAACGTCTTCGGGAGCAACCGGCAGCGGTTGTATCGAAAGATGCGCTTACATTATCAAACCCTTGGGGATATATGCTCAAGTAAGCTTGGATATTAGCTATTCTGCTAAAAATTCATATTACTATAAAGACACAACAGAAATATTCCATTCTTTCGATTTGCCTAATAATGCAGTAGTCAACGATTCTTGGCTATGGATAGGGGACTCAATAATTAAAGCTTTTCTAATAGATAAATGGAAAGCAGGACTCATCTATGAAGGCATAGTTAAGCGTCGCAAAGACCCTTCAATATTATACAAAAAAACTGCTACAAGCTATGAGTTTAGGATTTATCCGACTCCCCCGAATTCAGAAAGACGCGCCCGAATTACTTTTCTTTTGCCTATGACTTTCTCAAATGGCACTTCTTCTATAACTATACCTATAAATATGATAAAAAACATTTCAAATACAAATTTCAGTGCTGAAATATTTGTTGAGGAAAATAGTGAATTTGGAGTTCCTTCTTTAAATTCTGTTTCGATGGATAAATTACATAGAAAGACTTCGTGGTATGGTCCGGGTTATCTTTATCAAGAACCAAGCAACAAACTGAGCAATTATACTATTGAATTTTCACCTGAATCCGGAAAAAATTATTATTTCTCAAACTCACCAATTTCGGAAAACGAAGGATATTATCAGTTTGCTTTTTCACCAAGGAAGATGGTTGATTTAAATTTAAGTCGGAAAGTTGCTATTCTATTAGATTATAATGCATTAAACACTTCTTTAAGCACAAATGATTTCCTCGAGTTAATAAAAAATTCAGCACTTAAAAGTCTCACCGAAAAAGACTCATTTAATGTAATTATATCCAATATAAACATTAAGAGAGCAAGAGAAAAATGGGTTGTTGCTCATCCTGATTCAATTTATGCGGTATTTGAGTCAATCAAACCGGATGATTTGGCTAAATATAGTTGTTTAAAAAACTTGATATTCAACGGAATTTCTTTTGTAAATTCCAATAACGGAGGAATGATATTATTAGCATCCGCCGACGATGTTTCAGGAAGCAATGTGGTTGCTAACCCTTTCATCGAAGATATTTACAAAACGTTTGATAATAAAGTTCCTACTTTTCATATTGCAGATTACAGTAAAAACAGCTATACTTATAAAATTAATGGCGTAACTTACATTGGGAACCAATATTTATATCAATATTTGAGTAAAAATACCAAAGGGTCATATATTTTAATTACTAAAGAGCAAGATAATGCTAAGTTCTTTTCTAATGCTTTTGAGCAGACTTATGGTCAAATCCAAGCCGTAAATTGGCGAATTGAAACCAAAG
>JBAXXL010000019.1:0-74727 GCA_037127915.1 bacterium
GGTTAAAATATTTATCTTAATACGAATTTCCAAATTAATTCTTAAATCGGACTTTCTTGTCTTTTATTCCTCCTATAATAGTTATTTATAATATACTTTCATTTCGATAATAAATTAACTTTTTTTATTCAAATAAACAAATAATAATTTTATTTCAATTTTTAATAAGTATAGTTTTTCTTCTTCTATCTCGACTTCGCTCTTGCTGTCCACCTCAAATCACAGTTCATTTTCAACTATCAACTATCAATTTTCAATTAATATGTGATATAATTTGTTTATTTGATATTAAACAGTTATTTTTGTAATTCATATTTTGAAATATTTTAAAAAATTACTTTATTGGAGTATATAAATTATGCGCCGCTTGTACGAATCAACTTTAATTTTTAATGCGGGCTTAGAAGATCCAGAAGTGGAAGCCGCAATCAGCAAAGTTACAAGCTATATTGAAAACCAAGGCGGAGAAATTAAGGTAACTGACCGATGGGGACGTCGCAGATTAGCTTATCCGATTAGCAAAAAATTCAATGGTTATTATGTTCATTTGGAATTTGAAATGATACCAAGCGGTTTACCGCTTCTTGAAAGATTCTTGGTTTTAGAAGATACAGTTTTACGCCACTTAACACTACAATTATCGGTTAAGTTAAGAGACCTTAGATTACAAAAAGCAATGGAAGAAGGCAACGAAGCCGCCGCTGAAACCGTAAAAGAACAAAAAATTGCCGAAGTAGATGACATAATCATTGAAGAAACAGTTACAGCCGACGACGCTGTTGATACTGAAGAAGTGATTGATATAGAAGAAGAAGCAGAAGTTACTGCTGAATAATAATAGAATTTAGAAATAATTAGAAAATAATATAAAGCCGGAAAAAATAATATGAGAGTGATATTACGACGCAACGTCGAAAATTTAGGCGATATGGGCAGTGTTGTTAATGTAAAAGATGGATACGGCCGCAATTATTTGATTCCTCGCGAATTAGCATATTTTGCTTCGGAAAGTGCTGTCAAAAGAATTGCATTAGAAAAGAAATCTTTTGCTAAGAAAGTAGCTCAAGAAAAAGAATTAGCTGAAGTTTTAATGGCAGAAATCACTGATTTGCAAATATCTGTAGCTATGAAAGTAGGCGAAGAAGGCAAATTATACGGTTCTGTTAATCAAGCTATGATCAGCGATGAGTTAAAACTTCGCGGTTATGATATTGATCGTAAAAACATCATTATCGAAGACCCTATCAAATCGTTAGGCGTATTCGATATTAAAATCAAACTTCATCCTGAAGTTATTACATCTGTCAAAGTTTGGGTTATCTCGGAAGAAGAGTAATTCTTACTTAGATTTGAGAAAGATTAAAAGAACAATGTGCTACGGCTTGTTGTTCTTTTTTTGTTAAAAATATTTTTAGATGGATAAATAATTATAGCAATCCAACTATAATTACTGTAACCAATTTCGAGAAAAGCCGTAATAGTATAGATGAAATCAGGAAGAATCTATACCTGAAACAAAACTAATTTAATGAGATTTACAAAATGATTAAAAAAGTATTGATAGTTGCAATAACTTTAATTATTGCATTTCCTTTGTTTGCTCAAGATACTTTGATGCAACAATCGCTGAGAAAACATGTAGATATTTTGGCTTCGGATACGTTAGAAGGCCGCGGAGAAGGTTCAAACGGTATTAAAAAAGCTAGAAAATATATAATTACCGAATTTGAAAAAGCCGGCGTCAAACCTTACCGAGGGAAATATGAATATGACTTTTCTTTTAAATCTGGTGCTGTTCGAGCTTTGTCAGAAAACATTATTGCTTGTATTGAAGGAAGTGATTCGGTTTTAAAGAATGAGTATATAGTTATCGGTGCTCATTACGACCATATGGGTTGGGATGAGAAAGATAAAAAGATGATCTATTATAATGGAGCCGACGACAATGCATCCGGTACTGCTTCGATTATTGAAATTGCCAAACTGCTGAATCAAAATAAAAATTCACTTAAACGAAGCATTATAATTATTGGATTCGGTGCCGAAGAATCCGGCTTGATTGGCTCACATCATATTTTCACCGATAGCATTATCCCGCCATCGAAAATTAAGTGTATGTTCAGCATCGATATGGTGGGAATGTACAAATCAAATGATGGACTGACGCTTACAGGTATGGAAACACTGAAAGATTACAAGCAAATCATCGAATTGACGAAGCAGAAAACACCTATTTTAATCAAAAAAACAACTAGCAACATAGAAAATCGAACAGATACCAGATCGTTTGCGGATGAAGGAATTCCATCGGTTCACGTTTTTACAGGTTTTAAATCGCATTACCACAAACCGGAAGACGATAGTAATTTGCTCGATTACGAGGGAATGGCGGTGCTTGATAAGTTTATGTACGAATTAGTAAACGTACTTGCAAACGACGTTAAGATAGAACCTTCTTCAGCTTTTTTGGCTAAAGCTAAAACAAAAGGAACTTTTTATTTTGCCCCTTATATTACCTTTGGAATTGGTTCAAGTTCAAACCATTATCCGGATAAATTTTATAATGCTAAATCAATATTCGCTTATAATGCTGGTTTAGCCGCAAAATTCTCATTAAGTAAGAATGTAGCAATTCAACCGGAAGTATGGTATGAATCTTCAGGAAGTAAGATAGAATCCGGCACCTTTAGAACGAATAGTTTAACCATTCCTGTGAATATACTTATCGGAACGGATAATTCATCGGATTATAATGTTTTTGTTATTCTCGGAGGGTATCTCAAAAACAACCTTTTTGGCGAAGAAGGCGGTAAATCGATAGATTATTCAGATGGTTATAATAAACTGCAATATGGTTTGTCCTTCGGTTTTGGATTCGAAATAATGAATGTTCAGGTGAAATTTATTGATCTATTCAATCTTACTCCTTTATATTCCAATCCTGCGATGGACAAAGCATTGGAAAAGAGTTTCTTCCTGAACATAGGCTTTAAATTATAATCCCAAAATACCTATATTTCTTTCCCAGCGTCAAGAGTTTTCTTGACGTTTTTTTTTATTTAATCTAGATTTATAGATAATACTTTTGCCAATCCTAATCGAATTTCTTCCATAGTAGGATCGAGATTTAATAGCCAAACTTCACCTTGCTTCATAAAATCCCTCGAAATCTAAAGCAGTAAATACGGTTAATTCTTCATCGTTCAAATAATCCGGTAATAATATTGCCGCCGCATTTTCCATATCACTTTTTTCTTCTTTAGTACGCATAGAGTGAATTGTCCGTTCTATAACATAAATTCTTTTTCTCATCGGAAGCAAATTAAGTTCTTTTATCAAATCAGAAGTTTTCATTTTTGATTAGCTCGCTTTAAAAGATTGAAGTTATTGTTTTTAAAAAAATATTATATTGTCTAAATACTAAACACAAATATAGGGATAATAGACGTAAATCTAAAAGAATATTGAAAAAATTTTGCTTTACTTAAATTTAACGTTTTTCTTGACGTTTTTTTAATTAGCATATCAATTATATCAAACAATTTTCGTAATTTTAATAATACGATTTATACTTGCTGAAAAATAGTTGAGGATTGTTCTATGATGAAGCTCATACCGCTGTTAGTAATTCTTGTTTTTATTGCAATCTCACAGGATTGTTTTGGGAAAACAAGTACAATTATTGCTTACGAAGTTGGACCTACAAAAGATGATATCAGCTTTTTCAATCCTCAGCATAATGTTAAATTTAATAGTGATCCAACGGGAGTACCCGGATTGGTTGTAACTCAGCAATTATATAAATCTTTATATTTTGAGACAGGAGTTTACAGTGATTATATTGGCATGGATATGGTATTATTGCAATCAGCGGATACTACAAATTTAATATTTTCTCAAGAAGAGATTCAAGTTCCTCTTCGTTTACAACTGCGGCAATATTTTTTTAATGGAAGATTGGACTTTTATATGTCAGCAGGCACTATGATAGTAATTGGTAACGATGGGTGGTCTGATTTATACACAAAAAATAACAAAACAATACTTACGACCGACAAGTACCTGAATAAAAATAATTATACACTAATGGAATTCGGCGTAGGTGCTGACTTTTTCATCAGCAAAAACTTTTTTATTGGCATAAAATATCGCTATACCGCAGGCTTTTCAACAAAATTTGATATGGAGTATCATACACAAGGATTGGATCAGAATAATCGGACAGACTATTTTGTAAAATCAAATGGAAATTATCATTCATTTATGGGTTCTATAGGATATAGAATAAGTTGGCTTTGGAATAAGAAATAAAAATAAATTTATTTAAACGATTGTAACATTTTAAAAAAAATATTATGAAATATTATTTAATGATTTTTGGTTTTGCAACAATGATTTTATTGATTGTTAGTTGCGATAGTATAATGTTTAGAAATGTAGAATGTAGAAAATTTGAGTTGACAGAAGAATACTTTTGGTTCCCCAATAACACCGGTGATTCAGTAGTTTTTTCTAATCCGTCAAACGCTAAAAAAGTATTTGTGGTTGTTGATAAAAGTATCGTTCATCGTTCAAATTATACATCCGACACCGGTTGCGGTTGCTTAGATGAGTCAGGGATGCTCTTAGTGAACAGCACAGATTCGCTTTGGTTTAAAAATGAACTTCGATATGTAGAAAACAATTCAGGCAACAGATATGTGGATGTTGTATTTACATTAAACGGATTGCAATCGGGATTTTTCGAGACACACCGAACAATTCTTCCGACTTATTCGATTAACAGTATTATATTTAACGATGTTCAAAAGTTTGAATATCCATATACTGAAAGTGAACAAGTAAAAACCGTTTACATGGCTAAGAATCTTGGAATAATTCGATATGAAATGGTTAATGGTGAAATTTGGACGAATGATAATATCACAAAACCAAAAACAACAACTATAGAATCGTTTATCTATTCCGAATCAACGTGCGAGTAAAAATTAAATCAATTTATTTCCATGGGTATAGATTTAACAAAGATACAAATAAGTAAATGAAATTCGATGATTGAATATTATTAAATGTTAAATAATCAAAAAGGTAATTATCATGAAAAACATAGTCTTACACAAAGCGGAAACTCGCGGCTCCGCAAACCACGGCTGGCTGATAACACATCACACATTCAGTTTCGCCAATTACTACGATCCTGAAAGAGTTCACTTTGGCGCATTGAGAGTACTAAACGACGATTATATTGCACCCGGTATGGGTTTCGGGATGCATCCGCATGACAATATGGAGATTATAACAATCCCTTTGGAAGGCAGAGTAGAGCATATAGACAATATCGGTAATTCCGGTATAATTAAGTTTGGTGAAATTCAAGTAATGAGTGCAGGAACCGGAATTATGCATAGCGAATTTAACCTAAGCGAAGAAAATCCTCTGAAACTTCTGCAAATTTGGGTTTTCCCCAATAAAAAAGGTGTTGAACCCCGCTATGACCAATTAACCTTAAATTTGAACGACCGGAAAAATAAGTTACAACAGATACTCTCCCCTAACCCCAATGATGGCGGTGTGTGGATTCATCAGGAAGCTTGGTTCCATTTAACCGAAATGGATAAAGGTAAAGTACTGGAGTATGAATTAAAGAAAAATGGCAATGGCGTCTATATATTTGTTATTAAAGGTTCTGCCAGCATTGATGAAATAAAATTGAACGAGCGCGATGGATTGGGTGTTTGGAATACAGAAAAGTTAAGTATTTTTGCGGAAAGCGATACTGAAGTATTGATTATGGAAGTACCAATGGATTTGTAGTTTTAATATAATTAAAAATGAAATTCTAACAGGAAATAAAATGAAAAAGAAATTGATTGCTTATTGCCTAATATTATTAGGCGCATTACCTATTATTGGTAAGATAATTTATACTATTTTAGCGCGCTCAAATCAAACTATAATAATCAACAATGATTTTATTGTCGATTTGTTTTCAAAATATGGTGCCGGAATTGTTATTGGTTCATATTTAGTAGGAGTAATTGTGATGGTGGCTGGGTTTTATATGCTGAAAAAAGAAAAATTCAGAACCAATTCAGAAAAAGATGAACTTAATATGAATGCCGATGAGAATGTCGTATTTAAGCAAGTAGGGAGTGTTTCAATTGTAATTATTACAAACAAGCGGGTTATTTTCTATGGGTTCTTTATAGATAATCTTAGGAAATCTGTACCAAACCTACCTTGGTCAAATAAAGCAGAATATACAATCGATGAAATTGAAAGCGTTAAAGCAATCAACTCAGCCGACTTAACAAACAAAAATACACCAATTAACGCTAAATGGGGTATCCAATTAGAGCTAAAAGAAGGCAAAATTGTTAATATACCAATTTCTGAGCAGGATATAGTCGCTCAGCATATAGATCGATTAGTGAAACAAAAGTTATGGTAAACTAAATTTAATATATAACAATTATGAAAATAACTGCTTTTTTATTCTGTTTAATCTTGGGTGTAATAAAATTATCAGCTGATATGCCATATAATCCTTTGAGTTTCTCGCTTTCCACCTCTAAACCTGCTTATATGGAAGGTGAGAAAATTGATTTCACTTTAACTATCAAAAATCGTGATGAAACTCGAACTTATCCGGTTTTAATGCCGGGGCAAAACTCGGATAATAAAATCGTATATCTAAGAGTTTACGACCCAGCTGAAAATGAATTCATAGTAAGGGCTGAGGAAAGCCGCGAAATCAATATGTTTATTAAAAACATTACTATCAATTATATTAAGTTGTTAGCTCCAGGCGAAGAAATCACAATTCCATTCTACTTGTTCGATTCCGAAAACTATATGACAAAATTGGAATCGCACCACTCATTCGGCAAACCGTTATTTGTTGGAACATATAATTTTCAAGCATTTTATAATCCATTCGGCTCGGGAATTGGAGATTCTCTGTACAACTTTCTGTCAGATACAGACCAAGAGCAATCTCAAACCAAAATCAATTTCTTGGGAGCGGCGTTATCAAATCCGTGCAAAGTTATTATTACTAAAAAGCCTGTGGGTGATTTAACAATTGAAGGCATTACATATAAATGTATTGAACGGGATAAATGCGAGCACTATTTATATTATTTGGGTGAAATCGCTGATACTGATATGGTACATATTGCATATATCCGAGGAGAAAAGCGGATTGTAACTTTTGAATGGACTCAAAACCAAGATAAAACCATCGAATGGATTAACCGATCTGAAAATGGGAACATTCGGGTGTATCGTTTGGTGAATGATAAATTATGCCCACGAGAATACTTCCAACGTGAATTTGATGACCAAAATGAAAAGATGATACTTCTAAAATCGGACACATATTCTGATGGCTCTACCAAAGTTATCTATTATAACCCGGATGGAACAGTTAGAACTGAAATTACCTACTCCAAGAAAGATTTCATTTATACTCAAATCGAGTATTTTTACAAAAACGGAAAACTTAAGCGCACAAAAAACACTACTGGCAAATATGAAATTCCGTGCATAGAAAGACAAGTGCAAATTTTGGATGGTGAGTAATTTGAAAATCGCAATAATTGGCGGTGGAGCGGCTGGTTTTTTTTCCGGAATTTCAGCAAAGGAAAACTTTCCTTCGGCGGAAGTAACCATATTTGAAAAATCCCGCCAACTGCTTTCCAAAGTCGAAATATCAGGTGGCGGAAGATGTAATGTAACCAACGCTTGCGAAACTATTGATGAACTTTGCACGGCTTATCCGCGAGGCGGCAGAAGCTTGAAAAAAGCGTTTTATATATTCAATAACAACGATACGATCGAATGGTTCGAATCGCGCGGTGTCCCTTTATTGATTCAAGATGATAATCGAGTTTTTCCCGAATCGCAAAGTTCCCAGACAATCGTAGATTGTTTTTTAAGCGAAACCCGAAAATCAGGTATTGAAATTGAATTAGGTTCAGAGATAAAGAAAATCGAACAAATTGACGATTTCTGGTCAATCTGGATAAATAAGGAAACTGAACCAAGAATTTTCGATAAGGTTATTGTCGCAACAGGAGGCTCACCACAAAGAAGTGGTTTAATCTGGCTAGAAGCATTGGGTCACAAAATAGAGAATCCTGTCCCTTCGCTATTCACATTTAAAATGCCTGCTGAACTAATCACAAAACTTTCAGGAATTTCGGTTGAAAATACGATAGTGAGTATTCAAGGAACAAAACTGAAAGCCGAAGGTCCTTTGCTAATAACACATTTTGGGATGAGTGGTCCGGCGATTTTGTTACTATCGTCTTTTGGTGCCAGAATCTTGAGTGAAATGAATTATAAATTTAAAATTCAAGTAAATTGGGCAAATGAATCCAATAATGATTTGGTTTTGGAGCAATTGAGAAGCATTGCCGAAGAACATTCAGGAAAGTTACTCTCAAATTACAGACCATTCGCACTATCCTCGCGTTTATGGCTCTACCTTTTGGAAAAATGTGAATTTCCGGAAACAAAGCTGTGGGTTGAACTCGGCAAAAAAGGTTTGCATAAATTGACAAACATTCTTACAAACGATGAATATACGGTAAATGGCAGAACAACATTCAAAGAAGAATTTGTCACCTGCGGCGGAGTAAGTTTGCAAAGTGTTGATATGAATACGATGCAGAGCAAGGTGTGCAAGAACCTGTATTTTGCCGGAGAAGTCTTGGATATTGACGGTATAACCGGTGGGTACAATTTTCAAGCCGCTTGGACAACCGGATTTATTGCCGGAAAATTAGGATAGGAAGATATTAAATTAGCAATAATTTCTTATTTTTGAAAATAGATAATAGAAATTTATCAAACAATAATTGTCTGATTTAACTAAAAAAAGAAAATCATGGAACAAAATAATCGTTGGCGGCAGAGATTTGAAGATTATGAAAATGCTTTATCAAGATTAACTGAGGTTTTGGGAAAAGAGAGTTTTGAAGAGCTTGAAAAAGATGGTGTTATTCAGCGCTTTGAGTTCACATTCGAGTTAGCTTGGAAAACAATGAAAGACTATCTTGAAGACCAAGGAGTTCTCGATGTCAGCACTCCAAAAAAGGTTTTGCGAAAAGCCTTTCAAGCAGATCTTTTTGAGGATGATCAAATATGGCTCGCAATGCAAGAAGATAGGAATCTCCTCTCACACGTATATAAACAATCAACAAGTGATAGAATATTTCTTTGCATTATAAAGGTATATATAAAAGTTTTGCAGGGTTTGGCAGAGGTTCTAAAAAAAGAATTATGAAATTTGGATTAACTGGAAAAGAGATTAATCTCTTAAAAAATGTGTTTATATCAATTCTGGAAGTTGAACAAGTGTTCATCTATGGGTCAAGGTCGCAAAATACTTATAAGAAAACATCCGACATTGATTTAGCTTTTGTTTTGCAAAACGATTCCAAAAATGTCATTGCTAAACTTCGGTTAGAAATGGACGAACTTCCAATTATTTATGAAATAGATTTGATAGATGTAGCCGAGATACCTGAGGGTAATTTTAAAGATGAATTTGAGCGAAACAAGCAGTTATTTTATACAAAAGGATAATATGAAAAAAATACCTTTAATAATATTGATTGTTATCTGCTTTTCTTGCACACCCGATTATACAATTAAATTCGGAACATATAAGTATGTCCAATTATCAAAGTTAGAATATTATTCATTAAGATTAACAAATGCGATTACTACTTATGCGGTAGGTTCAGAAATAGTTCTCAATCAAGATTCCACATATCTCTTTACAACTTGTGGTAATATAATTAAAGGTACTTGGTTTACTAAAAAAGATTCTCTTTATCTGAGAGTTCTGAGTAACCGTTGGCGGAACGACAGCTTAAATAAATTTGGCTATAATGGTAAGTGGCCTGAGTTATCACCTACCCCTTTTGAATTTAAAATCAAAAATGATTATATAATGAAAATCCATCATTGGGGTAAAGATAAATGTATGGAAAAGCTAAAGTATGTAAAACCATGATTCAGTTGTAAAGAATTACTTTACTACTGAATTTTACTATGGGTTTTGATGTAAAATTGATTAGTTTTGAAAAGAGAAGAAATAGCAAAAAATGATATATGAATGATTTCCAAAAATACAACCCTGACAAACAGCATAGAAGGTCAATCCGTCTACAGGATTACGATTATTCGCAGGAGGGATTGTATTTTGTAACAATTTGTTGTTATGGTAAAGAATGTTTATTTGGAGAAATAGTAAAAGGAAATATGGTTTTAAATGAAGCAGGGAAAATGGCGAATAATGAATGGAATCGAACAGCAGAAATCCGAAAGAATGTTTCATTAGGTGAATTTGTAGTAATGCCTAACCATATTCATGGAATAATTACAATTAATTGTAGGGGCTTATTGCATACGCCTAAAAACCAACAAAATACAGACATGTGTAGGGGCGTATTGCATACGCTCAAAAACCAACAAAATACAGACATGTGTAGGGGCGTATTGCATACGCCAATAAATCAACCAAATACAGATGCTTGTAGGGGCGTATTGCATACGCCCCAAAATATTGGGAATACGCCAAATATTAATATTAATTCAAATATAACCAAACGAGAGGGCGTATGCAATACGCCCCTACAATCCCCATCGCAAACAATCGGTGCGATTGTTCGCGGGTACAAATCATCGGTTACAAAACAAATTAATTCCATTCGGTCAGGAACCAACCGCCAAATTTGGCAACGAAATTATTGGGAACACGTTATCCGTAATGAAAAATCATATTATAAAATTGCCGAATATATTATTAATAATCCTGCAAAATGGGATGAGGATTCATTAAATCCTGATTATACAGGAAAGAGATAGAGCCTTCATTTTTTAACCTTCGATAGTTTCCAAACCTTCCAAAGGTTTTAAATTGTATAGAAAACCAATTCTTATCTAAACTTCTTTTGTCTCTGCTTATTGAATAAATTATCTATAAGAAGAAGTATAAATGCCGATGATGCAATTATCGGGAGAATAGCCCAATCTTTATAATTTTTAGTAAATAAGTTTTCTATAGCTGTAAGAGCAGAACTAAGTCTACCTGACTCACCGTTGGTTTCAGGTATTGCTATACTTAAAATAAAGATTACTATCAAAGAAATAGCTACACCAATAATCATTTTGACGCTTATTATTGGTTTTGGTTTAGCGGCTTTCAGCAATGGTCTTTCTAAAGCAATCCGTTCCATTATATTGGATTCGAAAAAATCCGACGGCTCTTCCAAACCGGCTGACTTAAATAAACTTTTTATTTCATTTTCTGTTTTCATAATATTCAAATTAATGATTTAACTTCATTTTTAAAAACTTTTGTTAATTCGATTTCCAGTAGTCTTCTGCCCCGGTGCAGTTTCGTTTTCACATTTTCCTTGCTTTGAGCTGTGATTTCCGCGATTTCAGCAATATTCATATCATCGTAATAATAAAGAGTCATTATAAACCCGTAATCCCCCGGCAAAGACAAAATTGCTTCTTGTAAGGCTTTGGTTCGGAATTCTCTATCTAAATCAATTCTGTCTTCAAACACAATTTCTTTTACAAAATGTTCATTATCTATGCTGTCAAACCGCATTTTCTGAGTTCTTATATAATCAATGCAGGTATTATAAACGATTTTATAAACCCAAGTCGAAAATTTTACTCTGTAATCAAAGACGCCGATATTGATAAATATTTTTACAAAAGCATCCTGAGTCAAATCCTCGGCAACAGCTCTGGTTTTGACCATCCTTAAAGCAAGCGTGAATGCAATCTTCTTATAGTTTTTAACAATGTAAGAAAAATACTGCTTTTCGCCATGCTTGATTTTTTCTATATAATATTTATCATCGTTCATCTATTACAATAATACGCAAGAAATTTATTTAAGTAACAAAAGTAAATAAAAATAATTGAAAATTTTTTGTAACCGGTTTTGGATTACTCCGTAAAATGATTTGTAACGAATTTTTGAACACAATTTAAGGAATGATATTATGTTATCAGACATTTTTGCACCAATAGCAGTTTTCGGATCTTTATTCGGTATATGCTATATATATTTCATCACCCGCAATCGTGAAAGAATGGCAATGATTGAAAAGGGAATCGGTGCCGAACTTTTCAATACAACATCTAAACCAAAATTCACATTCTGGGCTTTGAAAATTGGTATGTTATTACTTGGAATCGGCGTAGGATTAATGATTGTTGTTTTTATTTCTCCGAATATTCACAATTATTTCGATAAGATGGTAGCTTATTGGGCATTCACATTAACTTTCGGAGGCTTAGGCTTAGTTTTTAGTTTTATTATTGAAAGAATACTATTAAATAAGCAGAAGTAAAAAACACTCATCGGATGGCTTCTCCGGTCATCCGATGAATAATTCATTCTTTATTTACAGATTAAATTTCAGTATTTTTTTTATTTAATACGATTAAGATATAAAAGTCGGCTATATTTTATTATTTTTGAAAAGAAAATAATAGTAGCTGAGATAAATGGAAATAATTAATACTGAAAATCTGACAAAATACTATAAGAATGTACACGCCGTTGACGGCATATCGATTAGTGTAAACAAAGGCGAAATATATGGTTTTCTAGGCCTTAACGGTGCCGGTAAAACCACGACTATCCGAATGCTTCTTGGAATGATTAAACCTACTTCCGGCTCTGCTTATATCAAAAGCAAAAGAGTTTTTGCCGATAATATTGAGTTATGGAAAAATGTCGGCTCATTAGTCGAAGTCCCTTATTCATATCCCGATCTTACAGTTCGTGAGAATCTTGAAATTATTCGCCGTTTGCGCTTTATTCCTGATAAAAGCTCAGTGGATCAAATAATAGACAAACTCCAGATAGGTGCTTATTCAAATAGAAAAGCAAAGAACCTATCGCTTGGAAATGCTCAACGTCTTGGACTCGCGAAAGCCTTAATCCATAATCCTGAAATACTAATTTTAGACGAACCGACAAATGGTTTAGATCCCGCCGGAATTCACGAAATCCGCGAAATGTTCAACGACTTGGCACTGAATCAAGGTAAAACTATCTTTATATCCAGCCATATTCTAGGTGAAGTATCCAGATTTGCAACACGTATTGGAATTATTCACGAAGGTAAACTGATTCAAGAGATTGATACAAAAGAGTTAGATAAGCAATGCCAAAAAAGACTTTTCGTGAATGCCGATAATGCTCAGGCCGCACGCGCTGAATTAATTGAAAATGGTTATACATTAGGAGAACGAAAAGACGGTGTTACTGAAGTTTTGGACAACGAAGCTATAAAACATCCTGATATTATTGCCACAATGTTAGTAAACTCCGGTTTTCCGCCAACTTTATTGCAAGTTGAAGAGGAAGATTTGGAATCCTATTTCTTAAGAATTATTGGTATGAAAGGAGTTACAAAATGAAAATTCTTAAAGCAACTTTTGTAACAGAATTATTGAAACTGCGTAATTCAAAAATTGTATGGATTACTTTTTTATTTTTTTTGTTTATACCTATGATGATGGGGCTGATGTTTTATATTCAAATGCACCCGGAGCTAATCGAAAAATTAGGTATTATCGGCACAAAAGCAAGTTTGTTAAAACTTGGTAAAGCCGAATGGCCGGCATTTTTAGGATTTCTAATTCAAGGAATGGCCGGGATTGGGTTGATTGGGTTCGGTTTTGTAACAAGCTGGGTTTTTGGACGTGAATTTTCTGACCGTACTATGAAAGATATTCTTGCTTTGCCGGTTTTGCGTTCATCTATTGTTTTTTCAAAGTTCATAGTTGTTGGAATTTGGTGTATTTTGTTATCGGTAGTATATTTTGTCTTTAGCCTTATTTTCGGCAATATAATCGGTATAACCGGTTGGTCAAGCAAAATCATCAGTCAAAACACATACACATATTCGATGACTTCACTTCTTACAATCCTTTTGTGCCCAGCTGTTGCATTTTTTGCCAGTACCAGCCGTGGATATTTGCTTCCTATGGCCTTTGTTATTCTTACTATGATTATGGCAAATTTTACCGGCATATTGGGATTGGGTCCTTATTTCCCGTGGGCGATTCCGGGATTATTTGGAGTTGCCGAGGGTAGCGCAGGAATGCAATTAACTGCTGTAAGTTATATTATTCTTTTTTCAACTAGCGCAGTAGGATTAGTCGGCACGTTAGCTTGGTGGCGTTTTGCAGACCACAAATAAATAATATAAACATGTTTTTTTTATTTACTGAATAATTCGTAATTTTGTTTTATCCTAGATAGTTCTAAAAAGAAACCGGTTATGTTTAATGTTCAGAGAGAGAAATTATGTTCAAAAGACAATTATTCCTATTAGCCATAATTGTAATGTTTTCATTCATGACTTTTAATGATGCATATTCCAAGCAAAGTCATAAGTCTATTATTATGGATACAACAAGGACCTACAAAATATCCATGAAGGATCAATCCGAATTCATAGGTCAATGTGTCAAAAATGACTCTGTGTTTTTGATAATCAAAACAATATCTCCTGCTAAAATATTTGAAATCCAAATCTCAAACATCAAAAACATCGAGGAAATCGAACCACCAACCTATGATAATGGAGTGTATTGGTACGGGAACCCAAATGCATCAAGATATTTATACTCCTCATCGGCTATTAACCTAAAGAAAGGGAAGGGATACTATCAGAATACATATTTGTTATTGAATTCTTTGGCTTACGGTATTACCGATAATATATCAATTACAGCGGGATTTGAACTATTGTCAATTACCTCGAGTTTAGACAATGGAAATTTTAATCCTGTTTATTTTATATCCCCAAAAGTTGGATTCAAAGTTAATGATTATTTGCATCTTGGTGGCGGATTCCTTTATACAAGCGGATATGATTTTATATATCATACTCACGGTGGGTTGAGCTTTTTGTACGGAGTGGGAACTGTGGGAAACACTAATTCAAATGTGTCGTTAAGTTTTGGATGGGGTGCTGAGAAATGGGAAGTCACAAAAGAACCATTTATAGGAATGAGTGGTACCATAAGATTAGAAAAAAATATTTCATTCATAACTGATAATTATTTCATACCAACACATCAAACTGCATCTCACACAGGTGATAAATTCGTATCTTACCAAGGATTTTACTCTTATGGCTTTAGATTTTTTTGAGAGAAAGTTGCTCTTGATTTAGCATTAATAAATAATGCTGAAATCTTTCAAAAAATCATAATTGGATATCCTTTTATTAATTTTGTGATTAACTTCTAATAAAAAGATGCTAAGCTTCAAAGCAATCAACATAATCCTATTCGCTTCAATTTTAATATTGAACCCATAAACGATCAATCAAAAACCTGATAATGAAAATGATTGAGCTCTCAGTATAACTTTCTGAACATTGGCTTGGTGGCGTTTTGCAGACCACAAATAAATAATTTAAACATATTCTTTTTTATTTACTGAATAATTCGTAATTTTGTTTAGTTCTAGATAGTTCTAAAAGAAACCAATTTTGTTTAATGTTCAGTGTGAGAATTTATGTTCAAAAGACAATTATTCCTGTTAGTTATCATTGCAATGCTTTCATTCATTACATTTAACGAAGCTTATTCAAAGCAATTCCGTAAGTCCGTTATTATGGATACTACAAAGACATACAAAATATCCACTATAGATAAATCCGAATTCATAGGTCAATTTGTTAAAAGAGATTCAGAAATTATCACAATTAAAACAATTTCTCTCGCCAAATTTGAAATTCCAATCTCAAATATTAGGAAAATCGACGAAATAGAATCTCCTACCTATAAAAATGGAGAGTATTGGTTTGAAAATCCAAATGCCTCAAGATATTTTTATTCATCCTCCGCCATAAATCTAAGAGAAGGAGAAGCTTATTACCAAAACACTTATGTATTCTTGAACTCATTTGGTATAGGAATTTCAGATCATTTATCTGTATCGGGGGGCATAGAATTTTTCACAACCGTTGGAAGTTTAGGCGATGACGATTTTTCTCCTGGATACTTCGTGTCCCCAAAACTCAGTTTCGATGTTGCTGAAAATTTACATTTAGGTGTGGGATATTTTTATTCCCGTATGAATACAATATTTGGGAATTATAGATCGGGCTATCTGTATGGAGTGGCGACTTTAGGTAATAAAAGCAGTAATTACTCTTTAACTATTGGTTGGAATGGTTCGCGATTAGATTTCAACAAGGAGCCCATTATTGGATTTAGTGCAACAATGAGAGTCACTAAAGGTGTAGCGTTAATTACAGACAATCTTGTTTTACCGACTTATAATATCAATCACTATACTCATGATTCTGAAATCAAATACTTTCCTAATTTCTCTTATGGCATTAGATTTTTTGGTAAGAAATTAGCTTTTGATTTAGCTTTGATCAATAATCCTGAAATAGTACAAAAATCGGCAATTGGATATCCTTTAATTAATTTTGTTATTAACTTTTAACATAAAAAATATTTTTTTAATATCAATTTAATTAGTAATTTTGTTTAGTTATAGATAGTTCTTAAAAGAAACCGATTATGTTTAATGTTCAGAGAGAGAAATTATGTTCAAAAGACAATTGTTCCTACTAACCATCATTGCAGTGCTTTCATTCATTACATTTAATGAAGCTTATTCAAAGCAAATCCGTAAGTCCATTATTATGGATACTACTAAGACATACAAAATATACACAAAGGATAATACTGATTTTACAGGAAAATTCAAAAAAAAAGACTCAGTAAATGTTACATTTATAACAAACTCACAGACCAAAATTGAAATTCCACTTACAAACATCTATAAAATTGATGAAATAGATGAAATAGATGAAATAGAAGCTCCAGTATATAAAAATAGAAAGTATGTGTTTGAAAATCCTAATGCCTCAAGATATTTCTTTTCATCCTCCGCAATAAATCTAAAAGCAGGGCAGTCATATTATCAAAACACTTATGTATTTTTGAACTCATTTGCAATAGGGATTTCTAATAATATTTCTATTGCGGCGGGTATTGAATTTTTATCAACCTTTGCAAGCTTAAGAGAGGGTGATTTTACTCCTGTTTATTTCGTGTCACCAAAGCTGGGTTTCAAACTTACTGATAATTTACATTTAGGTGTTGGGTATTTTTATACCGGCATCTTCAATGCTTATGGTAATGAAGGCTCAGGATATTTATATGGTGTTGCAACTATGGGTAGTAAAAACAACAACTTCTCTTTAACAGTCGGTTTCGAAAATTCGGGCTTTAATTTTAACGAGGATCCATTAATTGGCTTTAGTGGAACCATAAGAGTTTCTAAAGGTGTTTCTCTGATTACAGATAATATCATAGTTCCAACTTACAGTGCGTCCTATTATAATGGCTATAAATTAGAATACTTACCTTTCGTCTCGTACGGAATTAGAATTTTCGGTGAGAAACTGGCAGTAGATTTAGCTTTTATAAATAATGCTGAGATTTCTCAAGAAATATTTATTGGAATTCCTTATGTTGATTTTGTAGTTAATTTTTAAAACAAATTATTAGGTGATGCCTTGAAAAATAATATAAGTATATTTATTATCATAATAATTTTTTGCTTTCTTAGTTCATGCTCGGAAGATACAGAATATCATTTTGTAGTAAAGAATGAAACTAACTATAAATTGGATGTTGTTGGTTTAGATTGGGGTAGCGGTCCTAATAAAATATCTGTAGAACCTAACTCAGTCTTAACGGATGTAAAATTGAAGTATAGCGGTGGTTTCGAAATAGAACCCGCGGCCTTATGCGTTGGGGTTGAAACTTATTCTGATTCAAATAGCATCTATACTAATACTTATGGAATAGCAACAGGAAGGGATGGGTTGAGTGGTAATGATACCATAATATTTACAATAGACCCGGAGCCTTATTACGAATCAGATATTTTTAAAATAGAAATTAGACATTAACTAAAAAAAAAGGAAACATTTATGAAAACAATAAATATATTACTTCTATTAGCATCAATTTTTATATTGAATGCTTGTACATTTGGTATTGAACCAATTAAAAATGAATCGAAAGATTTAATCGGCAACTGGATTAATCCTCTTAATGTCGATACTCTTATTTGTCGATTTGAGCGCACCACAGCTCTCCAAGATACTGCTTACGGATTTTCGATACAATCGGACAAAGTATTTATCGAAAGGAAGAACTCCGGTTGGTGCGGAACCCCACCAATTGCGTATGAAAACTATAAAGGTACCTGGTCCGAGAATGATTCTGTGCTAAGTATCACAGTCGGTTATTGGGGTGGAATGGCCGATTACAAATGGAAAATTATTTCGGTTGATGATAAGTATTTGACGGTTTATAAAATAAAAGAAGAATTCATTCAGAAAGAAGAATAAATTAATAAGGAAAAAATATTATGACAAAAAAAGAATTAACATCGAAAGAATATTTTCGTTATCTTAGTTTGATACATCTAGCTCTTGTATCGGGCTTGGCTTTGTTCGGTATCTTCGCATATTATCTGGTTTCTATGGGGCTCTTCGCTGGTCCTTCTATGGACTTATATAAAACATTTGGAATTATGGTTATTATAGTTGTAATTGCCGGATTTGGTGTAAGTATGTATATGACTAAAACTCGAATGGAATCAACTAAAGTAAAAACCGATTTAAAAACGAAACTTGGCGACTATCAAGCTACCACTATTATAAAACTTGCACTTTTGGAAGGCCCAGGGTTATTTGCAATTGTAGCTTATATGTTGACTGCGAATTATATCGTCCTCGCAATTGCCGGTCTGATTATCGTTTACTTTTTCTTCAACATACCTTCGCAAGCTCGAGTTATTAAGGATTTAGAATTAAATTCTTCCGAGATAGCATTAATGGAAAATCCGGACGCGGTTGTTGCAATTGTTCAGGTAAATTCGAAAAAGTGGTAAGATCATTTTAGAGAAAAAAGTTTTGAGGTATTTTAACCGTGTCGAATTCGAAACCTTTAAAGAGCGAAGCTGGTCGATGATTTCATTGGTTGGAAATACCAATATTAAAAAACTAAAATAAAATTGATTAGTTTTGAATACAATTTAATTTAAAATAGCGGCAAAATGATTTCAGAAAACATAGATGAACAACCTCAACACGTCCGACGTGAGCGATATACAGGCAGATATCCAAAAGCCTTTAAGCAAAAATATAAAGAACAGCAACCCGAACTTTATTCCGAAGATGTTGCTCATATTTTAGAAAAAGGGCGAACTCCGGCGGGGATGCACCGTCCAATTTGCGTAAATGAAATAATGGATATTCTTAAAATTGCGCCCGGGCAAATTGGTATGGATGCTACGTTGGGTTTTGGCGGTCACGCGTTAGAAATTCTGAAACGTTTGGTACCGGATGGGCGGCTTTACGCAACTGACGTTGATCCAATAGAAATACTCAGAACTCAAGAGCGATTAGCAGGTTTCGGCTATGGACCTGATGTATTAATCATCAAGAAAATGAATTTTTCCGGTATAGACAAAATAGTTGCCGAAGCGGGACCGCTCGACTTTGTATTAGCCGATTTGGGTGTTTCGTCAATGCAGATTGATAATCCCGAGCGTGGTTTTTCGTACAAGGTGGAGGGTCCATTAGACTTGAGGCTCAACCCCACCCGCGGTAAATCTGCCGCCGAGCTTTTAAAAACAATTTCACAAAGTAAATTGGAAGATTTGTTGACCGAAAATTCTGATGAACCGTTTTCCGACCCAATATCCAAAGCGATTATCGAAAACATAACCGCTGGCTCATCTATAGAAACTACAACCCAGCTAAGCAAAATAATAATTCAAACCTTGACCGCTCTACCGCAAAAACCGGAAGATGACGATATCAAGAAATCCTGCCAACGCTGTTTCCAAGCTTTGCGAATTGAGGTTAACGATGAATTCGGCGCGCTAAATCAATTCCTTAGAAAGCTCCCCTACTCACTCGCTCCGGGCGGACGTGTGGCAATACTATCATTCCATTCCGGTGAAGACCGCAGGGTAAAAAAATCGTTTCAGCAATTATTTCGTGAAGGTGTTTACAGCGAAGTGGCACCTGACCCTATCCGTCCGACTGCTCAGGAATGTTTCGACAATTCGCGCGCGCGTTCAGCGAAATTGAGGTGGGCTGTGAAAGGGTGAGGATAAGTTGTTTTTTATTTTAAACCAGCATCTTTCAATATGCCATTTAAGGTTCCGATTGGAATATCACGATTATGAATAGGTACAACGACCATCCTTCGTTCGATATTTTTATAGATTGCATGAGAACCCGATTGCCTGGTAAAAATAAAACCATTGAGTTCAAGTAACTTAATTAATTCTCTAGATTTCATACAGCAAGTTCTAATGTTTGATAAGCAATTTCCTCTTCCATTATTTCATCAAGATAAAGTTGTACCGCATCTTTAAGGTTTTCCATGGCTTCGGCAATTGTTTTACCGTGTGTATGGCAACCCGGTAGTTCGGGAGCCCAAGTATGGTACTCATCGCCATCTTTTTCGATCTTAAACGTTATCATCTTACAAATCCTTATAAATTAAAATTTCTATATAATAAACGTTGAATCATATAAAAAATTGGAAAATTGTTGTTTATGAATCATTTCTATATCTACTCTCAAATTTCACCCGGTCGAAGAGTTCAGCCGAGGCATATTTAACGCTTGTTTTTTCTGAATAAATCAAGCGAGTCAGCAATATTAATTATCGCTTTTACGTTTTAGTAAATTTAAAATTTTGAAAGGTTTTATCTGATGAAGCATTTTTGGATTTTTATTTTAATTGGATTCTTTAATCAATCTTTATTCTGTTCGGTCATTGATTCCTCTTCTAAAAGCATTTTCAATGACATCGATTTCAATGTAAGCGGCTCGCATATAAGTCATTTTGGATTATCCACTACTGAGGCTTCCACAGCCGTAGTTCCAAAATATTTCATCGAAAATAACAAACCTGAATGGATAATTGAAGCAGATAATATGTTTTCCAGTGAGCGAAAAATATATCTGACAGATAATCCTTTGCAACACGGAGCAACTTACATCGATTTTAATGCGGCTTATCAAAAGAATGGGTTTTCGATAACAACAGATATTTTCGCTGAACATCGGGGCTTTTCGTATGGGGTTTACAATACTGACGCAATCGTATTTTACCCAAAATTTACAATTGCTTATGACAGTTCATTCTCAATTGGTAATAAGAAAATATCAGTTGGAACATTTGCCGGTAATTATACCGACATTAAGCTATACGAAGGATTGGTCATAGATAATATGGATGCTCAGGGAATGCAGGCTTATGTGAAATATAATAAAGTAAAGCTCCTTTTCAATGGTATCGGTGATTTGTCTAATTGGATTGGGTTAAATTTAGACGCTACTTTAAATCTAATTCTATCCATCGAAGATATCAAACTTGCAGATCGCCTTTATTTAAACTCAAGTATCGGTGCTGTGAATTATATGGTGGCAAATGATTATATGCCCGGATTGAACGGTATTAATAATCCGGGTTATAATCTATCGCTATCAATCACAAACTCCGCATCTTCCACAACAAATCAAGTTTCAAATAACGGCGGATTAATTATTTGGAAAGCATATACTGAATTCGCTGACAGAGAATCTCCATTAAATCAACACACAGTTAATACTTCAGCTTTTTTACTCGGAGTTACTGCAAAATACTCTAACAATAAATTCAATATTGATTTACGGACTGAATATCGTTCTTACGGTTTTGCTTTTAATGCCGGATTCTTCGACCCATCGGTTTATTACAGAAAAATGGTTGAGTTTCCGGATACTTTAGGTGTTATGCACGGGTATCCCGTAACCGATTATAACAACACAGTTGGTAAAAACCTGTATCCATTGTCGCTTTATAATAGACCATTTAGCCAATGGGCTGTGTATACACGATACAAAAATCTTGAAGTTAAAAGTATAATATTCTGCGCAAATATGAATTACAAGATATTCGATTTTCTATTTGCCAATGCTGATTTGGACTTTAATTACATAATGGCACAAGACGAACCCGGCTTTCTATACCCATTTTACACTTTTGGGTTAGGAATAGGCGACAAAAGTAGAAATTACTTTTTGATTGGATTGAGCAATAAATCAATGAATCTGGATTTGAACTATCCAACATTCTATGTAACCGAATCACCAAATTTTGTAATAAATTTTGGTTTTAATTTGGGAAATCAGAGAAAGATCAATTAAAGGGCGGATGAATAATTTATACCCATTCCCTCGCCTGTGGAAAACTTTTTCTTGCAAAAGCGCGAAATCGTGTTGCCCATTGAATTAAAATTGATTAGTTTTGAAAGGAGAAGATTTTGCAAATTTATTATAGATATTTAAAAACGGAAATCAGAAAATGAGAAATGCAACTGAAAGCTTTAGAAAATTTGTTGGTTATCTTAATAATTCAACCCAGGAAGGTGGATATTGGCTCCCTAATATTCAAAGACCATTTGTATGGAAAGAAGACCAAATTGCCCGTCTATTTGATAGTATTTTAAGAGAGTATCCCATTGGTACGCTTCTTATTTGGAAAACAAAAAGTAAAATTAGGCGAAGAAAATTTATTGACAATTATAAGATGAATATTAAATTAACCGACTTTTATGTTACTGAAGATGACAGACCAAAAATGCTCGTACTTGATGGACAACAGCGGCTACAATCTTTGATGATCGGTCTTCTAGGAAGTTATGAAAAGAAGGAGTTCTGTCTCAACGTTTTAAGCGGAGATTTGGTAGCACCCGAAGATATGCGATATATATTCAAATTTTTAGCCAGAGAAGATATTAAACCACCTTGGTTTAAACTTAAGGATATTGTTTTTAGCGATGCTGAATATGATGAAATAGCAGAATCTATAAAATCAGAATTTACTGTCGAACTAACAGATAATGAAAACACGAAAATTACAAGAATAGTGGCAAAAATTGTTAGAATATTTGGAGCTGAAAATTTACTTTACCAAGTTGTAGATAGTGTTGATAAGCCCAAGCTTTATACAGATGATGATATTGTTGAAATTTTTATTAGAGCGAACTCAGGTGGAACAGAACTTGGCAAATCAGATTTGCTATTTTCATTACTTACATCATCTTGGGATGAAGCAGATGATGAGATGGAAGAATTACTCGAAACATTAAATAAAACTGGCTATAAATTTAATCGAGATTTTATTTTAAAAACATGCTTATCAATTTTGGGTAAAGGTGCAGCATATAATGTAGTAAAATTCAGGGACCCTGAAATCAGACAAAGTATCGTTGATAATTGGACAAAAATTTCAGATGCAATAAAAGATGTGAAAGATTTCATATATGGAAAAACCTTTGTAAGAACGGATGCAACTTTACCATCATATTTGGTTCTTATTCCATTAATTTACTATCGTTATCACTATAAAGATAAATGGAATTCCACATTAAATATTCCAAATTATTTAATACGATCTCTTTTGGCTGGTGCATTTAGCGGTAGCCCTGATACATTAATTGATAAATGTACAAAACAAATAGATAAAACCGAAACATTCGACATTAACGAAATTTTTGGGGTTATCATAGATGACCGAAGGAATTTAGAAGTATCCAAAGATTCAATATTAAAAACACATTATGGTTCAAGACATATTCATCTACTATTTAACTTATGGTATAACTTCAATTATCAACCATCATATAACCAAAACAAACCTCAAGTCGATCATATATTTCCACAAAGCCAACTTAAAAAAATTAAAGTTGCAAATCCAATAACAGAAAGATTGGATATTTTAAAATACAAATGGGAAGACCGTGACCAAATTGCAAATTGTATGTTGTTGACAGCAAAAGAGAATGGTGCAGGTGGCAAAACAGATATTTTGCCCGAAGATTGGTTTGCAGATAAAACTAAAGATTATTTAGAGCTACATTTGATACCACAAGATACAGAACTTTGGAAACTTGAGAATTTTGAAAAATTTATTGATGAAAGAAAGAAATTAATAGAAAAGAAATTTGAAAACATAATAATTAAAACGAATAAAATACTCCCTTAATTCTTAAATGCAAGAATATTTTTAGTATTTTTGAATGATGAACAAAGAATTTTATAAAATAACACCTTTTTTAAATGAGATATTTGGAAATAAAATTGAATTATTTCCGAGCGTTAATGAATTGTTTGAATTAGAGCTAGCCTTTTTAGAATTTAAATGCTTAACTAAAGAACAACTTCTAGAAAGGTCAGCTTTTATTAAATCTATTGATGATAAATTCTCAAAACATTATTTGCTTTATTCTGATAAAATTAAAATTTTACACGAAAATCGTTCCTTTCAAACACAAGCATATTTTGAAGAAGGGCAATATTCAACAGGTTATGCAACTCATGGACTTTTTCCCTATAGAGGCAAGTTTCACCCTCAATTGATTAAAGGATTGATCAATATTTTGGGTGTTCAAAAAGGTGAAACAATTTTGGATCCACTTTCTGGAAGTGGAACAACAAATATCGAAGCAGCTTTGATGGGAATAAACTCAATAGCAATTGATGTTAGCCCTTTTTGTCAATTAATGATTAAAACAAAATACGAAGCATTAACAATCGATTTACAGTTATTAGAAAACTCAATTTTAAATACAAAAAAATTCTTTTATTTTTTTAGCCAAGGAAATGCTTTAGAAAAAATTAATAATATTGATAGTTTTGAAAAAAAGAAAATATATAATCTGGCTTTGCTTGCGTGGTTGGATGCTCTTGGATATTCAAAACGAGTCGTGAAGTCAAATCATGAACAACTTTATGACAAAGTTTTTCCTAGGTATATTGAAACAGTAAAATTAATTTTAAAAAATCCATATTTTAATCAGAGAAATCTTGGAACTTTAAAAATTTTATCAGATTCCGAAGCTTTAAAAATAAATTTAGAAAAAGATACGATAGATTGTGTAATTACTTCACCACCCTATTCTTTTGCCATTGACTACGTTGAAAATGATAAAGATCAATTAGAGTTTTTGGGTTATAATACAAAAGAACTTAAAAATAAATTCATTGGATTAAAAGGGAAAAATAAAACCGAAAGGTTAAATAATTATTTTATTGATATGGATAGAGTTTGTAGCGAAGTATCAAGGGTATTAAAAAAAGATAAATATTTTGTAATAATAATCGGTTCAAATACTAATCAAACTTGTGGCATCCGATTAGAAGGAGAGATTATTAATTCAGCTATAAAATATAATATGCCATTAATTAAATCAATATTAAAACCAATTAAAGGTTTGAGGAATATAATGAAAGAAGAATATGTATTAATTTTTAAAAAGCAATAACATGAAAAAAACAGTTGAAGAAAAGTTTTCTACAGTGATACAAAAAAATACTTTCTATTTTTTTAGTACAAGTTTTGAGGAAAATTATGAAGGGTATATCAATTCTTTGAAAGAGACTTTGCTTATTGTGAAAAACAAAGTTGAAACAGAAGGTCTGAAAAAAGAAATATTTGAATGGTTATTAAAAGAAAAAGAAAATGGTTTAAGAGCACTATTGGCACTTACAGGATTTTCAAATGAATATTTGAAGCGATTAACAACAATTATTCGTATTGTAGATAATCCTGAATTAAATACGTTAGTTTACAAAGCAAAGTGGTATAATGAAACAAGTCCAGAAAATATTAAAGAATGGTCAGATGCGACCATTTCAAAATTAATACATCATAATGAATATTTCAGAAAAGGATTAGTTAATATCTTTTTCGAAGGAGCTTCAATCCCATTTTTAACCAATACAATACCACTTTTTGAATTAAAGAAACTGAGTATTTCGAAATTAAAATTTGATATTTCGGAGTTAATAGATACATTGATACGTTACAAAGAAAAAGGTAGTTATTCAGGTATGAAAGGAAATAATCCCGAAACAGTTGTTGCAGGTATATTGGAAAATTTAGGAATATCATATGAAACTGGTGACTTAAGTGAGTTAATAGCTAATGCATTTGACAATAAACGAACTATGGACTTTATAATACCCAATAAAAAGAATCCACTACTTATTGTAGAAAGTTCATTTTTAGCAACTACTTCTTCTGGTCAGGGTGACAAATCTAAAACAGAAATTTCAATTGATACTCTCATTAGAGAACACTATCCCAATGCTAAGTTTATTGGTTTTGTGGATGGTATTGGTTGGTACGTTCGTAAAGGTGATTTGGCTAGGATGGTTACAGCTTATGAAGATGTTTTTACTTTTCATAAAGATGAATTAGAACGATTTGAAAAACTATTAATTGAAACTTTTAAAAATGATAGATAAATATATAAATAAGATTTTACAAGGCGATTGTTTAGAATTGTTTAAAAATATTCCTGATAATTCTATAGATATGACTTTTGCTGACCCTCCATTTAATTTAAACAAGAAATATACAAGCTATCACGATAGTCTGGAATTTCAAGAATATTTAGCGTGGTGTGAGAAATGGATTTCGGAAATGGTAAGGGTTACAAAACCCACTGGTTCGATTTTCCTGCATAATATCCCAAAGTGGCTTACTTTTTTTGCTACTTATATGAATAAATTTGCTAATTTCAAACATTGGATTTCATGGGATGCACCTACAGCTCCAATGGGAAAATCGTTGCAGCCTTCTCATTACGGCATTCTTTTTTATACCAAAGAAGTAAAAGGTGCTAAGATTTACGAACTTCGACATCCACATAAAAGAGATCGTAAACAAGGTTATTTATGGAAAGATTATGGTGGGAAGAAAGATTTACTTCATCCATTTGGCCCTTTGGTTTCGGATGTTTGGACTGATATTCATAGAATTAAGCACAACACAAAAAGAGATATACATCCTTGTCAATTACCAGTTCATTTAATGGATAGGTTAATATTGATGACAACCGATGAAAACGATATTGTTCTTGATCCTTTTTCCGGTACAGGAACAACAGCCATTTCTGCGAAGCGTTTGGGTAGAAAATATATTGGTTTTGAGTTAGACCAAGAATATGTCAAAATATCAAACCATAAATTGGAACAAACAAAGCCTAATTTTAAAATGGGCGAAAGCTGGGTTAGTTTTTATCTAAATGATATTGTTACAATACGAAATAACGATTGGAACAACCTCAAGCAATTTTTTGGCATTCCAGATCCAATAAGAGCGATTGATAATCAAAAAATATTAATAAAAAACAAAAAATTAATTCCACATGCAACAGAATATATATTTGAAGGTGAAACAAATATGGAACAAAACTCGAGTTTATTTCATTGCTCAAAAGAAAGCAAATAGAAAGTAAATGAAAAAAGTAAATGCTTTATGTTTATATATTTCAATATAAAATATTTTGAAAAGTAAAAAGTAAATAGAAAGTAAACGAAAAGTAAATTTCCTTTATTCCGACAAAATTTCGGAAAAAGATTTCACTAGTGCCATAAGAACGGGGTAGTTCATACGCTTTGGTCCTATTATACCGATGGTGCCGGAGGATGACGATACGGTGTAGTTTTCTTTTATAAATGCGTAGTCCTCCAATATGTTGTGTCCGATTTCTTTGCCTATCACAACGCTCAGGTTTTCCGGTACTTTATCCAATATATGGATTATTATGTCTTCCTCTTCTATCAGCTCAATCACCGATTTAATTTTGATAATTTCTTCGTTTTGAGTGCTGTCCAGCAAGTTTTGCGTGCCGTAAGTAATCAGCTTCGTTTTGTTCGATTCGATTATATCCTCGATTGATTCGACAAACAGCCGCACCAACGGTAAATCGTTAATATTCGAATCCTGCATTATCTCGTGGTATGACGTTTGCAAAAAGCTCAGCTTCTTCCCCGCTATTTTCTCATTTATATAGCGCGCCAACTGAGTGAGCTGTTTTTCCTTATACTCAAAGTATGTTTCTATAGTCAGCGTTTTCACGATATCCGATTCCAACGCCAGCACCACCAATATTTTCGCTGACGACAGCGATATAATATCAATTTTCTTAATCAGCATATCCGCCAAACCAGGCAGTTTGATAAAACTCAGCGAATGTGAGAGCAATCCCAGTAGTTTCGATGCTTTCTGAAACGCCGCTTCGCGGCCGCTTATCGAAATCTCATTTTCCACATTTTTTATCATCTCATCCGATATCAACTGTATATTATTCAGGTGGTCAACATAAAAGCGGTAACCTTTGTCGGTCGGAATTCTGCCGGCGGAAGTATGCGGATGCGAAATAAAATCCATCTCTTCCAGGTCGGACATTATATTTCGGAGGGTTGCGGGCGAAAGTTTCGATGCTTCCTCGAGGTATTTTGACAAAGTTCGGGAGCCGATTGGCGAACCCTTCAAAATATATAGCTGGACGATTTTATCTAAAATCGTCTGTTGCCGTTCATTTAATTTTAAAGGATTCACAAATATTATCTTTTTTCTTATTAAATTGGTATTAATTATATTCAAATTTACAAAAAAATGAAATTTTTTCACTTTTTATTCAAATATAATTGAAAAATATTTGTTCAAATTAAAAAATATTCATAAATTACTTTTTTTTAAAGTGCATTTGTATGAAAAGAAAAATCAATTTAACTAAGGATGTAGGTCCTTATTTAAACTCAGGTTTTCAATTGATTATACCAATATTACTGGGTGTATATTTCGGGCAACGGTTAGACCGGGGCCACGAATTTCCGTTATGGACGCTTATACTCAGCATCAGCGGTATTGCACTTGGATTATTTGGCTTTATATATACAGTTTTAAAGAACGATAAAAAAAGTAAAAATGACAGATAACTTTATAGCGATAATTATCGGCTTTATAATTGGTGAATTGAACTTAGTTCTTTTTTTTCTCTCTATGTCTTTAGCGAAAAAGCATATAGACAAAGCAATGAATTACATTGTCGGCGGTTATGCGGTAAAATTTTTATTTACCCTAATACTATTAGTTGTAGTGTTATTTTGGAGCGGATTACCTCAAATACCGATGGCGATCAGTTTCTTGGTTATTACACTAGTAAATCTAATAATTGAAATTACGATATTAATGCGGAAAAAATCTTAAGGTTTTATATGAAAAATGATTTTGAATCACAAAATATGATAACTATTACAAACGATACAAAAACTTCGTCCCAAACTGGCGGAGGGGATACTTTACATAAAGAAGTCAAAGCTGAAGGTAGTGTTTTCGAAACCATTTTAAATGAAAATATGGGGAACCATCCCCAATTTGGTTGGTTCGATACGTTTAAAGTAGATTTGCCAAAAATCATTATCGACAAAGGCATACATATTTATAAAGATACCGAAGCTTTGGAAAAGGGCGGAGAATTTACTTATTTTCATCATAAATTAGTTCGCAAAGAAGACCACACTCCACCGGCTTTAGATTTATCTGTGACTAGTCTTGTTGTTTACGAATGGTTAGCTTTGTTGCTTTTGGGATTAGCGTTTTGGAAAGCCGGAAAGCACTATAAGAAAAACCCTTTGCGCGCACCGAAAGGTTTTACAGCTATGATTGAAATGGTAATCGGTTTTGTGAAAAACGATATCGTTAAACCAAACATAGGCGAAAAATTAACAAATAAGCTTTTGCCTTATTTCTTAGGAATTTTCTTTTTTATTATCACTATGAATCTACTCGGTCTATTACCGGGTGGTCACGCTCCGACGGGTAATCTATCGGTTACAGCGGCTCTGGCAATAACCGCATTTTGTATGATTCAGGGTGTTTCTATTTGGCAGATTGGTTTCAAAAACTGGTTAAAGCATTTAACCGGTGGTGCTCCTATTTATTTGGCGCCTATTATGATACCAATCGAATTAATCGGACTTTTTACTAAACCTTTCGCATTGACGATACGTCTTTTTGCGAATATGACTGCGGGACATATTATCATTCTTTGTCTTTTGGGCTTGATTCTATACTTTAAAAATATATTTATAGCTCCCGCCGCAGTAGGTTTCTCGATGTTTATTTACGCTTTGGAATTGCTTGTTGCCTTACTACAAGCTTATATATTTACAATTTTGACTGCAGTTTTCGTGGGATTAGCTTTGGGTGATCATGCGGAAGAACATTCAACTGAACATTAAATTTTTTATTTTTTTTATTAAGGTTAAATTATGGGTTCTATATCATTAGCATTTGCTTACTTAGCCGCCGGATTAGGGGCTGGATTATCAGTTATCGGTGCCGCTTTAGGTATCGGAAAATTAGCCGCAACAGCTTTAGAAGCTACCGGCAGACAACCTGAGGCATCAGGAAACATTCGTACAACAATGATTATTGCCGCCGCTTTGATTGAAGGTGTTGCTTTATTTGCTGTTGTAGTTTGCTTGTTAGTATTATTAAACGCAAAATAATTGTTGTAAGTGCTTCATTGCCTTCACCGGCGGTGAAGCACTTGCTTATGTAAAACAAAATTTAGGAAAACGATGGATAGTTTATTAAGCGTATCGCCGGGTTTGATGATATGGACATTGATTAATTTCTTTATCTTCTTATTTTTAATACTAAAATTCGGTGGAAAATCAATCGTAAAAGGTCTCGAAAACAGAGAAAACCACATAAACGACCAATTAGAATCCGCTGAAAAAGCTAATAAAACTGCTATAGAATTATTAGCACAAAGCGAATCTAAATTGAAAAACGCCGCTGAAGAAATGCAGGCGCTTATTGCTAAAGGTCACGAACAAGCAAAGATAAATTTGCAACGCGCTACCGAAGAAGCAGAAGAAATTCGCCACAAAAAGGTCGATGATGCTGTTAAGCAAATTGAACTTCAAAAGAAAAAAGCTATTGATGAAATCAAAGATGAAGTTACCGATATGGTTATATCAGCAACCGAAAAAATTATTTCATCAAAATTGAATGAAAGTACAGATACTGAACTTATAAAAAGCTATTTAGGCAAAATAAACAAAAACTAACAAAGCTATGAAAAAACTTCCTGTTTCTACGCGCTATGCCAGAGCATTAAGCGATATGGCTTACCGTGATAAGTTAGAAGATGTCATAATGAAGGATATAGATTACATTCTCAAGGTAATTAAATCTTCAAAAGAATTGGTGTTATTAATAAAATCACCAATTATAAGTAATCATAAAAAGAAAGCAATTATGAGCGAAATTTTCGTTAATAATGTTTCTCCATTAATGAGCGAATTTCTTATACTTTTAGTTAATAAAAGCAGGGAATCACTTATCTGGGATATCTTTGATAATTTCAAGCAAGAGTATTATGAAGTTCATAATATGTTGCCGGTTGTTATATCTTCAGTCCATACTATGAACGATGAATTGAAGGAATTGACAATCAGCAAAATTCATGAAATTACGAACAAAACGATATTGCCGGAATTTAAAATTGAAAAAGACATAATCGGCGGGTTTAAAATTCAATTCACCGATATAATTATAGATTCATCCATTAGAACAAAAATTGATAAACTCCATAAGCATTTGCTTATGGCCGAAAATTAGAAAACAACAAATTAAAATAAAAGGCTTTTACATGACAGAAATACGTCCAGAAGAAATATCGGCGATTCTACGTCGCCAATTAACGGAATTCAAAGATGAAATGGATATCTATGAATTCGGAACAGTATTGCAAGTCGGAGACGGTGTAGCACGTGTTTACGGTCTTAACAACGTGATGATGAGCGAATTGGTTGAATTGCCGAACGATGTAATCGGCATGGTTTTGAACTTAGAGGAAGATTCCGTCGGCGTAATGCTATTCGGTGAATCCAGCTCGGTTAAAGAAGGTGATATAGTTAAGCGTACAAAACGTATCGCTTCAGTTCCTGTTGGTAAGGAATTATTAGGCAGAGTAGTCAATCCGCTGGGTATTCCAATTGACGGGAAAGGTGCTATTACTACAACACAATTTCTACCTATCGAAAGAAAAGCACCGGGCGTAATCGAACGTCATCCGGTACTCAAACCAATTCAAACCGGTATAAAAGCTATCGATGCTTTGATACCAATTGGCCGCGGACAACGCGAGTTGATAATCGGTGACCGCCAAACAGGTAAAACATCTGTAGCTTTAGATGCTATTATAAATCAAAAGCACACACATACTAAAGAAGCGGCCGATCGCGGGATTGAACCTGTTTTCTGTATATATGTGGCTATTGGCCAAAAAGGTTCTACTGTAGCAAATGTTTTGTCATATCTTGAAGAACACGGTTCTATGGATTATACAATAATCGTTGCGGCTAACGCTTCCGATCCTGCGCCACTTCAGTACATCGCTCCTTATTGCGGTGCGTCTATGGGTGAGTTTTTCCGCGATAACGGTATGCACGCGTTGATTATATATGATGATTTATCGAAACAAGCGGCTTCTTACCGTCAAGTTTCTTTGTTATTACGCCGTCCACCGGGACGTGAAGCTTATCCTGGCGATATTTTCTATTTACATAGCAGGTTACTTGAAAGAGCCGCTAAATTTTCCGATGCTAACGGCGGTGGTTCATTAACAGCTCTACCTGTAATAGAAACGCAAGCAAACGACGTGTCAGCGTATATTCCTACAAACGTAATCTCAATCACGGATGGACAGATATATCTTGAACCTGACTTGTTTAACAGTGGTATTCGCCCTGCTTTGAACGTTGGTATCTCAGTTTCTCGTGTAGGCGGTTCAGCTCAAATTAAAGCAATGAAGAAAATTGCCGGTCCTTTGCGTTTGGAATTAGCTTCCTACCGTGAATTAGAGGCATTTTCTAAATTTGGCTCCGATTTGGACAAAACAACACAAGAAAAATTACAACGCGGCAGGATATTGACCGAAGTTCTAAAACAAAAGCAATTCCAACCATTGGCTGTAGAAAAACAAATTTCAATTATATTTGGTGCTACTAATGGATTTTTAGATAAAATAGAATACACCAATATAGCAAAATATGAGAGCGAATTCCATACTTATATGGATACAACTCACAACGATGTATTGAATTTAATTGCCGATGTTCAAGACATGACTGACGAAGTTAAAACGAAATTAAAAGAATGTTTTGAAGAGTTTAACAAACTATTTCATTTATAATAAGCGAATAAAATGATAATTTTGACGGGCGGTGCAGGTTTTATCGGGTCTTGTTTATTAGCCGAATTAAATCAAAAAGGTATTGATGATATCTTAGTGGTCGATAATTTGGGCACCGGTCAAAAATGGCAAAATCTAATTGGCAAACGATTCACGGCTTATATGAATAAAGCCGAGTTCCGCCAACAAATTCAGCGGAATCCGCAAGATTTTGGCCACGCTCGCGCAATTTTTCATTTAGGAGCTTGCACAAAAACTACAGAGCAGGACGCGGAATATCTAATTGATAATAACTTTAATTATAGTGTTGAAATGGCAAATTTCGCCATTACGCACGATATTAGATTTATTTACGCAAGCAGTGCCGCTACTTATGGCGACGGCGCTCAAGGATATTCCGATTCCAAGTTCGACGAACTTATACCGCTGAACTGCTATGGTTTTTCAAAACATCTATTCGACTTATGGGTTTTAAAAAACGGTTACGATAAGAAATTTATAGGTCTAAAGTTTTTCAATGTCTTCGGTCCAAACGAATATCATAAAGAATCAATGACTTCGATGGTTGCAAAAGCTTTTAAACAAGTAACTGATACCGGCGAAATTCATTTATTCAAGTCCTCACATCCGGAATTCGGAAACGGCGGACAGATGAGAGATTTTATTTATGTGAAGGATGTGGTAGAAGTTATTTGGAATTTATATGCCGATAACAAAGCGGGTATTTTCAATTTAGGTACCGGATTGGCGCGCAGTTGGAACGACTTGGCTACAGCGGTATTCAAAGCATTTGACCTGACACCGAAAATTGATTATATCGATATGCCGGATAATCTGACTAAGCAATATCAAAACTATACTTGCGCCGATATGAGTAAATTTACGAAGTTATATCCGAAATACCAATTTACATCACTCGAAGACTCTGTAATGGATTATATAACCAATTATTTATCCAATAATTATTCAAGAATTTAAGAAATGTCAACTTTAAGAGATACACTGCGGAGAATTAACAGTATCCGCAATACTGCAAAAATAACATCGGCTATGAAAATGATAGCCGCAACACATCTTCGTCAAGCGCAAAAGCTTAGAACTAGCGCTCAGCCATACTTTAACAATTTGGATGGTATGCTTAAGCGTATTGTCCCTCTAATTGACGAAAGTTACCAAAACCCACTTCTCGACCAACGCGACGTTATAAAAAATGTCGGCATTATGGTGATTAGCAGTGATAAAGGTTTATGCGGTTCATTCAATAGCAACTTGTTCAAATTCACTCAAAATGTTATCAAGACTTTACCGGAAATCCAAGCAGGTGCAGACTATAAGGTGATTACCTTAGGAAATAAAGTATCAAATTTTTATTCTAGATATTCCCCTGAAAAAGTGGATTTCGCTGTACGCCCTATTTACGGACAATACCGGTTCGCGTTTGTGAAAGAGATTATGCATAAAGTTGTTGAATCGTACAGAAGCGGAAAGTATGACAAGATTTATTTCATATATACTGATTTTGTCAACATCTTAAAGCAGGAACCGAAAATCACTCAGCTATTGCCTATGGTCATTGAAAAAAGCGAAGTTCCGAGCAACTCCAATTACATTTTCGAACCAAGCAAAACTCAGATTTTGGACGATTTAATTCCGATGTATGTGGACGAGGTATTTTGGAAGCTATTCTTAGCAAGCAATCAAGCTCTAAGAGCCGCTGAAATGATGGCAATGGATTTGGCGACAAACAACGCACACAACTTCATCAAATTCCTCGAACTTCAGTACAACAAGGAACGCCAGCAAATCATCACTACCGAAATGTTGGAAATTGTTTCCGGTGCGGAAGCGCTAAAATAGTTATGAGTTATGAGTTATAAGTTATAACTTATAAGTTATCCTTGAGTCAAGAGTTCCTCTTGGCTCTTTTTTTTGGTAGATGGGATAATAACTTGTATTTGGACGACAAGCAAGGATGCTTGTCCCACCAAGTTATTGATATATTGGTGGGTCAATCATCCTTGATTGACAAAAACCCAACGACATACAAAAAACCCCACGCTAAAGCGCGGGGTTGAAAAAAGATTTCAAATCAACCCCATGCTTCAGCATGGGGTCTCATGTAATATTTACTATTTCACAATAACGAAAGGAATGGTTTCCCATTTGCCGTCGAATTGTGCTGTAATAAAGTAGTTACCTGAAGATAGATTGTTTGTATTGAGTGTGTAATTATAAGTACCGGCATTCAATAGACCATTATAAACTTCCGCAACGACTTTTCCTTGAGCATCGTTAATTCTAATTACTGCGTTAACTGTTCCGGTTGCAGTATATGTAAGTTGTGAAGAAACTGCTACTGGATTAGGAGATAGCGAAACGCTACAAATAAATCCGGCTTCTGTTTCTACACCGCTGGCAATACCTGTTCCTGCTAAATCAACTGAAAATTCTGATTGGTCAGGGTCATTTGATTCTATTTTCAATACAGCGGAATAAGACTGTTCAACTGTTGGTGTGAATTTAACAATAGTTACAAAATCTTCGTCAATAGTCACAGTTTTAGGGAATGAAATATTTGCAAATTTAAATGCACTTGCGTCGGTACCGGTGATATTAAATCCTTCTAAAACCAAATCTGTTGTTCCTTTGTTGCTAATTGTAATTGTTTTTTCAGCTGTAGTGTTTACTTCAGTACCACTGAAAATAAGCTCTGTTTTATCAACAGCAATTGATGGTTTCAGAGCCGCAACTTCATTTTCTAACCAATAAAGTGATTTTTCAAGTAAATCTAATTTTACTTCCTTAGCATCGGTCATATTGCCAATTGCAAATCCCAAAGCAACAACTTTTGCTCCATTGTCATCACTTGTTACGCCTGCAATATTAGTTTTAGTGTCTTTATAAACTAAAATTTTCTTTGCTTTTGCGGCATCAGTAATAGTAAACACTGAAGGCCACTCAATATCCTGAGTTAATGCACCAGTGAAACCAGTAGTTATGTATTCACCCAAAACACCTTCTATAGGCATTTCTTGGTCATTATTCAAAGTTTTGTATGCTTTTGACCATCCAAAACCAAAAGTACCTTTAAGATATGTTTGAATTTCAGTTTGGCTCAATCCTAAGGTGCCATCAATTAATATATCAACACCAGCAGAATGATAGTACTGAAGTAATGCTATATCGGTTGCAGAGAAAGCGAAATTATCACCGCAAGAAATGATTGCTGTTTTTACTTTTGTGAATTTGCCTAATACGGTTTGAAGTTTAGTTAAATCGGCGCCAATTTTAGAAATACTTATTGATGAGAATTTATCGTAGCTTGTTTGAGGGAGTAAGGTATTAAGTCCGTCATAATCTTCTAAAGGCGAATAGATATAAAGTCTTTCCGCACCTGTGTGAATCACTTCAACCTGAACTTCTAATTTACTTGTAGGGTCTGCCGCATCGGTAGCAACTAATGTATATTTACCGTTACCGATTTTATCGCCAGGGAAAATATCGATGCTAACTGTACCTTTAGCGGATTTGTTTACGGAAAGAGATTTTTTGCCGCCAACTATTTGAGCTAACCAACCATCAGGAGATTGAGCATCTTTCACTAATGTAAGGTTGTAAGTTTTATCGGTAGCTGTAGCGTTATCCAATGTAAATTTATATGTTGCTTGCGAGCCTTTTGGCATATAATTAATTGGATCACCTTCTACTGCAAGTGTGGCTTCGCCGCCGGCGCCGGCTTTGCTTTCAACGCAGTTTAATACTGGAATAACATAACCTTGTTGGCTAGCACCAACAACACCTACTAAATATACATCTTTCATTTTAACCGGTGAGCCTGCAGGAGCGGTCGGGACATCGGATATAAAATTCCATTTATAAGTTTCGCCGGCTTTAACTGTTGCTGGAAAATCACCCGGATCGCCTGTAACTCCACCAATAATTGTACGAGCTACCTTATTATGGACAAATCCTACGATAGTAGCAGGTAGATCGAAATATGGAGTATCCTTGTAATCTGCATTATTTGAAAGAGAATTGTTCTGATCAAACTGCGATCCTGTTCCTGTTACACTATCTTCACAAACAATAACTTGGAATGCTAATTGATATGCAAGGTCAACTAATACATTACATGTAATCGTGCCCGAAATTTTTTGAGTTGCTTCATTAAATTTCCAAGTTAGCTTTACTTCTACCTCTGCTTGTGTAGGTAGAATTTGACCTGCACAATATTCCCAATTACCAGTACCGAGATTAATGATTTTATTACCATTTTGGTCGGTCCATTGTATTCTATTCAATGCTCCGGAAGGGTAACCGCCACCAAGGAAGAAATTATACATTAGATCGCCTTCAGGGCAGACCATCCCATCGGTTTGAGGATATTGAGGTCCGTATAAGTGATGGTATTTGACACCAACAATTTTGCCCGGGTTTGCTTCCTCTAATTTGTCCATTGTATAAGTACCACGTGGACACCAGCCGCACCAAGCACCGGTATGGTTCTCCAAGAGAACGCGTTTTTCAGCTGATTGAGCTATAGAAGCCACTATAAATAAGGCTACTAATATAGTAATAATACGTTTCATCGTAACTCCGAAAAAAAATTTATAAATTAATCTATCATATAACAAATATTTTGTGTATTTAGTTACACAAATTTACAAAAAAAAAAATTTATAATTAGATTTTACCAAAAAAAATTGTTTTTTTTTTATTAATTAAATGATTTTCCGTTTATGACAGCCTTTCAGGGTTAATCTAAATTGTTATCTATCATTTTCTACAAAAATACCACCTCTTCGAGGTTAATTTAAATATTGCATTCTTTATAGAATTTTCATATTTCAAAAATAAGAAATTATTTTAAGAAATCAATGAGGAATATCGCTGTTATGTTATTTATTATTTATTTTGGTCAGATCGTAATGTATTTCACCCTTTCAGGGTTAATCCAATCGCTATTTGTCATTTTCTATAATAATATCACCTCTTCGAGGTTTTTTTGATTGGTATTGAGGGTGACGTTCAAGGAGCTTGGGAACGAGAAAAATGGGAAAATAGTTATAAATAATCTAAAATGAAACTATTTTAATGATTGAATCGTTTAGAAAGATGTATAAAAAATGTTTAAATTTGATGTTCTACACATTAAATAGGGTCTATTAGACTTTTTTTTTATATATTTGTGTTTTATATTAGAATAAAATAAAGAAAACGATATGGGATTATTTAGTTTATTTTCGAATGATGTTGCTATAGACTTGGGAACAGCCAATACTTTAGTGTGGCTGAAATCAAAAGGGATTGTTCTAAACGAACCAACTGTAGTAGCTTACGATCGAACGACGAAGCATATAATTGCCATCGGCACGGAAGCCCGTGCAATGATAGGCAAAACACATAAAGAAATAAAAATTATCCGTCCAATGCGCGACGGAGCTATAGCTGATTTTGAAATTACCGAAGGTATGCTCAGGGCATTTATCCGTAAGGTAACTCAATCGTGGCAATTTGCACGAAAGGTTGTGGTATGTGTCCCTTCAGGAATCACTGAAGTTGAGAAGCGGGCTGTCCGCGATAGTTGCGAACACGCAGGTGCTCGTGAGGTACATTTAATAGCCGAACCAATGGCTTCAGCAATTGGAATTGGTCTCGATGTACATGAATCTGTTGGAAATATGATTGTTGACATCGGCGGTGGTACAACTGAAATAGCAGTAATTGCTTTGGGCGGTATTGTTGTTGAATCATCTTTACGCACAGCCGGTGATGAAATGACCAAAGCTGTTGTTCAGTATTTCCGCAGAGTTCACAATATGTTGATTGGCGAGCGTACAGCAGAAATTATCAAATGCAAAGTTGGTTCAGCCGTAGAATTAGAAGAAGAAATTGAATTTGAAGTTAAGGGACGCGATTTAGTTAGCGGTATCCCAAAGATGATTACGATTAGTTCTATAGATATAAGAGAATCACTAAAAGAAGTAGTAACCGAGATAGTAAATGCTATCTACAGCCTTTTAGAAAGAACACCTCCCGAAATAGCATCCGATATAATTGATAGAGGAATAATGCTTACCGGCGGCGGTGCTTTGCTTAAAGGATTGGATGAACGTATTAGGCGTGAAACATCTTTGCCGGTTCATGTTCCAGACGATCCGCTAACAACGGTTATACGCGGAACAGGTGCCGCTTTGGAAAATTTTGCGAAGTATCAATCGGTATTCTTTAAAAATTCAAGATATTAGAAATTTACTAACAGCATAAAGTAAAATGAAAAAAATAATAATGATATGGGGGATATTGTTTATTTTCAACGGCTCGCTCTTTGCTGAAAAGATTCCTGTTAAAAAGGAAGAAAGCGAAAATAGTAAACCATTAGAATTGCCAAATTTCGTTATCGAAAGGGTAGAGCAGTTAAATGTAACCGTTGGGAAAAAGCAATTACCAATTGCACCCGAACCGCTGACTGTAGCTCAGCTCGATTCGCTGAATTCATTTGAAAAACAGCAAGTAGTTCCTATAGCATCAGAGAAATTTCCTGATAAAATACTCAATAATTATTTCAGCAGTGGATTTGTAAAAGGCTCGTTCGGACGCTTCACCACCGGTGACATAGAAGCCGCTTATGGTGTGAATAAATATGGTTATGAGCTTTATACAAATGCCGGTTTCCAAGCCGCATCAGGACATATAACCGATGCTGATTTCAAAAAGGGATTTTTAAAAATCAGTTCCGATTACATAGCTCCGATGAAGTATTTGTTTTTCGGCGGTTCACGCACTCGCGCGCAACTGCTGTTTAACGGTGCAGGATATCATTGCTATGGAAGCAAAGATGCGGATTTCAAGCAGAATGGCTCCTATAACAGGTCGGCTTATAATTTCGATTTTTCTGTTAACTCCGAGGGTGAATATAAAGGTGTCAATTTTAGAACCGGTGCCGGCTTTCGTACCTTGCGGCTGAATAGCGATAATGACAAAGCTAATGAAAACGCTCTGTCAGTTTACTTGAAACTACATAATTATTGGAATAAATTTTTATTAGCGGCAAATTTAAAATTAGATTTGCAGAGCGTCAGTTCTGCTCCTTCCAATTTTGCTCAAGCCGATGTTTCGGGTAAGTACTTTGACGACAAAATATCAATAAACGCTACAGCGGGGTTGCAATACGCTAAAAGCACCATGCTGAACGACCGAGGTGGATTATTATTAGCAGGCGATATCGAATACAGACTAAATCAGAATTTTACATTATTCGCAAAAGTGAAAACGGGATTAAATCCTAAACCTTATGCTGACTTTTTCAATGAAAACCCATATATAGAATATAAAACCGTCGTTGATTTTGCTTACGATATAATAAAATTAGACTTTTTTGCTTATTACCATCCAACAGAAAAAATGGCTATTTCAATTGGTGGTGGTTATAATGCAATTGATAGGATGCCATATTATACTGATAAAACGGATGGCACTTTCATGGTGAACTATGACCTTGCAAAAGGTGTTAACTTTGAAGCTGAATCTTGGGTAGAAATCAGCCCGAAGGATAAAATCACAGCGAATATAAAAACTGCTTTTTATACTTTAAATGATGGTAAATCGGTTCCATATACTCCGAACCTAAAACTAAGCACAAAATACGAAAGAAATATAACAGATGATTTTATTGGGAATGTCGGCTTAGCTGTCGTAGGTCCATGCTTTGCAGATATCGCAAACACTACAAAAATAAATGCTTATGCAGATGTGAGTTTAGGTCTGGAATACAGAGTAATGAAAACATTTAGTATTTACGTAAATTCAAGCAATCTATTAAATCAAAATATATATATCTGGAATGGATATAAAGAACGCAGTTTGTTTTTTAACGGCGGTCTTATGTGGCAATTTTAATTATTTAAGGATATGAATTATGAGCGACTTAGATAACAGTAATTTAACGAATGAAGAAGAAAATAGCGGTTTTTCTCCTTCCGATTCTGACAACAAATCTTTTTCTTCCAATAAAGAATCGTCCGCTAATGCTACAGGAAACAAGGATTGGGGACAAATGAATTATACAAAACCACATCGCAAAACTCCTTTATGGCCTTTTCTATTAGTAGGCGCATTTGTTTGCTTAGGACTGATTACTGTTTTAGCAGTCAGTGCCACCCGATGCAACCGTGAGGAAAAAGCTAAAGATTACGAATACGCCTCTCATTTTAAAGGCTATAGTGATAATCATACGAAAGAAATTGCGATGAATAAACATGTTGTTGTAGAAACAAAAAGAATATATAGGCATGATAACGGAATTAATCATAATCAACCGTTTGAGAAATGCAAACCAAGCAATTGCAAACCAATGGGTAAGTGTAACCCTAATGATTGCAAGCGTGGTGGTAAATGTGATCCAAAAGATTGCAAACCGGGCGGAAAATGCGATCCTAAAGATTGCAAACCCGGTGGTAAATGTGGCCCTAATGCATGCAAGTCAATGGAAAACAAATCAATACGCCAACAATATAATATCAAGAATTGCGAAGAAGTTGAAATTCAAGTTGTCAATAATGAATCACCAAAGATTATCCGAAAAGCACTAAAACCAAATCAAGTGATTCCAGCAAAATTGGGTAAACCTACTTTGCAAGACAATGCCAAAGGTTTATATGTTTTGCAGGTTTATGCGGCTTTGAGCAAAGATGATGCTGATGCAAAATATGAAGAATATAAGAGTAAAGGTGTAGAAAAAGTATGGGTTTCTACTTTTAGTAAAGCTAATGTTGTTTGGTATAGGGTAAGAATAGGTGATTTCACAACTATAGCCGCGGCAGACACAAAAGCAAAAGAATTGGGAATATCAACATATTGGGTGGACAAGATAAGGTAAATGTACGAGGATAAATACAAAAAAGACGATGAGCCGGGTTTTCGAATTGTTATTCCATGGGATAAAAATACTGCCCGTGGTTTAGCTGTTGCAATAACTTTATGCCTTTTGTTATTAATTATATTTACAAAAGTACATCCTCCAGCTTATGACGACAGATTTATTCTGATTAAAAGCGTACCTTTGGAGCTTTTAAATTTAGGAGAGGGCGACGGTACAGGAAAGAGTAAGGGAAATCTTACTCCCGAAGGAGCCGCTCATTTGGGTGAGGCGCCTTTAACAAATATTCATGACGCCGCCACAGCAGAAAAAAAAGCGTTTGATAAAAATTCTGAAAGTTCTGATGAAACGGAAGCAAGTACATATTTACCGGTTACTGAACTAAAGAACAATAGAAAATCCGAAGGCTCTGCCGGTGGTAAAGGGGATGAAAACGTCGGTACAAAAAACGGAGAGTCATGGGGAATGGGTCTCGGTGATAAAGGTACAGGTAAAGGATTAGGTTCAGGATTTGGCGACATCGAATGGGGCGGCGGAGGCAACCGGATAGTATTATCCAAACAAGTTCCAAAATTCCCTAAAAATGTGAAAACATCGGCAACCATAAAAGTAAAATTTTATGTACAACCCGACGGTTCGGTAAGTAAGATTATACCATTGCAAAAAGCAGACCCTGAATTGGAACGAGCTGTTATCGAAGCTTTAAAAAAATGGCGTTTCAACCCAATCAAATCCGATGTTGTTATGGTTGGTACAATTCCTATTACATTTATTTTAAGATAAACATGACTACAATAGCATATATTATTTTAGCGCTTATATTGGCCTTCATCATTAGAGCTCTTTTAAAAGGAGCATTTAAACTAATGTCTTTTTTACTTATATTTGGAGTAATCCTATACTTTCTAATGAAATATGTTGATATTTTTTAAAAGAATGTTATGAAAGTATTAATCATAGGTGGAGGATTTGCCGGTTTATCAGCCGCCTATTATTCCGCATTGCATGGTTATGATGTCTTATTACTTGAATCTTCGTCAGTCGTTGGCGGAGCGTGGAGACCTATAAAAGCGAACAGATTTAACTATCCTATCGATAACGGTCAGCATATTTTGAGCAGTACTTATACTGCAACATTGGATTTCTTACGTGCTTCGGGAGCTGACAAACTATTTTGGGATACAGGTAGATTGAATGTTCCTTTTATCCAAAATTCAAAAAAATATAAATTAAATACAACATTATTACCATCGCCGTTTGGTGAATTATTGGGTATTCTTCTATATCGCAAATTGAGTTTAAAAAGCAAAATATCCATAATTAATTTTATGCGTAGGATTGCTAAAATTAAACCAAATAAAGCATACACTGCTGAAGAATATTTATTAGCAGAAAAACAAAGCCAAAATGCAATCGAATATTTTTGGGCACCGATTATAGTTTCAGCTTGCAATGCAAATCCAGCCGATGTCTCTGCTGTTGTGGTTTACAACATGCTAATGAAAATTTTCGGTAACAAAAACATCCAATCTAATTTGCTTATTCCGAAGGTACCGGTCAAGTTTATTTTATACCAAATTATAACTCTCTTAGTCAAAAACGATGTGGAAATTCAAGTCAGCAAAACTTTAAAAACAATTAATAGCAAAAACGGAGTGATTCATTCAATAGAAACAGCCGATGGTGAAATTTTCAGAGCCGATATTTTTATATTTGCCACATCTTTAAAAACTAAAGAGTTTATCTTAAATGAGAGTTTTTACCAAAACGGTACCCATTATTCCGGCATAGTAAACGCACATTTCTTATATGATAGACCAATCATGAAGGAAAAATATGTATCGCTTTTAGGGACAAATTTGCAATGGGTTTTCGAGGAGCAAAATGCCGGAGAATTTGGATACCTATACAAATTAACTTCAAGTGCCGCAAAGCAGATAATAGGTAAAGACAGTAATACCATTAAACATATTTTTGTTACAGAAATTATTAATAATTTTCCTTTGGCGAAAGAAGCAAAACTTTTGCAATCTCAAGTAATAAAGGAAAAGTTCGCCACACCAATCCTTTATCCTCAATTTCAAAAAAAACGTCCGAAAACCCAAACACATTATAAAAATATGTTCTTAGCAGGTGCTTATGTTGATACCGGCTTGCCAATCACTATTGAAAGCGCTGTTATTAGCGGCAAAATGGCGGCTGAAGCTGTTAAGAAATACAGAGACGAACATTATTCCATCTAAAAAAAGTTACTTATTTTAAAGTAACAAAATATGGAAGAAGCGCCCTTGTGAAAAACTCATGTTTATATTAGCCACTTATAAAATAGCAAATATTCTCATTTTATGAAAAAAAATTATTAAGTTATCAGTTTAGGATTTTGACGTAACAAGATTATTAATACCAGTCTAAATGATTACTTATCGGATAGTTCCTTGTATTATAGGAATTGGGTTTAGAATGGCCTAAAGAAGTGCGATTTCGTTAAAAATATTTATTTATTGTTAAAGTTTGATTATTAACATATTTTCATTAATTTTGCTATTATTATTACTTCTAAATTGGACAAATAAGTTTGAGATTTATAATTATAGTCTTTTTAACTTTTATAATTTTTGCAGATGCTTCTGCTCAAATTGAACCAGTGGATACTGATGGGAATGGCTTACGGAATATTTCTTCGCCAGATAACATTCTGTTTCTATCGTTAAACCCCAGTTATTGGGAGTTCAGTTATGAATTAGATAATGACATTGATTTGGTAGATTCAAAATCATGGAATGAAGGACTCGGTTTTTTACCAATCGGTAATGAAGCAAAACCTTTCACAGGAATATTTGATGGTCATAATTTTATCATATCAAATTTAACAATTAATCGCCCTAGCGAAGATAATTTAGGTTTTTTTGGAATTACTGCATCTAATGCTGATATTCGAAATGTAAAGTTCACAGTTTCTGATATAAACGGTAATGGATTTATCGGCATAATAGTAGGTAGAAACTTTGGTGAGTTAGATAATATCTATGCGAATGGTACTATAACAGCAAAGAAAAGTTATGTTGGCGGAATAACAGGCGAAAATTCCGGGACGATCCAATATTGTCGAACTAATATCAAAATTAACGGGAGTGAAGCTTACAATGGCGGGGTAGCCGGCGAAAATTATGGCTCCATTTATTATTCCCGATCGCTCGGCGAAATCCGAAGCGCATATATAATTGGTGGCTTGGTCGGTGATAACAGCGGTCTTATTTCAAATTGCTATTCGCGGGTAAATATTTTCGCTGTAGATAATTATATTGGCGGGCTTGCCGGTAGCAACTGGGAAACCGGAAATATTATCAACTCTTATTCTACAGGTGAAGTGAAAGGTTCAGGTTATTACCAAGGCGGATTGGTCGGATTCAAGCATAATTCTGCTAAGGATTCAGCTTCATTTTGGGATACAGAGGCAAGCGATATATATGAATCAGTTGGCGGTGAAGGTAAAACAACGTCTGAAATGAAGGACGCATCCACTTTTATGACTGAAAATTGGGATTTTACTGATGTATGGGCTATATCGTCTACCGTTAATGGAGGTTACCCGTATCTAAAGTCAAAAACAACATCTACACAAGAAAATGAAATTGTGGTGAAACCTATTATTTCCTTTATTCCAAACATAAACAATGAATCAATTAATATCGATATTCATGCTCAAAATAATTCATTTTTCTCACTTTCGATCTATGATTACACAGGTTCTATTGTAATGAAAAATGACATATTTTATTTAAACAAGGGGATTAATAAAATTATCCAAAATGTACAAGGTCTTTCGGCAGGTGTTTATTTAGCAGTAATTGAATTAAATGAATCGATATATATAGAGAAATTCATTATATATTAAAAATAAAAAACGTTCCCAAGCTAGAGCTCGGGAACGTGATAAATCATTTACAATTTAGAATTAATAATTGTTTATCCTTCCCATTCGATAACCTGCGGCCCAAACAAAGATTTGATTCTTTCCTTTTCTCCATTATCAAACTCGTTACGGGTTAAGCTAAGTTTCTTAAGATTTTTCAGATTGGATATTGATTCCGGTAATGTTTTTAGATAATTATATCCTAAACGAAGCTCTTCCAAATTTGTTAATTCTCCAAGATTCGCCGGTAATGTAGTCAATTCGTTTTCGTACATTAACGCTTTTTTAAGCTCAGTTAATTCGCAAAAGCTTTCCGGTAATGTTTCCAATATGTTTTTATAAGCGCGGAATTTTTGCAGTGATTTTAATTTCCCGATATTTTCCGGTAATTCAATCAAGTTGTTTTCGTGAATTTCTAATTTTACCAAATTTGGCAGATCGCAAATTTCATTTGGGAGTTTTGATAGAAAATTACCCGGTATGCGCAATTTTTCGAGCTGAGTTAATTTGGAAATTGTTGTAGGAATAGCCATTAGGTTGTTTTCGCTTACGACCAATTCAGTGAGTTTTGATAAGTTGCCGATTGTATCGGGTAGTGATTCTAAATGGTTATTGCTTAAGCCTAAGCGTTCCAAGTTAGTTAGTTCACCTATTTCGTCCGGCAAAGTCTTAAGATTATTCCAGCTTATCACAAGAACTTTTAGATTTTGCAGATTTTTTATTTCCGCGGGTATCTTTTCTATTAAATTGCCGCTCAATTCGAGTTTTTCCAATTTTGTCAATTTCGCTATATCAGCGGGCAGTTCTTCGATTTCATTATTCCAAAGTATTAATTCTTTAAGATTATGGAATGTAAATACTTCCTCCGGAATACTTTCCAGAGATTTAAAATGCAAGTCAAGAACCTCCACAGCGTCGGGTTCTTTTACTGCAGTTTTAATTGAGTAAAAAACTCGGTTTTCCTTAATATCGTTCATAGCTCTTAGCCTCATCAAATAATAATAAATTTGTTACATTATAAAAGCAATATAATATAATTTATAAAAATAAAAAAAAAAACAGCTTATTTTGCATTATTTTTACAAATAATTTTGTCAATAAAATAAATCTTACTATTTTTGTATTCCGTTCTTTTGCCAGTTGGCAGGATTTATCTCTGGGTCCATAGCTCAGTTGGGAGAGCGCTTGAATGGCATTCAAGAGGTCAGGAGTTCGAGCCTCCTTGGATCCACAAGAAGAAAAATATTATGGGGTCGTAGCTCAGTTGGTTAGAGCGCTTGCCTGTCACGCAAGAGGCCGCGAGTTCGAGTCTCGTCGACCCCGCAAAAAAATGAATTCATTTCGATGAATTCATTTTTTTTTCTTAAACGTTTTCAAATCATCAAATCTTACTTCGATAATCGGATAATTAATATCCTCAAAAATTAACACAATTTTGTTGTTCGGACTATAGTAATTTATAAACAGTATAATTAGAAATTAGATATTACTTTTATTATTCACACTTATAATCGTGAAATTTTGGCTTAATTATTGTTTATTTTAATGAATATATTTATATTTGCATAATAAAAATAATCAAAATAATAGATTTATTTTTTTTAAAAAACAAATAATATTCATAAGTTTGTAGTAAAATAGAACAAACAAAATGTTTTTTTGACTACAACTTGTGTCGTACCAAAAAAAATATTTTCCTGAAATTTTTGAGAATTGTTCTATGAAAAGATTTTTTACTTTATTAGCTATATTAATAATATGGGCCCTCAACGCCTCAGCGGATTTGACTCCTGCTCGTATCACAGTAACTACAAGTACGCCCAGCCCATCAACTGCACGACAGCTTACTCTTGATGTATTAAATTCAAGTGGTGAATCTCTTGGTTTATCTTTTAGCAAAGGTATTGTTAAAACTGATGAAGGTGGTGTTTTATCATTCGTTATGAATTCAAGCGATTTAGCAATTGCCTCACCTAATACACCATGGACAAATTTAACTTACCATCCTAACGATTTAATCCGCATTACATACAATAATGTTGTTCTAAGTATCGAGCGGATGGAAACTGTATATGCTAAGCAAGGTCTATTTGGAGCAAATATAGACGCCGGGGAAATTGAACCAAGTGCTAATGGTAATGTTTTATCAACTAATAGTTCGGGTGTTACATCTTGGCAACCGGCAACCGAAGTATTAAAAACAGCTACGATGAATTGGTTCTTTATGCCATCCGTTGCGTTAGATGTAGCAGATCCTATTAATGGTGAACTTAGAACAGTAGATTTATATGCGAAATTTACTGCGCAGTTTACAAACCCAATGTATAAAAACGCAAGCGCACCTTCCGGATATGGAGTTCTTCCTACTCTTCCACCCGCAAGTGCATTTAACTATTATATTACCTATTATGATAATACTGTTTTTAGCATCCAATCTCTATCTGACACAGGGGTTCTTACATATTATGTAATTGGTACAGCTACGGAAGCGACTTATGTAAATATAATATTCGTAATACAATAATTTAACTGAATTTTCTGAAATAACCTTAAATATAAATATTATGAAAATTTCAAATGCAATTAAAAACATAGTGCTTTTAGTGCTGATTTCTTTGTTTTTTCCCCATTCATCAGTTTTTGCAGATGCCACTAAAACAGTTGGTTCTACCGGTGCTGATTATTCAACGTTGAAACTTGCTTTCGATGCTATTAATACCGGAGCTATTAAGGGAAATATAACTCTACAAATAATTGCCAGCACGACAGAATCCGCAATAGCATCCATCAATGCAAGTGGAAGCGGGGGTGCCGATTACACTGCTGTAAATATATATCCAACTATTACGGGATTGTCAATTTCTGCTAATTACAATAACCCGCTAATACAGTTTTTTGGTGGGGATAATATTATAATAGATGGGCGGGTAGGTGGAACAGGTTCAACTGCCGATTTAACAATCATTAATACCAATACCGGAAGCTTCTCATCAGCAATAAAATATGTAAACTCCGCCGAGAATAATATAATAAAATACAGTTATCTGAAGTCATCTTGTTATAGTACTGGTGTTGGAATTATTAATTTCACTTCTTCAAATGTCGGCAATGGAAATGATAATAATATTGTTGAATATTGCAATATTACCAACGCCGGAGGCAACAGACCAATAAACGCAATTTTTACATCAGGTGGTTCTGGGCGTGAAAACAGTGGAAACATTATCAGGAATAATAACATTTATAATATCTTGAATCCAAATGGCAGTTCGAATGGGATAAATATTTCATATTTATCTACAGATTGGACAATTTCTGGCAATAGTTTTTATGAAACAACCCCAATCAATCCTACCGGTGCCCATAAATATTATCCGCTAATGATTAACACTGGAACTAACACAATTAGGAATAATTATATTGGAGGCAGCGAAAAATTATGCGGAGGTACAGCAATGACTATAAGCGCTAATACAACGCATTATTTTTGCGGAATATTCATAAATGGAGGAACATCAAGTGCTTCTATTGTAGAAAACAACACTATTGCGAACATTAATTATACAAGTGTGGAAGATAATCCATGGGATGGAATATTTGTAAATTCTGGGTTGGTAAATGTAACCGGAAACACAATCGGAGCTACAACTGGTATTAATTCCATAGTTATTACAACACCACTCCCCGCGGCTACTGCAACAATTACAGCTGGTGTTGTTAATAATACTATAAATATAATCGGAGGAGGTAGTGGTTATACAACAGCGCCAATAATTTCATTTTCAGTTGCAGGAAGTACTATCCCTGCTACAGCCACAGCTATTCTGACAGGCGGAGTTGTAACCAGTATAACAGTAACCGATGGAGGAAGCGGTTATACCAGTGCTCCCAATGTCTATTTTGATGCTCAAAGTAATAACTATTCTACTTCGCACGGAATTCTGAATGCAAGTGCATCAATTATTAACATAACAAATAATAATATAGGCTCAATAACAACTGTTGGGTCAAATACTTATTCTCACGGTTTTGAATCAATGTATATGCGTGGGGTAAATGGAACTATCACCATTAGTGATAATTTAGTAGGCAGTTTAAGCACATCGAACAGTATTGAAACAAGCTCAACTGCTGGTTCATCGCTACAAAAGCAAGATGTTTACGGAATATATAGTTCAAATATTGGAGTTACTTCAATAACTGGAAATACAGTTGCGAATTTGCATAATGCTTATATAGGAATAAATTCAGGTACAAGAGCTAGGGGAATTCAGACGACGGCTGGCTCTAATATAATACAAAACAATACAGTAAGAAATATTTCTACAGCGAGTGGACAATCATCGGGTGGTTCAGCCGCTTCCGTAATTGGAATTTCTCAAACTTGTCCTACTGAAGGAACAACCCAAACAATTACCGGGAATACAATATATGATTTGTATAATACACACGCAACCGCCAAGGTTTATGTTTGTGGCTTGTATTATGCTGGTCCGCCTTCCGGCATACATACTGTTTCTGCTAACTTTATTCGTAGCTTATCGGTCTTATCATCTGATATAAGCGCTTCTATTTATGGAATTGGTATGAATAGCGGTGTTGCAACTTGTGCCAATAATATTATTAATATAGGTAGTAATTCACTTGGTTACCTAATAAATGGGATATGGGATGGTACATCTGCAGGAAATAATGTCAACTTTTATTTTAACACTGTATATTTAGGTGGTAGTGTTACTTCGGGGGTAACTTCACCAACTGCAGCTTTAAGCAATGCGAACAATACTTCAATACGAAATTACCGGAATAATATTCTGTATAATGCCCGAACAGGAGGCACCACAGGTAAACACTATGCAATCGTTTTAGCAGGTACAGCAACCACAACTATTGATAATAACGACTACTTTTTTGTTGGGACAATGCTTGGCAAGATAGGTACCTTAGAAAAAGCAAATTTAACCGCTTGGAAAGCGGGAACCATTCAGGATGTAAACAGTCTAAGCATTAACCCAGTATTTACCATCCCAGGTGGAACATCTGCACTGGATTATTATACTTCCGCATCTTTACTTGGCGTTACAGGTACAGGCATTACGGTTGATTATGCAGGGCTTGGCAGATCGGCTACACCCAAAATGGGCGCTTTGGAAAACAATAATTATGTTTGGCAGGGAGGCACAAGCAATGTTTATGGTCTTGCAGCAAACTGGGTAGGTAATGTTGTCCCGCATGATGGTGCTGACATCTCTTTTGCAAATGCACCAGATAACGATTGTTATTTAGATATAAACAGAAGAGTTGGGGATGTTACTAACGCCCAAAGCTCAAAAAAACTAGTGCTAAATGGATATGAGCTTACGATAGATGGCGATTTAGTTTTCTCGAATGGTGCTCAGATAGATGCCACTTCTTCTTCATCCAAAGTTATTTTTGCAGGTAATTCAACACAAAGTATCCCAAGTGGTTCATTTGTTAGCAATACGGTTGATTTTTTAACGATAAACAATAATAATGGATTATCATTAAACGGAAATCTAACTATAAATAGTGGCATTGCACTTACGGCAGGGAATTTTGCTATTGGTCCCAATACATTGACATTCAACGGTGTTGTTACTGATATGACAGGTAGCGTTACAGGTGGAAGCTCTACTAATATGATTATAGGCGGTACCGGAGGAATAATAAATATGCCGGCTTTCACACTAAATAATTTGACTATAAACCGCGCAAGCGGTGTTGGTTTATATGGGAATTTGGACTTGGTTGGCACACTTACATTGACAAATGGTGTACTTAATGTAGGTGCTAACATATTGACCATTGTAAAAACACCCATACGGACTAGTGGAAGTATTAACTCAAGTAATTCGGCGGCAAGCGTTATTTTTAATAATGCAAGTGCTATAGCTTTGCCCGCATCAATTTTTTCAGCTGATATTAACAATTTGAGTTTAACAGGAGCAGGCGGTATCACTTCACCGAGTGATATTACTGTAAATGGTGTATTAAATTTGACAAATGTAAATCCGTCTGCAACAAAAGGTATATTGGATATGTGGGATGGTGCGGAAATGAAAACCTTAACAATGGGACCTAACGCAACAACGGTTGGAGCAGGAGATGTAACAGGAATAGTAACACGAACATCGTTCACTATTAATACTCCCTATAGTTTTGGTAATGAATTTACGACTATAAATATGGAAGCCGGTGGTACATTGCCAAGTACTTTGAGCGTAAAAATAGTATTGACCAACACCAATCAAAGTTGGATGTCAGCTGCAATTCACCGCTATTATGATATTATTCAAACTGGGGGCAATAGTTCTACCAAAGTAACAACCAATCTTCATTATTTAGATAGTGAACTTAATGGTACTACAGAAGGCAATTTAGATTTATACGATTATCATATCACAGCTTCACCTCCACATTTAGACGACCACGGACGTTCAAATGATAATGTTACTTCAAATTGGGTTGGATTAGGCAATATGAGTTTAACATATATTGCCAAAGGAATAACGTTTGATGTTAAGTATTGGACTTTGGGAACTTCTTCGGCGGCCAATTTTACTTGGCTCGGAGCGGCAGGTTCAACCTGGGGAAACACAGCTAATTGGGTAGGTGGGGTGGTCCCGGGTTCTGGAAATCACGTTGTTATTCCGGATGCAACCACAACTCCAAGTGACCCGGAATTAGCTGCAACAGCAACTATTGGTTATTTGCTTATTCAACCTAGGGGCATATTAAATGGTGGCACAGGAACTACATTAACTATCGACGGTGGCTATTTTGAGGGTGGGGGCTCAACTTCGTGGGATAATGCTGGAACTTTTAATCCAGGCACAAGTACCGTTGTATTTACTAATGCCAAGGCTACTATGGCAGACCCAACCAATTTCTATAATGTTACTGTTGCCGACGGAGCTAAACTCAGCTTAGGAACTGATAATATTATGAGAATTGCAGGAGCGCTCTCGCTTTCATCTACTGGTGTCCTAAATGCTGCCAATACTAATAATACAATTGAATTCAATGGTACAGACCAGACAATTATTAATCCCAACGGTTCAACACCAGGATATTATAATCTTATCGTCAGCGGAAGCGGAGCCAAAACCCTTCCGCCAACAGCTTTGTCGGTTTTAGGAGATTTCACTACATTGGGTACAGCTACGGCAACCGCCGGCTCTGCGATGACAATCGGAGGAGAACTCACGATTGCTGAAGGTTCAACTTTTGCAACGGGGGCATTTAACCACACTGTTAGCGGCCCCTTTGATAATAGCGGCACTTTTACTGCCACAGCAGGATATTCCATTACTTTAAATGGCTCTTCTGCCCAATCCATTTACGGAACTGCCACAACAACATTCCAAAAACTAATTATTGATAACAGCAATGATGTTACACTTTTATCGAATGTTAATGTCAATGAGGGACTCACGCTTACAAATGGTACCCTAAACATTGGTACAACTACTTTTGGAATTAATGGAACTATAAGTAAAACAGCGGGGTTTTTAAATGCAAGTCCATTATCTTCGCTTGTTTTTGGTGGAACGAGCGCAATAACGCTAAACAATGATTTGTTTACCAATCCACCAATTATTAATAATCTTACCATAAACAGGTCTGGTGGAGTAACACTCGGCAACCAAAATATGACTATTAATGGCTTATTAGATTTACCTTCAGGAACATTTCGTCTTGGTGAAAATACACTTACAATTGCAGGAAGTTCGCCGACAAGAACAACTGGTAATATAGATGCAAGAAATGCCGGTTTAATCTTGACCTTTACGAACATAGACCCGATTATACTGCCAGCTTCAATTTTCTTAGAATCTGTCCATAATATGACAATAAATGGAGCGGGTGGTATTACTTCAAAAGGTGATTTCACATTAACGGGTATTCTTTATTTGCAAAGTGCCAATCCATCTGATACAAAAGGCAGTCTCGATATGCGAGATGGTACTGAAATAAAAACTCTTACAATGGGTGCCGATGCCACTACAATCGGAATTGGCGATGTTACAGGTATTGTTAAACGCACAACATTTGTTGCAAATACTCCTTATTCTTTCGGCAACCAATTTACCAATATAAGCTTTGCAACCGGCGGCACATATCCTACTGAAATAAAAGCGAAAATAAGTATTGGCACATCTCCGGTATGGAAAGCAGATGCAGTAAACCGTTTATATGACTTCGTACAAACTGGCGGGTCCGGATGTCTTGCCACAATCGCAACGCATTACTTGGATACAGAACTTAACGGAAATGTGGAAAAGGAATTGGTGCATTGGACTTACGGCACTGATGGGCAACTACCGAGTGGTTTATATGAATGGGGGCATTCTAACTCAAATCAAATTGATAATTGGATAGAAATTTCAAATATTAGCATTGAACATTTCCCAACTAGTTTTGGTAAGTTAGAAAACACACTCGCTAAATCGGATGTTGTCAGTTATATCTGGAATGGTTCCCTAAGTACAAATTGGGCAACCCCAGATAACTGGACTCCCGCAGGAACGCCTTCTGGAACTTCTAATGTGATTATTCCTGATGCTTCTACAACACTGTATTCTCCTATTTTACCAGCCTCAACAGAACTGAAATCGCTAAATATTGAAACAGCTGGTATATTGAATTCTGTTCCTACAACACAATTAACAATAAATGGAGCGAATAATGCTTGGTGTAGTAATGGTACATTTAATTATGGAACGAGTAACGTGATTTTTACTAATGCGGCTGCTACAATTTGCGGGACAACAAATTTCTATGACGTAACTATCAATAGTGGAAGAACTCTTGTTATGTCAGGCGGAACCACAATGAGAATAGCGGGAGCTATGAATAATGATGGAACCTGGCGCACAGTAGTAGGTGGTCTTACTACAGTAGAGTATAATGGTGGTGACCAAACTGTTGTTATACCAAATTCGTCAACTAATAGATATAGTTCACTAATCTTAAGCGGTTCCGGTGTTAAAACAATGCCATCAACCCCACTGGAAATAGTGGGTGATTTTAGTATGTTAGGAACAGCTATTGCAACTGCTGCTGCCGTAATTTCTTTCGATGGCAATGTAACACTAGGTACTGGAACAACATTCACAGCAGGAAGCTATACACATAATGTTGGTGGTAATTGGACCAACGATGGCGGTACATTTAATAATACAGGAAGCACTTTTAACTTCAATGGACTAATATCACAGACTATCGGCGGAACTGTTGCCACTACATTTGATAATCTCACCTTAAACAATAGTTTAGGGATAATACTTAACAGCCAAAATACAACCGTTAAAGGTACATTAACATTTAATTCCGGTAAAATCACGACTGGTGCCAATACGTTTATTATAGGCAGTATATGCAATTCTGGCACTATCACCGGTGCCGGAGCGGATAAATATATCAATGGCAATATGCGGCGATATTTGCCTGATGCACTAGATCAATCAATAACATTTAGTATTGGCGATGCAACAAATTATGCGCCTGTTTCTGTATTCTTTGCAGGTACAACTACCGGTTGCGGCTATCTCGATGCTTCGACCGAAGTTTTGGGTTCACATCCCGCTATGGCTTCTGGCTTGAGTCGAACAAAATATCTGAATCGTAAATGGACACTTACCAACGGTGGTGTTGCTGGTTTTTCATCATATAGCCCTACTTTTACATTTGTTCCTTCCGATATAATTGGCATTACAAACACAGACAATTTTGTAGTGAAAAAGTTGGACACAGGAATATGGTCGAACACAACAGATGGTATAAGAACATCTACTTCAACCCAATGTATAGGATTAACCAATTTCGGTGATTTCTATATTGGCGAAGAATCAATAAAATGCATTATAACAAATCGAAACGTACATTCAAAGTAAATTTGTATAACTAATTTCATATAATTCACATACTATGAAGCCTCGAATGCATTCGGGGCTTTTTTTAAACATTAACCAAATCTTAACAATTGCTTAACACATTCTTGATTTTCAGGTAGTAATTTTGTATTGTAATTAAAATGAAAATATGTTTTTTAAATAATTTATGGAGTATTTGATGAAATACAAATTAATCATAATGAGCTTGATAATAGCATTCTTTGCAATGAACAATCCTGTTTGGTCACAAGAAAGTGACGAAAGCACCAAATTGGAAGAGCTAAAAGGTCAAGTAGAAGGAATCAACGAAAACGTTACCACTTTATTGACTGATGTAACAAACTTGAAAAAAATGAAAATTTCAGGTTATATGCAAGTACAATACGAACAAACACAATCGGCTAAAGGATTGTTTGCAAACCCTTACGATGCAAAAGATTTGGTAAAAGGTAGAGTACGTATCCGCCGCAGTAGATTGAAATTTGCTTACGATGCAGGTTTAACACAGGTAGTAATTCAAGGCGATTTTTCAAATGAAAAATTTGAATTGAAAGATGCTTACATCAAAATCACAGACCCTTGGACAAAATATTTCGCTTTACAAACCGGTGTATTTAACCGTCCAAATTACGAAGTAGAATATTCCTCAAGCCAAAGAGAATCAATGGAACGCTCAACAGTAATTAAAAATTTATATCCTAGTGAACGCGATTTGGGCGCAATGCTTATTGTTAATCCTGACGATATGTTCCAACTCCAAGTAGCGGCTTTCAATAACACAATGTTGGGTGATTTAAAACAATTCTCACCTAACTTCAACGCAGAAAAATTCTACTATATGGCTCGTTTGACTAAACAATTATCTTTTCAAGACGCAGGCTTAGGAATTGATTTTGGTGTAAGCGCACGCATAGGTAATGTAGTAACAAATACAAATAAAGTTTATACAAGCGATATGGCTACAAAACCAAAAGCAGACTCAACTACTTATGCAAAAGGTGATTTATTACCAAGAACTTGGTATGGAGCTGAAGCTCAAATATATTGGGATTTCTTAGGTGGAATGAAATTAACAGCTGAATATATGATGGGTAGCAATGTTGATGAATTATCAGCCGCAACTCCAACAGGTGCAATCAGAATGCGTGATTTCAGCGGTTACTATGTAATGTTAGTTAAAAATGTGACCAAAGATTTCCAAGTTGCAGTAAAATATGATTCATATAACCCAAATACAAAAATTGATGCCGCCGCTGTTGACAACACAAAAGACTTAGCTTTTAGCACAATTGGCATTGGTTTACACAATTATACATTTGACAACGTTAGAATATCACTTTGGTATGATATGAACAAGACAACAACATTAGCAGGATTGTTAGATAAAGATCCTTTGGACAACTTATTGACTTTTAGAGTACAATACAAATTTTAATATCTTAACTGAATCTTAACACAATCTAAACAAAATCTTCATTCTAAATAGCGAATTTTGTAATATATAATAATGAATAAATATAAAAGGTATATAAAAATGATAAAGAAAAGTATAATAGTCGCAGTAATTGCACTAATAGTAGTAGGCTTCTCAGGGTTTATGGCACAAGAAAAAATGACGGTTAAAGGATCGGACACAATGGTAATCCTTTCACAAAGATGGGCTGAAACATATATGAACTCTCACCCAGAAGTTTCAATTCAAGTAACAGGTGGCGGTTCAGGTACGGGAATATCCGCTTTGATTAACGGCACCACAGATATTTGTAACTCCTCACGTCCAATGAAAAAATCTGAAATTAAAACATTGAAAGAAAGATTTGGCTCTTTAGGTGTTGAAATTCCTTGTGCTAAAGACGGTATAACAATCTATGTAAATGAAAACAATTCTGTATCCAATATTACGATGGAGCAACTTAAAAAAGTTTTCACCGGTAAAATTACAAATTGGAAAGACCTTGGCGGAAAAGATGAAAAGATAATTGTCTATTCTCGTGAAAATAATTCCGGCACTTATGTTTACTTTAAAGATAACGTATTGAAAGGACAGGATTATTCTCCTTCTTGCCAAAATCTGCCCGGTACAGCCGCAGTTGTGAATGCTGTTTCGAAAGATGGGAACGGTATTGGTTATGGTGGACACGGATACAGCAAGGGCGTTAAAATGTGCAAAGTAAATGGAATTGAACCAAATGAAGCTAATATTGGTAGCGGCAAATATCCAATTTCAAGAGACTTGTATATGTACGTAAGAAACAGACCAACCGGCGCAATCAAAAAGTTCATTGACTGGGTTTTAAGCCCTGAAGGACAAAAAGTTGTAACTAAAGTTGGCTACTTCCCGCTATAGTTTGTAAAGTTCATAAAGTTAAAAGTTTATAAAGAAGAAGAACCCACCGCAAAGACGCAAAGATAATGTAAGATGTCATACCTGCGAAAGCAGGTATCCATCTTCAAAAAATGTAAAAATTGAAACTAAGAGAAACCCCCTAACCCCCTTTGAAAAAGGGGGAACAGGAAAAAGAAAATTTGTAAATTGAATAAAGAAGAACCTCACCCCGGCCCTCTCCTTAAAAAGGAGAGGGTGGAAGAGGAAGAAAAACTGATAAATTAATCAAAACAGGATTTATGGAAAATAATGTAGAAAACAAGACAAATAAGTATCTGACCCATAAACCGTTGAAATACGGCAAGAAATTCTATTTTGGAGAATTTGTGGCTGAAAAATTTATAAAAATGGTAGCCCTTGTTTCGATAGTTTCGATATTGGCTATATTTTATTACGTTTTTCAAGAAGCAACCTATGCCTTTAAAAAGCCAAAGATTGAAAAGGTTCAGGTAGAATCCCAAAATTCTACCGCAAACGATAAAGGCGATTTGGTACAAGAAACTTATGGTTCTGCACCATCTAAGACTGAAGATACTGAACTGAAGCAAGAGACTTATGGAACTTCTTCTTCGAAGAACGAAGAGCCTCTGAAGCAGGAAACTTATGGCTCTGCTACTGTAAAAGAAGAGCCTTTGAAGCAGGAAACTTATGGAACAGCCTCAACAAAAGAATCAACTACAGAAGTTGAAAAAGCAGTTTCGGAATCGGAATCAGAAAATGAGGCGGTTTATAATTCAGAAGAAAACGATAATGCTTTAAATCCTGTAAATCTAAGAAAACTCATTTTGGCGAATGATTATGTGGACGATAAACCGGCTTATGTTTGGCAACCGATAAGTGAGGTTCCTAAATATAGCTTTATACCGCTTTTTATTGGTGCATTAAAAGTAACATTAATTGGTTTACTATTTGCCGCTCCATTGGCTATATTAGCCGCTATCTTTACTGTGGCTTTCGCTCCGAAATGGCTTAAGGAAATTATCAAACCTGCAATTGAAGTATTGGCGGGTTTTCCATCGGTTGTAATCGGATTCTTTTGCTTGATGACTTTAGCATCGGTTATTCAATCAGTTTTTCATACAACCTATAGATTAAATTCATTTGTCGGCGGATTAGGTATGGCGATGGCGGTAATACCGATAATTTATACTATCACCGAAGATGCACTTTCGGCTGTTCCTCAATACATGCGTGCCGCAAGCCTTGCACTGGGTGCTTCGCGTTGGCAGACCGCCTGGAAAGTATTATTGCCTGCCGCCGCACCTGGCGTATTTGCGGCGCTAATTTTGGGATTCGGTAGAGCTTTTGGCGAAACTATGATCGCATTAATGGCAACAGGTAACGCGGCTTTGGTTTCAGGCAACATTTTCGAATCTGTGCGCACAATGGCGGCAACAATCGGAGCTGAAATGGCCGAAGTTGAATTCCGCGGAATACATTACGGCGTTTTGTTTTTGATTGGTGCTGTATTATTTACAGTGACTTTTTCGCTTAATGCCTTAGCTGAATTCTACGTAAGAAAAAAATTAATGAAAAAATTCCAGGGGCAATAAATGGGTTATCTAATATTAATATTAATGGTTATAGCAATTGTCGCTGTATATTTCTATAAAAAGAAAATCTCTTTAACGAAAAGTAAAAAGCTGGACGAAAGATTCTTTGTAACTTTAACAGGATTATCAGCAGTATTTATAATAATATTTATTGCTTATCTGGTGATACACATATTCCTGCTTGGTAAAACCAGTTTATCGTGGGAGTTTTTAACTACACCCCCAAAAGACGGTTTAACCGGCGGCGGTATATTTCCGGCAATAGTCGGGACATCGCTATTAGTAATGATTATGTCTATAATCGGTGTACCAATTGGGACAATAACAGCAATTTACTTAGCTGAATATGCAAAAGAAAACTCGATTTTCACAAAATCTATCAGGTTTGCAGTTAATACTTTAGCGGGTGTACCATCAATTGTTTTCGGATTATTCGGATTAGGATTTTTTATCGGGGTAGTCGGTAAGCAGATGGATGTAGTCGAAACGAACAGAAGATTGGACAAAATGGAAGTTGTATTTAATCAGAAGAGTTCAGCTTTTGCTGATGATGGAATGGCTAATGGTAACGAAATTTCTGCTCTACTCGCGAAAAATGATAAAGCTTATTGGAGTACTCAGGAAGAGCAAGTGAAATTGCTTTCCGAGGTTTATGGCGAAGGTAATCCTATACCAAAAACCGCCGCAATTAAATTTTTCCGCGAGCGCTTACAACCGCGTTGGGGACAGCCTTCGCTGATTTGGGCGGCTTTAACAATGGCGCTTTTAACATTACCGGTAGTTATAGTATCAGTGGAGGAAGCAATAAAAACAATTCCGAGGGATTTGCGCGAGGCAAGTTTGGCACTGGGTGCGACCAAGTTTATGACAATTTTACGTGTTGTTATTCCGGGAGCATTGCCGGGAATATTAACAGGAACGATATTAACAATTAGTAGGGGAGCAGGCGAAGTGGCGCCAATATTATTTACCGGTGTGGCGTATTATCTGCCGGATTTACCAAATACTGTGTCTTCACAATTTATGCACCTTGGCTACCATATATACGTTTTAGCAACACAATCCACAAATGTTGAATTGACAAAATCACTCCAATATGCTACTACATTCGTTCTTCTGGCGCTTACATTCGCACTTAATTTCACTGCCGTTTTGATACGCTCAAAAATCCGTTCCAAAGCGGGCAGTCATAGTTAATCTTTTTTATTATTAAAAAATTAAAGAAAATGATAATACAAAATACAAAGATATCAACTCAAAATTTGGATCTATTTTATGGAACCAAACAAGCTTTGAATGATATTACTTTAGATATTCCTGAAAATAAAGTTACGGCTTTTATAGGACCATCCGGATGCGGGAAATCAACTTTTTTGCGGACGTTGAATCGTATGAACGATTTAATTGATGGAGTGAAAATAACGGGTAAAGTAATAATTGATGATATCGATATTTATGACAAAAACATTGATGTTGTTCAGCTTAGGAAACGTATCGGTATGGTTTTCCAAAAGTCAAATCCTTTCCCGAAATCAATATATGATAATGTTGCTTACGGTCCGCGAGTAAATGGAATAAATGATCGCTCGAAATTGGATGAAATAGTCGAAGAAAGCTTGAAGAGAGCCGCGATATGGGAAGAAACTAAAGACAGATTGAAAAATTCCGCATTAGGACTTTCAGGCGGACAACAACAACGTCTTTGTATAGCCCGTTGCTTGGCAGTCAATCCCGATGTAATATTAATGGACGAACCTGCAAGTGCATTAGACCCTATCTCTACTTCGAAAATTGAGGAGTTAATACAGGAACTAAAAGAGCAATATACGATTGTAATTGTAACGCATAATATGCAGCAAGCGGCACGTATAAGTGATTATACAGCATTCTTTTATCTTGGGGAATTGATCGAGTACGACAAAACAAAGAAGATATTTACTAACCCAACAAATAAAAAAACCGAAGAATATGTTACAGGAAGATTTGGTTAAAATTTTAAAATTTAGTAATTTAGAAAAAATTATTTAAAACAAGGTAAAAAATGAATGAACATATTTCAAAACGCTTTGACAATGAGCTAAATAAACTGCGTTATCGCTTAGTCAGTATGGGAACATTAGTCCAACAACAGATAGAATTTACTATTAAAGCTATCGTTAGCGATAATATGGATTATGCAAAAGTCGTGCTTGAACTTGAAGAGAAAATCAACAGTTTGGATATAAAAATAGAAAAACAATGCGTAAGAGTTATAGCTTTGCACCAACCGGTTGCGCGTGATTTGCGATTGATTTTAACTGGTTATCAAATCAATATATATTTGGAAATCATGGGCGATATGGCAACCAATATCGTAAAGGATTTTATGGAAATGCTAACTCCACCGGAATTAATTGAGGATACAAAAATACCTGAAATGGCTCAAAAAATCCAATTGATGATTAATAAACTGCTCGATTCTTTTATAGATATGGATTTTGAACTTGCTATGGATGCTATTCGCTTAGAAGAAGAAATAGATAAAATGCATAAAGAAAATTTCGAAATTCTAACTAATAAAATGATGTACAATTACCGCATCGTGCAACCTTGCAGTTATCTACTCGATGTGAACCGTAACTTCCAAATATTAGCTCGACAAACTCGAAGTATAGCTCAGGAATTGGTCTATTTGTTCGATGCAAAAGTGGCAAAGCATAAAGAAATTGATCAAATAATACAAAAACGTTCCGGAACAGAAATTAAAGAAAATATCAAAACCGAAAACCAAGAATAAAATTATGAAAAGCATATTCTCTAGAATTTTTGTCGGATATCTGTTGGTTATCATTTTGCTGACAAGCGTGGTTATTTATTTTTCATTCAAAACAATAAATGAAAATTATCAGGAAAATTCAATAGATAATTTATCCACTCTTAATAGATCGATTGAATATCAATTTATTCCTCTACTTAAAGATTCGAATTATACAGAATTGGATAAAGAAGCAAAAGTGTTGGGAAAAAGTATAAGAGCGCGTATCACTGTAATAGATTTAGATGGAAATGTATTAGCGGATTCGAAACTTAATCCGAGAACAATGGAAAATCATTTGGATAGACCTGAGTTTTCGAGTGCTTTAGAAAAAGGAAAAGGAACATCAGTTAGGTACAGTCATTCTACCGAAAAAAATATGCTTTATGTTGCACTTCCCATAAAAATTGACGGTATGAATGTAGGGGTCAGTAGGGTAAGCATTTTTATGGATGACTATGATAAAATTCTTGGCAGTATGGAAAGCAAAATAATCAATGTGCTGTTGATAACAGTACTATTTTCACTTATAATTGCTTATTTCTTTTCGCTTGGAATTACAAGACCAATTAAGAAGCTTATTATGATCTCAAAAGCTGTGGGTAACGGTAATTTTCTTTTAAGAGCAAAATTCAAGAGAAATGACGAGATTAGAGCATTGGGTGATAGTTTCAACGATATGATTGCCAAAATGGAAAATCAACTTGAAGATATCCAAGAGCAAAAAGAAAAAGTGAATAATATTATTTCATCTCTGCAACAAGCTTTAGTTGTTCTTGATGCCGAAGGACGTATTAAGCTTTCAAATAAGAGCTTTAAAACACTTATTGAAAATAGAGATTCTTTAGGAAAATTTTATTGGGAAGTTCTGAAAGAGAAAAAAGTCCACAAACTTATAAAAAAGATTATAGAAACCGGTGAAAGAAATTCCATAGAACTTCAGCATCTAAATGACTATTATATTTGCGAAGCAAACAAATTAGATAATAACAACGAGATATTGGTTCTTTTCTACGATATCACAGATATTAAGAAATTAGAAAATGTAAAAAAGGATTTTCTTGTTAATGTATCGCACGAGTTAAGAACTCCGCTGACTGTTATTAAAGGCTATTTGGAAACTATTGATGAAAACATAGACGATAACAACAAGAAATACATATCTATAATTCAAAACCATACAAATAGATTGATTAATATTGTCAATGATTTGTTGGCGATATCAAGTTTGGAAGGTAAATCAGTAAATTTAGAAGTTACAGATGTTAATATCGAATCGCTTTTAGAAAATACTAAATTAAGCTTTGACCAAAAGATGAAAGCAAAAGGACTTACATTAAGTATAAATTTAGATCCGACAATAGAAACATTCAAAGGTGACGAATTTAAAATGGAGCAGGTGTTTATCAATCTGATTGATAATGCAATAAAATATACCGAAACAGGTGGAATAGTGGTTAATGTAATCAACCAGCATTCATATATCCAATTTGATTTTATTGACAGCGGAATAGGAATACCGGATGGCGATTTAGACAGAATATTCGAGCGGCTCTACACCGTTGATAAATCGCGATCGCGTCAGATGGCGGGTACTGGTCTTGGTCTTTCAATAGTAAAGCATATCGTAATGCTCCACAATGGCAAAATATCGGTCGAAAGTGAATTGAACAAAGGGTCGAAATTTACTGTGTTGTTGCCTGTGTAAAAGAAAAACCTTCCGCAGGTTATTCTCGTTACCAAGCTCCTGCTTTGGAACGCATAATTATTCAAATGTCCAACACCTCGAGGTGTTGGACATTTGATGCTTAAAAAAAGAAAGGATTATAAATGAATACAAAATTCATTTATTCAATTATCAATCCTTCCATATTCTTTTCTTCACCCACCTTGATACAAAGGAAATAGAGTCCTTTTGGGATACCGGAAGTATTAAATTCTATAAAAGCTTTACCAATAGTAGGATCGTGCGAAATTGTAAAACGCTCAATATTTGTTTTAAGCCTTCCCAAATAGTCGTATAGTGCAATCTCTGTTTCAGCGGGATTAAATGTTGAGTTGCAATGAAGCTCAACCTTAACAACGCTTCTTGCAGGATTGGGATATACTTTCCATAATGCAAAATCATTATCACTTTTCTCAACTACAGTTAAGGGATTTTCACCTAAATATACTAAGCCTGCTGTCAGTGTACCAACGTAAAGAGTTCCATCTTCCGATATTGAAAGTTTTTGTGGCTGAGCATTACTGATAAATCTTTTGTGGATGGAATCATAATAAGCAAGATAACTATACTTATCCATGAATTTAGTGGTATGTACATAGTTATCCTTATCTATGATATGAAATAATTTAAATATTGAACCCGAAGATGTATCTTTTTCGCCGTACCCCCATAATGTTAACCAAATAGAGCCATCCTTGTCAAAGACGAAATCGGAAATTCTCCCAATAGTATCTAGAGCATTCATAAATGAATACTCTTTTAGATTAATCTTCTCATAACCATTTTTATCAAATCCAATTAAAGCCGGTTCCTTCGTTGAGTACCAGATTTTTCCATTATATGGTTTTAATTTGCCAAAATCGTCACAATAATTATTTTTATCATAAGTTGGTGAATTTGATTCATCAAGAACTTTAATTCTATCACCGCTTGCGATGTTGTATTTAGTAATACCGCAATTAGTAATATAATAAATTTCGTCTTCTTGAATATAAATATTTTCGGCTCTACCTCTTGGTATGATATCAAAATGCGCCCAGTATTTGTCAATTAGTGTATCTTTATTTGTTAATGTATCTTTACCGAAAACTAAATCTTGTTTATTACCATCAATTATTATAAAATACCACAGCGGTGTAGTTAACCAAATCCTATCTTTTGAGTCAAAGTCAAATCCAAGAATATTATTTGCAGTTGTTAGAGGTTTAGCTTTATAAATGACACTGTATTTTGTTCCCTGAAATTGTATCAAGGTTAACTCTAGGCTATTAACATAAAGACAAATAAATGTTGTATCGTTGATAAATCTTATTTGTTGGCAATACCCTTGATATCGGACAGCTTCTAAAAAAAGGCTGTCATTTATTTGATTCAATTTCCCATTGTATATAACAAAGATTGAGGAACTTGCACTCCAAACCATCATTTTTTTGGAACCCTCTACTTGGATAACTTTTGCAGGCATAATTTTTTCATGTTTTTTTAGGTCAATTAGCGAATTATATACACTATCTACTTTGATTTGTTTAAAATCATATTCTTTCGAATAAGCAAAAGATGATATAACAAGAAATAATACTGCTGTAATGATAATTTTCATTTCGAATCCTTTATAATAATTTTGCAAAATTTTAAAAAAAGCACATTCTATAATGTATAGACAACTGAGAAGTCCATTTCTTTCTCTCGCTTTGAAAAAAAATGCAAAAAAAGTGAAAATAATTTTTGATTTATTTTACTTCAACAACTTTTTAGAAATTTTCTTACTAAGTAGAATTGTCATTTGTTCAATAGCAGTCTTATTGAGAATTTTCACTTTTTCAATTATTGTAATACATTGTTTGATAAGAACCGGATTCATTTTTAAATCCATCGAATTCGATGGAATTAAAATTTGGATTATGTAATATTTCCCAAAGTCCAATAAATTCGATTGTACTTCTGTTGCGAAGCCAATTTTGAATGATATAATCGCTCCGCTCGGGATCACGATATTTTGCGATGTCAGTTAATGAAATATACTCTAGATTATTAACATTTAGAAGTGATATGATGGTTTCTTTTACAACGATTTTATTTTGATTTTTTATAGTAATAATATATTTTAATGCTGAAAGGTGATTTAAATATCAGCCCCACGCTAAAGCCTGAGGCTGATAAAAGGATCATCTATTTAACTACTACAAATGGTAACGTTTCCGATTTGCCATCAAATTCGGAAGTAATAAAGTAATTTCCTGACGATAAATCTCTCGTATTTAGCGAGTAATCATAAGAGCCTGCATTTAATAAACCATTATAAATTTCCGCAACAACTCTGCCTTGAGCATCACTGATTCTAATCACCGCATTGACCAATCCGGTAACTATATATGTGATTTCCGAACTTGACGTAACAGGATTAGGAGACATTGATATACTGCAAATAAATCCGGCATCAGTTCGTACAGAATTTGCTGTTCCATTGCCCAACAAATTAACAGATATTTCAGGATATTTCACAGAATTAGATAGAATGTTTAATTTTGCCGCATAAGGTTTGGCCACAGTAGGAGCGAATCGAACCGTGACATAGAAACTTTCAGCAGGGTGTATGACTTTCGGAATCCCCGTAACTTCAAAACTAAATCCTTCGGGGTTAGTCCCCGATATATTAATCTCTTCAAGTGTTATATCATCAGAGCCGGCATTGCTTATAGTAAGCATTGTATCTTTAGCTGATTCAACTGTTAAATCACCATAATTTATTTCTGTTTTATCTACATCTAAACGGAGGTCAATCGAGCTAATGCCCTTTTCTAACCAATAAATTGATTTGTTAAATAAATCTAATTTTTTTTGGTCATCGGTCATATTAGCAAATGAAAATCCTAATGCAACAAGTTTTTTTCCCTCAATATCGCTTGCCACAGCCGCTATGTTGGTTTTGTCATCTTTGTAAACTAATGTTTTCTTAGCTTTCGCATCATCAGTAATAGTAAAAACAGAAGGCCATTGTTTGTCTTTTTTCAGTGAACCGATAAAACCATTTGAAATGGCATCGCCCGTTATGCCTTCGATTGGCATAACTTGCTCGGTGTTAAGCGTTTTGAATTGCTTCGACCAGCCGAAACCATAGGTGTTCTTTAGAAAAGTTTGTAATTCCGTTTGGCTTAAACTTAGTGTCCCGTCAACTAGAATACCTACGCCGGCGTCATAATAAGCCTGAAGTAAATTAATATCGGGAGCTGTTAGGGCGTAAATATCAGCCATTGAGAAAACTACCGTTTTTGCTTTTGTGAATTTCGCTAAAACCGCCTGTATCTTTGCTAAATCATCTCCAATACTGAAAGCGCTTATTGAAGCGAATTTATCGTAATTCGAAAGTGGTATAAGAGTTTTAAGTTTGCTATAATCATCCTTAGCATAATATATATATAATCTTTCGGCACCTGTGTGAACTACCTCCACTTTTGCTTCTAATTTACTGTTTTCATCGTTCGCGTCAACAGCAACTAATTTATAAACACCATTACCTATATTATTGCTAGGAAAAACATCAATGTTTATTGCGGCTTTTCCGCCTTTCTTTATAGCTACGGATTTTTTTCCACCCACAATCTGTGCTAACCAACCGGCAGGTGTAAGTGCATCTTTTTCTAAAGTGAGATTATATGTAATATCTTCTTGGCTTGAATTATTAATAGTAAATTTATAAGTGACTTGTTGACCTGACCCGATATAATTTACAGGATCGCCCTCAACGGTCATTGTATTTACGGCTCCACCGCTTGTGCCTTCAACACAGTTCAAAACCGGTATTACATACCCGGCAGTATTGCTCAAACCTACAAGTCCAACCAATGTAAGATCAGCTAACTTCACAGGACTACCGGCAGGAGCCGTCGGCATATCGGCGACAAAATCCCATTTATAAGTTTCACCGGCATTAATCACAGCCGGAAAATTTCCTTTACTTCCGGCAAGTCCACCAATTATAGCACGAGCGACTTTATTGTGAACAAATCCAACCATAAGATTTGGTTTGTCAAAATAAGGGGTACCTTTATAATTGTCATTTCCGGAAAGGCTGTTGTTTTGATCGAATTGCGAGCCTGTTCCGGTTACATTGTTTTCGCAAACGATTACTTGAAAAGCTAATTGGTAAGGAATATCCATAAGAGCTGTGCAAGTGATTTTGCCGGATATTTTTTGAGTTTCCGCGTTAAAGTACCAAACCAATGTTACATCAACAGGTGCTGATTGGGCTAATATTACATTAGTAGAATCGGGCCAATATGCTGGATGAATAAGGATTCCTTTTGTCCAGGAATACCGGTCTAAAGAACCGGTGGGTAAATTACCGCCCGCACCTTTAAAAGCATTGTACATAGACAATCCATCGTTGATTTGCATTCCATCAGAACTTGGACTGTCGTTAAATTGTTTATGGTATTCTATGCCGATAATCTGCCCAGGGTGAGCTTCATACATAGCATCCATCATATAAGCACCATAAGGACACCACCCGCACCATGCACCTGTATAACCTTCTATTAGAACTCGTTTCTCAGCTGAATTTGCTAAAGAACTAATAATAAATAGTGCAACAAATAAAGTAATAACATGTTTCATCGTAACTCCAAAAAAATAAAATAAATTTTCGTTCATTTAGATTGACAAATATACAAAAAAATATTAATATAATATACAGCGATTTGTTGTTGTGAGATAAATAATAATTAATATGAATTATTAATTATATACTAATTGAATTATTGTTAGGTACATTGGATTTATAACAATAATGTAAATAAAAGGAAAAAATTCAAGATGGAGTTCACCCCCGCAAGGTGGGCTTCATCTTTTTACTTTTATAATACACATTATACCAAAAAAACTCTTGGATTATTCATAAACATTTTGATATAACAAAAAATATTTAAAAAAAAAGGAAAAAATATACAATAAAATTTTTTTATATAAAAAATAGTATTAATTTTGACCTATTATTTAACCAACAAATTAATTATTTTATATATGATTGGAATTTAGGGCAAAGTAATTAGTGGTTTGGGAGAAAAAAAGTAAGATTGCGAATAAAATTTAATAAATAAATCGATACTTAAATTAAGACAGAGGGAAAAATGAAATCAAAAGTGTTTTTTTTGTTTTTAGTAATATTTTTTAATACAAATCTAAACTCCGAAACATTGTATGGTTGGGGTGATAATTATTATTGTCAAATAGTTGCCGCTGATCTTTCACCAAAAATATTAGAGAATTCAAATGATTGGGCCGCAATAAGTTGTGGTGGCAATTTTTCTATAGGAAAAAAAAAAGATGGAACAATTTGGGCTTGGGGTGACAATGCCGGTGGCCAATTAGGTGATGGTACTACGATTGATAAAAGCAAACCGATACAAATAGGAACTGATAATGACTGGGCTTCCGCGGCTTGCGGTAGATATCATGTAATAGCTATTAAAACAGATGGGACCCTTTGGGCATGGGGGAATAACATGTTTGGTCAACTAGGTATTGGAAATGCTGAAGGAGGATTAACCCCTATTCAAATAGGAAGTGATACAAACTGGGTTTCTGTTTTTTGTGGTTCTGAGACAAGTGGAGGCATTAAAATGGACGGCACTCTATGGCTTTGGGGAGATAATACTACTGGTCAGTTAGGTGACGGTACATCAATTATCAAAGGTTATCCTGTACAAGTAGGTAATGATAAAAGCTGGAAATCGGCATCCTTAGGACGCGGGCATGTAATAGCTATTAAATTGGACGGAACGCTTTGGGCTTGGGGTTATAATTTTTATGGCCAATTAGGTGATGGAACAACAATAGATAAAAATACTCCGGTAAAAATTGGAACAGAAAACAATTGGACTTTTATTTCCTGCGGTGATTACTATTCAGTAGGTATTAAAAAAGATGGCACTATTTGGTCTTGGGGAACTAATCATTCTGGTCAATTAGGAGATAGTTCCCAAACGAATAAGAGTTATCCTTCTCAGATAGGGAAAGATAAAAATTGGATATCAGTTGCTTGTAGTATTACTTATGCAACAGCTCTTAGATCTGACGGAACTCTTTGGGCTTGGGGTAATAACTGGACGGGGCAATTAGGTAATGGAACAATACGAAATAGTTTTATTCCTATACAGATTGGAAATGATACGAATTGGAAAACGGTATCCTGTGGATGGTATCATACAATTGGTATAAAAATAGATGGATCATTATTTGTTTGGGGTTATGATAATTCCGGGCAATTAGGAGATGGTATAACTAACCATATAAGCAGTCCTTTTCAAAAAGATAACAGTACTAATTGGAAAATTGTTTCAAGTGGAGATAATCATGTACTAGGTATAAAGAACGATGGCACTCTTTGGGCATGGGGAAATAATGACGATGGTCAGTTGGGTGCTGGAACAAAAGTTGATTATAGAGGTCATCCTATACAAATAGGAACAGACCATAATTGGTTATATATTTCCTGCGGTGTTAATCATACGTTGGGTATCAAAACTGATGGCACTCTTTGGGCATGGGGTAATAATGAAGAAGGGCAGTTAGGTGATGGAACCAACAAAGATACAAGTTTACCGATTCAGATAGGAACAGAAAAAAACTGGAAATCAGTTGATTGTGGTTTAACATTTACAATTGCTATCAAGACCGATGGAACGATATGGGCTTGGGGTAGTAATGGTTTTGGACAATTAGGTGATGGAACCCTACTGCGTAGAAATATTCCAATTCAAATAGATACAGATTCTAATTGGGAAACAGCTATGTGCGGCTGGCAACATTCTTTTGGTATCAAAAACGATGGCACTTTGTGGGCTTGGGGCGATAACCAAAAAGGGCAGTTAGGTGATGGAACAAAAATAGAGCGACATCTTCCAATTCAAGTAACAAAAGGAACAAATTGGTCTTTAATAGCAACCGGTGGTGGTCATTCAATGGGCATTAAGTCCGACGGTACATTATGGGCTTGGGGTTGGAATGAAACATGGCAGATTGGTGATGGAACAACAATTGATAGAACAAGTCCCATTCAAATTGGAAATGACAATAATTGGGCATCGGTTTATGGCGGTGGTGAACATACGATAGGAATAAAAAAAGATGGCACTCTTTGGGCATGGGGTAATAATTACTCCGGTCAATTAGGCGATGGTACTTTTACTTGTAAAAGCCTTCCGGAACAAATAGGAACTGCTACAGATTGGTCAACTATTGCTTGTGGTGAATATTATACATTAGCATTAGCAAATGGTTCTGAATCAATAAAAGTATTACCGAAGCAAAGGCAAAATTTATCGATTTACCCTAATCCAGTACAAAATATTGTCGAATTGCTGATAAATTTTTCAGAAGCTACTCAAGCAGAAGTGAAAGTATTTGATTTGCAAGGTAACGAGTTAATGAATGTTTTCTCAGGTTTCTTGCATGAAGGTGAAACGAAATTAACTATGAATTGTATGTCATTTTCAAATGGTGTTTATAATGTCATTATTAAAACAAAAGATAAGTGTATTTCGACGCAGTTTGTTGTTGAGAAATAAATGAAATAAATTAATGTTATAAGAAGTCAAATTGGATTCAATGGATTGAATAAGGAAAAATATACACAAGTATATTATATAAATTAACTTTAAAGATATCTGGAGTATTTATGAATTATTTAAAAGAAGCACATCGTAGGAGTTTGCTTAACAAAAACAGTTACTTAAATGTAAAAAGGAAAAAAGCAAAAATCCTTCTTTATTTCTTATATCTTGTATTTGTTATTAGTGTAATAGAAGCACAAGGCCTTCCATTAAAAGGTGATCCATGTAATTGTAATCCATTCAATACTATAATTGATGGAATACCTGCAAATTGTGATGATGATTATATCACAAATGGATGTTTCGAATGTTATGATCAGTTTAGTCAAATTGAGGGTAATGAAGAACCCGACGATATCATTAAAGACTATCGGAAATATGAACAATTTGAATTCGCTATTGGAGGTGTTGTTTGGGGTGGGATTATGGAGTTAAAGACTGGAACTGATAAATTTAATGAAGGTTATTTAAAAGGTTGGTATTCACCAACTTATTACACACCAAATCACTTTAATTATTATAATCCATATTGGAAATTTCAAACAGGTCAAAATTGGCTTAATTATCATATTGATGAGAAAGATAATAATAAATTAATTTTCGAATATAATAAAAGATATCCATACGGATGGTCATTTGATAATAATGCAGAAAACGACAACGGAACACTAAACTATGGATATGCAGGGTTCTGGGCTGAACCCAAAAAAAATGTTAAATATCGTTCAATTTGGAATGAATATATACAACAAAGATTAAAAAAAGAATTAGAAATAGAAGGAACATATAAATTAAGCTTTAAGGTAAGTAAAAACCATGATGGTATCGGTGGTTCACAGAGAATTGGAACTTATTTTTCTGCTTTAGCTCCAACTTATTTAGGATATGATAAGAAAATTGATAAGGATCCACAACAATTTATCATGAACGTACCACCAAAGTTTGGTGATCCATTTCAAATAGATGAATCAGAAACTGGAAATAATTTAATTTTTACCGATCCAATTCCTGATTGTGCTGATGATAATGGCATGGGAGGATGGTATCAGTTTGAAACAACATTCAAAGTTGATAGAACCTGTAAATTTATCACAATAGGGCTTTTTAACTACGATAGTCTTTTAAATTCAGATGCCCTTAATAAAACAGCATATTATATTGATGATGTTCATATAGAACAAATCGATACCTGTTCTTGTACAACTTTCTTATATAACGGTGGATTAGACCCTGAATCGCCAGCGATGGATATAATGATAATTCCTAAAGAGAATTGTTGCTTCGATTTCTTTTTTCACCGGAAACAAGATAATAGTTGCGAAGTTCTTTCATCGAATGTTAATATTACATTTGCTAATCACCAAGGAAATAAAAGTTTGTTGTTAACAAATAGTAGTGGTTTACATGATGATTTTACAATTAGTAGCTTTTGCCTTACCGATTTGGATAAATCACTATTCACTCCAGCAATAACTGATTTTAATGGATTAGACGCTACTTTCACATTCACATATTATCTTAGTAATAATACTTCATGTGTAGTAGAACGAAGAATCTTTTTGCCGTGTAGTACGACTTGTACCTGTCCTGCACTTCCAAATCCGATAAGTATTGTACCAATACCAACTGAACCTTGTTGTTACAATATTATGTTGAAGATGAATAATGATAATGAATTATCAAATTTCTGCAGATATTATAAAGCAGAAGTTTATGATCGGGATGGTATTGGTAACCAACCTTATGATATATTATTTACTGTCACACCCGACCCTTCAAATGCCTTCATCGAAGGCGGCATACGCTATTTCTATCCGGGAATGGAAATAAATTTAACAGCCGCGCGTAAACTCTGCTATGATAGATATTCTTTTCCTTATCAATCCATAAAAATACGACTTTATTATTACGATGCAAATGATGAAGAGGCTTATTGTGATTATGAAGACGGCGTAGCACTTAATTGTCCTATATCATGCGATGATATACCACATTATCCTAGTCCGGCTGATTTTTTAAAATGTATATGGATCCCTACACCAAAAGGTCCTTTGGTTACAAAATGTAAATATGAATTACATATCATCAACAATTCAGGATTAAATGTCACTATTCCGGAATTTAAATATGATTTTAGTTCCATTACTGATACATTGCCGGAATTTCAAAGAACATGGTTAACGAATTTCGATAGTATTGCAATTACATTCCCTACTTCACCAACAGATTGGACATTTTTGAAGGATACAATTAATCAATCAATTAGTTTTACAAAGAGTCCAAATGAATTTGTATTATACGACGGTGACACATTGCATTTAGCTGATATCAGCATTCCGGAATCCGACGAAGCTATGGCAGTTGGATTTAATATAAAGAATTCTCAGCATTTAAATTCTTATTGCGATTTTGGCGAAGAAATTATCTCATGCCCATCAGACTCTGTTTGTAGTTGTGAAATCTCTTCCTTATTGGATTTTACACTAACTGCGAAGGAAAAAGAAACAGCAAGCGACCCTTGTTGTTATGAAATAACATTGAGTCCGCCAAGTCAATATCTAAATTGTGCTATTAATGAAATAGAGGTTTATGTCAAGAATCCTAATGATACAATTTATAGTATTATACCCGATATTGATACATTATTATTTACTCCGCTTAGCAGTAAAATAACTTTAGCTCGAGATTTTTGCATTACACCAATTAATGGAAATTCATCATTTTCCGTTAAAGTAAAATTCAAGAATCTAAATTATGAATGTGTCAAAGAAAAGACCGATTATT
>JBAXXL010000020.1:0-72656 GCA_037127915.1 bacterium
CATCATTATAAATATAACTTTTTTCATATTTAAAAACCTTAATTAACTATATATTTCTTTTATAGATGGCCTCCACCGCCAAGGTGGTGTCCATCTTATCTAATACTTCTTCTACTTCAACCTCCCGTCAAGAATTCTTCTTGACGGGGTAGTTTCTTTGTTTCAAATTTCCGTGTCAAGAGGAACTCTTGACGCGAGGAAAAACTTTCAGAACTTTTAACTTTATAAACTCATTTAATCTTTTATACAGCGAACTGAATAACCATCCTCTTTATAGAATTTATCTGCATCGAACTTAGTACTACTATTGTATAATGTCCTAACCCAAGCCAACGAATAACTAAAGTAAGTATAATACCACCATCTTCCGACAGATCCAACATATTTAAAGGATTGTTTGTCGCGGTAACCACCAGGTAAAGCTGAAAATCCTGTTTCATTAGTTGCACCAGTGTTTGGAGAATTCCACAAGCCGTTAACATCTTCATATATACCTGTCTTTTTAAGTTTTCCGCCCGCATTATCGGAACCTCCAAGATAATCTGTTAATATTGCCCATTCTGTATCTTTTGGTATATGCCAACCTGCGGGAGCTAATCCACGTGGATCTTTTACAGCAAACCAATTATAGAGTTTACCGTAGATAGCACCCATTGCGGGATCGTTGTTGTAATAGCACCACGCTCCGGTTGTTAATTTTGACCAAGTTAAAGAATCAGTAACCTGTGGTATGGTGTCGCCATTACGATAAGTTGACACATCAAGATTTTTACACATCCATACTTGTGTACCGATAGTAACAGCTTCGCAACTTTCTGGTTGTACTTGTATGATTGTGTAATCGACCTGATTGCTTATTAAATCATTGACATTTACAAATAATTTTCCGCTTATAGTGCCGGCGGGTACTCGAATTACAATTTTGGTGTCACTCCAGCTTAAATAGTCATTTGGCTGTAGTATAATCGAATTCAAAGAAACAAAGCTGTAATTACGAAAAGTTCCAAAACCCGTTCCTTCTATTGTTATCTCGCGTCCAATCAATGCTTTGTACGGGCTCAAACTTGTGATTTCGAGTGTACTAACCTCTCCTTGAACGCAACGTACTGAAAAGCCGTATTTTTTATTAGTGGTGTTTCGATAAATACCGTCATAATAGTAGTTCAGACTTCTTAACTGTGCATTTGTGGAATTATCGGCTGATGAAGTCCACCAATAGCAGTCCTTACCAAGAATAAAAAATGCACCCAAATTGCCGCGATAGCTGGAAGGAAGAGCCGAAAAACCTCTTTTGTCAGAAGCTCCTGTATTTGGGCTTCGCCAATATTCCGTTCCTTCTACTTTCAATTGTAAACCTTGATCCGTTCCACGGTAACCTGTCGAATCTGCTTGCGATTTACCCATTCCAAGGTAGCGTTCCAATGTCTTCCATTCTCCATCATTTGGTATATGCCAGCCAATCGGAGCCAAACCGCGGGGGTCGTTCACCGCATACCAATTATATAATTTTCCATATATTGTACCGTATGCCGCATCGTTATTGAAATAGCACCAAGCACCGGTTGTCAAATTATCCCACTCTGTGGAATCAGTAACTTGAGGAATTGAATCGCCGTTGCGATAATGGTCAACATCCAAATTTTTACAAGTCCAGACCTGATTGCCAATTGGAATATATTTGCAATCACCAGGAACGTTTTGTTTTACCGTAAAATCGACCGCATTGCTATTTTGTTCATTTACACTTACTATTACTTTTCCGGATGTGGCGTAATACGGTACTTTTACTTTTATTTCTGTATCGCTCCAGCTTAAATAATCACTTTTCTTAAGGCTTGACCATTCAAACTTTATTTGGCTGTAACTACGAGTTATTCCAAAACCTGTTCCGGTAATAGTAACTTCATCTTCAACAAAGCCCGAATTCGGTGTTATACTTTTAATTACGGGAACAATTATTTCACCCTTAATGCAACGAACCGATTGTCCGGATTCCTTATCTGGGCCAATTGAGAATAATTCGGCATTATCGTAGGTTGCGGAAAGTCCTAAAACATACTTGCTTGAGTTCAACCACGAACCAAAAATACCAAATCCCCAGAATTCTCCTTTTTCATTCCTATTCCCCGCAGGTAGCCCTGAAAATCCGCTTTCATTAGTAGCACCTTCATTGGGTGTTACCCATAAGCCGTCGCCGACTTGGTAAGTACCTATACTTTTAAGTTTGCCCCCGCCTTCACTCATACCGCCAAGAAATTCTTCTAAAGCATTGCTTTCCTGTTCACTAGGGATATGCCAACCTACAGGAGCTAAACCACGCGGGTCTGTAACTGCATACCAATTGTAAAGTTTCCCATAAATTCCATCCATAGCCGGATCGTTATTATAGTAGCACCAAGCCCCTGTGGTTAATTTGCTCCATTCAATTGAATCAGTAACCTGAGGGATTGGATCTCCATTTCGATAATGATCAACATCAAGATTTTTGCACGACCAGATTTGATTTCCGATTGTTGTTTCGGAACAATCATTTGAAATGAAAATGATACTGTCAATCGCAGCGATATTAAAATACCTTAGTGTGACCGGTAGATTGATTTTAATTTTTTTTACGCCGGTGAGTTCAATTGACGAAATATTTGTGTTTAAGTATGAATAACTTGTATCATGTAAAAATACCTTCATAGTATAAAGAATGTCTGATTTTATAAAACTCATTTCAATTAAATCTTCTATTCTGTATTCTTTCGAATTTCCATCTTCAAGATAAAACTTTATAGTCGGCTCAACTGCCTTGAGAGTTAAACTAACCATAAGAAACATCATTATAAATATAACTTTTTTCATATTTAAAAACCTTAATTAACTATATATTCTTTTATAGATGGGCTCCACCTCCAAGGTGGAGTCCATCTTATCTCACTACTTCACAAACTTTAAGAACTGTTTTAATCTTTAATACAACGAACGGCAAAACCACTATTTGTTGTATTGCCATATATGAATAATTTAGTGTTGCTATAGTCCAAACAATAAGATGATAAATTAACTTCATGGTCTTTCTTAGTTAATCCCCACCAATAACCAAAGTAACCCTTGTATTGGAATACGCCATAGTAATCACGTGTTCCACCGGGTAGTGCCGAAAATCCGGTTTCGTTTGTAGCACCTTTATTTGGATATTGCCACAGACCATTTCCGTTTCTGGATGTACCTGTACTTTTTAGTTTTCCGCCCGCCAAGTTCTCACCGCCAAGATAATTGGTGAGTATTGTCCATTCCTCATCGTTTGGTATATGCCAACCGGCAGGAGCTAATCCGCGCGAATCACTAACGGCATACTTATTGTATAGTTTGCCAAATTTACCGCCTTCCGCAAGGTCGTTTTTGTAGTAGCACCAGGCACCGGTTTTTAAATTTGACCAAGCTAGGGCATCAGTAACTTGAGGAATTGTGTCGCCATTACGATAAGTAGAAACATCGAGATTTTTGCATGACCATTTTTGAGTTCCGATTGTGACGTATTCGCAGTCGTCCGGTTTCAGAGGTTTAACAGTGAATTCAACTTTATCGCTCTTTATATCATTTACCGTAATACTTATATACCCTGTTTCAGCACCTGCGGGAACCTTCACTTTTACTTGGATATTACTCCAGCTTATATAATCGCTTTGCTCTGGTTTTATTGAATTAAATGATATATAATTAGCTCCTTGAGAAGAACCGAAATTCGCTCCATTTATCGTAATTTCATCGCCTATATATCCGTTATTCGGAATTATGCTATTAATCATAGGTACAATTGCATTCGCTTTTATACAGCGTATAGCAAATCCATTTTCCTTCGTATTTGAGTTGCGAATGAGTAGTGAATCGTAGTAGTCCATTGTTCTGCTCCAAGCATTGTTAGTGCTACTATCAGTTGAACACCACCATTTACAGTGATATTCTAATTTAAGGAAATCACTAATGTTTCCACGGTAGCCGCTTGGCAAAGCTGAAAAGCCGTATTCGTCTGTTGCTCTTCTATTTGTATTAGGCCAATGTTTTGTTCCGGCTTCTTTTAGTTTATAAATTGCCGCGCTATCACCGCCTGCATAATCAATAAGTTGTGTCCATTCCGGATCGCTTGGTATTTTCCATCCAGCAGGAGCCAAACCGCGTGGGTCGTTCACGGCATACCAATTATAAAGTTTACCATAAACTTTTCCATAATATGGATCATTATTGTAGTAGCACCATGCACCTGTTTTTAAATTTTTCCATTCTGTGCTGTCTTTTACCTGTGGTATAGGATCGCCATTTCTGTAACGGCATACTTCTAGATTTTCTCCCATCCACACTTGGGTTCCAATTGTAAGTGGAGTGTACGAACTTCTACCACCGCAAGGGATAGTGTCAGGATTGTAATCCTTAACACAGCGTACCGAAAAACCATCATTTTGATAATATTTAATTCTATCCAATGAAGGTGAATAATAGTAAATAAGGCTACCATAAGCATTATCTGAACTCCACCAATGAGCATAAGTACCAATTTCAGAGAATCTTAAATTTCCACTATAGTGACCACGTCCAGCGGCAGGTAAAGCCTTAAATCCAAATTCGTCAGTAGCTCCCGCGTTAGGACTTAACCAATGAGTAGTTCCAACTTCCTTTAGTTTTCCGCCAACTACATCCGCAGGACCAAAATAGTCCGCAAAGTAGGTCCACTCAGCATTACTTGGCACGTGCCAACCTTCAGGAGCCAATCCGCGCGGATCGTTTACCGCATACCAGTTGTAAAGTTTTCCGAATATTTTACCATTTTCAGGATCGTTATGACTATAGCACCATGCGCCTGTTTTTAAATTTTTCCATTTGACGCTATCCTTAACTTCCGGTATTATGTCTCCATTTCTATATCTGCATACATCAAGGTTTTCTCCCATCCATACAAGAGGTCCTATTTTGACGGAAGTATAGTATGCTCTTTCAGTACAAGGTATTAAAACTTCAAAATCTACTTCATTGCTCTGTCTTTCGCTTACAGTAACAGATACTTTTGCATATCCGGTTTCAATTTTATTCGGAACTCTAACTTTTATTTTCGAATTGCTCCAGCTTAAATAATTATTTGGCGGTAGTGTTAAGGAACTGAACGTAACGACGCTAGTACCTTGAACATCTCCAAAACCGGTACCTTCGAGTATTACTTCATCACCAATATATCCGGTAGCCGGATTAATTTTGTTGATTTTAGGAAATACAAATTCACCTTTGACGCAACGAACTGAAAAACCATATTCTTTACTATTGCTGTATCTATATATGCCCGGGTAATAATAGCTCAGTCCTCTGAACCAAACATCTGCCGTATCGGTAGCAGTAGAACTCCACCAATAACCTTCTTTACCCAAACTGTAAAACGCACCTTGATTACCGCGGTAGCTCCCTGGGAGAGCGGTAAAACCCGTTGCATTTGTAGCACCGGTATTAGGTTTACGCCAATGGTCAAATCCAACTTCTTTCAATTTGCCGCCTTCATTCGTTCCGCGGTATCCTGTTGAATCAACTAATGTATTGGACATACCAAGATGCTTTTCTAATGTTTTCCAATCTTCATCTTCAGGCACATGCCAACCAACCGGTGCTAAGCCGCGAGGGTCGTTCACCGCATACCAATTGTAAAGTTTGCCGTAAATGTTTCCATTATTAGTATCGTTATTATAGTAACACCAAGCACCTGTTTTTAAATTTTTCCATTCTGTGGAGTCAGTAATCTGTGGAATGAGATCGCCATTTCGATAATAACAAACATCGAGATTTTCTCCCATCCATTCTTGTGTACCTATATTTAAAGTCGTGTATGAGCTTTTTTCGGTGCATGGCAGTAGAACTGTAAAATCTACTTCATTGCTCTTATTTCCATTTACGGTTGCGAAAACTTTCCCTGTTCTCGCGCCCTTGGGCACTTTTACTTTTATTTCAGTGTCGTTCCAGCTTGTATAATCGGTTGATAGTGGTTTTGTTGAGTTAAATAAAATGATATTAGAACTGCGTGTTTTTCCGAAGCCGCTTCCGCTTAATGTTACTTCATCTCCCAAATTACCATATTCTGGAATTATACTATTTATGACAGGTACTATTGCTTCACCTTTTACGCAACGTATAGATAACCCGGATTCCATAGCTTTACCGGCTCGGGTTAGACTGCCGGTACTATAATTTACAGCACTGAACCAAGAATTAGTTTTACCGTTGTCATTAGAACTCCACCAATAACCGTCGGAACTCATAAATAAGAAAGAGCCATCTTTTAATCTTAAACCTCCGGGAAGAGCCAGAAAACCGCTTTCGTTAGTAGCTCCAAAGTTGGGGCTTTGCCAATGTGCAGTTCCGGATTCCTTCAATTTGCCGCCGGCTTGCGGTTCGCCGCCGAGATAAGCAGTTAGAGTCTTCCATTCTTCATCACTTGGAATATGCCAACCGACAGGTGCCAAGCCGCGCGGGTCGTTTACAGCGTACCAATTGTATAGTTTACCATAGGTTTTACCATACTCTGTGTCATTATTGTAATAGCACCAAGCACCTGTGGTTAATGTACTCCATTCTGCAGGGTCAACAACTTGAGGTAATAAATCGCCATTTCGATAGTGTTCAACATCAAGATTTTTGCACATCCATGTTTGGGTGCCTATTGTAATTTCAGTACATGAATATACTATAAAAATAATGGAATCAATTCTGTTGATATTAATTAATTCGGTTCCATCTGAAAATTTGAGAACTAATGTTGTCGAATCAGAGAAATTCATTGATTCAATTGCACGAATGTCGTAAGTTGTTTTTAATCCTGAAGAATAAATATACATCAGAAATGGCAATTCCGGCTGTATGAACTTCATATCCGCAATTTCTTCAATTTTATACTGTTTTGAGGAACCATCTTCAAGATAAAACTTTATAGTCGGTTCAACTGCCTTAAGAGTTAAACTAACTATAAACAACGCGATAATCAATAAAACTTTTTTCATAAACTTAATTCCATATTTAATTAATAATCTTTATTCTTTTTAACTCATCCGATAATTGGCAGTCATCGGATGAGTAGAACTTTTTTATTCTTCTACACATCGTACCGATAAGCCGCTACACATTGCACTACACCCCCAAGGTTGATTAGCTTTGTCATAGCTCAAAGTCCAAGAGTAAACAAGTGAAACATTAGCCTTGTCCTGAGTCCACATAAAATTAGAAAATCCGAGTTCCGAAAATTTTGGATAACGAGCACCACCCGGAAGTGCAGTAAAACCGGATTCATTGGTTGCACCGGTATTCGGATATTGCCAATGGTTGGTACCGGCTTCTTTCAACTTGCCTCCGGCAACGGCTTCACCACCCAGTGAATTTAAAAGAATCGTCAGATCACTATTATGCGGCACACGCCAACCTGCGGGTGCTAAACCGCGCGGATCATTTACAGCATACCAATTATAGAGTTTTCCGTATATAGCACCCATCACGGGATCGTTGTTGTAATAGCACCAGGCTCCGGTTTTAAGGTTTTGCCATTCCGCGGAATCGGTAACTTGCGGAATAATTTCGCCATTGCGGTAGTACTCAACATCAAGATTTTTTTTCATCCAAGTTTGCGGTCCAATTGTAATTTGATTATATGGATTACGAATAAAGGTTATACTGTCTATATCGCCGATATTGATATTTTCTACCGAAGATGAAAGATTTATTTTCAATGTGTTTAAATCGCTAAATTCCAATGTGCTTATGTTTTTTACATTATAGGAATTTTTTGCACCGTCTATAAAGACTTCCATCAGATATGGTAAATTTGATTTAACAAAACTCATTTCAATAAAATCTTCCAGTCTATATTCTTTTGAATTTCCATCTTCAAGATAAAACTTAACAACCGGTTCAACTCCTTTGAGAGTTAAACTAAGCATAAACAACGCGATAATCAATAACACTTTTTTCATAACCTTAATTCCCTATTTAATTAATAATCTTTTTTTCTACTAACCTTCCGAAGGTTCGAAACCTTCGGAAGGTTTCGAGACGTCTCTTCAACTTTATAACTTTAAGAACATTATGAACTTTAAAAACTTTAAACTTTACAAACTCATTTAATCCTTAATACAACGCACCGACAAGCAGGAACCTTTATTTTCACTCGATCGAGAGCAATTCGTTGACATGTTGTAAATATTTCTATTCCAAGCGACGTTTTCATCCAATTCAGTAGAAGTCCACCAATATCCATAAAAGTTTATCATTTGAAACGACATTTCAGAAAGTTTGCCACCCGGGAGTGCTAAAAATCCACTTTCGTTAGTAGCACCGAAGTTTGGTGCTTTCCAAAGTCCGGTATTATCTTTCAAATTTCCTGTGCTTTTCAATTTACCGCCAGCTACAGTAGTATCGCCAAGATAATCCGTTAGCTTAGTCCATTCTGCGTCGCTTGCCACATGCCAACCTTCGGGAGCTAATCCGCGAGGATCATTAACGGCGTACCAATTATAGAGTTTGCCATAAAGTTCTTCATTTTCAACTTTAAAAGAATAATAGCACCAAGCACCGGTTGTTAAATTATTCAAGTCAGTCCATTTTTTTACCTGTTGTATTGTATCACCGTTGCGGTAGCAGTCCACATTAAGGTTGCGTGACATCCAAACTTGTGTTCCAATAATTATTGCTTCAAAATAATCGGGATCGGTTTGGGTGATAACGAAATTTACTAAATTGCTTAAAATACCCTCGACGCATACAGATACATACCCTGTTTTTGCATCTTGCGGAATAACTAATTTTATTTCAGTATCGCTCCAAGATATATAATCGCTCTTATCAGCAGTTAAAGTTCCAAATGAAACATAACTGAATTTGCGTTCCGCTCCAAAACCGGTACCGGAAACTGTGAGTACCTTACCTACTTGAGATGAATTGGGGGATATAGATTTGATAGCGGGAATATTATAATCTTTTATACAACGCACCGAAAAACCACAAGTTTTTTTACCCATACTTGTACCAAGCGCAGATTTATCGTAGGATAACACACGGATCCATATACTTTTAATTGTTTCTTGTTCGGAAGAAGACCAATAATTAGCGGTTAAACCTATATTAGTGAATGAATCATACCTATAACCGCTAGGTACGCCGGAAAAATTAGTTTCATTTGTGGCACCAACGTTTGGGCTTTGCCATAAACCATCGCCTGTTTCAATGGTGCCGGTACTTTTTAGCATACCACCGGCTAAGGAATCGCCGCCCAGATTGTCAGGGATTGTTTTCCATTCTTCAATAATTGGAATGTGCCAGCCTTCGGGAGCTAAACCACGAGGATCGCTAACAGCATACCAGTTGTAAAGTTTTCCATAGATTGCTCCCATAGCGGGGTCGTTGTTATAATAGCACCATGCACCCGTTTGCAGGTTAACCCATTCAGCGGAGTCAGTAACTTGCGGGATTGGGTCGCCGTTGCGGTAGGATTCGACATCAAGATTTTGTCCCATCCAAGTGAAGTTTCCTATGGGAATCTCATTAGCGGTTTTCGGAACAAAATTTATACTATCAATTTCGGAAATTAAAAAAAGAGAAGCATCATCTGTTTTCTGGACTACTAATGTGTTGGAATTAAGGAACGTCAGAGAAGTGATATCCTTTGTATCTAAAGTATATTTAGTATTATAAGCATATACTTCCATCATATAAGGCAAATCGGACTCAATAAAATTCATTTCCTCTATGTCGTCAATTCTATATTGACTAAAATTTCCATCTTCAAGATAAAATTTAATTCCCAAATCTTCTGATTTGAGCGTAAAACTAATCACACACAACAAAATAATAAATAAAACATTTTTCATATTCAAATATTCCTGATTAATTAATAATCTTTATTCTTAAACTCATCCGATGACTGGCAGTCATCGGATGAGTAAACTAGTAATTTTGTTTTCAAATCTCCGCGTCAAGAGGAACTATTGACGCGAGGAAACATGGATTCCCGCTTCCGCGGGAATGACAACTTCTTCTACTTTATAACTTTATAAACTTTAAGAACTTACTTAACCAATATCATTTTTTTGGTTAAAACTTCGCTATTAAACCTTACTTCGTAGTAATATGTTCCGCTTTCGACTCTGTTGTTGTTTTTGTCTATGCAGTTCCATGGCAAAGAATTTTTCCCGATTTGACAATTGGTACATTCCAACTTTTGGATTTGATTGCCGCGATTATCGTAAATTATAACCTCTACATTGCCGATGGAAGAAATTTCAAACTCGATATTAGTTTGTTCCTGAAACGGATTAGGATAATTACCCGTAACTGCTAAGCCGCTTAAAGATTGGTTTGGCTCGTTTACAGATGTAACATTCTCGAATTTAATCGTTTTGATTTTTGAAACCGCGATTTTTTCGATTTGATTATTTTTCAATTTAATAACCAATGTATCAGTTTGCGCATATACACTAACACTATAAGCAATTAGTATAACTAAAGCCGTTAATAATGATTTCATACAATACTCCAAATAAAAATTAAATAAAACACTTTTTTCAAATTTGTACACTTTACTTATGTATAGACAACTGAGAAGTCCATTTCTTTCTCATTCATTAAATTAATTTTTTGTCATAATTGGGGGAAACGGCGAAAATGATTGATATTAATGGTTATAGGTGTTTTAAGAAAAGTGAAAATAATTTTGTCGAAAAGCATTACATCCCTAGCGGGATGAGAAAAAAGGAAAAAAGTGCCGTAGGCATGCAATATCGGTAGAAAAGGTGAAATATTGTTTTGGGAAGTCCCATCGGGACGAAATAGAATATTCTGAATTAGGATTCAAGGATTAAAAGATTGTAGGATGTATTATTCGAAGCGTTGTATAAAAAACGCATCGCGCTTTTGGCTATTAACCACATTTTGTTTAATTTAAGATTATATGCCGTACCTTAAGGCACTTCTCGGTTACCTCTAATCCTATTTTCTACCAATATTGCATCCCTAGCGGGATGAAATAAAAATTCCAACACATCCTAAGTTGCAGAACTGCATGTTATTACTCATCCGATGACTGCCAGTCATCGGATGAGTTTAAGAATCTACTTTTTAACAAATTTCGCCGTTTCGGTACCCACTTTCACCAAATATACACCTTTTGGTAAATCGGAAATGCTGATTTTGGCGGACAGGTCACGACCTGTCCCTACAACCATCACCATTTCGCCAAGTGTGTTGTATATAGATATTGCAGAACCTTCCGAAGGTTCGAAACCTTCGGAAGGTTTCAAAGAGACAGTGATATAATCTTTCGCCGGATTGGGATATACATCAATTAGGTTTTGTTTGTTCGCATCGATAACGCTTGTTGGATCCAAAACCCAGTTCAAAAAGTTGCGGATAAGCAAAGTATCGCCAACACCGCCTATCGTTTCCAATCCATAAGAAGTATATATAATTTTTGAATTGCCGATTACAGTTGCTACACCTGCATAAGACTTTGATGGTTCACCTTTGCGGTTAAACCAAAGGAATGGGAAAGTTTCTTTATTAGCTCCGGTGATTCCTATATAATCAACGCGGTGTGCTATACGCTGGTCTATGCCTATCGCGGAATTGACTATGACATTGTTGTCAATAATATCGGCGTTTAATGAATTGTTGTTTACCACCCGGAAGGACAGTGTATCATGCAAATATTTCAAATCAATAAACCCTTTGTATTCAACGCCAATTTTTTTATAAAAGTCAGTCACATTTGCTGAGGGTTTATATCCGGTGAGTTTTCCTGCTTGAACGCTGAGTCCTGCATTAGAAGAAACAATAAGGGGCTTCCCTTTCTCAATACAGTCCAAAGCGGCTTTTTCAAGTTTATCTTGCATTCCCCAACTCGCATAGTTGTCGGACTTCGCAAACAGATATAAGACTTTGTAATCTAAATTAGGGAAATTCTTCTGCCAATAGTCGTAGTTCATAAATACAAACTTTGGACCTATTTCCGGTTGAGCAAAGCAAGCGTTCCGAATATAAATGTGCCATGGTGGTTTGCCATCATTATAATAGTCCGCTGGAAATTGATCACTCGAAACACCAAGAAACTCTATCCCATCAGTAATTACTTCTCTGACAATGGTGCGAGTTTCAGGTACGGAATAAGAATTCTTCAAATACTTTGGTGTAACCGTAAGACTAATTGAACCATATTGTTCGCGAGGCGTAGTCTTGATTTTCAACCTAAAAGTATCCGAAAAACCGGCAGGTACCGGGATTATACTTTTATCCAATGCTAACTGCCAGCTAATGTTGCTACAAAATAGCTTGACTTCATAAGTGATATTTACTTTAGTCGGATTGGTAATAATATATTCGAAATAGGTATCCTTATTTGGAGTAATTGTCAAATAAGCCGAGGGAACGAGTTGGTTGAATTCGGAATAAAGGATATTATTACTGCGTACGACGTCGATTACTTCCTTGGACTCCTGGTTTTGAATATAAACCAATGCATAAATTGAGTTAAAAGTAGTTTGCCAAGCCCAATTGAATTTATATTCAAAGTGGTATATAGCACCTTTTTTGCAATTAATTGAAATACCCTCTGCTGATGGAAAACTCATCAGAGCTTGCGCCGGATTCCACGATGTTTCAATGTAATTTTCAAGCCAATTGGGTTCGCCCATATTAGGAAAAGCACTGTATTTCAATATATTTGCGAACAATGTTTGTTTTCCCATTGAGTCGTTGCAGACAATGCCAATTTCAAGTTTAGAATTTTCGCCGTCCGGTACAAAATTCAGATTTATTTCGATAGGTTTAAGTTTTGTATTTTGAACATTGGGTTGTAAGCCAGTGGTTGTTTGAGAATTTACTTCACTAACGAATATAAAAAACAACAATAATAATAAAAATATATATACATTTTTCATTTTATTTGCCCTCCGAAGGATTAATGTTTTTTCTTATAACCTTACCGTCAATTTCTACTAATAGTTCGTACTTTTCAGAAGAGAATAATTTTTTATTGAATTTATAGGATTGCATTTGTGTTTCATCTTCCGGGGAATACGGTAAATTATATCGATTACCTTCGCTATCAATAAGTGTGATTTTTATATTTTTTGCGTTTTTATTAGGTTTAAATTTAATGTTCACATTATCGGATTGGCTTTTCGATGATATATCTAACCAATAATTATCTTCACCATCGTTCGGAGGGGTTTTCTTTTCTGTTAATACACCAATACCGAAAAGCGTTAGACTCGTAAACGAAGAATAGTACGCATCGGAGTCAACATTTAGGGAAGTTTGCATCGTTTGGCGTTTTTTTGGCATGAACTTTATCGGCAGATTGAACGATTGCCCCGGATTAAGCTTATATACTATGGCAGATGTATCGAATGTAAACGACTCATTGAATTTATTAATATAAATATCTCTAATTAATAAAGTTGTATCACCTGTATTACTTATATTAACATAGGCGGTTGTATCTTTGTAAATCTCCTTTGTTCCAAAATCAATATATTCTCTCGGTTTTAAAGTAAGGCTGGCTCTTTTGGGTTTAAAACCTTTGATTAACCAATACATTGCATTCTCAATTATATTTCTTCGACCATAATAAGTGGAATTTTCGAGGCCAAATCCAATATAAAGCAATCTGCCATCGCCTATTTCGGTTGATACACCAGCAAATTCATCAGCCGGTGCATCGAGAATATCGTACTTCAAAAAGCCTTGTGTTTTCGGATTATTTCCATTCAATTTTATTGATTCAAGATTAGAGGTCTTAGTTATAACACTATCGGGAATATATTGCCTTCCATAATTAATGACAGTATTTTGGACATTGACATTTTTGCCGAATTCAGTACCTTGGACACCAAAAACATTTATTTCAGGAAAATACGGATAGGTTGGGTGTACGTATAGATTGTAGTGCGTTCCCAATGTTATTCCAATTTTATCGGCCAGCAAACTGCTCATAGCAGGTTGAGAAATGTAATTAATGTTTTTGTAGGCGTTTTGAGCCATAGCCAGTTCGTAAACTGATGTTAGTATTACACCTTTCCCGCGTTCTAATAGAGACAGGCAGAAATCCACCCTTTTTTTATTAAGACCAAAAGTCGGTATATTACGAGTATCGGTCATTAAATAATATAATTTAATCGGCATATCGATGTAGCCTTTCATAAAGACATCATAAGGACACACAGCCCAATCTTGTGAAAAATCCATAACTAAGTTGTCCAATGCTTCGGCATCTTTTTCCAATTTAGGATAGGTATGCAGAGTAGCGCAATAGATACCATCAGTAATGGCAAAAACGGAGAAGAAAACCGCATCCTCCTGCATCGTCGGGTCGGGAACGCTAATCGGATTGACTACGATATCAATCCTTGTGAAATCGGCATAGTATTGACTGACAACCATAAATTGCAGGTCTTTTTTTTCATGAGGCTTTAAAGTATAAAGCGTATCCTCAAAAAACCGCAATGAGGAATAAAATATTTTTGAATCACAATAAAGTTTGACCTTATATGTTTGTTCGTAGTTGTATGGATTTTCTAAGGTATATGTAAAATAATTCTTTTGGTCGCGCTTGATTTGAATGTAAGCACTATCACCGGTATGTATTTCCTTGTCTTGGAAATATACTTTTGCTCTCATTGGATTGTAGGTAGTAACCGCTTGAATGAGATTGGTTGAAGTTGGGGATTGAAGCACCGCAATAGCATATAGCTTTTTATTATCCTGAAAGCCGGTTGTTTTAATAGGTACTTTAATTTTTAAAGTGGTATCGGAGCCTTCGTATAGCTTAACTTCCAACCCATTTTCGTCCGGTACCATAGCTCGTGGTATCCAGCGGAAATACAGCTCGCTGTTCGGTGTTAAAACGTCGCTACGCCAAGGTAGCCCAATATTGTACTTGGTATAGTATGTGTCCATCAAATAGATAAATACAGTACGTTTGCCGAATTCCCCCACAGCTTTAATATTCACCGTTATTTCAGCTGAGTCGCTGTCTTTCACCATATCAATTGACATTTTTACCGGAACAACAATGCCTTTTTGCCAGTTAATGGCTCGAATAGTACTATCCGCATCGGTGCGGTCTTGGGCAAAATAATGGCCCCCTACCGTGGCGGAGTTATCTAAACTCATATCGAAATGATTGGTATAGTTACTCCATCGATTCAAATTCATTGCTTTATTAATTTGATAAAATGGGTCATTGGGGAAAGGACTATACGTATGATACACGATAGGAATAATTCCGTCGGGATTTTTGCGGATATAGTCGTTTAGAGTTCCATAGCTCTCGGCTCCCATAACACTACCGGTATTACAGAACATTTCTATAACAGCATTTCGCGGCGACATAAATTCTGTGTGGTTATTTAAAGAATCACCGGCGAAAAGGACATAAGGAAAAACAAAAAAACATAAAAAGATAATTTTAATTTGCATAAAAAATACCAAATATTTCAAAATTGCACACTCTACTTATGTATAGACAACTGAGAAGTCCATTTCTTTCTCATTCGTTAAATTAATTTTTTGTCATAATTGGGAAAAACGGCGTAAACGATTGATAATAAGAATTATAGACGTTTAATAAAAAGTGAAAATAATTTTGGTGAATGTTGATCTGTAGGGACAGGTCGTGACCTGTCCGCGTTTTTTCGTCTGAATTATGATTATTGGTTTGCTATTGTCTGAACGGGGATTTATGGAATTTTAAGGATAAATGGATGAAAAAAAATTGTCAATGGTTAAGTGCAAATTATTAATGAGAAGAAAAAGTAAATAGTGCCGAGGCAGGGAATATCGGTAGAAAAAGGTGTATGTTTGTTTTGGGAAGTCCCATCGGGACGAAATAGAATAATATGTCGTACCTAAAGGCACTTCGTGGTCGCCGATTAACCGATTTTCTACCAATATTGCATCCCTAAAGGGATTATTAAAAAAAAACGCCGCGCTTTTGGCTATTTCAGACATTTTGTTTAATTTAGAATTAGAATATCGTTGTAGATTGTAAATTTGCAGGTGATGAATGAAAAATGAAGGAAATAGAGCCTTAACCGGAATGCTATCAGATGTGATATCTGACGGTAGGAGAATTCTTGACCGCGGTTATTGCGGGCACGAGCATCTGTTGGAACACAATATCATCAACATGAATGGAAGAATTTATGACCCAACCGTTGGACAATTCATGCAAGCAGACAATTACGTCCAAACACCAGAAGATTATATCGGCTACAACCGATATTCATATTGCAGACATAACCCGTTTAAGTATGTTGATCCGAGTGGAGAGCAATATATAGCCGGTTCTGGTGGTGGCGGTGTTATGGCCGCTATGGGAGCATATTACTTAGCCATGGAAGCACAGCGATCCACTGCAATTGGTGAGGCACTTGGCGAGGCTATGAGAAATTGGAACCCTAATGCCAGAATAGAAGAAGCAGATGCCGCACGAAACAGAGCTGAACGAAGTGGCGTCAGTGCCGGTAGTTCTGGTGGTGGCGGCGCAACACCACCTGCCGAAAACAAAGACACAAAAGCGGATGGGGATACGGAAACAAATGGAGTGAGTGGTGAACAGGAAACTGGAACAGATGGAACAGGAAAAGTGCAAGGACCTGCAGAAAAAGGGAAAGTGGCACCGTGGGAAATGTTACCTCCCGATGAAATGCAAGAATTAAAAGATGGACCAGCACGTGAAACAGAATTTGATGGTAATGAGGAAGTTCAAATTGGAGATGCTACCCCAGTGAATAGAGATAATAAGTACGCTTTTTGGGATAATCTCTTTGCGTATAATTGTCATTCTTATGCTTGGCATAATGGGAATGGTGATCTCAGTGATTCACATAATAGTTTTTGGTATATGAGATGGGATGGTTATCCATTGGATGATGCTCGAGAAATGGCGAGACCATTACAGGGTAGTGAAGGTGTACAAGTAGGTGATAGAATTATTTATTTTGATGGTGAAGGTAATCCACTTCACTCCGCAATCGTATCCGGAGTGAATGAATACGGTTTAGCAACAAGGGTGACAAGTAAATGGGGATCCGATCCTTTATATAATCACCACCCACTTGACCCTGATGTTGTCCCAGGTTATGGAACATATTTGAAATATTATAGAATGAATAATGGAGGTAGATAATGAAACTAAATATGATTTTTATTGTTCTTTTGGTGATTTGTATTTTTAATACCAGCTGTACACAAAACAGATTTACCAATAAAGATACTGAATATAAGCAATTGATTGACAGTTTACGTTGTGCTTGGACACTCTCTATATGTAATAAAACTGGGGTTGGGATTAAATGTAGATATGAACGCTTAGACCAATGGAACAAGAGTATAGAAGAATATAAAAATGACAGTACTGCATTAAAAAAAGCAATTAAGAGTTTCTATGCCAAAGACTCCACTTTAATAAAATACTTAAAAGGTTTCAAGAAAGTAAAAAGAAATTTCCCTAATTTTGAACATTTTAGCAACAGAAATTTTTTACTTGAATCTGATAATCTACCATTATTTAACATAATTGATTTTTACCATCAAAAAAATAATGCATATTTGGATTTGATCCTTAACTATTATTTAAACACAGACCACACAAGTATTAAATTGCTTCTTAATGTTCACAAGTATATGCTTACTGAAGATTTATATAACAGAATCGAAAAAATCTTCGAGAAATATGGTTACGCAGATAAAGAAAAAATTCGCGTAGCAATATTGGAAGATTTTGGTAGTTTGATAGCACTTGAAGGAATGTAATAAAAAAAGTAGCCGCTGAATATATGTAGGCGGTTACTTTTATTATATTAAATTTTATAATATAATGCAATTAAATGAACATATTACATATTACATATTACATATTACAGAATGAATAATGGAGGTAGATAATGAAAAAAGATATAATTTATCTTGTTATTTTGGTGATTTGTATATTTAATACAAGCTGTACCCAAAACCGATATACCAATAAAGACACAGAATATAAGCAATTGATTGACAGTTTACGATGTGCTTGGACCCTCTCTATCTGTCACAAAGTCAGTGCAGGAACGGAATGCAGATATGAAGGCTTGGATATGTGGAATAAGAGTATGGAAGTATATATAAATGACAGCACAGCATTAAAAAAGGCAATTAAGAGTTTCTATGCCAATGACTCTAATTTGATAAAATACTTGAAAAGTTTCAAAAAAGTCAAGAAGCGTATTCCAAATTTTGAACATTTTAGTAACAGAAATTTTTTACTTGAATCTGATAATCTACCATTATTTAATATAATTGATTTTTACCATCAAAAAAATAATGCATATTTGGATTTAATCCTTAACTATTATTTAAACACAGACCACACAAACATTAAATTGCTTCTTAATGTTCACAAGTATATGCTTACTGAAGATTTATATAACAGAATCGAAAAAATCTTCGAGAAATATGGTTACGCAGATAAAGAAAAAATTCGCGTAGCAATATTGGAAGATTTTGGTAGTTTGATAGCACTTGAAGGGATGTAAAAAACAGTAGCCGCTGAATATATGTATGCGGCTACTTTTATTTTATAAAATCTTATTATATTATGCAATTATATGAACATATTATAGAATGAATAATGGAGGTAGATAATGAAAATAAATATGATTTTTCTTGTTCTTATGTTGCTTTGTGGTTTTATTACAAGTTGTTCTCAAAATAATTATGCCATTAAAAATCCTGAGTATAAGCAATTGATTGACACCTTACGTTATGCTTACACTCTGAATATATGTTATAAATCACATAGAAGTAAAGAGGAATCCACCATTTGTGATTATGAAAATTTAAATAGATGGAATAAAAGTATCGATGAATATAGAAATGATAGTATAGCATTAAAAAATGCAATAAAGAGTTTCTATTCCAAGGACTCAAATTTGATAAAATACTTGAAAAGTTTCAAAAAAGTCAAGAAGCGTATTCCAAATTTTGATTATTTCAGCAACATCAATCTAATATTTTATAGCGGGGATATTAATGTAATTATCGATTTATCTAAATTTTATTCAAAAAAAAATAATGCATATTTGGATTTAATACTAAACTATTACGTAAACACAGATCAAACAAGAATCAAGTTGCTTCTAAATTGTTATGTTATAAAAGATAGCAGGATATCTGCTGAAGATTTATACGGGCGATTAGATAAAATCTTTGAAAAATATGGCTACGAAGATAAAGAAAAAATTCGCGTAGCAATATTGGAAGATTTTGGCTCCTGTATAACTCTTGATGGAATGTAAGATCATTGTTTTTCTCCCCCCGTCACACCAGTGGCGGGGCTTGGGAAAAAGGAAAAAACTATGAAAACTAAACTAAAACTTTTTATTATGGCTCGGACGGTCAGAGGGTAATAATCGGATGCCATCAGATGAAACATCTGACGGCAGGCTTTGCTTTAGGGCAACCACAAGAGTTGCCCCTACAAAAGACGGACAGGTCGCGACCTGTCCCTACGATTATTTCCATTTTTAACCAATATTGCATCCCTAACGGGATGAAAAAAAAATGTTCGATACTTTCACAAGTGTCGGACATTTTGATAAATTAGTTTTCGTAATTGATAGCGCCGGTTGCTGTGGTGTCGATTGTGTTTGCGGTTTCACCGGTATTATAATACGTAGGGTAGAAATGCTGCATCATTAATTCGCGTGCAATAGGCGCGGCAACGTCGGCACCGGCCCCGGCATTTTCGACCAACACAGCTATGGCGATGGTTGGTTTGTCCATAGGAGCGAAGCATACGAACCAGGAATGGGATGCACCGTGAGGGTTTTGCGCTGTACCTGTTTTACCGCATACGTTTTTGCCGCCTATAGCCGCCGATCCTCCCGTACCACCGGAGTTCACCACTCGGTACATACCTTCTTTTACGGCGTTTATAGATGTTCTCGTTAGCGGCAGACGGGTAACCTGATAATTCAGCATTTCCAATTTACCGGAAAAATGGTTTTTCAAATATCCCACTACGTGAGGTTGAATCAGTAATCCGCCATTTGCTATAGCCGACACATAGACCGCCATTTGCAGTGGAGTAACTAAAATCTCGCCTTGGCCAATACCGAAGTTTGCTAAGCGGCCCTGAACCGTAGCGAATTTACCATATCTCTTTTTCAGAAATTCTTCACTAGGCAGTAATCCCCGCGATTCACCGGCAATGTCGATGCCAGTAACTTGACCAAAATTGAAATATGTAGCCCATTTATAAAAATTCTTAAATCCTAATTTGACGCCGAGTTTACCGAAGTATGAATTACACGATGCTTTAAGCGCATTTCTAACGCTGACATTACCGTGGACCCCGTGGCAAGGCAGAATCTTGGTTCCCATTTTATACCCGCCGGTACATAGGATAGGAGTGTTTTCGGTGATTATGTTTTCACCCATACCGGCTAATGCGGTCATCATTTTCCAGGTTGAACCCGGAGGATAGCGTGCGGAAATGGCACGGTTAAAAAGAGGTTTGTTTTTATCGGCATAGAGTTTACTTAAGTATTCTCTGTCAATTTTACCGCTGAATTTCTGAACATCAAAATCCGGTGCGCTCGCCATAGCTAAAACATCGCCATTGTTTGGGTCTATTACAACCACTGCACCCCGTCTTCCTCGCAATAGTGCTTCTGCGCGCTTTTGCAAATCCAGGTCTATTGTCAAATAAAGGTCCGATCCATTTACAGCCGGAACCTGCATCTTTTCTATTCCCAGCGCTTGTACTTTTTCACCAAATTTATTGATAGTAAAGAAATTAAACCCGTCCTTGCCTCGGAGAATATCTTCGTAAGTGCTTTCAACACCGCTTTGGCCTATAATATCGCCCATTCCATAATAAGGTGATTGCTTAAGCTGTTGTTCGGTAATCTCACGGGTATAACCCAAGACGTGTGCTAAATGGCAAGGTAAATTGTACTTTCTCTTCGATTCGGGCTTTACTTCCACACCCGGCAGATAATCGCTAAATTCTTCGATTTGAGATACAATCGAAAAAGCGGCACTATCGATAATTTTTATCGGTGCAAACTTTGTAAAACCACGCTTTGATTTGTAAATTTTATATTTAATGAGTTTAGGCGAAAGACCAGTTATCTGCGATAGTAATGGTAAGGAATGTTCACGAAAATCTATTGGAGTAACCGTAATGCTGAACAAAACATCGTTATAAACAATTAGCTGACCATTCCTATCGTACATATTTCCACGAGAAGGAACGATTTTATTCTTTTTTACAGCTTGGGCGCGGCTTTGTTCGGAATATTGGGAACTTGAGAGTTGTAGTTGTGCGAGTTTGCCAATATATGCCACAGCAAATAAAATAATGACCGCGAAAAACAATTTCTTCCTTATACCGGATGCGAAAGTGTCGGTGGATTCGAATAGTTTGTCCATTTTAAATTACTACTTTATTATAGTTCATCGCTTATTAAATCCTGTAATTCGTCATATCCTGCACCACGGCGCTGAATAACGAATTCGTCTTGAGTTAAATCTATAACAGTAGATTCACCGACAAAATGGTGTTCATTGGTTCGCACGCAAACATCGACCAACTTCATAAAAGCGTTTATTGTATCTTCGTTATCATCAAATTCGGGTTTGTCAGGTAGTTTTGCAGTTAAGCAAATAAGCGGTTCGCCCAATTCCGTCAATAGTGCCTTGCAAAGACGGTTATCAGGGATACGTATACCGGATGTCTTTCGCTTGGGATTATACGAATACTTGGGAACATTTTTGGAAGCAGGGAGAATAAAGGTATATGGTCCGGGTGTCAGGCGTTTAATCATCTTATAGGCGTTGTTTTCAACCTTAGCATATTCCGAAATATTAGATATATCAAGGCATAGGAATGTCATAGGGTGGTCGGTATCCATTTGGCGGATACGGCGGAGTTTCGTAATAGCTTCCTTATTGCTTAGTTTACAACCCAATGAATATCCCGTATCAGTTGGATACAATATAACACCGCCCGAGTGCAGAACTTCAATGATCTTATGAATTTTCTGTTTCTCGGGGGTTTCGTAATGTATTGTATATACTGTTGCCGGCATAGTATCCTATATTAATAATCCATTTTTTCTGATAATTTTACTTTCCCTCGGAAAACTCTGTATATATATAATGTGTAAATTATAACCGGCGGCAAACCGATAGCGGCAATAATTAGCATAGTTTTCAGAGTCAATTGTGACGAAGCTGAGTTATATATATTTAGATTGAACTCCGACAAGAGCGAAGAAAAGACAATATTCGGGAACATTGCAACAACAATCATAGTCATTAGTAGTGCGATTCCCACCGATGAAAATACAAAAGCCGGTTTATATTTCTTCTTTAAAATATGTATAATCAAGAAAGTATAAATCACCAAAACAAAAATCGGAATAACAATTAATAGGGGATTTGCAGTATAATTAGCTGTCAAATGCGTTTGGAACATTCCGGTTATCAAAACCGCAATTATACATAGAGCCGCTATTGGATAGGTGTATTTCAATTTGTGAATGAACGATTTTTCAACCTCTCCATCGGATTTCACAATAGCATAGATATTGCCGTGCAATGCGAATACCGCTACTGTTCCTATTCCAAAAAGCAGTGAGAACGGATTTAATAAACCGAGAAGTGAGATATTGATTTCTTTATCAACTCCCATCGGTACACCGTGAAGAACATTGCCCAAGGCAGTGCCTAATAGCAATGCTATCAACAATGATGATATGCCAAATGCGGCATCCCAAACCTTTCTCCAGCTTTTATTTTCCATTTTATTGCGTATTTCGATACCGGTAGCACGGAATAATATAGCTAACATAAGCACTATGATAGCAAGATAAAATCCAGAAAATACTGAAGAATACACGTGTGGAAACGCGGCGAATAATGCTCCACCACCAGTTATAAGCCACACTTCGTTTTCGTCCCATACAGGACCGATTGATTTTGTAATAGTATTACGTTCGTCTTCGCTTTTTGAAAATAAATGAAGAATCCCGCAACCTAAGTCAAAACCTTCTAAGATTGCATAAACAGTGAGTAATACACCCACTAATACAAACCATATTACATTGTAAGTTATTGGTTCCATTATCTTACCAAGTACTTGTTTAACATACCAATTAAGTCTTTTTTACCGAGTCCGCTTTCAGAAGAATAAGCCAGAACATCCATCAATCCATCGCATTGAGCGAGTAAGTTCAATAGTTGCTCACGGCGTTCTTTGATTTCCTTATCGGCAATTTTGTCACATTTTGTTAATATGACGATAAAACGTTTATTATTATTTACAAGCCATTCGAGCAAAGCTAAATCTTTCGGCTGAGGGTCGTGCCGGCTGTCAATCAGACAGCAGACAAATTTTAAATCCCTGCGGGTTTCGAAATATATAAAGATGAGTAATTCCCAATAGCTTCGGGTTTTTTTTGAAATACTGGCATATCCGAAACCGGGTAAATCGACTAAACTCCATTTATCATCCACTACGTAAAAATTTATTGTCTGTGTTTTCCCGGGGGAAGAACTGGTGCGTGCTAAATTCTTTCTGTTGATAATAGAATTGAGTAATGACGATTTACCAACATTTGAACGTCCGGCAAAAGCTACTTCCGGAAGATTCAAATTGGGAAATTCATTTTCGTGGTCAGCGGCCGCGACAAAGTTTGCTTCAAAGGCTCTCATTAAAATCCGGCTAAATAATCATTAAGTCTGCGGGCAGTTCTATTTTTCCAATTGTTTTTGTGGTAGCCGTATCCAACGATTAGCGGCATAGCCATTGTTGCTTCGGCGAATACCATTTGTTCGTAAGTGGTTTCAACCTTACCCCATGAACTTGCTTCTTTCAATGTTGAACCGCTTAGCGCGCCATCGCGTTCGTCGGCAACAGTGATTTGTATAGCATATTTGTGCATATCGGCTTCTTCGCCCAATACTTCAGCGGCAACGACAACGTCCTGAGTGAAGTTTTTAGGAACACCGCCGCCAATCATAAATATACCGGTTGTTTTCATTTCAATTTTTGTACGGGTTAATTCAAGGAAATCTTTTGCTGAATCCAATGTAACAACATCGCCTTTTGTAAAGTATTGATGATGAACCAATCCGAAACCTGCTGAGCAATCCGAAAATGCAGGACAGAAAATAGGAACACCTTTTTCATAAGCGGTACGGATGATAGAGCCTTGACCTTTGTCGTTATCTACTAACCACGCGCCAACTTCTGTTAAAAATTCACGTGAGCTGTATGGACGAGGTTCTAATGAATTAGCTATCTCCGCAATTGTCATATCGCATACGCGCAAATCATCTTCATCTATATATGTATCGTAAATACGATCAATCATCAAATCTCTTAGCACATTATCATCTACAAACGGAGTACCTTGATAGTGCAAAAATCCCAGAGCTTCCAAGAAATCTTGGTCAACTATATTTGCGCCGGTCGATACGATAACGTCGCACATATTGGTTTCGAGCATATCGACAACAACTTGTTTCAAACCCGCGGAAATCAGCGACCCTGCCAAAGTTAAATAAACGCCGCATTCTTTTTCTGCAACCATCATATCAAAAATTGTAGCGGCGCGGTGTAGATTTCTTGCTTGGAAAGCCATTCCGCCCATTGCGTCAACAAGTTCAACAACGTTGTGTTTTTTTACGTCAATATGACGAACGATTTTATCGGGATTGAGATAATCTCTTTTATCAGCCATTTTAAATATATCCTATTTATTTTAACAATTATAATTTACACATTTATATATAAAACATTATAAACAAATTTCCAAAGAAATAACTTCTATAATATTCAAAAATAATCAATTAATACCTAATAAAAAACTGCCTTCGGCAGATTATTATTTTATTAATATCCATTACAGCGTAGAGGCGTTGCATGCAACGTCTTCTTTTTAGTGAAAAAAGAGGGAAAAACCGATTATAAGATTGAATGTATTCTTAAATATAAACGAGAATACTGCTAAATCAACGAATATTTTATTTTATCAATCCCATTATATAAACCAAATTCAAAAAAGTGTACATAAATTTGTACACTAGGTATACTTTTTCAATAAATATTCCAATTGTTTTCAAAAAAAGTGAAAATAATTTCAAAAAAGCGTTGTTTTTGTCGAATATTCATATCGTGAATTCAAATTATATTTGTATTTTTGTCCTGTTGAATTAACAATTATTAACAAATAATGTCAGAATAAGTAAAATTATTTTTAGTTTATAATAAGAAGTAACAATGATGAGGAATTTTAAATATATTTTCTCAATAATAGCGGTTTTACAACTACTACAAGTATTTCATAGTGTTAATACCGAACAAAAAAAATCCTCAACCAAAACTCCACTCCCAAAAGTAAAATTAAACCCAAATATAGATTCTGACGAATATAAGTATCTTAGTTATATAGAAATTAATAATATTTTATATAAATGGCATAGTGCCAAAAATGGTTTTTTAATTTATTTAGGAGTTTTATTATGAAAAGATTCTTTCTTGTTCTTGCTACGATGGTGGTTTCACTGCCGTTGTTTTTCTTTAATGTTAATGCTTCACCCCCGGATGAATGCTTAGAAATGATTTTCCCAAATGATTACCATCAAGTTTGGAATGAAGAATGGAAAAAATGGGACTGGGTCGGTTCTATTAATCTGGATTCTATTAAATATGATACTTGTAAAGATTCACCAACATACGGGAAAAAATTTGCTAAGAAATACTTTATGATTCAGTTTATTAAGAACTATTACCCTTTCGATAATATATTGGATACAAATGAAGTAAAGCATATTAGCGATATATCAGAATCAAAGCCCGAACTAAAACTTAAATTTCAACAATTACAGGAAATTTTTGGAGAAATTAATTTTAAAGGTCTTGATAAAATTTTACCAAAAGAAAGCGTATTAGGGAATCCACGGTGTAGAATATATTTTGATGAATATCAAGATTATGAATCAATAGAGCAATATGTTTTGCATAATATTGATTCAGTTAAAAATTTCCTTTATGAGAATCGTACCTTTATTCCTTTGAATGTTGATGATTATAGAATTGTCCAAAATACACTTATAATCGAACCGGTTCCAGCGACAAACTTAATTAAGATCAAACTTAATAATAATCCATTATCAAAAGAAATAATTGAGATTTTCAACAATAGTGGGAGGAAAATAAAAGAATTACCATTTATTGAAGATATTAATATTTCCGATTTACCGAATGGTATATATTTTGTGAAATGTGGTAACCAAACCGGTAAATTTATTAAGGAGTAAATGGTATGAGAAGGGAGATTATAATACTTGCGCTTATGGCTATTTTAGGAATTTTAACAAGTTTAAAAGCACAGCCAAAAGTTGATAATAATTGTTTGGAAATGATTTATCCAAATGATTACCATAAAGAGTGGAATGAAGAATGGAAAAAATGGGATTGGGAAGGTTCAATTAACTTGGATTCTATTAAAATTGATACTTGCAAAGATTCACCTACATTTGGCAAACGCTTTGCCAAAAAATATTTCATAATACAGTTTATGAAAAACCAATATCCGTTTGATAAAGGATTAGATACCGGAGAAACAAGAGGATATAACTATATTTCAAATACAAAACCGGAGCTTAAGGAAAAGTTTAAAAAGCTTGAGGAAAAATTTGGTAAGTTTTATTTTAAAGGATTGGACAAAAAATTAACTGAAAAAATGATATTATTTAATCCAAAATGTAGAATTTATTTCGATGATTATAAATGTATAGATGATATTGTACAATATATAAAAATGAATTTTTCTTCTGTAAAGAACATTAAATTTCAAAACAGATCTATTATTTTGCTAACAGTACCAAATGACAAGGCATTAAGACAAAATTTATCTGGATCATCAATTCACAGCGCGTTAGACTTTTTTCCTAGGCATTGGAAACATTCGGGATTCCAATCTGAGATATATGAAATGAAGAGTCCCTTAGCATGGGAAATAACAATGGGCAAGCCTCAAATAAAAATAGCTTTCTCAGATGTCTTTATATTTCCAACAATTCACCCTGATGTATATCCAAATCATGAAACTCCCAGCAGTGGTGATGGTATAGAGGAATATGATCAGCTAGGTGATAACCATGGTCTTTATACTACATCAAATGCTGTAGCATTAGCTAATAATAATTATCCAATGGTTGGATCTGCACCAAAATGCCATGCTTTATCTATATACTATGAGATAAACAATGTAAGTGATGCAGATGCTGATGGTTTAATTAACGAACGTAAGTTATTCCCCGATGTAAGAAATTGTAGTTATGGATCAAACAATTTGAGAAGAGTATCAAGATTACTTCCTAATGATATTGATTCAGGTATAGTTGTTGTAGCATCAGCTGGGAATGATAGAACTTGTTTGAATGGGGCATATCATGCTGCTTCTCAAATATTGCCAGATGGAAGTATTCGTTTTATTCCAACAACTGTTTTCCCTGCGGCTACTGTATTTGCGGATCCATTATACCCTACTGATGCAACAAAAGATTATAGGCCGATAGCTGTTGGGGCTACCAAAAGCGGAATTTTAAAAAATATGAATTGTGATTTGTGGGAAAACGGAGTTAATGATTCAGCCAATTATTCAAATCAAATTCAATTTAGGGATATTTACAATTTTTCGCCAGATGTAAATAAATTTGATATTAATAGCGATATAGTGAAGTATCGAGATTCGATAACACTTGATACCTTATACTTCTATTCAAGGCAATTAGCTAAAGAAAAGGCATTTGTTGATGTGGTAGCTCCTGGAGACGGTATTGTTTGCGCCGACGGAGCAGATGACTATACAATGAAATCAGGCACTTCTATGAGCGGACCTTTTGTAGCAGGTATCTGTGGGTTAATGTTATCTGTTAATAAATTTATGGGTGTACCGTTAACTTTACCTGTAGATAGTTTATATACCAAACCAATTTGCGGTACGGACGTACAAAGGAAAGCGTATGATATAATAACCTTTACTGCCAAAAAAATACCGGATTTTGAAAATTTCACAAGAGGTGCCTTGATACAACATGGTACAGAACACTATTTATCCTATCAATTTTATGATGGAAGACCATATCAATATGAATATGTAACTCAATGGAACGACAAATTAAAACGTAGTTGGGCTCAAAGAGTAGGTTTTGGATTAGTGGATGCATATCGAGCAGTTGCTCATTCAATCCGCCAAAAAGGGCAGTATGTTTATACTATTGGAACAACAAACTATAATTTACCAATGTATTTTGATAATGGAGTCTTACCAACCCCTGACCCAAGAGGATACTTCAACCCTGATAGTATTCGAATTATGCATTGGGGTTCTCAGGTAAATGAAGGTAATCTTGAATTTGAGTTAGCAAATTGGCGTGGACAAACGTCAGGTAACGATGGTATTTACAATGTACTTGATTGGGGTGGTGCTTCGCTTCCCAACGAAACGCACAACAACCAAGGCGTTACACGAATCAACTCAGATGATCCGGCTTTTAGGCGTCATATTACTGTACAGGATTCTTCGATATTAGCTATAGATGGTATTTTAATTTCGGACCAACCGACGGCTTGCCATTATGTAACTACATCATCAACTGACACATCAGAATCGGTTATATTAATGGAAGGTTTAATAAAAAATGTTGAAATTACCGGTAATTTGAAAATTGGTGATTTAATTATAGAATCTTCAATTGATAATGGTATCGGCGGTGTTCCCGGATGTGTCGGTTTCTCAAGTCAATTGGAAAATAATTATGGTGAAATCTATGGTGAAGTATTTGTGAATAACAAAGCATTGCTATATGCTTGGAGCAATTTAAAGACACAACCCGGTAGTTTCATCCATTTAAACGGTGAGAAGGATATGTATCTTTATGGAACTTCCATTATGACAATGAGAAATAATTCCGGCATTGATGGTTTAGAAGATCGTAAAATCGTTGTTACCGCCCAAGCTGAATTATTTATAGAAGATAGTGCTATAGTTGATATCGATTGCGAAATCAATGTATTAGCAGGCGGAAAATTAACATTAGGAACTAAGGCAGTAGCAAAAATAAAAAAACTGAACATAGAAGCAGGTGCAACTGTTACTGTTCCATCCGGTGCTGTTATGGCTTTGAAAGACCCAGAGCATATAGTAAATGGCAACTTTTATGTAGGTAATGCACCAAGCCTGCACGGTACTGCAAAAGTTATCGGTAAATTAGATGATAATTGTTTACCGCTCGGTTCTGAGAAATATGCAAATACAAAATATATAAGTACACAACCTGTTATTTATATGAAAGGAAATCCTTTAGGAATTCCATATACCACTACTTTAACAATTAACAATTCAGAATTCAAAAACATAAGTATCAATGCCACTGACGTTAGGATTCCTTTCCCTATTTTCAAATCGGGTTTCTATACCGAAAGCCGTCACGCAAATCCATATTTCAATTTTGACTTTTTGATTTCGATTAATTATGATAGATGTCAGAATTACAATCCTCAAATCAACCGTCTTGTTATGTTTGATAGTTGCCAATTTATTGACAGTTCAACTATTGAAAGATTTCCTTCAGAACCTGACAATTGGAATAAATTCATTTACAGAACCGGTGGTGTTTTACTAAATGATTGCGAATATGTAAGATTCAACGTCTGTGATTTCAAAAGGCTTGAATATGGTATAACGGCAAACAATTCCATCCAAATGGATATCTATACCAGTAAATTTGATACTTGCGGAATAGGTGATTATGCCTTTGCAACTGGAACTTTACTTTGCGAGAATAAATACAACATTGTGCAATATGGCAGTTTTAGAGATAATGCATTCGATGGCAAAGCATTTAATAATAATTATACACGTTCTCGTTTTTCATATTACGCTATTAATAGTGGTGAGCAAAGATTCCGAGGAAATACATTTGATCAATATTATAGAGCAGTTTCGAGCGAGAATACCAAAATTATTATGCAAACGATTATTGAAGATAATATGCAAAAAATCTATGGGATGAATGATTTTAAGTTTGATCAAATTATTAGTTTAGCAAACTACAATAATAAATTCATCACAAAAGATTGCGAAATTGATACTACTAATCATAAAGAAAATGCCGCGGCTGATGTTTTTACAAATGGTAAGATTTTTGATTTAAATGTAGAATGTGGTCATAATAGATTTTCAGAATTCGCGCCATATCATATATTAAATTTAGTTCCGGGTAATCCTTTCTTAAATATTAAGATTAATGCTTTTCGCCCCCCTATGGTGCCACCAAGAATTTCAGGAATTATTCCATTTTACAATGGGAATCTTGTTCTTCTTAATGAGTCTCAATGGATTCAGGATACATTACATCCTCAATATCCCGGCTTATGTTGCGGTGATAAAACAGATTCAGTTATGAATGATATTTGTACAGAAAATGTTTATGCAAATTACGAGTGTATTGATGGTAGTGAAAGCGGTGAAGGCGGTCAGTTATTTTTAACCGAATTATCTTCATATACTATTGATGAAAATTTAATTAATAGTGCAACACAGAATAAAATAATTGCTTTATCTTCATATTTATCAGAATCAGGCAACAAGAAGGATTTGTTACTAAAATTGAAAAATGAACTTAAGCAAACAAACTTAGTTCCTCAGAAGGATAAAGAATTAGCACGATTATGTATTGATTTAAAATTATTGGATTCGATTAATATAAATGATTATGAAACAGATTATGTAGATAATTTGATATTCAAGCATAATATTTATCGCAAAAACAATAAAAACGATTTACAAAGTATGGGCTATATGTCAATGCTGTCATTTTTGAGTAATCGTTATGATAAGGGTTGTAACGATGGCATTAATTATATAAATGAAAGCACAGAAAGCAATTTAAATATTGTTAGTATAGTACCTAATCCTACAACTGATATTGCAACACTTACATTTACTGTATCTGACGCAAATGCAGTTGATATAATCATTTCAGATATACAAGGTAATACTGTTTTAAAAGAAACAACATTCCCAACATCTAACAATAATACTTACAAAATCAACTCTAAAAATATGAGTCCAGGAGTTTACTTAGTAACACTTTCCTCAAACGGTCATCGAGTAACTGACAAACTAATAGTAGTTAAATAAAAATCAGGCGGGTTAATCCCCGCCTTTTTTTTGGTTTTTTATCATCCGATGCCTGCAAGTCATCGAATGAATCAGTAAATTTTGCAAATAAATGGGTTATTTCGAGCCATAAAGTGTGAAATGAAATTCACAAAATGGATTATTTTCGCAAAAAAGCACTTTAATTTAATAATATATAAAAAAAAAAGAAATATAATTTGGTAGTTGTGGAAAAAAAGTTTATTTTTGAATTCTCTATTTATGAGATTATAAGAAAAATATATTTGAGGATTAGACGTGCCAACTATAAGTCAGTTAATTAGAAAAGGCAGAAAGAAAATAGTAAAGAAGAGTAAATCGGTAGCTTTAAAGAATTGTCCGCAACGCCGCGGCGTCTGTACCAGAGTTTACACTACAACGCCTAAAAAGCCGAATTCAGCTTTGCGTAAAGTAGCACGTGTAAGATTAACAACGGGCATCGAAGTAACTGCTTATATTCCGGGCGAAGGTCACAATCTTCAAGAGCATAGCTTGGTATTTGTACGCGGTGGCAGGGTAAAGGATTTACCTGGTGTTCGTTATCACATCATACGTGGTACCGCTGATACTCAAGGCGTAGAAAAAAGAAACCAAGGCCGTTCGAAATACGGAACAAAACGACCTAAGAAAACTGTTGTAAAAAAATAATTTGAAAAGAGCGATATGAGAAAAAGAAGAGCAGAAAAGAGACAACTGATTCCGGATATCAAATATAACGATATCTTAGTATCTCGTTTTGTTAATAACATAATGTTAGACGGAAAAAAATCGACAGCTCAAAGTATAGTTTATGATGCATTTAATATAATTGCAGAAAAAATGAAAGAAGAACCATTGGACGTGTTTAAAAAAGCATTATCAAATGCGGCACCTTTAATGGAAGTCCGTTCTCATCGTGTTGGTGGCGCCACTTATCAAGTGCCTGTTGACGTTCGCGATGATAGACGCATAGCTCTTTCAATAAGATGGATAAAGAACTACGCTTTAGCACGCAGAGAAAAAACTATGGCAGAAAGAGTTGCCGGAGAATTAATGAGTGCGGCTAAGGGCGAAGGTTCAGCAGTAAAAAAACGTGAAGATACCCACAGAATGGCAGAAGCCAATAAGGCTTTCGCGCATTTCAAATGGTAACAAATAGTAAATTGATAGTTCTTTGTAAACTAACAAACCTGACCAATTAATGCAACCGGATGTTGACATATCGAAACTGAGGAACATCGGTATAATTGCTCACATTGATGCAGGCAAAACCACCACTACTGAGCGGATACTATTTTATTCAGGATACCTGCATAAGATAGGCGAAGTAGATGACGGAACGGCCTTCATGGATTATATGGAGCAAGAGCGGGAACGAGGAATAACGATTACCTCGGCGGCGACAACTTGTCATTGGAAAGAGTTTCAAATTAATATAATTGATACTCCCGGACATGTTGATTTCACAGCCGAAGTACAGCGTTCTCTTAGAGTTTTGGACGGAGCAGTAGGTGTTTTTTGTGCTGTAGGAGGTGTGGAACCTCAAAGCGAAACTGTTTGGTATCAAGCAGACCAGTATAAAGTTCCACGGATAGCCTACATCAATAAGATGGATAGAATGGGAGCAGATTTCATTCGCGCCGTCGAAATGATAAAAAGCAAATTAAAATCCAACGCTGTACCGGTTCAATTACCGATAGGAGCGGCAGACACTTTTAAAGGTATAATAGACCTTGTGAAAATGAAAGCCTTATACTTTGACCCGGATTCTCGCGGAATTGATATCGAAGAAGCAGATATTCCAAGTGAATATTTAGACGAAGCTGAAGAATATAGAGCTTTGATGATAGAAGCCGCGGCAGAGAATAGCGATGAATTACTCGAAAAGTATTTAACAGATGGTGAATTGGCAAATGACGATATAATGTTGGGTATAAGACAAGGTGTTTTAGCAGGGAAAATGGTACCTGTGTTCTGCGGTTCTTCTTTTAAAGATATAGGAGTCCAACCGCTCGTGGATGCAATAGTAGATTATCTGCCTTCACCTGAAGATATTAAAGTAGTAAAAGGCTTTTCCGCCGAAGATCACGAAAAAGTGATTGTCCGTAATATGGACAGCGATGAAAGTTTTTCCGCTTTAGCATTTAAAGTCTTAACCGACCCGTATGTCGGGAAATTGATATTCATTCGAATTTATTCCGGAGTAATGGAATTAGGCAAGTCCTACGAAAATATGACCGCAATGAAGAAAGAACGAATAATGAAGATTTTCCGGATACATTCAAATAAAAGAGATGAACTTCAGTACGCTGGAGCCGGCGAGATAATCGCCGTCCCAACTTTGAGATTCACTCATACAGGTGACACACTTTGCGATAGCAAAGCACCTATATTATATGAAAAAATCGAATTTGCCGAACCGGTAATAAACCAGTCTTTGGAAGCGCGCACTTTAGCCGATCAAGAAAAAATGCTTGATGTGCTAGCACGTTTAGCGGATGAAGATCCAACATTCAGATTCAAAACAGATGACGAAAGCGGACAAATAATCATCAGCGGCGTTGGCGAACTTCACTTAGAAATAATGGTAGATAGGTTACTTAGAGAATTTAAAGTACCTGCGCGAGTAGGGCGTCCACAAGTAGCATATCGAGAAAAACCGGCAACAATAGCAAAAGATTCCGCGGTTTTCGAAAATCAAATAGCAGGGAAGCTACAGCACGGAGACGTTACTGTAGAAATCTCACCTGGTGATAACGGAAGCGGAATAGTCATAGAAAACAAAATTCAAACAAATAAACTTCCTGAAGAATTTGCAAAAAGTATTCAAGAAGGTGTTGAAGAAGCATTGAAAGTCGGTCCGCAAGGATATCCGATGCTCGATGTTAAGGTTAGGTTACTAGACGCTGGATATTTAGTCGGGACTTCGACAAATTTAGGATTTAAAATAGCGGGCACAATAGCGGTAAAGAATGCCAGCCGCCAAGCCGGTTCGACTATTTTGGAACCATACTTTAAAGTAGAAGTTATTTCCCCTGATGAATATACAGGAGATATTATAGCGGACATCAACTCTCGTCGCGGACGAATCGAGAATATCGAATATCGCGGGACGATGCAGGTGATACAAGCAGTGACTCCATTGTCAGAAATGTTCGGATATGTAACGAAACTTCGCTCTTTGAGCCAAGGCCGAGCAGTTTACACAATGAAGTTCTCACACTACGAGTCTGCGATAATAACAAATTAATATATTTAAATATTTTTTTGTATTTAGTATTTTTTAAATATAAATTTTTCTCTAATGGAGCGTTATAATGGCAAAAGTAAAATATGATCGTTCAAAACCACACGTAAACGTTGGTACTATAGGACACGTAGATCATGGTAAAACAACACTAACAGCCGCAATTACAGGTGCTTTAGCTTTGAAAGGTGGCGCAGAAATGCGTTCTTTCGACTCTATTGATAATGCACCTGAAGAAAAAGCTCGTGGCATAACAATTGCTACAGCACACGTAGAATATGAAACAGCAAACCGTCACTACGCACACGTAGATTGTCCGGGCCATGCTGATTATATCAAAAACATGATTACAGGTGCCGCTCAAATGGACGGTGCAATTGTAGTCTGCGCCGCAACAGACGGACCAATGCCTCAAACACGTGAGCATATCTTATTAGCTCGCCAAGTTGAAGTACCTCGTCTAGTTGTATTTATGAATAAAGTTGATATCGCAGATCCTGAACTATTAGAATTAGTAGAGATGGAATTACGCGAATTGTTAACATTCTATTCATTCCCTGGTGACGAAATTCCAATCATTCCTGGTTCCGCTTTAAAAGCTTTGGATGCAGTATCTGATCCTTCATGTACCGTTGATAACCCAGATTTGAAATGCGTTTATGATCTTATGGATGCAGTAGATGAATATATTCCGATCCCAATGCGCGACGTTGACAAACCTTTCCTAATGCCTGTTGAGGATGTATTCTCAATTACAGGTCGTGGAACTGTTGGAACCGGTCGTATTGAACGCGGTATTGTAAAAGTTAACGAAGAAGTTGAAATCGTTGGTTTCGGACTTCATAAAAAATCGGTTTGTACAGGCGTTGAAATGTTCCGTAAATTATTAGACGAAGGTCGCGCAGGCGATAACGTAGGTCTTTTATTACGTGGCGTTGCAAAAGACGAAATCGAACGTGGTATGGTTATTGCCAAACCAGGTTCAATCAAACCACATCATAAATTTGATGCCCAAGTCTATGTGTTAGGAAAAGATGAAGGTGGCCGTCATACACCATTCTTTAATGGTTACCGTCCACAATTTTACTTCCGTACAACAGACGTAACAGGCTCATTGATGTTACCTGAAGGTATCGAAATGGTTATGCCTGGTGATAACTTAGACAAAATAGCAATCGAATTAATAACTCCAATCGCTATGGAAGAAGGTTTACATTTCGCTATTCGCGAAGGTGGCCGTACAGTTGGCGCTGGTGTTGTAACAAAGATTCACGAATAATATAAATATATGCCGAGAGTATAAAATATTACTTTCGGCAAGTTTATTTTTTGAGGGAAAATAACGTGGCAGTACAAAAGATCAGAATTAAGCTAAAAGCATATGATCCAAAATTAATTGATAAATCGTCGGAAAGAATAGTACGCACTGTGATTTCAACAGGTGCGGTTGTTTCAGGACCAATACCATTACCGACTAAACGTACAGTGTACACGGTAAACCGTTCACCACACGTTGATAAAAAGTCTCGTGAGCAGTTTGAAACAAGAGTACATAAACGTTTAATCGACATTTTGAGTTCAACTCAAAAAACAGTAGATGCGTTAATGAAGCTTGAGTTACCGGCTGGTGTTGATGTTGAAGTAAAGGTCTAACGGGAGAACAAGATGAGGGCTGCTTTAATAGGCAAAAAAATTGGAATGACAAGTTTATTTACCGAAGCCGGCGTAAGAATCCCATGTACAGTAATAGAAGCAGGACCATGTGCTGTAACTATCAAACGTACGATGGAACGCGATGGCTACACTGCAATCCAAATAGGATACGGCGAAATAGCTGAGCGTAAAGTAAATAAACCGGAAAAAGGTCTTTTCGATAAAGTCGGTATTAAACCGTTACGTCATTTAAAAGAATTTCGTAATCCAGAAAAAGAATACGAAGTAGGCGACGAGTTAACAGTAACTGACTTCGAAAAAGGCGATAAAGTAAAAATAACAGGTAAGAGCAAAGGACGCGGTTTTCAAGGTGTTGTAAAACGCCACGGATTTGCCGGCGTCGGTATGCAAACTCACGGTCAAAAAGATCGTCAAAGACACCCTGGCTCAGTAGGTCAATCATCCTATCCATCACGAGTATTGAAAGGTACAAGAATGGGCGGACGTATGGGTGGCACAAAAGTATCAGTGAATAATTTAGAAATAATAGAAATTATTGCAGATAGAAACTTGATTTTATTAAAGGGCTGTGTCCCAGGCGCACCTAATTCATTAATAGAAATAGTTAAATAGGCTGAAAATGCTTGTAGATATATATACGAAAGACGGAAATAAGTCAGGTCAGATTGAACTAGCAGAAAATGTATTTGCTGTTGAACCTAATGAACACGCAATGCACTTGTCGGTGGTTACTTATTTATTTAACCAAAGACAAGGAACTCGCAAGACTAAAATTAGATCGGAAGTTTCTGGCGGCGGTAAAAAACCTTGGAAGCAAAAAGGTAGAGGAACAGCACGTTCCGGTTCGTCACGCTCACCTATATGGGTAGGCGGCGGAACGATTCATGGACCAAAACCTCAGGATTATTCAAGAAAACTACCTAAGAAATTGAAACAACTAGCAAGAAAATCTGCTTTATCACTGAGACTGAGTGAAAACAATTTAATCGTTGTCGAAGACTTTACATTTGATGGGATTAAAACAAAAAGTATGGCTGAAGTGTTGAAAAACTTAAACTTATCAGGTGTAAAAACATTGGTAATGATGGGTAAAACTGATGAAAATATATATTTGTCAGGACGCAACATTCCAAAATTGGAACTACAACCATACGATAAAATATCTACTTACGATATTTTAAATCATAGGAAGATATTGCTGTTCAAAGAAGCGGCAGTAAAAATTAATGAAGCTTTCAATAATTAACGGGCAAGTAGGAGTAATAGAAAATGATAGATATAATAAAACGCCCGATAATAACAGAAAAAGCTATGAAACTTGCTTCATTACGTCAGTATGTTTTCGAAGTAACGAGAGAATCTAACAAGATTCAAATCAAAAAAGCTCTCGAAGAATATTTTGAAGTAGAGATTCAAAGCGTAAGAACATGTATTATTAAAGGCAAAAAGAAAGTAAGAATGACTCGTCGCGGTATGCAAAAAGGCCATACAGCAACTATAAAAAAAGCATATATTACTTTAAAGCCAGGTTTTGAAATAGAATTGGTATCAGGAGCTGGTAGCTCTGAAGACTAATTGTTAATTAATTGAAGAAAGAAAAATGGGTATTAGACAATTAAAACCAATGACTCCGGGAACAAGATTTTATTCAGTTAGTTCTTTTGAAGAAATAACAACTGATAAACCTTTCAAGAAACTCGTAGTTCCTTTGAAAAAATCCGGCGGTAGAAATAATACCGGTAGAATAACTTCACGTCACCGTGGTGGTGGACATAAACGCCGCTATAGAATAATAGACTTTAAACGCGATAAACGCGGAATGAAAGCTGTAGTTAAAACAATCGAATACGATCCGAATCGTACAGCGCGCATAGCGCTGATGGAATACGAAGATGGTGAGCACAGATATATATTAGCTCCAGACAAAGTAAAAGTCGGTGATACGTTATATACCGGACCAGATGCTGAATTTAAAGATGGTAACGCTTTACCATTGAAGAATATACCGGTGGGTTTATTTGTACACAATGTCGAAATGAAAGTAGGCAAAGGTGGGCAATTAGGTCGCTCAGCCGGAGCAAGTATACAATTAGTAGCATGTGATGCAAAATTTGCTACTTTGAAATTGCCTTCAGGCGAGATAAGATTGATACCTTCATTATGCTACGCTACATTAGGTTCGGTCAGTAACGGTGACCACTTTAACATAATGTTGGGTAAAGCAGGCCGTACACGTTGGTTGGGCATTCGTCCACAAACACGCGGTATGGCTATGAACCCTGTAGATCACCCTATGGGTGGCGGTGAAGGAACATCAAAATCAGGCGGTGGTCGTCAACATCCACGTTCACCTTGGGGCAAATATGCCAAAGGGTTGAAAACGAGAAACAAACGTAAACAATCTGATAAATACATCGTACGTAGAAGAAAAAACAATAAATAATTGAGAATTTTTTTAAAATAATAGCTTATTTACAATATGTCACGTTCGCTAAAAAAAGGGTTTTTTGTTAGTTATAAACTGCTCGATAAAGTACAAAAACTTAATGATTCAAATAAGAAGCAGGTTATAAAAACGTGGTCGCGTGCCTCTACGATCACACCAGACTTTGTAGGGCATACAGTAGCAGTTCATAATGGGAAGAACTTCATCCCTGTATATGTAACAGAAAATATGGTAGGTCATAAGTTCGGAGAATTCTCGCCAACGAGAATCTTCCGCGGACATGCCGGACATAGAAAAAAAGGTAAGTAGCAAGTAGGTAATGGGATGGAAGCAAGAGCTTTAAAAAAACATATTCGGTCGTCTCCACGTAAAATGAGATTAGTAATCGATTTGATACGCGGAAAAAGCGCTCAAGAATCATTGAATATTTTGCGTTTCTCGAATAAATTAGCCGCACGCGATGCTTATCGTGTATTAGATTCTGCAATACACAATTTATTGAATAAAGCAGAAGATAAAGAAATCTCGGTAGCTGAAAACGAAATCTTTGTCAAAGAAGTATTTGTGAACTGCGGTCCGGCAATGAAACGTATTCAACCTGCCCCAATGGGCAGAGCATTTAGAGTTCGAAAACGCTCTAATCATTTAACAATTGTTGTGGCTACACCTCAAAGTGGGGGAGCCGGTATTGATAACGAAGATGCATAATAATATTTAAGGAGTGGACTTTGGGACAAAAGACTAACCCAATAGGGCTTAGATTAGGTATTATTCGGAACTGGGACGCAAACTGGTTCGATGAACGAAATACCGCGGAAAAACTTTCCGAAGATATAAGAGTAAGAAGTTATATCCGTAAAAGAAAGAAAAAAGCCGGAATAGCAAGAATTATTATCGAAAGAACAGCGAAACATCTTCGCATAACGATAAATACTTCACGTCCCGGTGTTATAATCGGCCGTTCAGGCAAGGATATAACACAGTTGGAAGAAGAATTAAAGAGTTTCACTGGTCGAGAAATAAAAATCTTGATAAGCGAGATAAGACGTCCGGAATTAGAAGCATTATTAGTAGCTGAGAATATAGCACAGCAATTGGAAGGAAGAATTTCTTTCCGCCGCGCTATGAAACAATCAGTAGCATCTTCGATGAGAATGGGAGCTGTCGGCATCCGTGTGATGTGCGCCGGACGCCTTGGTGGAGCAGAAATGGCTCGATCAGAACAATATAAAGAAGGCCGTATTCCACTTCACACTTTGCGCGCTGACATAGATTATGGTACAGCGACCGCCTCTACAATCTATGGGCAAATAGGTGTAAAGGTTTGGATTTGCAAAGGCGAAATTATTGGTAATAAATAATTTGAAAAAGGTAAAAGAAAATGTTAGCGCCTAAAAGAGTAAAACGACGTAAAACGCATCGCGGTAGATTGACAGGAAAAGCCTTCCGCGGTTCACTGGTGACATTTGGTTCCTTTGGCTTAAAAGCTTTAGAACCGCATTGGATAACAAACCGCCAGATAGAATCCGCGCGTATTGCCATAAACCGTTATCTAAAACGTGATGGTCAAGTATGGATTAGAATATTTCCTGACAAACCTTACACTAAAAAACCTTTAGAAACTCGTATGGGTAAAGGTAAAGGTTCTCCTGAAGGTTGGGTTGCGGTTGTAAAACCGGGACGCATCTTATTTGAAGTAGATGGTGTAAGTCGCGAAGCGGCTAAAGAAGCTTTAAGATTAGCTTCCCATAAGCTGCCAATTAAAACAAAATTTGTTACACGAATAGATTTGCAGTATAATGAAGCCTCATAAAGCGAAAGATATCAGAGAATTGACCGACACGGAATTGTCAGTTCTATTAGAAGAAAAACGTGAAACGTTAGCTAAGCAGAGATTTCAGCACGCGTTAAAGCAATTGCATGATACTGCTTACCTAAAAATCCTGAAGAAGGATATAGCAAGAATAAACACATTAATAACCGAACGACAAATGTCAAAGGTAGATGAGTAATATGGAAAAAAAAGTGAACGGCACAGACGAAATAGTAAAGACCTCTCATAAGAGAGAATTAGTCGGTAAAGTTACTTCCGACAAGCCGGAAAAAACAGTTATCGTGAGCGTCGAACGCCATGTTGCGCATCCTTTATATAGAAAATATTACAAAAGACGCAAGAAATACATGGCACACGATGAAATGAACGAATGTCACATTGGTGATACTGTAAAAATTAAAGAAAGCAGACCTCTTAGCGCCAGAAAACGCTGGGAATTAGTCGAGATTTTAGAGCGTGCAAAATAATGGAGGATAGTAACGATGGTCCGCGAAGAAGCAAATTTAACTGTTGCAGATAATTCAGGTGCAAAACGAGTCCGTATAATACGCGTATTAGGCGGGCACGGAAAGCAAAATGCATCATTAGGCGATTTAGTGGTTGTAACTGTAAAAGCCGCTATTGCTAACGGTGCTATAAAAAAAGGTCAAGTATGCAAAGCTGTTATCGTAAGAACTGCTAAAGAAGTTGGCAGACGCGATGGTTCTTTCATAAGGTTTGATGATAATGCCGCAGTTATATTGAATGATAAACTGGAGCCAAGAGGTACACGTATCTTTGGTCCAGTAGCAAGAGAACTACGTGAAAAGAACTTTATGAAAATTGTTTCACTTGCTCCTGAAGTATTATAATAAGGTAAAGTGATGAAATTAAAAATCAAAAAAGGCGATTTAGTACAAGTTATTACGGGCGATGATAAAAGAGAACGCTCGCAAGCTAGTGGCGATGACAAAGCAAAGAAACGCCAAGCAAATAAACCAAAAGTAGGTAGAGTTCTCGAGGTTTACCCAGAGAAAATGCGAATCTTGGTCGAAGGCGTAAATATGGTGAAAAAACATAACCGCCCAAGCCAAACTAATCCTAAAGGCGGTATTCAATCTATTGAAGCGCCGGTACATTACTCAAACGTAATGTTGATTGACTCTGATAAAAAACGCACACGCGTCGGCACCAGAGTTGAAACAAAGGATAATACAATAGTAAAGAAAAGATTTGCTAAATCTAACGGTCAAGATTTATAACTTAATTAATGTAGATAGAGATGGCAAAGAAAAAAGTATCAAAAAATGCACCTGGAGCAACGAAGAAATTCGATTTTATTTTAGACGGTCCACGACTCGAGTCAGTACAAGCCAAAGCGCCGAAAGCTCGATTGGAAGCCTTCTATAAAGAAAATATAGTTCCGGCCTTAATGGAGAAATTCCAATATAGGTCTATCATGCAGGTGCCAAAATTGCAGAAGATATGCTTGAATATCGGCGTCGGCGGAGCAGTTCAAGACCCTAAATTATTGCAAAACGCAATTAATGAATTAGAACTTATTACCGGTCAAAGACCAACAATAAGAAAAGCAAAAAACGCTATATCTAATTTCAAATTGCGCGCAGGTATGCCAATTGGTTGTATGGTAACACTACGCAGAGCAAATATGTATGAATTCTTAGACAGATTCATTAATATGACTGCTCCACGTATCCGTGACTTCCGAGGTTTTCCTGATAAAAGCTTTGATGGACGGGGAAATTATACCCTTGGTATAAAAGAACAAATAGTGTTCCCTGAAATAGACGTTGATAAAGTAAACAAAATAACCGGTATGGATATCTCATTTGTAATGACATCCAAAACGGATGAAGAAGCTTATCATCTTTTGAAAGAATTTGGATTCCCATTTACGAGGAAAGATTAGTATGTCGAAACTTAGTGTAATAGCACGCAACGATAAACGTAAACGTTTAGTTGAAAAATATTCCGAGAAAAGAGCCGCATTGAAAGAGGCTGGTGATTCAGAGGGTTTGCAAAAATTACCTCGCAACAGCAGTCCTTGCAGAGTACGAAATAGATGTACGTTAACCGGCAGAGGCCGTAGCGTTTACCGTAAATATGGTTTATGCCGTAATATGTTTCGTGAACTTTCATTGGAAGGTAAAATTCCAGGTATTCGTAAATCAAGTTGGTAATAAATAGAAGAAGATAAAATGCCAGTATCAGATCAAATAGGGGATTTATTAACCCGCATCAGAAATGCAGGGTTAGCCGGACATAAGTTAGTTGACGCACCGGCATCGAAGGTCAAACTCGGAATAGTCGAGATATTAAAAGACCAGGGCTTTATCGAAGATTTTGAACAAATCGACGGTACGGTTCAAGATACAATAAGGGTAACTCTAAAATATTATAAGAGGAAACCCGTAATAAAGGAAATTAGACGTATAAGCAAACCCGGACGTCGTGCCTATGTCCCTGCGGATAAATTACCGCGCGTACATAACGGCTTAGGAATTGCTATTATCTCTACCTCCAAAGGAATAGTCACCAGCAAACAAGCAAAGATATTTAATGTTGGCGGTGAAGTAATTTGTACTGTATGGTAATTTAAGGAGTATTGAAGTGTCGAGAATAGGTTTGAAACCGATACAAGTGCCGGACAAAGTACAAATGACTATGGATGGCAAAAATATAAAAGCAAAAGGACCTTTGGGCGAATTATCAGTTAATGTTCCAGATGGTATTAGCTATACTTTTGAAGATGGTGTTATTAACTTTACTAGAGAAAATAACTTAAAGCAAAATCGCGCTTTACATGGTTTAGCACGCGCTTTAACAAATAACATAGTAGAAGGTGTAACAACAGGCTTTACAAAAGTTTTGAAAATCGAAGGTGTTGGATATAAAGCTGAAATGAAAGGCAATAGATTATTACTTTCTTTAGGTTTTTCACACACAATTTTGGTAATTCCGCCTCAAGATCTTAGCTTCGAAACACCAAGCGCCACCATAATCAAGGTATTTGGAATCGATAAACAGTTAGTTGGGCAAGTTGCCGCTAAAATTCGTCAACTTCGGAAACCGGAACCATACAAAGGTAAAGGTATTCGTTATGAAGGTGAATTTGTACGTCGTAAAGCAGGTAAGACTGCCGGTAAATAGTAAGTATTATTATAAATAAGATATTGAGAGCCGTTAGAAATGACAGTGCAGGAATTAAAAAAAACACGTAGAATAAGGCGAAAAGCGCATATAAGAAAAAATACGACAGGTACTATGGCTAGACCAAGGTTAACCGTATTTAAAAGTAATATGCATATTTATGCACAGCTCGTAACCGATGTTGAGCGTAAAACACTCGCTTCCGCTTCTACAATTGACAAAGAGGTTGTTGCCTTGTTGAAAGCGGATATGAACAAAAAACAAAAAAGTGAATTAGTTGGTGAAATACTAGCAAAACGTGCTGTTAAAGCAAATATTGAACTAATTGAATTCGATAGAAATGGATATCCTTATCATGGTCGCGTAAAAGCTTTGGCTGAAGGCGCTAGAAAGGGCGGATTAAAATTCTAACAAATAGTAACGAGGAATGTTGTGGCAAAATTTAGAGCCTCAGAATTAGAATTAAAGGATAAATTAGTTTACGTCGGTAGAACAGCTAAAGTCGTAAAAGGCGGTCGCCGTTTTAATTTCTCTGCCATAGTTGTGGTAGGTGATGGAAATGGGCACGTAGGTTATGGTCTTGGTAAAGCAGGCGAAGTTGTTGATGCAGTTTCAAAAGCAACCGACGCGGCTAAGAAAAATATCCAAAAAGTTACTTTGCAAAATGGTACTATACCACACGAAGTAATTGGTAAGTACGGTGCGGCACGTGTTTTAATAAAACCTGCAACACCCGGTACAGGCGTTATTGCCGCCGGCGCAGTTCGTGCAGTATTAGAACTTGTTGGTGTGCAAAATGTTTTGACAAAGAACCTAGGTTCATCGAACCCACATAACACACTAAAAGCGACAATGGCCGGTTTGGGAGCTATCGAAGATGTCCAAGCTGTTGCAGAAAGACGCGGAATTTCAATTGAAAAAGTTTTAAATGGATAATTGCTTAGCGATTAAGAAGTTTAGCAATAAAAGGTGAACAAATGGCTAATTTAAAAATTACACAAACAAAAAGTGTAATAAAAAGAATAAAGAAACAAAAACAGACTATAGAAGCATTAGGGCTAGGTCGTCCTAATTACTCGAACATTTTACCTGACAATCCGCAAACACGCGGAATGATTGAAGTGGTAAAGCATTTAGTTATTGTTGAAGTAGTTGCCGAATAATAAGAAGAGATGTAATGAAACATATTGGAAATATTAAGTACGCCGAGGGAGCGAAGAAAAAAAGGAAACGTATAGCTCGTGGACCAGGATCTGGACACGGCGGTACATCCACCCAAGGTCATAAAGGCCAAAAATCTCGCTCTGGCGCAAAGATTTCAAGTTCGTTTGAGGGCGGTCAAATGCCTATGAACCGTCGTTTGCCGAAATTTGGTTTTACTAATAGATTTAGAACCGAATATCAGATAATAAACGTCGGTACATTGCAAGAACTTGTCAATAAAGAAATGATAACCGGAACCGTTGATTTTGAACAATTAATGGGCTTAGGTATTATTAATGAAAAAACTAAACCATTGAAAGTTTTAGGTGATGGCGAATTAACATCTGCCATCCAAGTGAAAGCCCATAGGTTTACTGGCTCGGCTAAAGAGAAAATAGAAGCCGCAGGAGGGGCGGTAGAAGTTTATGAATAGATTATTTACCACCATCCGGAACATCTCAAAGATAGAAGAGTTGAGAGGCCGAGTGTTATTCACACTCGGTATAATCCTTCTAGTTCGTTTCGGGTCGCACGTTGTGCTTCCCGGCATTGACGCATCTGTGCTAAGCAGTGCAATACAATCGGAATCAAATACATTATTTGGATTCTTCGACTTATTTGTGGGCGGCGCTTATTCTAATGCCGCTATATTTGCGTTGGGTATTATGCCATATATCACTTCATCGATTATATTCCAATTAGCCGGAGTTGTGATACCGCAAATACAAAAAATACAAAAAGACGGAGAAGAAGGAAGACGAAAAATAAATCAATGGACGCGTACTACAACAGTACTTATTGCCGCCATGCAAGGATGGGCTATAAGTATTAAATATGCGTCAATGACTGCCAACGGTATGAGTGTTGTTCCACATAGTGGTTTAATGTTTTCACTAACCGTTATGGTATTGCTTACAGCGGGTACTATATTCTTGATGTGGCTTGGTGAACAAATTACTGATAAAGGTATCGGTAATGGTATTTCCATGATCATCATGATTAATATTTTAGCTAGATTGCCTCAATCTATATTTATGGAATGGGGAAATCTTGTAAGTGGTATTCGTCCTTGGCCTATTGAAATAATAGTAATTGCATTCTTGTGCTTCATTATATGGTCAATCATATTAATGACACAAGGGATTCGAAAGATTCCAGTGCAATATGCTAAACGCCAAGTTGGTCGTAAAGTATATGGCGGACAAACACAGCATATTCCATTGCGAATCAATACAGCAGGTGTAATGCCTATTATCTTCGCTCAATCATTAATGTTTATCCCTGGCACTTTGGCAAGTTTCTTTCCAAACAGTGGATTCTTTAATGTTGTAGCAAGATTATTTGACCATCGTAGTGCGGTATATGCTATAGTGTATTCATTAATAATAATCTTCTTTACATATTTTTATACTGCTATCGTATTTAGTCCTAGAGAAATAGCAGATAACATGAAAAAACAAGGCGGTTTTATTCCTGGCATTCGTCCGGGAAGTCATACCGCAGAATATATAGATAAGATTCTTTCTAGAATTACATTACCAGGATCGGTGTATTTAGCATTAATAGCTATTATGCCAACATTGGTAAGCGGGTTCTTCGGCGTTGATATTGCTTTGGCATCATTTTTCGGCGGAACCAGTTTATTGATTATGGTTGGCGTAATTCTTGATTTATTATCTCAAATTGAATCGCATTTGATGATGCGTCATTACGACGGATTTATGAAAAGCGGCAGAATTAAAGGTCGGGTTAGTATATAATGCAAAGACTTGTTAAGACAGCTGATGAAATAAATAAAATCGAAAAAGCGTGTCGGATTGTTGCCGAAACACTTACGAGCTTAAAGAAATTTATGGTCGCAGGAACAACAACCGAGGAAATGGATAAGTTTGCAGAAGATTTTATTTTGACAAAGGGTGCTACTCCGTCTTTTAAAGGTTATACAGTAGGAAATTTGATTTACCCAAGTTCTTTGTGTATTTCAATAAATGAAGAGGTTATTCACGGAATACCTAGCAAACACAGGCAAATAAAAAACGGTGATATCGTTTCTTTAGATTGCGGTGCATGCTTGAACGGCTATCATGGCGACAGCGCGGTAACGTATGTTGTTGGTGAGATAAGTGACGAGATAGAGCAATTGCTAAAAGTAACCGAGGAATCTCTTTGGAAAGGTATCGAACAAGCTGTGGCTCGCAATAAAGTTTACGATATTGCGAGAGCAGTTCAAACACATACCGAGCAATACGGTTACGGTGTTAACCGCGATTTTTGCGGACACGGAATCGGCTCGGATTTGCATGAATATCCTTCGATACCAAACTATGTGCCGGCATTGCTCCATCGCCAAAGTTTTCCTAATACAAAATTGTTGAAGGGAATGGCAATTGCGATTGAACCAATGATACATCTGGGTACTAAAGAATGTACTATTCTTGAAAATGGCTGGACGGTTGTAACTAATGACGGCTTACCGGCGGCACACTTCGAACATACTGTTATAGTAGGCGAAAAAGAAGCATTAGTCTTAACATTAAGGAATTAGATATAAATGGCTAAACAAGGCTTAATAAAGGTCGATGGTATTATAGAAGAAACATTGCCGAACACACAATTCAGAGTAAAACTTGAAAATGGACATGTGATACATGCACATATTTCAGGTAAAATGCGAATGAATTTTATAAAAATATTACAAGGCGATAAGGTTTCGATTGAAATCTCACCGTATGATTTGTCGAAAGGCAGAATAATTTATCGTTATAAATAAAGGTTGAACAAATGAAAGTACAGGCATCTGTAAAGAAAAGAAATCCAGACGATAAAATCGTTATTAGAAAGGGTAAAGTTTATATAATTAACAAAAAAAACCCAAGATTTAAACAAAGACAAGGATAAATTCAAGGAGTAGAAAGTGGCTCGTATAGCTGGCATAGATTTGCCGAAAAATAAAAGAGGCGTAATAGCATTAACTTATATCTTTGGAATTGGACGCACGACATCAGAAAAAATCTTGAAAGATGCCGGTGTGGACGAAAGCAAAAGGGTAAATACTTGGACAGATGAAGAAGTTGCATTAATCCGCTTAGAAGTAGATAAATTCAGAACGGAAGGCGCGCTTCGCAGTGAAGTTCAAATGAACATCAAACGCTTAATGGATATCGGTTGTTACCGTGGTATTCGTCATCGCAGAGGACTACCTTGTCGCGGTCAACGCACAAGAACAAACTCAAGAACCCGTAAGGGAAGAAAGAAAACAGTTGCTGGAAAGAAGAAAGCTCCTAAATAATAGTATCTACTATATTATATTATTAACATTATATTACGGGTGTAATAAGTGGCAAAGAAAAGAATAAAAAAGAAAGTCGTTTCCGAAATACATGGTAAAGCTTTTGTAAAGGCTACATTCAATAACGTAATCGTTACAGTAACCGACATGTATGGAAATTCCTTATCTTGGTCCTCAGCCGGAAGAAACGGTTTTAAAGGTTCCAAGAAAAATACACCGTATGCGGCTCAGGTATCTGCCGAAAAAGCGGGTAAAGAAGCCTATGAAATGGGCTTACGAAAAGTAGATGTGATGGTAAAAGGTCCTGGTTCAGGTCGCGAAGCCGCGATTAGAGCCTTGGCAACAGCCGGATTAGAAATACATAGCATAATGGACCGCACTCCGATTCCTCATAATGGATGTCGTCCACCGAAAAGAAGAAGAGTATAATTTAGCAAAATTTTAAAGAAAAAAAATGAACTTATTTATGCAAATGCCCGAAAAGGTAACCGTCGAAGAAGTTGGCTCAGCTAACCACTGCAGGTTTATTATGCAACCATTGGAACCTGGTTATGGCGTTACAATCGGAAATGCTTTAAGAAGAATTTTGCTTTCGTCAATACCGGGAAGTGCAATAATCGGTGTGAAAATTACAGATGTTCTTCACGAATACCAAACAGTTACTGGTGTTTTGGAAGATGTAATGGAAATCATCCTGAATCTTAAAGAAGTAAGATTTAAAATGGAAGAAACACACAGCAACAGAGTTGTCTTCCATATTAAAGGACCCGGCACGTGGACTGCAAAAAACATTCAAAACGCCGCTCCGGAGCTAATGGTGTTGAATCCTGATCACCACATCGCAACTTTGGATAAAGATGCAAATTTCGATGTTGAGTTGAGATTGGGAACAGGTAAAGGATATATCCCTTGGGAAGAACAACAAATAACTGATTTCTCAGTTGGAATGTTGCCAATCGATGCGATATATACTCCTATTGTAAATGTAATTTATACTATCGAGCCTTATCGTGTAGGTCAAAGAACTGACTACGAAAGGCTTATATTAGAAACTCGTACCGACGGTACTATAACATCAGAAGAAGCTGTTCAAAAAGCGGCAAGTATTATGAACGACCATATAAGGTTTTTCATATCAGCTGAAGATATTGTAGCTGACGAAGAGTTTCCTATTGATACTGAATTGGAAGAACAAAGAGCTGAAATCGAAAAAGTTCGCGAGATATTAGATACTCCTGTCGAAGACCTCGAACTTTCAGTAAGAGTTCATAATTGCTTGAAAGCCGCTAATATCCGCGTTATCGCTGATTTAGTACGCTTCCAGGAAAGCGAACTTCTGAAATTCCGCAATTTCGGTAGAAAGTCATTAACTGAACTTATTCAGAAAATCAAAGATATGGGTGTGGACTTTGGCATGAATGTCGAGTTTTACTATAAATTTGATAAAAAAAATAAATAATTTTGGGTTTAATAATATTTAGCAGATTGAAAAAATGAGACACTTAAAGTCAGGAAGAAAGCTCAATCGTACGAGAGCTCACAGAAAAGCGCTTTTACATAATTTAGCGACTCAGCTTTTTGAACATAAAAGAATTAGAACTACCGAAGCAAAAGCGAAGGAACTAAGACCTTTTGCAGAAAGCATTATTACAAGAGCAAAAAATGCTTATCTATCAGAAAAAGGCGGCACTTTACCTGAAGGTTTACTTATAGATTTACATGCAAGACGTGTTGTCGGCAAAGTTATCAAGAATAAACCTGTATTACAGGAATTGTTCGATGTTATTGCTCCTAAAGTTGCCGATCGTCCGGGCGGATATACTAGAATAATCAAAACTAACTATCGTCGTGGTGATGGTGGTAGTAATGCCCTGATAGAATTAGTTGATTGGGCAGGTTCACAAGATGGACCGATGACAATCAATCAGAAAAAGAAATTAGCAAGAAAAACTGTTGATACAGAAAAAACTCCTTTGAAAAAAGAAGCTAAAGCTGTAAAACCGGTAGCCGCAATGGTTGAAGAAAAGGTTGCTTTAGCAACACCAATTGAAGAAGTATCTGAAGTAGTAGTTGTAGATAACGAAATCGAAAATGTAACTGATGTTGAAAACATTCAAGCACATGTACCAATGGTTGAAGCAGTAGCTGAAGTCATCGAGGATGCAGAAGTTGAACCAAATCAAGCAGAAGTTCCATCTTTAGAAATCGTTGCTGAAACTCCAGCTGTAGAAGATACTGACGAAAAACCAGTAGCTTAATAACTAATATAGATTTTATAAGGGCGTCGGTACGAAGACGCCTTTTTTTTATATATGCTTCTACATTGCACAAATATAGAAAAATCATACAAAACAAAGGGTAATAACGTACTCCACGTTTTGAAAAATATCTCGATGGCTATCGCTGAATCGAGTTATATTGCGTTGCAAGGAGCCAGTGGTGCCGGAAAAAGTACATTACTCCATATTCTAGGCGGATTGGATGCGCCGGATTCAGGAATTGTAAATTATAACGATGGCTCACAGGATTATGATCTATACAACCTTGGCGATAATGAATTAGCTAACTTCCGAAATCGCAATATAGGTTTTATATTCCAGTTCCACCATCTTTTGCCGGAGTTTTCCGCTTTAGAGAATGTGATGCTTCCAAAACTTATTGCCGGCGAAAGCCAAAAAAAAGCTCAAGCTGAAGCTTACGATCTTATGGAACTAACCGGAATTGCCGATAGAGGTCATCACAGACCCAATGAACTATCCGGCGGTGAACAACAACGTGTTGCAATAGCCCGCGCTTTAATCCAGCAACCAAAAATCCTGTTAGCCGATGAACCGACAGGAAATTTAGACGAAGCAAATACAATCAAATTCCTCGAATTACTAAGCAAACTCAGAATAGAATATAATCTGACCTGCTTAATAGCAACCCATAGTTCATTAGTTGCTCAATATGCCGAAACCATAATCAATATGAAAGACGGCAAAATCATCGAATAGCGATTTTAAATCGTTTCTCCCCCTTTTTCAGTACTAGGAAACTTTTATATTTATGCTTTTTCAAACATATTATCAAATATGATTGGAAAATTAGTGTATATTTCAAAATTTACAAATACTTGGAAGTTTCAACGAATTATTACAAACTTTATAAAATGAAGAATTACACAGAGTTGCACTGAGAAGACACAGAGTTACACAGAGAAAGAAACTCTGTGGTTCTCTGTGTAATTCCTCTGTGTGTCTCTGTGTAATATTTTTCATTTTTTAATAGGTCACCCAAATCAAAAATACTGACCTAATATAAATTGTGTTACGACGACTAATTAAAAAAATGAGGAAAACAGGAAAGACGGCAAAATCATCGAATAGCGATTTTCAATCGTTTCTCAAACAATTCCACAAGTATTAACCTTAGTATAAGAGCTATACAGGTTCCGACCATGGCGCCTGCTATAACGTCTGCCGGATAATGAACGCCGACGACAATCCGCGAAAGCGCAATCAGAGTAGCCGTCACAAAGTATACCCAAGGATTTTTCTTATAGAAGAACGATAAGACAAACGCGGCGGCGAAATTATTAGCCGCATGCGATGACGGGAAAGATTTACCCGGTCCACAACTCACCAAAAGATTAATATGTTCTAAAGTTTGGCAAGGCCGCATTCTTCCAACAAGTTCTTTAATAACATGAGATGTAATCTGATCTGACAAGAGAATAGCCACAATCAAAGTAGCAAAAACGATTCTACCACGCTTGCCATCGAAGAATAATAACCACAAAGCAGAGAAAAGATACAGAATACTCCAGTTACTGGATTCAGTAAGCAGAGTAAAAAACTTACCGGTGACAGGGTTTGCCAATGTTACATTGACAAAATAAAACAGTTGAGTGTCTAAATTTAATAAAAAATCCATTGTTATTTCAAATATTATTGTTAAATTTGTTATATAATTACAAAAATATAAAAAAAAGGTTAATTATGGCACGTTCTACGTTCACAACCGGCAATTTTCTTTTGGGAGCCGCGATAGCTTGCGGACTAATAATATCGAGTTTGCTTGTAACGGATACTATCAAATACGTTAAGCGTTCGACACAAACAATCAACGTTAAAGGCTATGCGGAAAAAACAATTAAATCAAATTTGGGTGTTTGGCAAATTGCTTTGAGTTCATTCTCAAGCGATAAATTAAGCGCATATCAAAATTTGGAAAGCGATATTAATACCACTATGGAATATTTAAAAACGAAAGGTATTAATGGGAACGACATCAGAAAAGAAGCTGTTAATGCTTTCCCGAATTTCCGACTTAATGAAAACGGTAACCAGACAAATGAATTGTTGGGCTATACATTAAGTATGAATTTAGTGGTAACTTCAAAAAATGTGGATTTGATTGATAAACTTTCGCGAAGTTCCACGGAATTAATCAAGAAGGGTGTTAATTTCAATTCAATGAATCCGAGTTTTTATTATACGAAATTGGATGACCTGAAAATAAAAATGCTGATGATAGCCGCCAAAGATGCACGAATGCGCGCGGAGAAACTCGCCGAGAGCAACGATTGCAGAATTGACCGCCTAATAACAGCTCGTCAGGGAGTTTTCCAACTCACGTCGGAATATTCCTCGGAAACTTCGGATGATGGCTACTACGACCTCGGTTCGATAAATAAGACTATCAAGGCAGTTGTTACGATGGAATATACTTTTGATTAGAAAAAAACACTCAACCCAATGCTAAAATATGTAGATGTGCCACACTTTGAAAGTGTGGCACATCTTAGTTATTTGTTAATGTTTTTTAGAGTGCCTGTATTTCTCTTGGATTTGTTTATGCAATGGATTAACAATTCTTTCCTCGAATAGTTTAAGTTGCTTTTTGTTTTCTGCAGAACTTAATGAAAAGTTAATTTCTTCGTCATTTTCTCGGGATTTATCCTTTGGATTAATGATAAGGTAAAAACCAATGGCTGATTGATTCTTTCTTGGAGTTTCAACTACTACAGTATATAATACCCTTTGTTTATCAGAGTAGTAGAAAAACATTGGAGCCATATACACGTTTTTATCATATTCTGAATTACCAAAAATAGGATCATCTATCAGTGGATTCAATTCCGGATGAAGTTCTTTGAATTTCACAATTTCAGATAATAATTCTAATTTACTTACTTCAAACTTATAATATTCGATACTACTATATGAAATATGAGTAAAATTTGTTACAAATTTTACAAAAAAATATAAAAATATTATGATTACTAAAACAAGAATTATAATTTTATATTTTTTCTTAATCATTGTTTTTGATTTTCTTGGCAAATAGATTTTACCATTTCGATATAGTTGGAATTGCTCATTCCGATTAATGTCGTCTCCGTTCAATGAAGGCGAACCTTCTTGACTATCAAAATTCTTGATTTTCGATTTTTTCATTCTTTATCTCACAAATTTGAGAAACTCAACAGAATTCTTATTCTAAATTAGGTAAAACATTTTTATTATCCAAATAACCATGTTTATTTCACCCTTTCAGGGTTTGTTAGTCGTAAAACAATTTCCTTGCTACAAAAATTGCACCCGTTCCGGGTTGAAGAGCCGATTTCAGCATCTCAGGGTTTGTTAGTCGTAAAACAATTTCCTTGCTACAAAAATACCACCCGTTCCGGGTTAAAGAGCAGATTTAACCCTTTCAGGGTTTATTTGCCGCATAAAACAATCTCATTTTTCTATTCACGTTCAATCCTTTCAGGATTGGCGAAATCAATTACGAATTTCAAATTACGAATTACGAATGCGGACAGGTAACGAGGGTCCATACAAAAGAAGACACACGCAGTGCGTCTCCGCGTCTTTGCGGTGAATTCTTCTTTCTTTTTGCATCTCGACTTCGCTCGATGACCTACCTGTTCTTCCTATACCCTATACCCAAAACCCTATACCCATTTTGGAGGATGGATTACCGATTCGCGGAAAAGAAGACGTAGTATAAATGTATCAAGGAGATTCCGGCTCGGAGGCCGGAATGACGGATTTTTTTTGGGAGATTTCGGCTCGGAGGCTGGAATGACGAAAGGATTATTTAGCAATCAACTTCACGTTATCTGTGTTCCACCCTTTTTTAACAACAATGGGTTCCTTCAGATAATAACTTATTTCGGAAGGTTCGTAAGGCCAAGGTCTGCCGTTATCTATTTTTTGATTGCCATTGGTGTCGAAGAATACGATTGCTGTATAGGATTCCGGGATGACATTATCTATTTTCCAGTTACCTAATGAATCCGGCTTAATAGTGTATTCTTTTGTTTTAGTACTGAGTTTGATAATCCAATTGCCGAATTTGTAATTATTAGTTTGAAGTGTACCGCTGACAGTTGAATAATCGGCTGGGTTAATAGTTTTGATAATAAATGTTTGCGCACTATCTTTCCCATAAGAGCCGTCAACTGACAATATCTTTTTCGGATTAAATTTGATAAAATACTCTGATGCTTGCTTTAAATCAATTGGAATGATTTTAATAATGTTCGGGTATTCAGCTGTAGCTAATTTGTAGCTCTGCATAACTGAATCTTTCGCTGAATAAATAGATAACGAATTGCTAATTGAATCGACTATAATTGGGTAATTGAATTCAAATGTTAATGTATCGTTTGGATTAATTACGTTGGCGGGTTCCGCTTGAGCGAATTTCTCAAGTTTTGGAACTAAAGCCATTTTTGGGGATATAGCTGTAAAATTTACTTTCCTTGTAGAATCGTTAATGAAATTTCCAGCTGAATCAATTAATACATTGCTGAAAATCGCCTGCCACATTTCATTAGTATCGAGAGCGGATTTAGTATAAATATAAAATTCATCAGGATTTTTCGGCGAATTAAAAAGGACAAAGTCTTTGTATTGCTTTGTTTTTTGCAAGTTTTCTATTGTAACAAGGTCTTGTTTGAACAGTCCTTTGGCAAACTTTTCCGATAATTGGATTTTATAAAGATTATTGCTCTGGGGTTCGAATGAACTTATGCTTGGGCGAATAACATCAAATACACCTCCCATTCTCAAAACTGCGGTTGGTGCTTTTGCATTTTCTACTTTGTAATCTCTGCTCGCAGTTGAAAAACCGTCAGTATTAATATCATATATTCCATCTTTGAATTTGTCATCAATTGCGAATAAGCGATATTCTCCGTCTTTCAACGCATTAACAGTAAAATCTCCGCTTGAGCCGAGAGGGATTATGTAATCGGGTTTTGTATGAGTAATATTCAATGTATCGGCTTTTATGCCGGTAAGTTTATAAGCAAAAACATAAGAAGTAGTTGTCGGCATATAGACATTGCCGGTGATTTTGCCGGTATCAATTTTTGTTCCGCGCGAAAAAATAATAGCATAAGCCGCTTTGGGCTTATTGCCGACCATATCGGTATATTCAGTTCCCAATGTTAATGTGTATGTGATAGCCGGATTAAGTTCGTCTTTCAAATACAAAAATAATTTTTTCCTTTTCCATTTTGAGTCGAATTCAATTTTTGGAGTAATATAGATATTTTGAATAACAGTCTGTTTATTTGTATATTCACTAAAATTAATTTGGAGTTTATTATCTTTAAATTCGGTAGTCTGGTTGACCGGATAAGATGATACGACGGTAGGAGGCTGAGTATCTTTTGGTCCGCCGGATGGATTGTCGATAACAGCACATGATGTAATTGCGCAAATGATCAGGAAATAAACAAATTTCTTCATTTTTCTACGAATCAATATAATAAAAAGGCCGCTTACGTAAGCGGCCGGTTATTTTTTGTAGCGGGGACAGGACTTGAACCTGCAACCTTCGGGTTATGAGCCCGACGAGCTACCATTTGCTCCACCCCGCGAAATTATAATTCAAAATTACGAAATTTTTAGCAAATAAACAAATTTTCGGAATAAATTTCTTATTTTTGCTTGAACAATATTTGGCAATAGAGGTGAATATATGAAGATTTCGTTACGAAAAGGTATTCTTTCCTTATCAATCATATCGACAGTACTAACTGCCGCTATAATTATACTACTCACAATGTTTTTTCAAAGCAGAATAATTAATTTGGCTGAAAGTGAAGTAGATAAATTGACAAAGAAAAGCATCAAGCAATTAAGTTGTGATTTATATGATATGTGCGCTTCTATTGATGAAGCTTCATCTTTAAAACTCAATTCAGCATTAAGATTATATCAGGATAAAGTCAGTAAATTAGGAGCGTATTCTATCAATCCTAATTTAACAAATACTGTTAATGCGAGGGACCATTTCGGCGAAGAAATGGGGACAAAAGCAATTCCATCTCTGACGCTGAATGGAGTTCCATTTACTCCGCTAACCGCGATGAGCCAAAAAACAGGTTTAGTGGATGATCTGCAATCAATCTTTCCGACTACTAAATTTTCTGTTTATGAAAGATTGAATTCAGATGGAGATATGATTTGCGTTAGCTCAAATTTAGAGCATAAAAAAGGTGAGCGTGCTGTAGGAACTATGATTACAGCAATTAAAAAAAGCGGCAAAGCAAGTAAAATAATTATAAATATCTTAGCAAAAAAGGAATATCATAATGTCTCGAGTTTCTTCAATGAAATGTACATTTCATTATATGTTCCAATAAAGAACTATAATGGCGATGTAATCGGTATGCTTCATATCGGCGATCCACTAAAGTCATATACAAGACTTCAGAATATGATTGATGATATTACGGTCGGTGAAACCGGATATGCTATTTTGATAAGCGGTGACCCATTTACACCCGGCTTGGGTGTTGTATCGAAAGGTGGAAAAGCAAATGGCAAAAACCTCTGGAGTGTTCGTAATTCGCAGGGTGTTTATCCCGTTCGAAATGGAATAAAAAATTCGAGAGCATTAGCCCAAACTTCTGAGGATAGTGTTTATATAGAGAAATATAATTGGGTTGACCCATCAGGTAAGGAATATCAAAAGGCGGCTTATAATATATACTATACACCTTGGGAAGTGATGAGTTCAGTGACATTCTATGAATATGAAATGAAGCAGGCAAAAGAATTGATAATAGGGCAATTCAATAATCTAACATATTGGTCGTTAGGAGTTTCACTGGTTTTAGTTCTTGTTTTAGTATTTCTTGCTATTATTTTTACAAGGACTTTAGTAAAGCCAATTAACCATATAAAAGATTTAGCTATTATGATGGCGGATGGAAACATAGCCGAAGTCAATCTCCAACTCAAGGAAATTGAGCACGATGAATCGAAAATTGACTACCGGAACGAAATTCAGACTTTGGAATTTTCGTTCAGCAAAATGATAAACAATCTTAGTAAATTAATATATCAAGTTCATAAAAGCGGGATTGAGGTTAGCAGTTCTACTGCTCAAATCTCAGCCTCGGCTCGTGAATTGGAAGCGGCTGTAGCAGAAAATGCGGCGTCGACAAAAGAAGTTTCAGCAACGAGTAAGGTGATTGCCGATTCGAGTGAGAAATTGGCTCAACGGGCGGAAGGAATTTCGGATGAGATTTCCGGTACTGTTGAATTAGCGCGCGGAGGGCAGGACAATTTGCAATTGATGAACAATGCTATGACTTCGATCGTTAGAGCGGCAGGTTCAATCTCAACAAATCTAAATAATATAAATAAAAAAGCAAATGATATATCGGGTATAATTAAAACTATAGATAAAATTTCGGATAATACTACTTTGCTATCACTTAATGCGGCGATTCAAGCTGAAAAAGCCGGTGACCAAGGTAAAGGATTTTCGGTAATTGCCCGTAAGATAAATGAATTGGCAGACCAAACCAATATAGCAACCAAGGATATCGAATTTATGGTTAAGCAGATGCAAAGTTCTGTTGCCGCAGGTGTGATGGAAATGGATAAATTTGGTAAAGAAGTGCAGAAAAATAGCGACGATATTTTCAATTTAGGGAATCACTTAGCTGAAATAATCAATAGAATTGGCGGGATATTACCGATAATTGTCGATCTGAAAGAGAATATGCACTATCAAGCTAATGATGCTAACCAGATAAGCGAAGCTATTGAACAGCTCGATACTGCATCAAGGCAGACGAAGGAAGCACTACAGGAATTCAATAAAGTTGCTGAAAAGTTAAATCAATCAGCACAAGGTTTGCATAAAGAAGTTTCGGTATTTAAAGTTTAGTCAATTTCTATAAAAATTTGGTTTTGCTAATGTTAGTAGTATTATTCGATATAGATGGTCAGAAATTCGGTATTGACTCCCAATATATAAAGGAGGTTATTCCGTATGTACAATCTAATCCGGTGCTTTATGCACCGCCTTATATTATTGGTGAAATAATATATCAAGAAGAAGCCATTCCATTAATAGATTTGAATATGCTTTTTTCCGGCAACCCTGCTGATGAATACTTTAGCTCTAGAATAGCAATTCTAAGATTGTTACATGAGCCGCAAGGTTTGAAAATAGCCCTATTAGCAAATAAAATGACTAAGACTGTAAATTGTGAGGATAATGAATTTGTTCATAATAATCTTGGTTCATATGAGGATTCTCTGTTCATAAATGTATTTAGAAAAGATGGGCTAAGAATTCAGATGACGGAAGTTGAAAAATTACTGCATAAAAAAGACTATATTGAATTACTGAATAAAATTTATGAAAATAAACCGGTTGCCTAGATGCCATACAATTATGAAGAAATCAAAGAATTAACCGCAAAGAACTTTGGAATTTCCACGAGTTCTTTGGGGGAATCTTTTGTAAAGGATTCTTTGGATAAATATTTAAGTAAGATTGATGAGCAAGACTCAACCGGAAAAATCACTACTTCGGAAAAGTTTTTGGACGATTTCTTCGAATATATCAAAGTTCCTGAAACTTGGTTTTTCAGACAGCCGGAATCATTCGAATGTTTAAAAACTACTGTGCTGAAGAAGCTTCAGACCAAAGACGATAAAATCCGCATTCTCTCGATTCCTTGCTCTACCGGCGAAGAGCCGTATTCTATAGCGATGACTTTGGAATCAGCAGGAATAAACAAAGAGCGCTATACATTGGATGCCGCGGAGTTATCGGCAGTATCAATACTCAAAGCAAAAGAAGCTGTTTATGGTAAAAATTCATTCCGCCAAACACTTTCGAAGTCTGACCACGAGTTTTTCCAAAAAGAAGGACAATTGAATCGTGTTCGCGAGGACATTCGTGCGATTCCGAATTTTATTATCGGAAATTTACTACAGGCCAATTTTTTGAAAGGTGTAGAGAAGTACGATATAATTTTCTGCCGCAATTTGTTGATTTATTTCACCGATTCAGCGCGTAAAGCCGCAATTAATAAAATCAAAGAATTACTTGTGGACGATGGATTAGTTTTTACCGGATATTCAGAATTTGTATTCTTTTTACAAAATGGCTTTCACGATTTGGAGCAGAAATTGAGTTTTGCTTGTCATTTGGAAGATATAAAGAGGAAACCTGAAATTATCCCTCCTAAGAAAAAACCTAACTTTCAGAAGCCAATCTTAAGACCAACTGAACAAAGTAAAATCAAAAAAACTGAAGTTTTACCAAAGGAAGACGGCGCAGATAAATCTTGGGAATTGGAGTTTTTGGCAAATGCCGGTGATTTGGAGGAAGCTAAGATATTGGCACAAAAAGTAATAGATGGTGATTCCGCAAATTCAAGAGAGTTGACAATTTGCGGAGCGGTTTTTTCAGCTTGCAATATGAATCCTGAAGCAATTACTTGCTTAGAACGCGCAATATACCTAAACCCCAACGAAGATGATGCTTTAATTCACCTTGCTTTGATATATGAGGATGCAGGTAAAAAGGAGCAAGCGGAATTACTAAAAAAGAGGATTCGGAAAATAAATGCAAAGGAGGCTCTGTAAGCAAATGGAAGAAACATATTTAAATAGCCACAAAGAACTTTTGGATAGAGAATTTACACCCGAATTACAGGAAATTTGGAGTGCGGAAGTTGCCGAAAAAGTTACCAATATTGAATTGAAAACCCTATCCTTTGTTGTGTTTAAACTTGGAGGTGAATGGTTCGGTTTAGATGTGGATTGCTTTAGAGATGTAGTTTCACCTCGCTTGGTCCATAGCATTCCAGGACGAAAAACCGAATTTTTAGAAGGGGTGGTAAATATAGAGGGTGAATTGATGATGAAGGTGAACCCAAATAGTATATTGGGTTTGACGCAGAATCCCGAATCCGCAAAGATTGGAAAATTTATGTTATTAGAGCACGAAGGTGATAGCTTTGTTATTAAAGCCGATGAGTTTGCCGGAGTGGAAAAATTAAGTAGTAATCAGATTGTAAAAGCACCGGCATTGAATAATATTGAGTTTCACCAAGCGATTTCAGAACTAACCAAAACGCATATTGAATACACCGATATTCACGAGCAATTTGCTGTAAATAAAAGTGCTGAGAGTGAAGAAACAAATGCTGAAGTAGAAAAAAACACAGTGATATTGGGAATATATAAAAGACAGCAAAATCTTCAAAATAAGCTGACAATTGAAGAAACGGATGCTGATCTTACAGTTAGTGAAATGACAATCGGTATAATTTGGGAACGAAGATTTTTTGAATTGTTAAAATCAAATTTTAAATGGTAATGAACGAAATAATTGATAATACTTTGCTTGAACTTTTCCGAACGGAAATCGAAATCCATACATTGGCTTTGGAGGACGGTTTATTGGATTTGGAAAAGTGCCAAACAGCGGAACAGATAAATCCACTTATGAGAGCGGCTCATTCTATAAAAGGAGCGGCGCGCATTGTTGGTTTGGATTTCGGAGTAGCTTTGGCTCACGCTATGGAGGATTTATTAAGTGCGGCGCAGGAAGGCAAAACCATATTGAATTCTCAGGACTTGGATTGGCTTTTAGAAGGAAATGATATTTTCAAAATCCTTAAAACCGGCGAGCTGAGCAAAATCCCCAATCAATTAGACTCTGAAAAAGAACATATTGATAAACTGGTAAAATCACTGAAACAATCTGTGACCAAGGAAAAAGAAGATAAAGCTACTTGTGAAGTACCTGAAATTATTGAAACAGTAGAGCAAAAAATCAAGAACAGCGCGGATGCGAAAGCGAAGCTGGTGAAACCCGACCCTATATTTGCACAAATTTTCCAAAGCCAACTTCTTAGCGGTTCGGAAGCAATAAAGAAAATCCTGAACGGTAAAGAAACATTGGAATCAGCTGAACTTGATGCGGTAGCAAAGAATATAGACCAGATTCAAGGTGGAGCGAAAATTATAGGATTTCATAACCTATCGGATATCTGCATTCAATCGAAGTTGATGCTTAATCATCACGATAAAATTGATTCATCGGAAACGAAAAGCGCTATTGAAGCTGTAATAGAAATAAACGATTTGTTTAATTATATGGCAAGAAGCGCGGGTGATGATTTCTTTCAGATTTTTTATGACAACTACGAAAACATTCAAGAATTCTCCGCCAAAATTGAGAATTTGATAAAGCAATTTGAAATGCCGAAAAATTCAACTCCTGTCAAAGATGAAGAACCGCCTGAAATAACAATTGAGCCGACTATAAGCTCGGCAGAAGCTAAGAAAGCCGCGTATAAAGCCGAGAAACTGGTAAAAAGCAAGGATGAGGTATTCGTTAAGGTATCAACAACGCACTTAAACAAAGTGATGGCTTATGCCAGCGAATCGCACGTCCAGGTCAACAATACAGCCGTTTTGGAAAAAGATATTCTTTCGGCAAAAAGCAAACTGATGAGCCTAATAACTGAGTTGGAATCTATGGATATATCCAACGACACGGTAGTAGAATCCGCAGAGAAATATGCGGCATCGCTCCAATTGGCTTATAGTTGTCTGCGAGAAGTTACTTATTGCTACGAAAGATTTGAGCATTTAGCCGGGCGTTTAGATAGTGTTTCGGATAGACTTTACGATGCTACATTGCTGACCAGAATGGAACCGTTCTCGGAAGGAACTTTTGATTTCAAACGTAATGTTCGAGATTTGGCAAAAGAATTGGGTAAAGAAGTCAATTTGGTGATTGAAGGTGCGGGTGTGAATGTGGACCGCGATATATTAGAGAAACTGCAACCTCCGCTTATACATCTTCTGCGTAATGCCATTGACCACGGAATCGAAATGCCGGACGAAAGAGAGCGGATTGGAAAACCAAGAGTAGGTACAGTTGAAATCAAAGCTCGACATAGCGAAGGTCTTTTAATTATTACAGTCAGCGAAGACGGCCACGGTATAGATACAGAAAATCTACGAAAAAAAATCGTAGAAAAAGGTTTTGTAAGCGAAGACTTGAGTCAGTTTTTAGATAAAAATGAACTATACGAATTTCTGTTTTTACCGCGTTTTTCGACAAAAGAGCATGTATCGGAGATTTCGGGCCGTGGTGTTGGATTGGATGTAGTGTTCAACATGGTTCACGAAGTCGGCGGTGTGATAAGTATTGAATCTGTATTAGGAGTGGGAACCACATTCAAATTAAGATTACCTTTAACACTTTCGGTTATTAAAACTATTTTGATTTTAGTGAATAACGAAATTTATGCCCTTCCTATAAATAACATAGAGCGGATATATAAAATCAAACGCCAGGATTTAAAACTTATCGAAAACAATTACTACTTCAATGTAAGCGACGAAACCGGTGCTGAAGAAAACATCGGCATTGTTTCCGGTAAAAGAATTTTATATAACGGTGATATTGGTATATTAGATGAAGTTATTAACGCGATAGTTTTGAATGATAGACAAAGCCGATACGGGCTGATTGCCGATAAAATAATCGGGCAAAGCGAGTTAGTGGTTATGCCGCTCGACGGCAGATTAGGCAGTAAAATCCCGTTAATTAGTGCGGGTTCAATCTTAGATGATGGATCGGCGGTTTTGATTTTAGATACCGAGGATATGGTTCGTGCTATGGATGCGGAATTCAACAAGAAGAACCACACACATGATATGGATATTCCAAAAGATCACATCAAAAAGAAAATTTTAGTTGTTGATGATTCGATTACCGTTAGGGAATTGGAAAGGAAACTGCTTGAGAATAAAGGCTATGACGTAACGATAGGAATAGATGGTATAGACGGTTGGAATTTAGCAAATAAAAATCAATTTGATCTCGTGGTTAGCGATATAGATATGCCGCGTATGAACGGTATAGATTTGGTTAAAAGATTGAAAACACATGCGCAATACCGCGATACTCCGATTATGATAGTATCGTATAAAGATAGAGAAGAAGATAAAATAGCAGGTAAAAACGCCGGAGCCAATTACTATTTGACAAAAAGCAGTTTCGCAGATGATTCATTTATTTTAGCTGTCGAAGATTTGATAGGTGAGGCATAATGAAAAGCATTGCTATTATAGCACCCAATATTGGGGATTATAAATTCATACACGAAATTTCAGGTAGCACAAGCGATGTAAAATTCTTTTGGGCGGGATACGAGTACAATGAAATAATTAACGGCATTGTAAACACGAAGCCCGATTTAATACTTTTAAGTATGAATTTTACTCTCTTAGATATTCCAAAGTTGATTAAAGATATTCTCTCGGTATACAAGTGCCCGCTAATAGTATATATAGATGAAAGTAAAAATTCAGATGGTTTAATATTTGACGCCTTGAATGCCGGTGCCACAGACTATATTAAGCTTAAATTAGATTTGCCGTCAGCAGAGCTTAATAAGGAGTTGAATAAGAAATTCAGCAAAATTATCAATTCAAACAAAATATCTGCTAAAATTCATGATATACCTACATATAAAGAGGGTGATGAAAAGCAAAACCTTGTTATTATTGGTTCATCGACCGGTGGCCCTGCCGCTCTAATGGAAATTATTAAAAAACTTCCTAAAATGAAGGAAAGCTCCATTGTGATTATTCAGCATATAGAACCGGACTATATCCAAGCATTGATTGAATGGCTGAGCTATCATTCAATAAATTTGGTTGAGGTTGCACAGAATAATCACAAACTTGAAAAAGGGAAAATTTATCTTGCCAATGGGGGTGAGCATTTGTTAGTGGATAATCAGGGTTACTTCCGGTATACAAAAGATCCTGAGGAATACCCTTATAAACCGTCCATAAACAGATTTTTCGAGTGCATTGCCGAATCACCGCTGTATTATGGAACTGCAGTAATACTAACCGGAATGGGACGTGACGGTTCTATTGGATTGCTGAAATTAAAAGAGAACAAATGGAGAACCATTGCTCAAGATGAGCAAAGTTCCGTTGTATATGGAATGCCGAAAGCCGCCAAAGAAAACGGCGCGGCAGAAAACATATTAGGATTAAATGAGATAGTTGATAAAATCTCAAAAATTGTATATTAATAAAGATAGGTTTGATATGTCACTAATTACGAAACAATTTCAAGAAAAAATTTCGAATTTAAGAATAAAAGTACTATTAGTAGATGACCAAGCAATAGTTGGTGCGACAGTAAAAAAAATGTTAGAGGGCGAAACCGATATAGAGTTTAATTTTTGCCAAGACCCTACGCAGGCAATACAAACAGCTATTACGGTAGAACCAACAGTTATACTGCAAGATTTGGTAATGCCCGATATAGAAGGTCTTTCGTTGGTAAGGTTTTATCGTGGACATCCTGCCCTGAAAAATGTTCCGGTGATAGTACTATCGTCAAAAGAAGAAGCAATTACTAAGGCTGAATCTTTTGAGGTTGGAGCGAATGATTATTTGGTGAAACTACCGGATAAAATTGAGCTTATTGCACGTATCCGTTACCATTCAGCAGGTTATATTTCTCTTTTGCAAAGGAATGCGGCATATGATGCTTTGGAGCAAAGTCAGAAAGAATTGCAAAGCGAGTTGAACAAAGCGGCTGATTATGTTATTTCACAATTACCAAAAGAGCTCAAAGAAGGTCCCATCGAAACACATTGGCGGTATATTCCGTCTGCTCAATTAGGCGGTGACGCTTTTGGGTACCACTTTTTGGATAACGATCACTTTGCTATGTATCTACTAGACGTTTGCGGACACGGTGTCGGCTCGGCATTACTTTCGGTTTCTGCTATGAATGTATTGCGATCGAGTAATTTAGCGGATTGCGATTTCAAAGACCCTGTTTCTGTAGCTCATGCTATGAATAAAAATTTCCAGATGCAGGATCATAATGATTTGTATTTCACTTTGATATATGGTGTTTTTAATAATAAGACCCGAGATTTGGATTATATTTGCTGTGGCCACCCACCGGGATATCTAATTCATAAAGATGGAAAAGGTGAAGTCGTTCGCAACGAAAACTTTTTCATTGGCGGTTTGCCGTTTTTTCCATTCGAAAAGAGCAAGATGAATTTACCCGTCGGCGCTTCGCTTTATATTTATTCAGATGGCGTTTATGAGATAGCTAACAAGGATGATAACTCGATATGGGCTATGGAAGATATGTTCGCGATTATTCAGGGAAACATCGGTAAAGAAAAATCAGAAATTGATATATTGAACGAATATGTACACGATTACAGTGGCTTGGAAATATTGGAAGATGATTTTTCAATGTTACGATTGACATTTAACTAATTTTAAATAATTATTAAAATCTCCGTTTGCTAATCGATTTATTTTTATATTTTTGTTTTTAGCTTTTACTGTTAATTTTTGAAAGAGCTAAAATATTAGCCAGGGATAAAAGTTATTATATAAATGAAAAAAGTAAATAAAAATATAGAAACCCAAAGGGTCAAGACAATACTTGAAAAGCTAAGTGAGCGATATCCGGTTACTGAAACTCAGTTACAATCAATGACCGCATTTCAGCTTTTAGTAGCTGTTATTTTGTCGGCTCAATGTACAGATGCGCGAGTGAATATAGTAACAAAAGATCTGTTTGCGAAATATCCCGCACCGGAAGATTACGTGAATATTACACCGGAAGAATTGGAAAAACTTATTTTCTCCACCGGTTTTTATAAAGCCAAAGCAAAAAATATTAAAGCTATGGCAATCAAATTGCTCGATGATTTTGGTGGTGTAGTTCCCGACACAATGGAAGATTTGCTAAAGTTACCGGGAGTAGGAAGAAAATCGGCGAATGTTATTATGGGTGATTGGTTTAATAAGCCTGTAGGTATTGTCGTTGACACACACGTAATCCGAATTTCGAATCGATTGGATTTTTGCGATACAAATAATCCCGAGAAAATAGAATTGGCATTAACACAGATTATACCAAAAGAAAAGTGGGTACCTTTTACTCACTATCTGATACTCTTGGGCAGGTCTATTTGCAAAGCGCGTCGTCCGCTTTGTGCTGATTGCTTTATTGCTGAAAACTGCAATTCAAAAGATAAAACTATTTGAGGAATGAAATATGAAAGATAATACAGTAAAAACAATAGCAATAATATTTCTGATAATAGCCATATTCTGGCTTATGCATATATTATCAGGCGTTTTACAACCTTTAGCTTTAGCCTTTTTGATATCCTTATTATTCCAACCATTGATGGAAAAGCTTAGCAAATGGAAAATACCCGAATTCATTATATTGCCTGTTGTTACTATTCTCAGTCTTGGAGTATTATTTACTATTGGTCTGATAATAACAAATAGTATGTTAGATATTTACCAAGAGCGTGCTTTTTTAGGAGAGCGGCTAATGAGTAAGTTTCAAGATTGGGGAACTTCGCTTGTAAATACATTCCATTTGCAAAAACGGGTTGCGGCATTTCAACAGGATATTTTTTCGGTGTTTGATTTCCGTATGCTGTCTAATCTTACGGGCGGAATAATAAGCGAGCTAAGCGATTTCGTAGCTTATTTCTTTATGTTTTCGCTGTATTACATTATGTTTTTAGTAAGCTTACGTAAGCAAGACCGTTTTATAAAATATGTAGGCGGCGGCGGCGAAAGAGGCGAAAAATTGCTTAAGCAATTCAAATTAATTCATAAAAACGTGATTGATTATATTAATATCAAATCTTTAATGGGTATATTAAAAGGTATTTGCGTTTATATAATTTGTATTAGTTTTGGGATTAAGTTTCCTGTGTTTTGGGCTTTCCTTATTTATGTAATGAATTTTATTCCTTCTATAGGTTCGATAATTGGAGCGGTATTCCCATCATTAATGGCTTTAGTACAGCTTGATTCGGGTTGGGGAATCTTCTTCTTTATAATTCTTATTGCCGGAACCGATTCGGTAATCGGAAATTTGGTAGAACCGATATTTATGGGACGTAAAATGAGCATGAATACGATAACAGTTATTTTAGGAATGGTATTTTGGGGTGTTATTTGGGGGTTAACAGGAATGATACTTTCTGTCCCGCTCTTTGTTATTATGAGGATTATATTTGAGCATATACCATCCCTCGCGTTTTTAGCACGGTTAATGGGAAGCTCTAAAGATACTGAGCTTAAGGGAGAGGATGCAGTTGCAAAAGTATAAAATTATTAGTGATGTAGGATTAAATAAAGTCAGTTTTAATGAACAGACACGAATGTCTCTTCTATTTTGAGATAGCAGCATAGACCTTTTTGTCTGTGCTTTATGAGTAAGATTTTAATAAAATGGTAAAATAATAAGATGATAGAAATGTTACGAGAAAATTGGCAAATAGTAAAAGAAAAAGCGGCAAAAGCGGCAATAAGCTGTAATCGTTTACCGGAAGATATAAAAATAATAGCAGTATCGAAAACAAAACCAGTAGAGATGGTATATGCCGCTATCGAAGCCGGAATGAATTTATTCGGTGAGAATTACGCTCAAGAATTGCAATCGAAGTATATGGCTTTCAAAGAGAAGCAGATTCAACAACCGGAATGGCATTTCATAGGAACTTTGCAAAGAAATAATGCTAAGTATATAGTACCATTTGCTACGATGATTCATTCTGTTGATTCCGGAAAACTTGCAGACGAAATAAATAAAAGAGCGGCAGAAAATAATCGGATAATTGATTGTCTTTTACAGGTAAATACAAGCGGCGAATATTCGAAATCAGGAGAGGACCCGGATCAAATACTTGATTTAGCAAAAGAAGTGATGAGACATAAAAATCTAAATGTTAAAGGGTTGATGTCAATCGGGTCTTTCACTGAAGACGAAGTGATAAGCCGAAATGAATTCAAAATTTTAAGAGATTGTTTAAGTTTAGTAAACGCAAAGCTAGGGATTGATTTAAAAGAACTGTCTATGGGAATGACCCACGATTTTCATATTGCTATCGAAGAAGGAGCAACTATGGTAAGAGTAGGTACCGCTATTTTTGGCAACAGATTATATTCGAAATAAAAAGAATGGAAAATGAAAACTCAAAGGCTTTGATTCATAGAGCCAAAGAATTAAATTGCTTATATAATATAGATGCTATATTATCGAGCAAAGAATTAAAATTTTATGATAAATTGCAGAGAGTAGTTGAAGTTCTGCCAACGGGATTTCATTATTCCGAAGATTGCTGTGCAAAAATAGTTTTGGAACACGAGATGTACCAAAGCGATAAATATGTAGAAACTCTTTGGATTTTGGCAAGTGATATTTATTTGGAAGGCGAGATAATCGGAACAATATCAGTTAATTACAAAAAACAATTCCCAGATAGAGACGAAACCGGTTTTTCGAGCGAAGAGCGCCATTTGCTCAATACCGTTAGCCAATGGTTGAGCCGTGACCTGATATTAAACAAATATGATAAGTTATACGCCAAAATCAAAGAGGGTTATTCAGGTGATGACCAAAATAGGCGGCCGGATTGGGAAATTATTTTAGATATGCAAAAACGCACAGACCAAATGATATTTTCCGTCATATCCAAAAAAATGCTTAACCACATGCTTTGCGCCGGTATCAAAGAAGCCCCGGGTTTATTTGTGGTTTTGGGCTCCGTCATCGACCCTGACATGAATGAAACAACGGAAGTTAACACACCGACACGTAAGCAAGTTCTCCAAAGTTCATTTAATTTGGCGAGCGAAATTTTCGAATTGGCAAAGAAGTATTATAATGACAATGAACTGATGGATTTAATCCGTAAGTGGATTGCTGAAGAGAAAATGAAATCCCTTGTAAAATCACTTTCCGGTCAAAGTGCTTCGCTGACTGAAATATCCGATGCGCTTCAACTTTACCATCAGCAAAATCCTTCTTTTGAGCTGGAAGGTTCAAAATTGGAATTGGGTATCAAAGTAGCATTAATATCGAAGTTTTTCACTGAACAACTTGATTTTATTAACGTTGTCAAAGGGCTTATGGAAGTCGGTGATTTCTACGAAATTATGAAAACGATGATATTCCCGCCAATGAGTTTTGGCAAATTGGGCGGAAAAAGTGCGGGATTGATAATTGCTAAAAAAGTTATTCAGCGTTCGAGTGCATATATGGAGCTATTAGACCATATAGAAATTCCAAAGACTTGGTATATCACGTCAGATGGTATAATGAGTTTTCTGAATTTTAACAATTTGGAGGATATGAATGAGCAAAAGTATAAAGATATCGATGATATTAGTCAGGAATATCCGCATATTATACAAACATTCAAAAACTCCCACTTTCCTGCATTTATGATTAATGGTCTTTCGCGTGCATTAGACGATTTTGGCGAAGGACCGATAATTGTTCGTTCAAGTTCGCTTTTAGAAGATCGGTTGGGAACAGCTTTCGCCGGTAAGTATAAAAGTTTGTTTCTTGCAAATCAAGGTCCAAAAGAACAGAGGCTCGAGGATTTATTGGATGCTATAGCTGAGGTTTATGCCTCGATTTTCAGCCCTGATGCCATTGGCTATAGGAAAGAACGCGGTTTGCTGGATTTCAATGAGCAAATGGGTTTACTAATTCAAAGTGTTGTTGGTGTTAAAGCCGGTAAATATTTTTTCCCTGCTTATGCAGGTGTTGCTTTCAGCAATAACGAATTCCGATGGTCGCCGCGTATTAAGAGGACAGATGGTATAATCCGCCTTGTGGCAGGTTTGGGTACTCGTGCAGTTGATAGATTGGGCAACGATTTCCCGATACTGATATCGCCCGGTCAACCTGATTTGAGGGTGAATGTAACTTATAATGATATGGTTCGATATTCGCCAAAGATGATGGATGTGATAAATTTAGAAACAAATACTTTTGAAACTATTGATATAGTTCAGTTAGTACGCGAAACAGGCAATGAGTTTCCTGAGCTGAATAATATGTTTTCGATTGATGAAGAAGGGCATTTGAAAAAACCTTTGGGTTTAGGTATTAATCCGGCAGAAGATGATATAGTGCCGACATTCGAAAATTTGTTTACACGGACAAATTTCATCGAAAAAATCAAGATAATGCTTTTTGAATTGCAAAACAAATTGGGTTACCCGGTGGATATCGAATTTGCCGCTGATGGAAAGAATCTTTATATATTGCAATGCCGGCCGCAAGCAGAATCAATGGATTCTGTATCGGCAATAATCCCGAAGGATATCGACCCCGACAAAGTACTATTTACCGCAACACAATTCGTATCGAATGGGAAAGTACCGAATATTGGTTTTGTAGTTTATGTGGACCCCGATAAATATGAGAATATGGGTGATTACGATGCGATGAGAGATGTAGGCAGAGCAATCGGGAAGCTGAACACTGTCTTACCGAAACGAGGGTTTATCATGATGGGGCCCGGAAGATGGGGCACTCGCGACGATATTAAAATGGGCGTCAAAGTAACTTACGCCGATATAAATAACACGGCTATGCTGATAGAAATTGCCAAAACAAAAGGTAGTTTTACACCCGATTTATCGTTCGGAACGCATTTCTTCCAAGATTTAGTAGAAGCACAAATCAGGTATTTACCTTTATATCCGGATAATAAGCAAAATAAATTCAATACGGAATTTTTTGCAAATGCCGTTAACTCATTAGATAGATTTCTTCCTGAATTCAAACATTTGGGTGAAGTATTGAAAGTAATTAATATACGTGAAAATTCTAATGGAAATATTTTGCGAATATTAATGAACGCTATGGAAGATAAAGCATTGGCATATTTGACAATGGCAGATACAAAAACGATTTTCGAAGAACAGACGGATTATGCAACCGATGCTTCGATTTACGATGAACCGCTTCAATGGCGCAAACGAATGAGCGAAAGCATTGCAGGGCATTTAGATCCTGAAAAATTCGGCGTAAAAGGAATTTATTTATTTGGGTCTGTATTTTCGGAACGTGCGGCGGCGGATTCGGATATTGATTTGATTGTACATTTTAGCGGAACGCCAAGACAAAAGCATGATTTAGCGATCTGGTTAGATGCCTGGAATAGTTGTTTATCGCAGATAAATTATAATAAATCAGGCTTCAAGATGAATAAAATACTTGATGTAGTTATGATAGAAGATAACGAATTCGAAACACGAAAGTATTATGCCGAACTTTTAGATCCAAAAAATCATGCATCAAGGAAATTGAAGATGAATAGGAAGAAATAGGAAGAAGGCAATTGGCAATTGGCAATAGGCAAGAAGTAAGAAGAAAGAAGTAAGAAGAAAGAAGAAAAAGGTAGAAGAAGATGATAAAAAGTTATAAAGATTTAATTGTTTGGCAAAGAAGAATGGATTTGGTAGAAGTCATATATAAAATAACCGAAAACGTGCCATCTAAAGAACAGTTTGGATTAATAGCACAAATGCGACGGGCGGCTGTTTCAATTCCCTCAAATATAGCGGAAGGATATGGCAGACAATCTACCGGTAGCTACTTGCAATTTCTTACCATTGCCAGAGGTTCACTCTTGGAATTAGAAACACAAATTGAATTGTGTTTACGATTAAAATACCTTCTTCTAATAGATACTAATAAAATACAAAATTAAACTAATGAGATAAATAAAATGCTTTCTGCATTAATTGCGAAGATTAGGGGTTAGGCAGTAGGCAGTAGGCAGTAGGCAGTAGGCAAGAGTGAGGGTAAAATCTTTTGTACTCAAGAAAAAAATCATCACATATTGAAGAAGAAATTTTAAAGTTTAACAAAATAATACTAATTTAGTATGTACAAAATCTGAAAATTTGTTTTATCCGTTTAATATTTTCGGGGGAATTCTGATGGCGGAAAATGAACTAACTCAGTTTAAAAAGAAGAATTTTTGGAAATTTTTCTCAATAATGCTGATTCTTGCAATTTGCTTTATTATAATAATTATGCAACTAATTAAAATACAATTAGTTGACCGTTCGATTTATGAGAAAATAGCTAAGAACCAACATGAATCAGCAATTAAACTTAAAGCCAAACGCGGCAATATGTACGATAGAAAAGGTAACCTATTGGTTACGACTACCGAGCTATACACCGTTGGGGTTGACACTAAAACTCTTAAAAGAAAAGAATTAGTGTGCAAAATCCTAACGGCTAAAACAGACAAAGACGCAACATATTATTTAAATCTAATTAATAACTGTAAAACAAGATTCGTATAATTAACAAAAGGTTTGGATGAAAACAAAATCATTGATATAAAACATTTGAACGACAAAGGCGTAGTGATAATA
>JBAXXL010000021.1:0-67861 GCA_037127915.1 bacterium
ACTGATATAGATAAAATAACCGTCTGCTTCGTAATGAGGCAGACGGTTTTTTTTAATAAGAGAAATAAACTTTTATAACTTTAGCTCGTTTAATTAATAATAAGGTTTATTTTAACTTTGTATTTTTTCAACACGATATTTATTATTATTTTAGCATTTTAAGAAAATGAATAGAGAAGATATATGAAAAAGATTTTACTAATAATTGCTGTTATATTTATTGCAACATTTGCCAATAGCTTAAAGGCTCAAGAAATAAAGGCGAATGTTATTGTTAATATGGATCAATTGGAGCAGGAGCGCCGTTTGGACGTTCAGACAATGGAGCAAGATTTAAAAAACTACCTCAACAATCAAAAATTTACCGAAATTGAATGGGAAGGTGAACCAATACCCGTAAATATTCAAATATATCTTACCGGTGGATATAATTATAGATACAATGCTCAGGTTTTTATAACAGGGCAAAGGTTGATTTATGGTCAGGAAGGCGGCTCGTCCACTACATTGAGAATAGTTGAAAAGGATTGGTCATTTGAATACTCCCGCGGTGCTGTGTTTTCGTATAATCCAAATAGATTCGAAGCTTTGTCGAGTTTGCTTGATTTCTATATGCTGATTATTATTGGATTTGATATGGACACATACCAGGAAAATTCGGGGAATAAGGTTTACGAAATGGCAAGCAAAATTCAGCAGTTGGGAGCCGCGCAAAATGCACCGGGCTATTCAACATTCGATAATCCGGGTGATTTTACAAAAAACCGCTTGGTTGGTGAGCTATTGGAAGTGCGGTTTGAACCTTTCCGTAAATTGGTTACCGAATATTATATGGATGGTTTGGATATGATGAGCGAAAACAGGACGCAAGCATTGACCAATTTAGAATTAACAATTAAAGATATGGCAAGTTTCAAAAGAAACAATCTGTTTTCGCAAAGTGCTTTGATTACCGCCTTTTTCCATGCTAAATCGGAAGAAGTTCTCACACTTTTTAAAGGTTGGGAATCAAAACTTGTATGGAACGATTTGATGTATCTCGACCCTGCAAATAGCCAAAAATACGAAGACGCACAAAAAGGCAAATTCGAATAAAATTTTTCGTAGAGACTTTTTTTTGTATTAGATGGGCTCCAATTTCAAATTGGAGTCCATCTTATTTCTTTTTTGTAACTTTCTATCCATAAAAAGTGTTATAATACAATAAATATTTGCAAAAAATAAAATTAATTCAAATTAATTAAAAATTATTTAGTATTTTTGTTGGTGTTTCATAATGAATTTAAACAAATTAGTGAGTTACTTATGAAAAAAACATTTTATTTCCGCACTAAGCTCTATCTTTTTAATCTGAGTTTCCTGTATATCCTCGCACGGGCTGTGGCGTAAGCTTTATTATCCCATAGCCATAAATAAATGTATTTCAAAACAAGAATATATTTACAGGAGAATAACACCCAAAAATTACAATTTTATTTATAGGTTTCATTGGGGCAAGCCCCAATGCTTCCAAAAAAACAAAAAGTGTGGAAGCACGTGGGCTTGCCCATGTGTAGAAACAAAAAAATTTTAAAAACAATTAGAGAATTCCAAAATGAAAACAAAAATGATTTTATTTTTTGCGCTGGCTATATTAATAGTTTTTGCCGGCAAAACAACTGCGCAAGACTTAGTTGCGGAAAAAGTAATTAGTCTAAAAGGCTTACAAGATATAGGTTCTTTTAATCCGGGGGCATTTGCATATAGTAATGAAAAAAATCTCTTTGCAATGCAAGGTGATTATGATGACCTTTTTGTAATTGATGCCGAAACAAAAGAAAAATTACTCCAAGTAAGACATTTACAAGAATTTGCTTTTTTCAATAAAGGGCAGAGTTTAATTGGAAAAAAAGGTTCAAGTATTAAAATCTATAATACAACAACTTGGAAACTAACGGACTCACTTACTTACAATAATCAAACTATTTTGGATTTTGTTTTATCAAAAGACCAAAAAAAGTTATGCGTACTGTTTCGTAATGGGTTAAATATTTATCCTGATATGAAACTTGTAATATGGGATATGACGACTAAAGAAATAGTACTAGAAAAGACAATAAATTGTGAATTAGATTTCCAAGTAACTGATAAGGATGAATTCGTATTCCTAAATATGGATTGGAATGAAAATTTAAACTATTTATCATTTGAATGGAGCTTATATACAGAAGTAAGCACACCTTTCAGAAGCGGCAGGTATTTTACAAAAATATATAGTCTTAATGAAAATAAAATGATTAAGAATTTTAATCATGCATTGGATTTTATATTTGATAAATATAATAATAATGGTTATTATTATGAAGAGTCCTATAGTTCCGAAGGAAAATATTGTTTAACCAAAAATTTATATAAGACAGTAAACTTATTAACTGACGTAAAATCAATTTTTAATTTTGAATTCGATCTAGGTGGCATGGCTTCAGTTCAAGATTACTTAATATTTTCAAAATCGCCTTATGCTGATGAATTCTTTATAATCAATAAAGAAAATCAACATACAAAAACTCTTAAAACAAGCTATGACCATTTACAATTTAGTTTTACTGAAGATAAAACAAAATTAATTGCACAATCCAAGACATCATCGAGAACTATAGCAATCTATGATATTACAAATATCACGGGAATAAGTGTTCCAAGTAAAGAAACGGTATTATACCCGAATCCTACAAGTCAATTGTTGAATTTGGAATTTGATAAGAACTTAGATTATAATGTTCAAATTATTGATGAATCCGGGAAAATAATAGACAGTTTTCCAATATCCAATTCATACCAATTGAATTATGACACATCAAAACTGCCAAAAGGAATGTACATATTGCAATTAAACAGTAAAAGTAGTTCGAATAGTTATAAATTCCAAAAGGAATAACTAAATGAAAAAACTATGGTTCTTAATCTAATATTCCGCAACTACGTTGCTCAGGACGCAATCTAATCACAATTTCTATTGATATAGCACAGCTACGCTGTTCAATCATGTAGTGATGTCATATTAATGGGAAGTATGAAGATTATATTGAAGGAGTTCCGTAGGAACTGAATATTAAAAAAAGAGTCAAGAGGAACTCTTGACTCTAGGTAAATACTGTTGCTAACAGTTACAGCATTCCGGGTACGTTCATTTTAGCGAATAATGCTAAAATTTCGTCAATTGATTTAATTCCCAAATCGCCTTCGCCGTGTTTTCTTAAAGTAACCATTCCGTTATCGGCTTCTTTTTGTCCGATAACCAAAGCATAAGGAATTTTCATTTGTTCCGATTCAGCTATTTTGCGGTTTACTCTTTCGCTTCTCAAATCCATAATTGTGCGATATCCAAGAATAGTCAGCTTTTCGTCCAAAGCTCTGCAATATTCATATTGCGCTTCGCCGATTGGCAAAATGCTAATTTGTTCAGGTGCTAACCAGAACGGGAAATTACCGGCAAAATGCTCAATTAATATCGCGGTAAATCTTTCGATAGAACCAACAGGAGCGCGGTGAATACAAACCGGACGGTGAGCCGCATTGTCATTGCCTGTATATTCCAAATTAAATCTTTCCGGCATAACGTAGTCAACTTGACAAGTACCTAATTGCCATTTTCTGCCAATAGCGTCTTTAACAACGAAATCAATTTTTGGACCGTAGAACGATGCTTCGCCAAGTTCGATAACATAATTTAGCCCCATTTCGTCAGCGGCTTCTTTAATGTCCTGCTGAGATTGTTCCCATTGTTCAGCCGAACCGCTGTATTTTTCGTTGTTATTATCGCGGAACGATAAGCGGGTGAAAAGTTCTTTGTCTAAGCCGAAAGTTTTGAAAAAGAAGTGGATTATATCCACAACATTTTTGATCTCGGATTTTAATTGTTCCGGTGTACAGTAGATATGCGCATCGTCTTGAGTAAATCCTCTAACGCGTGAAAGCCCCGATAATTCTCCTGATTGCTCATAGCGGTAAACTGTACCGTATTCAAAAATTCTTAATGGCAAATCGCGATAACTGCGTGGTTTGATAGCATAAATTTGATGATGGTGCGGACAGTTCATCGGTTTCATCATATATTCTTCATCTTCCACTGTCATTGGCGGAAATTGCGAATCGCTGTAATACGGATAGTGACCTGAAGTTTTATACATATTCAAATTGCCGATATGAGGTGTAATAACCTCCAAATACCCACGTTTGATTTGTTCTTTTCTCATGAACTCTTCCAAAATTCTGCGCATTCTTGTACCGCGCGGTAACCACATTGGCAAACCTTGACCGACAACAGGTGAAATTGTGTATAGCTCCAATTCTTTACCTAATTTACGGTGGTCTCTTTTTTCTGCTTCTGCGCGTTGCTCAATAAATTCGTCCAACATCGCTTTTTTAGGGAAAGTAATGCCATAAATACGTGTCATCATAGGTCTTGTGGAATCACCTCTCCAATACGCACCTGCAATCGAAAGCAATTTAATTGACTTGATTACCGATACATTCGGAATATGACCGCCACGGCAAAGATCGGTAAATTCTCCTTGCTTGCAAAACGAAATATTTTCACCTTTCAATTTCAAATCGCGGATGAGTTCTAATTTAAACTCATTTCCTTTTTCGGCATAATATTTTTCGGCATCGTCACCAGTCAACTCGTATTTTTCGAAGCGAGATTTGAGATTAATTAGCTCTTTCATTTTTGATTCGATTTTTGGTAAATCGTCAGCAATAATTTTTGTACCTTCGGGCGGCATAACATCGTAATAAAAACCCTGTTCTATCGCCGGTCCTATACCGAATTTAATACCCGGATAAATTGCTTGCAGAGCTTCGGCTAATAAATGCGCCGACGAATGCCAGAACATTTGTTTCCCGTCGTCATCGTTAAAAGTCAAAATATTGATGTTAGCGTCTTCATTTATAGGTTGGTACAACTCGTGAATTGAACCATTTAGTAATATTCCTAAAGCATTTCGGGCTAAGCCCTCTGATATTGATAAAGCTATATCATATCCATTTGTTCCGTTCTGATATTCACGAACGTTTCCATCCGGAAATGTGATTTTCATGTTATTCCTTGATTAATTACTTCATAATTAGATACAAAATTACGAATTTTTTATCAAAGAGCATTATGGTATTAGTTCAGAGAAAAGCATTTTTTACAATTTATTTTATTTAAAATTTTTATTTTAAGAATAAATTTTGTAATTTTCGATTTTATTATTCAATTATAGTTATTATATGTTTAAAAAGAATTTTTTAGTGTTAGTTATTATCGCATTTTTTGTACCAATAAGTCTTTTATCACAATCAATTCAAGAAAATCAGATATTTTTAAAAGGAACAGTAACAGATAAATATACGGGTAAACCGGTATATTGCGACATAGAAATCAGACCTGAGGGCGGGACAAAGTTTAAAATTTTTAGTGATCCGGTAAGCGGTCATTACGAGCAATTAATCAAAGGCGGAACTAGCTACGAATTCATTTTTTATAGATACAACGTTCTTAGACAAATAATAAAAGTAGATTATCCGACTTTTGAAAGATATCGCGAAGAAGAAGCTAATTATCAGGTGATAACTTTAACTCCGGGGGTAACAGCTTACGAAGTCGAGATTTTTGAACCAAACAGCGCAACAATTAAAGAATCAGCCAAACAGTTTTTTGAAGATTTTAAATTGCAATTACGTTTTCACCGTACAGTAACATGGGATTTATTAGTTGTCGGAACTGAGTTGGTAAAAGGGAAAACAGTTATAAACAAGGGTCTAACGCAGAAGCGCGTTGATGCCTTGACAACTTATTTAGAAAATTACAAAGCGTATTTAAAGAAATTAAATATTAAAGCGTCAGATTATATTAAAGATAATGGTAACAGTTTAATAATAAAAGTAAACCAAATTGAACCACCTTTAGAAGAACAGTTCACAAAATAGGAGTCATATATGAGTATTTTGACAGAATTAGAAAAAACAAATGCAATCCAAGAATTAGACGAAATAGCTTATGCTTTTTGGAAAAGCAGAGCTTTGTTTACAGCCTGTGAATTAGATATATTCACAATAATTGGCGAACATGGAAAAACAGCAGAACATATCGCCTTAGAAACGAAATCCGATAAAGAAGGCATTAAACGTCTTTTGAATGCTATGGTAGCCTTGGAGCTTTTGGTTAAAAACGAAGAATATTATCGCAATACTGCTAAATCTAAAGCCCTTCTGATAAAAGGCAGTCCCGATTTCATGGGTAATATTATGCATTTATCAAATCTTTGGGATGTTTGGACACATTTGACAGGTTCCATACAAAAAGGCGGACCAGAAATTTATCAGGAATTTTGGGAAAAAGATGATGATTGGATGCGCAATAACGTTGAATCACATCATTGGAAATCAATCTATGAAGCAAAAGGATTAATTGATTTTATTGATGTTCGTAACGTGAAAAAAGTTCTTGATTTGGGTGGCAGTTCAGGACATTACCTTGTAAAACTGATGGAAAAAAAGCCGGATTTAGAATGCACTATTTTTGACCATCCTCGAGTAATACAATTCGCAAAAGAAATATTAAAAAATGAAGGATTGGAAAATAAAATACGCACAATAAGCGGCGGATTTTTCGATGAAGAGTTTGGTGAGGAAAACGAATACGACCTTATTATTATTTCTCATATTATAAGTGAGTATTCAATATGGGATAATGTTGCTTTAATCCAGAAAGCCTATTATTTCTTAAATTACGGCGGAACATTAATCGTACACGACAATATTATTGATGATTCCAGAACAAGCCCGCTTGATTGCACCTTGATGTCATTGGATATGCTGGTAAATACTCGGAGCGGTGATGTATATACAGAAACTGATATTTGGGTGATGATGCGCGAAGCTATGCTTTCAGATATCAAAAAAGTGAAAACAAATTTTGGTACTTCTATTATGGTAGGACACAAATATTAAAATACTTTTAGGCTTCTTCCGTTAAGTTTTTTGCAATTGTTTTGAAAGATTTTTAATTTAGTTGTTAAAATTAACAAAAATTTCTTTATTTTTGCAAGCCTAAAAAAGTAAAAAGTTAATAATATATAAATAATAGGAAGTATTTTATGTTCTGGACACCAGAATTTGCCGCAACTTTAGAGGATGCACCATGGCCGGCTACTAAGGACGAACTGCTCGATTATGCAAACCGTTCAGGTTGCCCACAAGAGGTTTTAGACAATTTGATGGAATTGGAAGACACTGAAGAGTTTATTCAAGGTATGGAAGAACTATGGTCTGAATACGAGGATACCTTAAATGAAGAGTATTTTTACGATGATAACGAAGAAGAACAATACTATTAAAAATAAAACTAACTCGTAAAAGGAATTTTTACGATTGAACACAAAATAAATATCATTATTGTTTTCTGCTGTATTGTTTTTTTTACAGGAGTTCATAGTTTATACTCTGCTGATAAGCTATATCCATCGAAGTTTTCTAAAATTCAATTCGAAATTTCACGTATTGAAATTCGTGGTAATACATTCTTACCTCAATCTGATTTAGTAATGCTTATAAACTCACATGTTTCCGAACAGAGTGTACCAAGCGTATTATTGAATTATTACAAAGATAATTCTGATAAAAATCCCGCGACTCCGAAAATTATTAAACGAAATTTGCAAGATATTGTAGATAAATATAAATCTCAAGTTAGTTATTATAATCAAACAGTAACCGAGGACGATGCGGCTTCTCTCAGAACATTTTATAATACAAATGGTTACCACGATGTTACGGTAAATTACAGCTTTTTTGCCGATACAGTAAGAAAAGAAAATGTTCTACGGTTTGATATTGAAGAAGGACGGCGGTATAAGATTAAAGTAATCAAATATCGAGGATTAAGAAGACTGCCGGAGGAAATTAAAGTTAATTTATACAAAGATATGCCAATCCATGTAGATGATTATTTTAATGAAGAACTTGTTTTGCAAAGTGCTGATATAATTTACTACCGTTTATTAAATTCAGGTTATTTTTATGCAAAATATTATATCAATCCGGTACAGATAGACACTAACTATTTTTATAATTCACAGACAGTTAGTGATAGTATTCCATCAGCAGGTGCGATAATCGATACTAATCGTTACGGTGATGTAGTGATTATAGAATTCGATACCGGAGAACGCCAAAGGATTGGCAAGGTATCGTATAAAAATGATAATAGCGGTGGAAGCGGAATAGCAAAGAGTACGAAAGATAAATTCAATCTAATACACACAGGCGATTGGTTTAATTACGATAATGTCAAACAAACCGAAAGAAATTTTAGTACTTTAGAGATATTTGAAAGAATCAGTATCGATACTATCGCAATTACCGCAAAGGATACTTTGAATTATTCAATTTTTACTAAGCTAAGAAATAGAAATAAATTTGATTTTGGATTGTTTGTAAATCATACACCTTCTGATGGATTTATGAATACCGGTTTCCAAACTAGATATACTTTTTTAAATCCATTCGGTGCGGGCGAAGAGCTTAATTATTATGCAAATATCACCATAAAAAACATTAGTGATTTATTCAGTAGCCGCAAATTAGAATTTGAAGGTAAATTTGGAACTGTGTTTACTCAACCTCTTCTTTGGGTAATAAAAAAATCACAGGTGGCTTTGGCGGTAAATGTGGAATACTCCAGAAATAACCTTAACGGGTTTAAAGTTGACCATTGGTTATTACCAAAAGTGAGTTTTCCGATCAAATTACCGCAAGCTCAATTTTTTAACAAAGTACAATTCGATATTTCTTTGGAAGGCGAAATGCCTATCGATACAGCAAAGGTTTATGGTGATAAATTGAATTATGAACGGAATGCAATTTTTTATAAAATTCTTGATAATTATTGGAATTCCTCGACACGTACATCTATTTGGTCAGCCACGGTTATAGGAGGATCTTTCCTTAGCGAACATCGTGACTTTCAGTTATCACCAAAAACAGGTAACTTTTCATTGCTAAGTATCGAAGCCGCAGGATTATTGGGCATCGCTGAATATGTGCGTTTACAATTTACCCATTTGCAGTTTTTCTCAAGACCTTTACATCCAAATAAAGTACATGCTATTAAAGTCAAAGCCGGTATAATAATCAATGATAAAAACTCTACAAATAAATATGTTCCGTTTGAAAAGCAGTTTTTCTGCGGAGGTGCAAATTCGAATCGTGGATGGATTGCCCGACGACTACATTCATCAAATATTCGACCGGTGAAAGACAATCAAGCTCAACCTGATAGCGTAATGAATCTTAATGATTATGAATTGTTTTCAAATATTTATGGTAGTGCTGGTCTGTTCGAATTGAGTTATGAGTACCGCTACAATATTAAAGCTCCAAACGGTATTTCTCGGGTAGTAGCGGATCAATTATCAAGCTTTGGATTAGTTGCTTTTTGTGATATAGGTAACGCCTATAGCTGGTTTTTTGATAAAAAGGATAAACCTATATCGTTTTCTATTTCTGATATGGGAAAATTCTTTGTAAATAACTTAGCGGTTTCGATGGGTTTTGGCTTAAGATATGAAACTCCAATAGGTCCAATAAGGTTAGATTTCGGTTTTCCGATATATGGACCGGTAACCGGTAAACCAAATTTCATTCTAAATCGTTACTATGTTTTGGAGGATGTTGCAATTCATTTTGGAATTGGACATTCTTTCTAATTCTTGCTTTTATTAATATAAAATGGAAAATATGGAAAGAGAATATTATACTGAAAATTCTGAAGATTTAGCATTATCTTGTGCCAGAGCGGCACTCGAAAAAATCGCTAAAGATGTTATAATCATTGATATATCTGAAATAGAATTTGCAGTAACTGACTATTTTGTAATATGCGGTTGTGAATCGGAATCTCAATTAGTGGCCATAGTTGATAATATTCAGCGCGAGATGAAGGACGAAGGTTACGGAAGACCTCGCATTGAAGGAATGGATGCACGCCAATGGGCTTTACTCGATTATTTTAACGTCGTTGTACATGTGATGCTCACGCCAATACGCTCTTTTTACAAATTAGAGAAACTTTGGGCTGATGGTAGATTCTTTATTTTAGATGAAAAAGGACTACCAATTGGATTCCCTACCAGCGATATTCCAAAATTATATGTAGCAACAGAGATTTTAGAACCGGCTGTTAATGAAGAAATATGGGATTTTGATGACGAAGGACCTGACGAAAATATCAAACTTATTTAGCCTTCTTCGGATTGTTCTAGCGATTCCAATATTTTTTGGCGTTATGAACGACGAAAAGCTAATTACAACTGCTATGATTTTTGTAGCGGGTTTTTCCGATTGGGCTGATGGGTATTTCGCACGTAAGAGAAATGAAATTTCAGAACTAGGAAAAATCTTGGATCCAATTGGAGATAAGCTATGCTTAGCCGCCTTGATAATCCCTATGATAATTACCGGTTATATACCTTTGTGGTTTGCTATTATTGCCTTGGGACGTGATGCCCTTATAATAATTGGCGGACTATATATTCAGCGAAAGAAGGGTTTTGTGATTCCTTCGATTATGATAGGAAAAATCACTTTTATTGTGCTGGGTTGTGTTGTATTAGGGGCGTTTTTAAAAATACCTTATTTTAATATGATAGGATATCCCATAGCAACTGTTTTTATTATAGTTTCTTTTGTAGTTTATTTGCTAAGAGCAGTAAATTTTTTAAAGAATTCGAACATAGATAATGTATAATTTTGTATTAAGAAAAATGCTTTGTATTTTTGAATAATATAAACAGCAAAATATTAATTAATTTATAAAGGAATAATTATGAAAAGACTAGGAATAATTTTGTTAATATTAGTTGCAAGTGCGCTAATAACACAAGGATTTCAATGTGCTTCTCGAGAGATGACAACAGCCAAAGTTAAATATAAAGTTAAAGATTGGACTGCGGTAAAAGAGGCATTGAATGAAGAACTGTCTAAACGCCCAACAAATGAAGAAGCCAAAAGAATGTTAGCGGATGTATTAAAAAATCAAAATGATATTCCCGGCTTAATAACATTTATTAAGAAGAATCAAGCAACGTTTGTTGATCCCGTACAAAAACCTAACTTCCAAGCTTTTGTGTCAAGATTTTGGATGGATTTATTTGATAAAAGTAATAAATACTATATTAAATATGAAAAAGATGCAAACCAAGTATATTTGGATTCTGCAATAATCTGCATGACTTATGTTTATGAATTACGACCAGAACTTGCCGCTGTTAGCTCTTATATATCAGAGTATTATCGTATAGCAAAGAATGATGCAAAGATGATAGAATTCACCAATAAATATTTCGATGCTTTAAAACCAGATTTGGATTTTGCCACAAAAAAAGGTTTCCGTTTAAACTCTCCTCGTGGAGAAGTTCTTAGAGCTTTAGGTAAACCTACTTCTACTGAAGCCAAGCGCTCAACCAGGACAGATTCAACTTATCTTGATAAATTCAACGTTGATGGAAACGAAGTAATTGTCCACTCAATTTCAAATAAATCGCATACTGCCCAAGTGGACGGATGGCGTACTAATGCTCCTGATTATTGGCATCCGGAAGATAAAATACAATTGCTGCCGATAACAATCGAGCCATTTAATTCTTTAATTCTATATTATTATGACAAAGCAGATTATACAACGGCACTTGAATGTGCAAAACGTGTTCTGAATATCGTTCCCGATAATAAAAGAATTAATGCTTTGATAATTGAACTTTATCAAAAACTCAACAAAGTTGATGACGCTATCGCATCGCTAAATGAGCAATTAGCAAAAGAACCAAAAAACACTTTTGCTTTAGGCCAGTTAGGTGATATTTATCGTGTTACTGAACAGTATGATAAATCCATCGAAGCTTACAAAAAAGCTATTGAGATTGATCCTAAATTTACCGCAGCCACATTAAACTTGGCAACATCGTATAAAAATAAAGCCGGCGTTATACAAGCAAAACAAATTCAAGAAAGCGAAAAAGACCCTAAATTCATTTTCAAACCACAGGAATATGAACCATTTCTCGTTGAATCTGCAAAATATTACACTAAAGTATTGGAAACTCCCGCATTTGAAAATGATCTGGGTGTATATAAAGAACTTATAAACATTTACCTCGTTTTGAATGACAAAGAAAAACTTGCAAAGGCAGTAACCAAAATTGAAGGTTTAGAAAGTGAAGCAAAGGATAAAGAATTATATTATTTAGACATGCTCAGAATTTACGGTGCTATGAAGAATACCGAAAAAATGGATGCAACAAAAGCTAAATTAGATGCATTACCAAAATAATAAACTTTAATAACGTTTGTATTTGTGAAGTGAAGTAATTAGTCAACCGTAGAGTAATCTCTACGGTTGACATATATAAAGAAAATCATTAAATTAAGAGAAAAAAATGGCAGATAAGCAAAACCCAAATCAACCACAACAGATAAATATTCAACTTTCAGAACAGGAAGCGGAAGGTATTTATTCCAACATGGCTATCATATCGCATTCCAATGCTGAGTTTATTATTGATTTTACACGCATATTACCGGGAATCCCAAAAGCGAAAGTTCACGCTCGCATAATTATGACTCCTCAACATGCGAAAATGCTTTTAATGGCTTTAGGCGATAATATTGGAAAATTCGAAAGTGTGAATGGCGAAATCAAATTAGAAGGTCCACAGACTCATGGTGGGAATTTCCCCGGCTTTTCGAATAATCCGGCAATTAATTAGCAGGGTATCATGTCGTCAGGTAATCTAGTATTAGTACTACATACTCACATGCCCTATGTTATGGGGCATGGAAGTTATCCTCACGGCGAACATTGGCTTTATGAAGCGGCGGCAGAATGTTATATACCAATGCTGAATATGCTCAATGAAATAGATGATTCTACAAGAAATATCCAAATCACTTTGGATATTTCTCCTATTTTATGCGAACAACTCGAAAGTTCAACATTCAAAAAGGGCTTAATAAAATACCTAGATGAAAAAATTATCCTCTCAAAAGAAGACCAAACTAATTTCAAAAAGCAAGATTATCCTGAACAACAGGTCAATTTAGCCGAGTTTTGGCAAAAATGGTACTCTGCCAGGAAAGTAGATTTCGTCAAGAAGTACGACAATTCGATTATTAAAGCATTTAAACTCTTGCAGGATGATGGCAAAGTCGAGATAATGACTTGTGGAGCTACTCACGGATACCTCCCGCTATTAGGATTTGATGAGAGTTGCGAATTGCAAGTTAAGTTAGCGGTCGAAAATTATAAAAAGCATTTTGGTCGAGCACCGCGCGGAATTTGGTTACCTGAATGTGCTTACCGCCCTGAGTATGCTTGGCGGACATATTTCCCAATTGATGAATTAAGTTCAGCGCACAAAAGAAAAGGTGTTGAGCAAATTTTGGACAAATACGATTTGAAGTATTTCATATCCGATGATAAGTTTATACGCGAATTAAGACCTTTGGGTGCCTACGAGAGTTTTGAAAAAAATAATTTTGTTAGTATAAGTTCGGAAAAATTTATCAGCAAACCTTGGAATTTCCATAACGATCCGCTCAATTTGTACAATGTAGGTTCAAGCATTGACACTATCGGCGAAGGAACGGCCGCAGTTTTTGCGCGCCATAAAGAACTGTCGATGCACGTATGGAGCGGGAAAACAGGTTACCCCGGGAATGGAGATTATCTGGATTTCCATAAAAAGCATTTCCCGTCGGCTAACCGCTATTGGCGTATAACTGATGTTGCGGCAGATATGGCTTACAAACAATTATATTATCCCGATGCGGTTTGGCAAAAATTGGATATGCAGACAAACCATTTCATTCATCACATCGAAAATACTGTAAACTTTTTCAAAAACCAAACTGGAAAGGACGCTACATTAACATTAGCGTTCGACACCGAACTTTTCGGGCATTGGTGGTTCGAAGGACCAATGTTTTTGAAATACTTGTTAGAGGGATTACAAGGCTCTCCATGGGTAAATGCAGTGAGCGCCGAAAAGGCTTATTACGATGTGAAGCCAACGGAGGTTGTTTCTATTAAGGAAGGCTCTTGGGGCGAAAACAATGACCATACCGTTTGGATAAACGAAGAGAACAAATGGGTATGGGAGCGCGAGTACTTTGCGGAAATTCGTTTCAAAAAGCTAATAGAATTATTTTCTCCAAGCGAAATGAAAAGCACTCAAAAGAGGGTTATGATTCAAGCAATGAAAGAATTATTACTTTTGCAGTCATCCGATTGGCCATTCTTAATTCATACTGAACAAGCTCGCGATTATGCCGAAATGCGCTTCACAAACCACGAAAGCGATTTCAACCGTTTATGCGCGATTGCCGAAAATCTCGTAACTACGGGCAAATGGCAATTAAAAGTTGCCGATAAAACATTTCTTGAATCTTGCGAAGAGCGTGATAACATATTCCCTGAACTCGAACTTGAATGGTGGGGAATCAGTTCATAAAGTTCATAAAGTTCATAAAGTTCATAAAGTTCATAAAGTTCGTAATGTTCGTAAAGTAAGAAGAAAACCCCCTAACCACCTATGAAAAATGGGGAATAACCAAGAAGTCATACCTGCGAAAGCAGGTATCCATCTCCGACCAATTTTGAATTTACCTTACAATCCAATCTTCTTTTCCTTAATAATTTTCTCAAGATTAAATTTATATTTATACAAAGTTTCATAGGAAATAAATGTTTCTTTGTCCCCAATTACAAACAATAAAGTTGGTGTTATTGAAACATTAAATTTGCCGAATTGACCGCCTTTGAGGTTTTTTGGGGGCCATGGGTCCTGCTCTTCAATGAATTCATAGATAATTGGATAGTCAGGCATTAATTTCGAAATATCGCGTTTTAATATTTTCCTTTGCAATACTTGATTCATAGATCGTGCTATTACAAATATGCTATCAACCTTTTTTTCTTTTACCAGTGCGTCTGTATAAATTTTAACTGTTTTAAAGCAATCAACACAACAATATGGACCGTAAAATATATAAATTTTATTTTGAGAATTTGCGGTGTTCACATTAATAACTGCCGAAAATAGAATTAATATTAATACATACCTATTCATCTTTTTTCTCTAAATCAAATTTATAAATATATAGAGCAACTCCAAGTTCTGATTCATCTATTGCCTTTTCGCAGAGTTTCCAAAAATCGCCTAATTTCATATTTTTATATTTTTCATCAAACATATTTAATGCTTTATATTCAATACCTACTAAATATCCATCATCGAGTACCTTGAAATAACCGCACTGCAGATAGCTGTTATTTAATACTAAATCATCTACCTTATTGTCAGGGGTTTGGATATCTTCTTTAATTAACATCCATTTTCCTGAAATATTTTTCCATAAATCGAAATGCAAATTCAAAGTTCCATTGATTTCAGGACCTTCCCAAATAACAAGTAATTTATCAGGTTCTAGAAATTTTATTTCACGGATTTTTGAGGATGCGTAATAATCTTTACTTACGGAGGTAATAATATTATTATATTTCTGTCTATCGTTTGGAATATTATCTATTTTTTGTTTCATTACTAAAGATAGAGAATCATTCCAAGCACTAATATTATTAACAATTGAATCTTGTAAAATACCATTATTAAATATCCTTATTTTATAATTCAGAGTTTCGGATATAAAACAAAGGTCATTTTCTAAATCGTAACTAACGAGCTCTTTCGGTTGAAACATTGATAATTCTAGGTATTCAACATTATATATGTAGTCAATTTTCAAATTATAAGGTTTTTCCAATAGATTTACTTTTCCCATATAAATGTTATTTTTTTGGGTATCAAGATAACTATATGTGCTGTTATTTAATAAAACTAACAATTCATTCTTTAGTATGATTTTTTGAAATTGTTGATAATTTTCCAATGAAATTTTATTTTGATAAATATAAATGTTGTTATCATCTTTTTCAAAAATAAAAATATTAAATTGGGTGAGTATAACTAAATATTTTTCATTTAAAGCAAAATCGTGTACCCTGAATGAACCTTTAGCTTTCGGATCATTATTATTCTCATTCACATTTGCAAAAATTACAAAATTTGTGTCTTTGCTAAATACGTTAAATTTGAAATTAAGATTGTCTTCTAGTTCAATATTTTGATTGATAGTGTAAAGATACTTCCCTGATTTATATACAAGCACCTGCGAAATATCAGTATTGGGAATCTCAATGTAGTATTGATATTCTAAGCAGTCATTCATCGATAAGAGCTTAAGTGAGAGAAACATCGAAAATAAAAATGAGTTTATCATGGTATACTCTGGGTTACATTTTATTTAACAACTTCCAATTTAATCGTAATTTCTGTGTCCTCTAAATAGCCTGTTGAATTCCAAGAAATAGTTCTTTTATAACTCTTTTTGTTTTCGGTTATTTTATCAGTTAAGGTTCCCTTGAGTTGACCATTTTTTATCGCTAAATTTGCACGTACAAATAGTGTGTCATAATCACATTTCAATGTAGCGCTATTTGAATCAATTTTACACTGTTCCCACCCTTCACCTGAACATTCAAGTGTTATGTCTCCAAAAAAGTTATTTTGCTTAAATTGATAGTCATTATAACCAATAAAAGTTTCGCCTATTGGTTTTCCGTCTGCTCCTATATGCTGTCTTTCAGCCCCACCTGAAGTTTTAATCTCTATTATCTGCTCACTTATCGCTAATGAGTAGAAACTAAAGAAAAATACAAATACCAAAATCAATTTTCCCATACCATCACCTAAAAATTATTGATATTAAAACATTTCAAAAAGGGTCATAAAATTTTACCCTTTTTAACATATCTAAAATATAAAAAATATATGAAATTACCAAATTCATCATAAAATAAGCTCCAAAGAATGTCATTTAGAACGTAATTTTGGAGAATTGGTTTTGGCTAAAGCCAAGGTGCAATTGGGAACTTCCTACCACGACATAAATGTCGTGGCTACTCAAGAATACAGTCAATTACGAATTACAGGGTTTTTCTTTTCTTAGCATTCAAAATCCAAAATCCAAAATCCAAAATCCAAAATTTTAGAGATTCATTCTTTTCCAAAGCGTATTTATATAATATTCATTATTATTATCGTTCGCTGTGGTGGAAGTGATTATATTTATATGGAGTTCTGCGGTTGCCAAGTATTTTTTGAAATAATCTAGGCGGGTTTTTATACGGCTAGGGATTTTGCAGTATAGCTCATCGGCGTAATTAGTGATGTCTTTATCTTTGACGACTAATTTTGGCTGAAGCCCCAGCCATCGGCGTTCCAAAACATATTTTATCCAAGCCATCCCCATATACATTGCTTTTGGGTCGTCGGTATGGGCGCTGAAGTCATAAACGTTACATTCGTAACCCAATGCCGAGAACATTAGGAAATTCGGGTCAATCTCCAAAAGAATATCGTTGTATAAATGGCTCTCCACATAGCACGATTGTATTCTGATAAAATTTACCTTGTCCTCAGGAATTTGGTATTTTTCTATAGCTTCTATGCCATTGGTCAGATTTATAAAATGTTTGGTTATTTTCATTATTTAGACTTCTGTTGCAGAAGCATCGGCTTTCTTTTTCTTTTTTGCAAGATTCATTCTTGTTACATTAAATGCAACTATGACAACTAATAGAATGATTCTATAAATTGGCTTCACGGGTATAAAAAAAGCAACCGCTAAAATCAATACTCCAATTAATGTATGTGAAAGCAGATTGCGCCAATCTTTCAAATACATCCACACGTAATTTAAAATTTTCATTAATTGTTATTAGTACTCTTATTTATTGAAAGTATATTCCATTCCTAAGCTAAGGATATTGAATTTTGAAACAGAATAATCGAGGCATATACCGAAATCGTTGAAATCAAATTTACATCCCGCTGTCCATTTCACTTGCTCTTCTATTAATTTCATTTTAACTGTCGAAGGTTCTTGGTCTCCCGGGTATCCCGGAGTCGGATAATCTTTTCCTGCTTCCAACAATCCTAATTGCCTTTGAAGTTCAACCGGCAAATAGTAAACATATTGCATATTGATATTAATTGATTCCCAAGAAATTCCGCTGTAAACAGTAAACCAATCGTTCAATTCTTTCGATAAATGGAGATTAATGTTATAAATACTTGCATCTGCAGTTAGTTGCGCGCCGGTTATTCCAATAGTATTCTGGAGATTCGTCCCTTGATAAACCCCTTGAATTGCCATATCGAAAAGCCGGTCTCTTCTGCCTCGGTTGAAGTATTGCGATATACTATGCTTCAATCCAACTCCCCAAAATGAAAACTTTCCGAAAGTTTTACCCAAATCAAGCGGAGGGATTAATCTCAATAAAAGTTCTGTACCGAACAGGGAACCTATTTCAATTTGAGGAACGCCAAGAAGTAATGTACTAATATTAGAACCACTTGTCATAGGGAACGATGTCGGGAATTGCTTTAGTAAACCTGCAACAGTATCGCGAGCACCTTCCGGTAATAAACTATAAAGAGCGTGGCGCTTGAAAAGCGAAACCATAGTGTCTGACGGGAGATAAATATATTCGACTTCTTTCGAACCCAACGCAGTAGCACCTGTTTTAGGCAAATCCAGCGATCCCGAATTTACACCATCGTAAATAAGATTTAATAAAAGATATTCGAATAGTCCAACAGTGTCGGTAATATTATATTTCAACTGACCGCCTTCATAAGACAATTTAACGTAACTCAACATATCAGTCGGGCTATATGCTTTCATCGGGATTTTAGTAGTAAAACTTTTCAAATCATCGTTTACAAAACCCATCATGCCATTTAATTTTATCTTAAAATAGGGTTTATTTACTTTTGCAGGAACATAAGCATCGCTAAAAAAGCCCGCATTTGTAGAGGCATTTGTAATTATAGGTAGCGGCCTTGCATAAGCGACTCCATTATATTCGAATAGGTCTTTGCTAAACACTCGAGCCAATTGAATGGTCTTAGCGTCGGCTTGCTGTGCTTGTACAAAAGATGGTACACAAAATACTACAGCCAAAATTAAAAGTACTAAGCTTTTTTTCATTATTTTCCCATAAAGTAATTTTCGGTTAGGTCATCGAATTTGATATTGGTTACTAGCCACCCTGTTTCGGGTGAATTATAATATGTGAATATCCATCGCATAGGATGCTTTGTGCAAAGTCCCAGACAACTGACTCTAATATATGATTTGGTAACGATTTCTGTTTTGAAATATTCATATTGATCTAATTTGCCATAGAATTCTTCGATTTTGGAAGTTTCTTTAATCAATTTGTCTAGATTTTGCTTGTCGTTTAAAAGCGGACTTTTTGCTAATATTTGTTGGTAAGCTTTTTCGAAATCATGTTCACTTAAAAGTGTGAAGAAATCTGATATATTATCAAGAATAATTTTTGGCGCGGATGCAGTAGAATCCGAGGACTTATCTTGTGCTAAACCAGATTGGGCTGATAAACTCAAAGTCGCTATTATCAAGCATAATAATATGTTTCGTAGTGATTTCATTTATATTTATTCAGATTTGTTTAAACGGTTGCGAGTATATTCGATTAATCCGCCGGCATCAATAACAGTTTGTTTTGATTGTGGTAGAGGCTCAATATCAAACTCCATATTTTTAGTTTTGTTTATCACTTTGTATGATTGTATTTCCAATTCATCGTCTTGATCGGCAGAAATCCCCGGGCAAATAATCATTTTCAATCCTAAGTTGATACCGTTTTGTAGAAATATCCTCGAGATTGATTTTGCAACCACTATTAGTTCGTGTCCTTTCAGCGCCGAAACAGCTTGCTCACGTGAAGAACCGCACCCGAAATTCATACCGCAAACAATAGCGATGCTTTCACCCGGAATTTTATTGGATAATTTGTCATTCAATTCAATAATATCTGCGAAAGCATACTGCGGAGTTTCGGTGGGTAACACAGTTGCCATATATCTTCCGGGATAAATTATATCGGTAGATATATCGTTTTCAAGCTTGAAAATTACTTTTGCCATTATGTAGTTCCTCTGTTTTATCTATTTGTTCAGTATAAGTTTGGATTAACAATACACATCATATTAGCTATGATTAAATAGCAAATACAAGTAAATCCATCAATCCATTTACAAAAATAACTTATTTTTTTAATATATTTACAATTCCTCCTGGAATTTGAATTTCGTTATATAAAATGTTTAGTTAAATCCGTGGATATTCTATATTTCTTGTTTTATTTATTACTTTAAATGTCTGTATTTCGAGCTCATCGTCAACATCTGCCGAAAGAGTAGGACAAACAATTGGTACAAATCCCAATTTTACGCACTCGGATTTATAAGCACTCGACACTGATTTTGCTATTACAACAAGATTATGCCCTTTTAATGCTGTAACAGCTTGTATGCGTTGAATACCGCACCCAAAATCCATGCCGCTTACTAAAGCAATGCTCTCAGTTGGAATTTTATTGACTAATTGAGCATTTAACACTTTATCGTCAGCGAAAGCATATTGCGGCGTCTTCGTTGGATCTGTTATGCTCAAATATTTATCGGGATAAATAAAATCAGTGGAGATTTTATCCCCCAATATAGAAATTACTTTTGCCATAAATTTTATTCCTAATTTTGGATTAATTAGTTTCTAAATACTAAATAACAGTTTAATATGTTTTAATTAGATTCATTCGGTTGATTTTTCTTGTCATCTTTTGATTCTTTTGGTTTATGATGTGGGTTAGTCAGTGATGTTTTCTTAATCACTTTAAATGTCTGTATCTGCAATTCATCGCCAAGAGCGATATCATCAATACCTAGTTCAAAACCGGCTATAAGATCACTATTTTGAATGAATTTTGAGTTTAATGGTTCTCCGCAGTAAGCAAGAAAATCAGGTGAAATTGATTTTGCGATTATTGTGAGATTATAGGACATTAGTGCATTAACAGCATCGTAGTTCCGAGGACCACAACCGAAATCAGTACCACATACAATAGCGACGCTTTGACCGGGCGCAATTGAGTACCTTAACATATAGTTCAAGTCGTTATAACTGTTGAAAATACGACTGCTTGGTTGTGACATTAGATCAAAAGGACAAATTTGCTCAGCAGTAATTCCGTTCTCTAATTTGTAAATTACTTTAGTCATTTCTTGTTCCCCGTTAATATTTTTAATAAAAATTTAAACAAATTTGATATAAATATATAAATATTTATAAATATACCCATCTTTCCTCTATCAAACACAATATTTCGTGTTCTATTAATCACTTTAAATGTCTGTATTTCTAATTCATCGTCAACAGCGGCTGAAATGGTAGGACAAATCACAATTCCAAATCCTGATTGACTACATTTGTTAAAAAATGGATAGGGGGTAAATTTGGATATAACGTTTAATTCAGGTAAATGCCCTTTTAACGCGTCAACAGCCTGTTGGGTGGGAGTTCCGCAACCAAAATTTGTTCCGCATACCAATACAATCCCTATACCCGGAATTTTATTTCTCAATGCATTGTTCAGTGCCGGAATGTTTTTGAAAGCACAATCAGCGGGTGGAGGTGGATTAGGATCAGTCAAAAAAATAGCTGGATAGATATCATTAGTTGTAATATTGTTTCCTAACACATATATTACTTTAAGCGATGGAACTATTGGATAAGCTAGATTTGTGGTTGCATTTATGACTTGAGTAGATGTTATATCCAAAACATCATTTTCAGCGGCAAGAAGAGTCGGGCATTGTATCAATTTTAATCTTAGTGAATTTCCGCAGTATTGTAGAAATTCGGGTGATATTGATTTTGCGACTATTGTAAGATTGTAACTTAATAATGCGGCAACTGCTTCAAGACGAGGTGGAGAACCACATCCGAAATTATCGCCGGATAATATTGCGATGCTTTGACCGCTGTTGGTAAGGAGTAATTTGTTGTGTAATGTGGTATTAGTGCCGAAAGCGCATTGAGCAGGTGGAGGCGGATTTGGAGGTGGAGGCGCCATATAACTATCGGGATAAATATCACTAGTGGAGACGTTGTCTCCTAAGACGTGAATTACATGTGCGTTAGCCATTGTTTCATTCCTTTGTTTTTTGCCAATTAGTTTCTGAATAACCTGATAAAAAGTTAACATATCTTGCACTGGTAAATAAATAATCCGACAATCGGTTTAAATAAGGTAATATAGTCGGACCAATCTGCTCGTCGGCGGCTAATTCCACGACAAGTCGTTCGGCTCGTCGGCAAACCGTTCTGGCTTGATGAAGAAAACAACTGCACGTACTGCCTATCGGTAGAATGAAATGTTGCAGGGGAGGTACAAGTTCCATATAATCGTCAATCAGTTTTTCCATACTCAAAACCCATTCCGGTTTGAGCAGTTCTGTTTCAGACGTGCATTTTGTATTTGATAAATCGGAACATAACGAAAACAGCTCGTTGCAAATTTTCTGGAGATCATTTTTTACAATCTTGTTAGTACAATGTGCTATAGCTAAAGCAATGATCGAATTTAATTCGTCAACAGTACCGTAAGCGTCAATTCGAAGAACATATTTTGGCACTCTTTCGCCGCTTGCTAGCGAAGTTTCACCCTTGTCACCGTATTTTGTATATATCTTCATAATCTATCTAAAATTAATTTAGCAAATATACAAATATTTTAAATAATAAATAACAATTTTATACAAAAGTGTGAAAATATATTGACAATTTTGCCGAAATCGTTTATTTTATTAATTTTGCTAAAGGATTTAATGTGATTTGAAAATTTATGGTGTTTTACAATAAGTATTTGTGATTTAGAGAAAGATATGAGCGAAATAATCAAAAACAGTGAATATATGCTATGAAGAAGTTTTTTCGGTTTTACGACCAAAGTTTTAAAATAGTCCCCCAAGTTGGGGGACAATTAGAATACTATTAATTTGGCAACATACTGTTATCAATTGAAGTTAAATGTCATTTCAGGAAACAATTTTTGAACATTAAATATTAAATAATAAATTAATTTGCGTAATCTTATGAAAAAAATGATACTATTTCTTTTACTGGTTTTAACACAAGCGGCATTCGGGCAGTGGGTGGAATTTAATAATGGGCTATATGGAAATAATGTTAATGCAATTGCAATTGATGGGAAAAATATGTTTCTCGGGACTGATATGGGTATTTATTTTTCATCTGACAAAGGTAATAATTGGGAAAGGAGAGTAAATGGACTTAATCAGTGGTATACGGTATCAATCTATGCTAAGGATAGTATAATCATAGCTGGTGGATCACAAATCAATCGCTCAACAAATTATGGTAAAGACTGGACAGTTGGTCCAGATATAAACGCTTATTATTTTTACCAAAATGGAGAAATTATTTATGCTCCAACAAGTAACGGTTTATATCTTACTAAAAATTATGGTGAAACATGGAGTTGCATAATTGGCGGTTTCCAGGTTTGGGATTGTGCGATATCAGGTGATGAAATTTATGCTTGTACTAATCAAGGAATTTATTATTCATCCGATAAAGGAGCAAATTGGTTACCAAAAAATAAAGGTCTGACAACTCCGAAAATCACCTCTCTAAAAATTGCAGGAGATTCTATTTATGCTGGTTCCGATTATGGAATTTTTCGCTCAACAGATAAAGGTTCAAAATGGATACAAAAGGATTCGTGGCTTATTGATGATTATATTGAGCACTTTTTTATTTTAGATTCAACTATTTATGTAAGTACTAAATGGAATGGTTTGTACGCTTCAACCGACAATGGTGAAACTTGGAATCCAAAGACATGGTACGATAAGATTGATAATGTCACTAAAGCAATTGTTACAAAAGGTGATACTGTATATGCAGGAACATTATTGGGGCTATATGAATCAACAAATAAGGGGGAGAGTTGGGTAACAAAAAATCAAGGTTTGGAAAACATCAATATATCGGAATTGTCTTCCACACCCTATGAAATTTATGCAGTATCCTATGGTTCCGGTGTGTACCGCTCTACAGACAATGCTAATACTTGGGTACCAATTAATAAAGGATTGATAACTAAATATATTAATGCCATAGTCATAAAAAATAATAAAATATTTGTTGGTTCAACCGCTGGTGGAACGTATTTTTCGAGTGACAAAGGTGAAAATTGGGTTGAACGAAATAAAGGATTAGAATACCAGCCGGTTGAAAGATTATACATAGCTGATGATTTATTAATCACAAGAATAATGGATGGCGGCTCATATATGTCCGAAAATGATGGTGAATCATGGACTGAAATCAAAAACGGTGATACCTCGATGGGTATAAATTCTTTAATGGCTATGAACGAATATATTTATGCTGGAGCAAATTACAGTTTTTATTCAACATCTAACCAAGGTAAGTCTTGGTCAAAAAAAGACAATGGTTTGACAAACAACGTCTGCGCAATAGGATATTGTGACAATAATTTAATTGCTGGTACTGCCAATGAAGGTGTTTTCTTCTCAAGTAATTTTGGAGAAAGTTGGAGTACAAATGAACAAAGCTCCTTAATTTACAAAGTCAGTTCTATTGCGGTATTAGATAACAATATCTTTGTCTCATCTTACGGTTATGGAATCTATTTGTCACAAGATAATGGTAAAAGTTGGGTATCGTTAAATGCTGGTTTGAAAACTTTATGGATAAAATCCTTGAACATAAAATACAAATATATTTATGCAGGAACAGATGGTGGTGGAGTATATCGTGCAAGTTTAAAGGATTTCGGTATTGTTGATGTGAATGAAAACAAACAGGATGAAAATATGCTCATTATCCAACCCAACCCGGCAACCGAAAATATAACTATTTCTCTGAACAATGGAATGCAACCCTCTATTCAGAATGGCTCTTTATCAATTTATAATTCTCTGGGAATAGAAATTAAACGCTTTACTGAAAATGATCTTGCTGGACAGAATACGTTAAATTTTTCAACTGAAGGTTTGGCTAGTGGAATTTATTACTGTACTTATTCATCAGGAACTGATAATATTACAAAAAGTTTTATAGTTATTAAATAATAGATTAATTCGAGAATCTTATGAAAAAAATGATATTTTTTCTTTTACTGGTTTTAACACAAACTGCTTTCGGGCAGTGGGAAAGTGCTAATAATTGTTATAGTAGTGAACATTTGTCAGATGTAGCACTTAAGGGCAATAGGATTTTGGTTGCTTCAAAAGGAATTTTCCTCTCAACTGATTTGGGCGATAATTGGGAACGAAAATTGGAATATGATAATATTTCTGTTAATTCCTTCATTTTTAAAGATAATTATATTTTTGCTTGTTCCGTTTATGGAGCTGTTTGCCGCTCAACGGATGATGGCGAAACTTGGGTGACCCAATTTAATGGATCATCTGATCATTTCTTTCGCAAATTTGTTAGAAGTGGAAATAATTTATTTGGCGCTACAGATAAAGGGGTATATTTATCTACCGACGATGGAGTAACCTGGAATACAAAGAACAAAGGTTTATTTAGTACCAATATATATTCACTTGCGGCAACTGACAAAGAAGTTTATATAAGTACAAGTGTGGGGTTTTACCACTCAACAAATAATGGGGATAAGTGGATACTAAATGAATCATTTGAACCAAAATCTCCAATTGTAAGTTTAGCTGTAAGCGGAAGTAATATCTTAGCAGGAACGATTAACGACAGCCTGTTTATATCGTCAGATAATGGCGATACGTGGAGACCTAACAATAAGGATATCAAACGAAAAAGTATAACAAATTTTGTAGTTTCAGGTGATAATGTCATCGCATTATCGGACACAACATTGTTTTATTTATCTACTGATAATGGCTTAAATTGGAAAATAAAGCGATCAAATCTCTTTAAAAATGCAAGCATAGATGTAGCAATGGATAGTAATACAATTTGTGCTAGTATTTACCCGGGCGAATTGTATTTATCAACTGATTTTGGAGAAACATGGAAGCCAAAATATTCTAAATTGATTTTATCTGAAGTAGTAGAATTATATGCTTGTAGCGAATATATTTTAGCCAGCACAAAGGACAACGGTGTTTTCCTTTCTACTGACAAAGGTTGGAATTGGACAAGTCAAAATCAAGGTTTGCCAAACTCTCATGTAAATTCTTTTGCTAAAATAGGTGATTACGTTTTTGCGGGAACGAATGATAGCGGTGTATATATTTCAAAAAATAAATGTGCAAGTTGGGAACCAACCAAGAGTAATGGTTTGACTGAGAAAGTTATAAAAGCATTACAAACAAACGGGAATAATTTATACGCTGGTACTGGATGGTTTGCTAGTGTATTTTTATCAACCGATAATGGTGACAATTGGGTATTGAAGAGAACCAATCAAGATTTTTCATTTACAACGGCACTTCTTGTAAAGAATAATTACATTTTTGATTGTACAAACTGGGGTTTATGGTGTTCATCCGATGCAGGAGATAATTGGAAATATAACGAAAATGTATTAAAAGGTAAACCAATATTATCATTGCAAAGTTCTGGTAGTGAAATTTATGCTTTAACTCATGATGATATATATATGACAACAGATAATGGCGAAATTTGGAGTAAAATCAATAATGAACCTTCGGGACAGTCGAATTCGGGAATTGCTGTTAACGATGAATATATGTTCCGTGTTAGGGCTAATATAGTGTATGTTAAAAGGAAAAATGGAAAAGGCTGGCACGAAACATCCTTAAGCACGATAAGTGCATTAATGATAAATCGAATTACGATTTATGGCGATTACGTTTACGCTGGTACTAACACTATGGGAGTATTTAGAGCAAAATTATCTGATTTTTATGAAATGGATGTTGAAGAAAACGAGAAAGATAAAAATTCACTAAGCCTCCAACCCAACCCGGCAACAGAAAATATAACTATTACATTAAACAATGGATTGCAACCGATTGTTTCAAGCGGTTCTTTATCAATTTGTAATTCTCTGGGAATAGAAATTCACCGCTTTACTGAAAATGAAATCGCAGGTCAGAATTTGTTAAATTTTTCCACTGAAGGTTTGGCGAGTGGGATTTATTACTGTACTTATACATCAGGAACTGATAATATTACGAAAAGTTTTATAGTTATTAAATAATAAATTAATTTGAGAATCTTATGAAAAAAATGATACTATTTCTTTTACTAGTTTTGTCGCAAGCGGCTTTCGGGCAATGGGAAGAATGCAATAATGGGTTATATGGTCCTCCAATTATGTCGCTCGCTGTTGATGGTAATACTATCGTTGCAGGCAGTGGAACCCTTAGCCTTGATGATATATGTGGCGGTGGGATTTATTTATCCACAGATAATGGAAATACCTGGCATGAAAAATATTACGATCACGATTATTCGATTGGTTATTCTATAAAATCATTAGCAATAAGTGGAAATAATATTTATGCTGGAACAGGATATTATAATGATGGGCTATTAGTTTCTAAAGATTTTGGCGAAACTTGGAAGTCAATTACTGCAGGACTGCTACCAGTAACCGATATAGAATCATTGTTGATTAATGGAAATGACTTGTTTGTTGTAGAAGAATCAGGCGGTGTATATAAGTTAACTTATAATCAGGACAATAATGTAGATCTATTTATTCCAAAAAACAAAGGTATTGGCGGCGGCGGTATCAAATCGTTGGTAACAAGTGGGAATTATATGTTTGCCGCTAGTTTTGGTGGTGGAGTATTTAGGACTAATGATAATGCTGAAAATTGGGTTAGCGTAAATAATGGACTTGTTAATTTGAAAGTTAATTCAATATCAATTGTCGGATTTAATTTATATGTCGGAACTACAACCGGTATTTTTCATTCAAGCGATAATGGTGATACCTGGATCCAAAAAGAAAATTGGTTAAAAGATCAAGTTATTTTAAATGTCGTTCAAAAGAATAATTTCATATTCGCCGGAACTGAGAAAAATGGAGTATTCGTATCATCTGATTATGGGGATACTTGGAACCAGGAAAATACAGGTATGAGTGACAAAGAAATCAGGGCATTGGCGATTGGAAATAATTGTATAATTGCTGGTAATAATAGCGGTATAGCAATATCATCAAATAATGGTAAATTGTGGGAACCTAAAAACAGAGGATTAACTCGAATTCGAATACGGGATTTCACAGTTCTTAAGGATAATATTTTAGCGGCATCTTTTGGGCAAGGTGTCTTCAAATCAACCGATAAAGGTTATACATGGTTTGCTAAAAATAAAGGATTAGAAAATAAATATATAATATCTATGGTAAACGATAGCAATTATATCTTTGCTGGAACTTACGGTGATACTTTGTTTCGTTCGAGCGATAAAGGAGAAACTTGGGAAAAAAAACATGATGGATTAACAAATCCAATCATATATTCACTTGCTATAGACTCTAATATTGTTCTTGCCGGAACTCAGGGCAATGGGGTTTTTATTTCAACGGATTTTGGTGAAAAATGGAAACCCTTGAATAAAGGTATTGAATACGGCACTAATGTTTTAGGTCTAGCAATTATTAACCATAACTATATTGCCGCAACGGATGAAGGAATATTACTTTATACTCAAAAGGTTAAAGCATGGGAGAGTAGATTAAATACAATCGGTTATAGTTTAAAAGTATTCAACGATATAGTAATAAGCAGTACTAGTAATGGTGTTTATTTGTCAACGGATTTTGGTGAATGCTGGATAAATAAACATTCAAAAATTGGCGGAGTATATTCATTTGCTATACTTGATTCGAACATTTTTGCCAGTACTGATAATGGAGTATCATTATCAACTAATAAATGTGAAAGTTGGGGGAAGAATTCTGAAGTACTGCCCTATTATGCTACAAATTCAGTTATGTCATTAGCTATCAGTGGTAAATATATTTACGCCGGTACATCAGAATACGGAATTTACAGGGCTAAACTATCTGATTTCGGTATTGTTGATGTTCAGGAAAAAAGGTTTAATGATAATATAATTACAATTCAACCCAACCCAGCATCCGAAAATATAACTGTTTCATTAAACAATGGATTGCACCCGATTATACAGAATTGCTCATTATCAATTTATAATTCTCTTGGAATAGAAATTAAACGCTTTACAGAAATTGAACTCGCGGGTCAGACCTCTTTAAATTTTTCAACTGAAGGTTTGGCGAGCGGAATTTATTACTGTACTTATACATCAGGAACTGATAATATTACAAAAAGTTTTATAGTTATTAAATAATAAGTTAATTTGAGGATCTTATGAAAAAAATGATACTATTTCTTTTACTGGTTTTAACTCAATCAGCATTTTCACAATGGTATGATTGTTTGATAAACATTCCTGAACAACGAATTACAACAATAGCTGTTAATGAAGGAAATGTTTTTGCAGGAACATCGCTAGGAGATATTTATTATTCTTCCGATTATGGAGAAACGTGGTCAAAAAAATCTACAACACCCTTCGCAAAATGCATAAATACAATAGTGATATCAGAAAAATATATAATCGCCGGAACATCGAAAAGCATTCTTATATCTACAGATAATGGAAATTCATGGGAAAATAGAAGTCACGAAGTTGGAAATAAATCCGCAAATGGCATTGCAATAAACGGCAGTAGAATGTTTGCCAGCAGTTTTGAGAATGGGATATTTTTATCCACTGATGAAGGTACAACTTGGATACCTAAGAAAAATGGTATAGAAGGGATGTTGATGGAATGTGTTGCTTCTGTAGGCAATTATACACTTGTTGGAACCTACAGCAGGGGCATTTATATTTCTGAAGACTTTGGTGAAAACTGGATTGCATGTAATAAAGGTATGAAAAGTACAGGTGCTTCTTCATTGCTATTCACTGATAGCAATTTCCTTGCCGGAACTTATGGTATGTTATATATGTCAACTGATAAGGGTAAGAATTGGTCAGGAAAAATTCCTGAAATTATCACGTCATTAACTACAACTAAGGATTATGTTTTTGCAGGAACATTTGGAGATGCAGTTTATCTTTCAAGAAACGAAGGCGAAACCTGGTTAAAAAAATATATCGGTATTACCGATTATCAAATACATTCAGTTGCTGTTGGTGGAGGTTATGCTTATGCAGGTTCAAATAAGGGAAAAATATTTCGGGCAAAATTAACAGATTTTGATGTTAAGCCCTATGTTTCTAATATTTATAACATTGCAATTGATGCTAATACAAGCATAAATATTAATTTCACCATTAACGGAAATGCACCAAATAGATTAAAAATTATTAAAGAATGTGACAATACAGATCTTTTGCCACTCGACAGTATAAAAATATCTGGAACTGATACGCTTAAAGTATTGGCTATATCACCTCGAAAAAACCGTTGTGGTTCAGCTTTTGTAAATCTTAAAGTTACTGATGGTATAGACACAGCTCAAGAGTCATTTGTTGTGAATGTTCTAAAAACAAGCAAAGCTGTAGATAATTATTTTACCGATGGCTTAAATATCGCAATCCAACCCAATCCCGCAACCGAAAATATTACCATATCCCTGAATAATGGGTTGCAACCCATTGGATCGACTAGCTCATTATCAATTTATAATTCGTTGGGGATAGAAATAAAGCAGTTTACAAATAATGAACTCGCAGGTCAGACCTCTTTAAATTTTTCAACTGAAGGTTTGGCGAGCGGAATTTATTACTGTACTTATACATCAGGAACTGATAATATTACAAAAAGTTTTATAGTTATTAAATAATAAATTAATTTGAGGATCTTATGAAAAAATATCTTTCCTTATCAATAATTGCAATAGCAATTATGCTGTTTTCTGGTTGCACTGATAGTCCAACAGACAACAAAGACACTACAACGCTAGAAGAAAAATATCAATCCGCGATCGTGGATGCGATGATAGCCGATTCAAACGAAATTTCGCATTCCTTGATTCCTGTTGTCCTTTGGAATTCGGATTTATATTGGCAAAGATTTGAAGATACAACTTATGTGCTGGCTTTAATACTGACCAAATATCCATCCAGTTATCCGGTTGATCAGACAGTAGCAACATCTTGGGGTGATACCTGGGTAAGTGTTGTTCCTGAATTGCACGATTTCTTCAAAAATTATCAATTTTCCACCGATAGTGCACTGCAATTACGGCTTCAACAGCTTTTGGGTTTACCCGCTACAAGCGGATCGCAGTATTTGGTGGAAGCTTGGGTAAAACCCGAGAATTTATTCCGTCCTGCTCCAAATTATGCAATTTCCGACACAGTGGCAGACCTTTATTTCCCTAGCGGCATCAATCCCGAATATATTATTTGGTTTAATAATAATATAATAACATCTTATTATCCTGAAAAAGGAAAAACGAAATACCCTTGGACACGGTTGGGATATACGTATGATTGGGGAAATCCTATGCACGAAGAAGGACTATCGGAGTTTGTGCTAAGGAAAAATTCACAAGTGATTGTGAAAAGCGTGAAAACACCGCGTGAATACATTGTGTCGGTGAATTAGAAAATTTATTTGAACAAGGACATTCCGAAGCAGGAGCTTTGGAACGAGGCAAAATGATATGAAGTATTTAAGTATTTATATTAAATGAGGTTAATATGTTAAAGCAAAATGTGCTTATCGCCATTATATTTATATTTGCTTCTTTCGGCAATCTTTTTTCGCAGGTTGCTCCGGATTTGGTTATTGGTAAATTCACAAAATGTACTACCTACCGATGGGAAGATGATGAAAAAAATCCACAAAAGAAATATTTATCAAGTATCGCTGTTTATAATACAGCCGGAAAAGTTGTTAGTGAAACTCAAAAGCAAGCAAATGGATTGAATAGTATTTCTACTAAATGCAAATACGACGAAAATGGCGAGCTTATAGAAACACTTTACTATAATCCTGACGGTCAGTTTGCTTTCAAAACAAATGGTATTAAGAAGTCCGAAATAGTGCCAACTAATATTCCACAAGAAATTGATAAATCGGAGAATAATGGCAACAAAGTTGCGATTTCGATGAATTCAGCGAATGCGGGAAAACTTGAAAATGATCCTAGAATATCATATAAATATGATGATAAGAATAGACAAATTGAAGTTATTTATTATGACAAAGAACACAATGTAGAATTTCGAAAAACTTATGAATATGATTCATTTGGCAATAAATCAGTTGAAATTATTTATAGAACAGATGATAAGCCATATATGATAACAGAATTTATATATTCGAAATGATAAAACGAGGGACACGGTTCACCGTGTCCCTAAATTGTCCATTTTTGTTCTTCTAGAACTCTATTTCGGCGAGAATTTGGGCTAAAGCCCATTTTTTGAGCGTGTATCTGCACCACGACTTAAAAGTCGTGGCTATTCAAGAAGATGACGAGAAATATTATCTGTGTTAATCTGCTAAATCAGTGTCATCAGTGTCATCAGTGTGGCCTTCTTTCTTCTTCTTCTCTTTATAAACTTTACGAACTTTCAACTTTACAAACTTAATGAACTCGCTTATTTTTTTTGCATCTTTGCCCAAGTATCGCGCAAGCCAACTGTTCGGTTAAATACCGGTACGCCGGGTTTGGATTCAATGATATCGGCACAGAAATAACCTACTCTTTCGAATTGGAATTTATCATTCGGTAAGGCATCCAAAAGCGATGGTTCAGCCCAAGCAGTAACAACTTTCAAAGAATTCGGGTTCATATTGTCCAGAAATGTTTTGCCTTCAGGAGCATCGTCCGGTGATTCTGTCAAAAATAAATTTTCGTACATATTCAACTGAACTTGTTTGCCGTGAACTGCAGAAACCCAATGGATGGTTCCCTGTACTTTACGCCCGTCAGGTGAATTACCACCGCGTGTTTCAGCGTCATAAGTGCAAATCAATTCTATTACTTCGCCATCAGCATCTTTGATAACTTCTTTGCAGGTAATGTAGTACGCGTAACGTAAACGCACTTCTCTGCCCGGAGCCAAACGGAAAAATTTCTTTGGTGCATCTTCCATAAAGTCATCGCGTTCGATGTAAATAACTTTAGAGAAATTCACTTTATGAGTTCCTGCGCTTGGGTCGTTTGGATTGTTTACAGCATCTAATTGATCATCATTTAAATCTTCAGGATAATTTTCTATAGTTACTTTCAGCGGGTTAACTACAACTAATGCACGCTTTGCCGTTAAATTCAAATCCTCGCGGATGCAGAATTCCAACAAACTGTAATCGACAACGCTTTCCGATTTGGTTACACCGATTCTTTCGGCGAAATCACGAATAGCGGCAGGAGTATAACCACGGCGGCGGAAACCGGAAATAGTAGGCATACGCGGATCGTCCCAACTGCTGACTAAACCTTCTTGTACCAATTGCAATAACTTGCGTTTACTCAATACCGTATAATTTATATTCAATCGGGCGAATTCGATTTGCTGTGGATGGCACGGAGTTTTCAGTACGTCCAAATACCAATCGTATAGCGGGCGGTGGTCTTCGAATTCCAAAGTACAAATAGAGTGAGTGATTCCCTCGAGCATATCCGAAAGTCCGTGTGTGAAATCGTACATCGGGTAGATGCACCATTTGTCGCCTGTGCGGTGGTGGTCTGCTTTTTTAATGCGATAAACGACGGGGTCACGTAAATTAATATTCGGTGAGCTCATATCAATTTTCGCTCTCAGCGTCAAACTTCCATCGGCGAATTCACCGTCTCTCATTCTGGTAAATAAGTCCATATTTTCTTCTATGCTTCTATCGCGGAATGGGCTTGGTTTGCCGGGTTCGGTCAAAGTGCCGCGGTATTCGCGCATTTCTTCTGGAGTTTGCTCGCATACATAAGCCAATCCCATTTGGATTAACTGCACAGCATAATCGTAAATTTTATCGAAGTAATCGGAGGCGTAGAACATTCTATCTTGCCAATCGAAGCCGAGCCATTTCACGTCTTCTATGATTGAATCAACGTATTCCACATCTTCTTTCACAGGGTTGGTGTCATCGAATCGAAGATTTGTCAGTCCGCCGTATTCCTTTGCTAAGCCAAAGTTTAAGCATATAGATTTGGCATGGCCAATGTGTAAATATCCGTTAGGTTCGGGCGGAAATCGAGTGTGAACCCGCGAGCCGTTCTTTTGGGTTTTCAGGTCTTCGTTTATAATATTTTTAATAAAATTATTCGTAACGAGATTCTCTTTGACGTCCATATTGATTTCCCTTTATATTTATTTTCTAATTTTCGTATCAAAACAAGTTTCAAAAATACGAAAATAATTCTAATGATAAATTATAAATGATTAATGTAGGGGCGTATTGCATACGCCCAAAAACATTATCTGAATCAGGATAGCCAGGATTAGAGGATTAACAGGATGTAGAAATAATTGTCAATGGTTAATTATATATTATTAATGCGAAGAATCCCATCTGCAAAGCTGTTAAAGGTGAATAGATAATGGAGCCCGGTACGTGTTGCCCAAGCGCGAAGCGGTTGAATCTCCTTAACCGCGGGTGTAAACCCATTGTACGACCTAAAACCTTATTTCCTTTATTAACCTTAGTAGAAATAAGACCGCTTTGTCAGCAAACCTTATTACCTTATTGGAAAGCAAAAATAAGCCAATAAGGTTAAATGCGTTTATATTTCAGCTTTCCTACTAAGGTTTGAATAGAAAATAATGAGAGAAAGATATCTTTGTAAAGAAGTAGCATGCTACGTCTCAGAAACTTATGAAAAACGGAATTCAAAGACGCACGCGGTGCGTCTCTACATTCCGTATAATCATTAATATCAAAAAGGCTGTCCTTTTTGGGATTGCCTAAATATTTAAATCACTTATTTTTTTGTCCCATCAAGAGACTCAGGAGCTAAACTATCTTTGGGATATGGCTTTCTTGGAATTGTGCAACTTTGACCAATTAATTCCTCCCAGTGATGTGCTACAAATTCATTTAATGGAAAAATTGACACTATGGTGCTTACATCGGTTAAGACATAGACTTCCCCAGAATATTTAACAATTAGATAAGCCCAAAAACGATTTGATTTATAATATATTTCAATAACCATAGCTGTTTCAGGGTTTAATATTATTTTGGCTATTTTCGTTTGCCTTGCTACTAATTCAGGATTCTTGTCACCGCACCAGATTTCTTGACCATCTTCATATTGTGACAAATAGCTTGTATCATTTTTACAAATCAAAGAAACTGTTTGTATGTATTTATCCTTATGGAACAACCCCTTTTTATAAAAATACATAGGATTAATATTTCTCAAAAATGTTTTATCTGTGAAATCAGCCTTGTTTATATTTCCTACGTATTCAACTTCAAAAATATGAGCTATTTGATAATTTTCCCTATCATCGTAACAATCAGCTTTAGCTAATTCCTTCATAATCATTTCGTTTTTTTCGTTAATGTCAGCCAAAGACGGCATACGAACAAAAATTGTTTGCGAATAAATTGTTAAAGTACTTAAACAAAATAAGAATAATATCAGCAAAATGCTTTTAATTTTCATAATCCAGACCTCACAAAATAAAAATTCAATAAATAAATGAATAATTTTTATCGAAATTACGATATTTTCGATAAATGGCAAAATTAAATTGTAAAACTTTTGTCAGAACTAGGATTAAAGGATTTTAGGATGAACAGGATGGCGTCATTTCTAGCACAGAATGGAATGACAAGATACACTGCATACTTTTAATTATCAAATCATTTTTATTTAATTCTGGCAATTGGTTAGGGCGGGTTTGGAACCCGCACCCTGAAGATTATCATTGACAATTGACAATTAACAATTATCAATTGATATTTCTTTCGTAATTTTGTAAATTATAAATAAGTAAAATAGAAAATAGGTTGATAATGAAAGATGTACGAGTAAGATTTGCGCCGTCGCCAACGGGATATTTGCACGTGGGCGGATTGAGAACCGCGTTGTATAATTATTTGTTTGCGAAGCACTTCGGCGGTAAGATGATTTTGAGAATCGAGGATACAGACCAATCACGTTTTGTCGAGGGAGCTGTTGATAATTTGATTAATTCGCTTCGCTGGGCGGGAATAGAATTTGACGAAAGTCCCGAAGTTGGAGGCAAATTTGGTCCTTATGTACAAAGCGAACGCTTCGAACTTTACCGCAAACACGCGCAAATTCTGCTCGATAAGGGACACGCATATTACGCTTTCGATACTCCCGAAGAATTGCTGGCAATGCGTACCCAAAAGCCGGGTGCTGTTGTCGCACCAAAATACGACCGCTTAGTTATGAAAAACCAATATACATTGGGAGCGATTGAAACCAAGCGTCTTATGGATATGAAAGCACCTTATGTAATTCGTTTACGTATTCCGCCGGATGCCGAAATAACTTTCACAGATATTATCCGCGGTGATATTACGGTTTTGGGCTGGGATGTGGACGACCAAATTCTTTTGAAATCCGATGGTTACCCGACATACCATTTAGCGAATGTTGTAGATGACCATTTTATGGAAATATCCCACATTATCCGTGGTGAAGAATGGCTTCCTTCAACACCGAAACACGCTTTCTTATACGATGCTTTTGGTTGGGAAAGACCGGAATTTGCCCATCTGCCATTACTTTTGAACACCAGCAAACAAAAATTGAGCAAACGCCAAGGCGATGTAGCTGTGGAAGATTTCCGCGCTAAAGGATATTTCCGCTCCGCTTTTGTGAACTTTATAGCTCTTTTGGGATTCAACCCAACGGGTGACCGCGAAATTTACACAATTGAAGAACTGATTGAATATTTCGATTTGTCGAAGGTTAATAAATCGGGTGCGGTATTTGATTTGACAAAACTGGAATGGATGAATACCCAATATATAAAAATTGTTCCAACAAGCGAATTGGTTGAATTAGCTCGTCCGGCGTTGGAATCTGCCGGATTTGGCGGTTTCGACGATGAATATGTTGGCCGCGTAATTAACCTTGTGAAAGAGCGTATTCATTTTATGAATGAACTACCGGATTTTGTTCCTTACATGTTCGGCGATATAAAAGAATTTGAAATAGAATATATCAAAAAACGCTGGGAAGAAAACTCTAAAGAAATAGCGCTCGATTTAATAGAAATCTACAAAAAAGACGATGTGTTTAATCACGATTCACTATACGGTGCCGCAAAAGCTTATGCCGAAGAAAAAGGTATTAAATTGGGACCAATTACTCATCCGCTGAGAATAATGACTACCGGAAAATCAGTCGGTGCGGGCGCATTCGAAACTATGGAAGTTTTGGGTAAAGAAACCTGCATCCAAAGAATGGAAAAATTTATTGAACTTTGGGATAGTGGAACCTTTATATAATTATTAATGATAAATGTATAATGATTAATGAGAAGAGAAGAAAATTTCACCGCAAAGATTTTTATAAAGGTAAACCATTGGTTTGCCTGTTTTTGATGTCAGAATCTTGATTTACAGGATTAGAGGATGTTCAGGATATTTTGACATTCCCGACTTGATCGGGTATCAATCCTCTTGAGTAGCCACGACTTTTAAGTCGTGTGGCAGATACACGCTTAATAAATTGGCTTTAGCCCAAAACACTGCGAAGAATGGAACGCTGATGACGAATCAATGACCAATTATGGGGTTTCGTCTCTTCGCATTTAAAATTCAAAACTCAAAATTCAAAATTGGGTCGAAGATGGATTCCCGCTTCCGCGGGAATGACATAAAGTCTTTTCTTTATTGACTTAACAAACTTTACGAACTTATCTTCTCACCCAATCGTAAAGCAGATTATCAAAATCTGTGCCTTTGATTTGCGGGGTGTCATATAAACCGGCCTCTTGGCGTTGGCGAAATACTTCATAAAGGCTAACAGCGCAAGCAACCGAAATATTCAAACTTTGAATCATACCTACCTGTGGAATTAAAAAATTGCCATCGGCTAATGCAATTGCTTCATCAGACACGCCTACGTGCTCGTTACCGAAAACTAATGCCGTCGGCTGGGTGAAATCCATATCATACAGCGAAACAGCGTCATGGCTCAAATGTGTAGTGTAGATTTTCTTTCCTTGTGTACGAAGATGGTCGAAACATTCTTCCACAGTACGATGACGAGTTTTGTCAATCCATTTCCAAGCACTTGCTGAGCTGGTTTTCCCAATTTTCGGGAAAGGCTGTTTGCCGTGATAAAGCAAATGAACGTCTTTGATTCCTGTTGTATCGCACGTTCTTAAACAAGCCGATAAATTATGCGGATCGTTAATGTTTTCTAAAACGATAGTTATGTCAAGTTGGCGTTTATTTATAACATCGGTTAATTTATTTAAGCGTCTTTCTAAAACGAAATCTTCAGGTTTAAGGTTCATATTTATCTTGAATTTGTTCTACAATTCCTGCATTAATTTTGAAGTATCTATTCGACCCAACCGGTTCAAAAGATTGCAAACGCGCAGGATTAGTTATTGTAATTAACGATTGAGCACCATTTTGATTGATTAATTCGATTACCTTTCGGCTTCGCTCTATATCCAATTCCGAAAATATATCATCTAATAAAATGATTGGAGTTTCTTCCAAAATATCTTTGAGATAAAGAAATTCAGCAAATTTTAGACTAATCAAAAGAGATTTGTGTTGACCTTGCGATGCGCGTTCTTTGGCAGGAGAATTATTTATGGAAATGAATAAATCGTCTTTTTGTGGACCGAACAAAGTTGTTCCGCGCATAATTTCATAATTTCTTAAATCTTTTGCTCGTTCTATAAAAGCAGAGCGAATGTGCGATTTATCACCACTCGAAAGTGCAGGCTGAGCAGTATCGGGTAAATACGCGATGGCTACACTTTCGTCCGAACTGCCGATGTTGGCATAAAACGAGCTGAAATACGGTTGAAATTCTTTTATAAAATTATATCTTTTGTAAACAATATTTACACTTAAATCGATAAAAATTCCGGTAAGAATATTAAATTGTTCATTATCCAATCGACGCTCTTTTTTTGCGGCAGTAAGCAAGGAATTTCTTTGTTTCAGGCACCGCTTTAATCTCATTAAATCCTGCATATACAATGGGCTGATTTGAGATAAAGTGCGGTCAATAAAGCTTCGTCTATCGGCGGGTGCACCGCTTGTAATAGCTTTCATATCAGGCGAAAGTATAATAAGCGGTATTCTGCCGACGATATCTTTTGCTGATAAATTGTCGCCTTCGGAACCCGAGATTTTCTTTTTTGAGTTTAGTTCAAAATTCACATTTGTAAAATATGAAACTCCAACTTCGGATTCTCCATCCACTCGTGCTTGATAAAATGTTTCATTTTCTTTTATCAGACTATTTTCGGGAACGGATTGAAACGTTTTGGTAAAAGAGCATATAGCAACAGCTTCCAAAATTGTTGTTTTGCCGGCACCGTTCAGTCCGTAAAACACGTTAAGGTGTTCGGCAAGTTCCAAATTTGTGTAAGAATGGTTCCGTAAGTTTGATATTTTTATTTTGCAGAGTTTCATAGAGAATTTAGAATACAAGTTGTAGGGGCGGGGAAAATCCCGTCCCTACTAATAAAATTAAATTTTCAGTCAATAATAATTATTAACTAATTCTGACCGGCATCAAAAGCATCATAAAGCGATTTTGTTCTTCAAGCTTCGGCATAATCAAAGCCGGTTTGTCAGATTCGCTGAATGTGAATGCGATTATTCCACCATCAGTATCACTATCATCAATATTGCTGATAAGTTCATTCAGATATTTAGAATTGAAAGCTATTTCGAACGGATCGTGATTGCATTCGCATTTGATATTTTCCTCGGCTTCACTTCCGGTATCTTCGTCAGTGCCTTTGAAATTAAGATTATCCCTTGTAATTGACAATTTTATTTGCTTAGTGGTTTCATTAGCAAACAAAGAAACGCGTTTCAATGCGGAAAGCATTTGATTTTTGTCAATCAACAAAGTAATATGATTATTCTTTGGAATTACTGATTCGTAAGGAGGGAACTTATCATTTATCACGTTGGTAATAAATACTATATCTTCGTATTCAAAACGTGCGTGAGTATATTTATTTCCACGGTGTAGAACTGACATTGTCACTTCGCTATCGATTTTTTTCAAATAATCAACAGCCTTATGAGGAATGATGATGTCCAATTCTTGAGGATAAGAACTATCCTTTGATTCCAAGGTAACTTTAGTCAATCTATAAGTATCGGTCGATACGGCATTGACGTAAGTTTCTCTAAATTGCAAAAACATACCCGTCATCTGCAATCTGAAATCATTTTTGGAAATACTGACGGCTGTTTTATTACAAAGCTGATTAAATTCGTTTTGATAAAACTTAGCAGATGGCAAAGTGGTATCTATGACGCCTTCAGCCAACTCTTCCTTTGGTAAATCTTCTTGTTCGAATAGCACCGGCAAATCAATATATTCATCCGGATCCAAGCCTTTCATATCGAACCTTCCGGATTGAGTTTTGATTTCGATGTTGTAAGTGTCCGGCATAACAGTAAATTCAAATTCACCGACAGCACCGAATTCACGAATTATATCGTTTAGTTTTTTCGCAGGTACTAAGACCGAACCTGGTTCGATTGTAACAACATTCATTTTTGCTATAATCAAAATATCTTGGTCTGAACCGATAATCTTAAGAGTATTATCTACTAGCTCTAATTTAAGATGCTCAAGAACTTCAATCGTCGCTTTTGTTGGAATTGCGGGCAAAGTACGTTGCAATTTCTTTTGAAATTCCCCGATTGGTGCAGTAAATCTCATTTTTTATACCTTAATTAAATTAAAATTTCGTAATTTTATTTATTTGAAAATGTAAATTTAAAAAAAATGTATTTTGTTTAGCAAAACAATTATTAACAATTTATCAACACCATGATAGCCAAATACGGAATAGATAATTTTATAGTAATGCTCATATTGGGTGTAATAATTATAATATTCGGTGTCTTACTGAATAAACCATATAGTTATTTCGTCGTTTCTTTAGGATCATTACTCATATTATTTGCAATATGGTTTTTTCGTGACCCCGAACGGATTCCACCGAAAGAAATAACTGAGGACAGTTCAATTCTTCTTTCGCCGGCAGATGGGAAGGTCATAGAAATTACCGAAATAGTAGAACCAAACTACCTGAAAACAAAAGTATTACGGATAAGTATTTTCCTTTCCCCGTTGGACGTTCACGTTAATCGATCTCCGGCTAGCGGCGAAGTAGAGTATTTTAAATACTATCCGGGAAAATATCTTATAGCGAGTCACCCAAAAGCCTCCGATTTGAATGAAAATTCACAAATCGGTTTAATAATGGCAAATGGGCAGAAAATTTTATTTAAGCAAATTACAGGCTATGTAGCTAGAAGATTGGTTTGCGAAGTAAAAGTTGGGATGCACTTAACTGCTGGCGAAAAATTCGGAATGATGAAATTCGGTTCGCGTATGGATATTTTTGTCCCGCTTACGTCGGAGTTATATATAAAAGTTGGTGATCGTGTTCGTGCTGGTGAGCAAATTATCGGGAAAGTGCGATGAAACCCTTAGTAACTAAGTCAATAATACCAAATTTTTTCACAATCGGTAATCTTGTTTCTGGGTTTACTGCTATTATTCAAATCAGCCGCGGCGAGTTTGTCAATGCCGCTTTATTTATTTTAGCGGCGATGCTTTTCGATGCGTTGGACGGAATGATGGCGCGATTGGTCAAAGCTACCAGTGAATTGGGAATGCAATTGGATTCGCTGAGCGATATGGTTTCTTTCGGAATAGCCCCATCGTATATGCTTTATGAAGCCTTTTTCTTTCAATATGGATTTTTTGGGATTATTTTCTCATCGCTACCAGCAATTTGCGGAGCTATGCGCTTGGCAAAATATAATATCACATCGAGCGCGAACGAAGACAAAACATATTTCACCGGTTTTCCAATTCCATCAGCAGCAATCACATTAGTATCTTATATTGTGTTTGTATTTGATAAAAATATATTACCTCCTGAGTTTGAAAAAAATCTGATTTTTTATCTAGTACCTTTAGTTTCTTATGCTATGGTTGGAAGGATGCGATTTGAAAATGCACCAAGACCCAATCTGAAGGACTTAAAAAAACGCTGGTTCTTTGCTTCAATGTTTGTATTAGCAATTGTGGTTGCTTCTATTACAGCCGGCAAAGCCATATTTTTCATTATGATGCTTTATTTATTAATAGGGATATTCAGGTGGCTGATTAATCTTATTAATAAAGACCGTTTAATCGAGGAAATAGTTGATGATGAGGATATTGATTAATATTTTGATTATAGTTTTAATTTTTATGACATCGGCAATTGGCCATGAAATAAAAGAGAAAAACTATAATTCGATTAAAACAATTTTGCTTCAAGATTCAACTAGAATAATAAGCTCTGATACTATAGATATATATCCCAAAGACGATAATCACGATACACTGATTCCAAAAAGAAACAGAATTTGGTGGTATTCTGAACTTAAAAACATACCAACCGATAAACAAACAGTGATTAACATAAACGGCGATGGCTGGCGGGGTGGAAAATATGTGGTTCCTGTTTATAGCTATGACAATGAATTATGGTATAGATTTCAAGATAGCGAAATTGTAGATAAAAAAGGAGCAGATGCTCTTTGGAATTATTCATTGAAAAAACAGTTCGATCTCCCGAATGTGAATATAGCACGAACTTATCCTTATTTTCCTGATAGAATTGAAAAATTACTTACCAAGAATAAAAGAAATATATATTTAAAGCATGAAATAATTGGTAGATCACCACTGGGTTATCCCATTTATATGCTGATTATTACTGATAATACCGTTCCTGAGTACAAAAAAAAACGTATATGGATTCAAGCGCGCACACATTCCGGAGAAACTCAATCGTCGTTTGTATTGGAAGGTATAATAAAGTATCTTTTAAGCCCGGAGAATTACAAAAACAAAGTAATAGATTTGAAGGAAGTTATATTTAATATCATTCCTATTGTAAATGTTGATGGAATAGCGGTTGGTAATTCACGTTTTAATTCCAACGGGAAAGATTTGGAGCGGCAATGGTTAAAGCAAAAGGATAATCCGTATGAATTAGAAGATTCGGTTTCTCAAGAAGTACAGCTACTTCGCTCTACTATGATAAGATTGTCAAAATCTCCGGCGGAATTTATTTTGGCTCTTAATATACACGGGAAAAATGCTTTTGAAGGTGAGTCACCTTTTCTATATACTAATTTTAAAAAATCCCTGAAGGAACATGGTACGGAAGGCGACACAATTTATAGGAATCAATTACTGCTTGCTAAATGTTTTACTGATTTTAATAATGGAGATTCAATTACAGTACAGATTGGCTACACTCCTTCGCAACCAATGCAGGAAAAACCTTTTCCCGAGAGCTGGTGGTGGGCGAATTTCCATTCTCAGGTTACGGCGGCAACGATAGAAATTACAGAATCTCGGAAATATCCGACAAAAGACAGAACAGATATTAAAGGTTATCTCGATTTCGGTGCGGCAATGGCAAAAGGTTTATTCAAGTTTTATCAACTTGATGAAGCTCAAAAAGCAGAAACATTGCATCAGCCTCCTTTTTCTAATGAAGAATTGGAAAAGTTCTATAATAAAAATCCTTGGGAATAACGATTAAAACCGCTCATAATTATTAAAACATTCCATAACCCTTCAATAATTAATTGTATTATGTAAACCAAAATCAAAACACTGTACATAAATTTGTACACTTTGTACAGTATTTCAATAAATATTCCAATTATTTTCAATAAAAGTGAAAATAAATTATTTTCTTTCAATTATCTTTAGAATTATTGTTTTGATATTGTTAATTTTGTATTAATAATAATTTATTTGAAATGGCAAAATACTTTAGATGTTTTTTGAATTATATTTGGAGAATTTATTATGAGAAGATTGTTAGTTGCTTTAGTAGCAATATTTTTGGTTCTTTCGGCAAAGGTAATCACTGAAGATGAGATTGTTTATTTCCCCGACCCTTATTTTAAAGATGTTTTAGTTAATATGGAACATTATCAACAACCCCTTATTGATTTAAATAGGGATGGAGAAATACAATATTCCGAAGCCGAAGCTTACGCTGGTACACTATGGCTTACATTTCGAAAAGACAGCATCACGGATTTAACAGGGATAAAATCATTTATAAATGCTAAACGTCTATGGTTGGATAATTGCCTTGGCATTAAATCATTAGACTTATCGGGTATGGTCAATTTGCTGGAAGTACGAGTTATAAATAATCCCAAACTATCGACCATGAATGTTTCAGGATGCATCAGTTTAAAAGAGCTTGACTTTAGCAATAATAAAATAAATGATTTGATAATCACTAACTGTAAGAGTTTGAACGCTATCTGGCCATATAAAAATTCATTAATAGAAATAAATTTGAATGATTGCCCTCAAATTCAATATTTATTTGCAGGATATAATAAACTTACGAATATAGATGTATCACAAGCAACAGATTTGAGAAGATTACAGATACAGGAAAATATTCTAACAATTATAGATGTCTCTTGTTTAACTAAGCTCGACAAACTGTGGGTTAGTGACAATAAATTGACTAATCTAAATATAAGGAATAATAACAATAAACTCCTAACATCTTTTCAAGCCACAAATAATCCTGATTTAAAATGTATAACTGTTGATGATCCTGCTTGGTCAAAAGAAAATTGGAAAGCTGTTGACGAATGGACAGGATTTTCAGAAGATTGTTCTACAAGTATAAATAATAATCAGCAAAACTCATTTAAGGTTTATCCCAATCCTGCTAATAATACAGTTATAATTGACAGAGTGGATTTAGAATCGGCAGATTTAAGAATATTGGATATTACAGGAAGAATATATGTAGGCTATACAATTCCTTTCGGCGAAGCACAAACTAAACTTGATGTTTCAATGCTTCCCGCTGGGAAATATATTTTAGAAATAAATAATGTAATTAAATCTTTAATAATTGACTAGGGAGTGATTATGAAAAAGTTATGTTTCGTATTGGTATTATTTGTTACAATATTTTCACAAATAAATGCTCAGATTTTCTATAATATTGAAATGCCACCTTCGCATCAAAATGCAGGGTTAATAGATATCAATGACTTGCCTTCTATTAATTATAATGTTGATTATAAAGGCAATTTCTTCCGTGCTAATTTATCAACCAACGTAAAAGATTATCTGAAGATTGAAAAAATTGGAGATAAAAATATTGCGCGCGTAAAATTCAGTATTACTGCTCTATCATTAGGAGAAATGACATTGCGATTTAGTAATGTCAGATTTAATAACGGTGCGCACTGCTATGTTTATACAAGCGATTATGAGATAGTAGCAGGACCGGTATATGAAAAATCCATCTCAAATGTTCTCAATATTGTAAAAATTCCTGCAAACGAACTGATATTGGAAATCGTTTTTAATAGCGTAAATGATGTTGATTTAATACTTAATACAATATCATATCAATCAATTATTGATGTTTCTAAAAAAAAGGGCAATTCTCTGCAAGAAGCAATACCGGATTCTATATGGGACTGTAGCAACTGTAATTATGGAGATAAAAATTTCGTTGATAATGTAGGTGATTCTTATAATCTCTATGGTGCTTCTCTTCTTGGAGCAGGTGATAGTTGTGAATTATTCTATCATAGCCGATTGCATTCTGTTGTTGATACAAAGTTAAACGCCGGCAGAGCCTCCTGTATCATTATGGAACCGCCTCATGATAATATAGATTATTATGGCGCATATCCCGGCACATTAATGAATTTTCCCGGAACTAATTGTAAAGGGATAATTTTTTCTGCATATCATCATGGATTTATTCAGAATATTTGTTATTATACAATTCAGCTTAATAATGGAAATATATTACCATCTCAACAATTTATCCTAGATAATACTTTAATTCGTTTTAATTGGCACCACAAATACGGTAAACCTTGGCATTTGGCTGATAAGTGCCTAAATCCGACTACAAACGACTTTCAACTTTGGCGCAAAACAATAGATTTTGACGAAGTTATAGATTATTGCGGGATTCGCGGTGTAGCTTATGCAGAGCATGAAGAGGATGCTGATTTTGCGATACTTAAAATGGAACAAACTCCTTTTTATAAAGAATTACATTTAGGATGGACTAGCCAATTAGATTTTGAATATTTACCCCCAGCTTTAGGGAATAAAAGATTAGTATATCCAAATGTTTTTTCTATATTAGGTCGTCATGCGGCTACTCCAACGTATGTTTATACTAGTACGGAAGGTGAAATATTAAATTACACCAATATTCATGATGATGAGCGATATACCAAAGGATTAAGACTCCGCGTCATTCCTTTTGATGAACCACAAATGAGTTCTACTTATCCAGGTGGTTGGAGCGGTTCTCAAATAGTAAAAACTGATTATACTGATTCATCGCAAGTTATCGGATTAGGACTAATTATGCAGGGTGGTGGCTCCGTTATGGAAGGTGCCAATTACAATTACTTGTTTAATTATCGCAATTGTGAAATCATTGATCCGGATTTACCAAATGTTTCTCTAGATACAGCTGATAAAACGCTTTATACCAAATATTTAGATCAATTCGAATCAGATATAACTGTATTTCATCATTTTGGTGCTGATTATTGGATGTACTCAGTTGAAAACCGAGAGAAGTGTCCGAGTACAATACCCTCAGAAACTGATACTTGCGAGTTTGATTTTTCTGATTACATTAATGTAGAATATAAAGATGGTAAAATGATATTTACAATTAATATTGCCGGGATAAGTTCAAGTCTTTTTCCTGGTAATCAATATCCTAAAGGTATTCGTATATATCGTGCATCCGGTGATCAACAAACATTCTTCTTTGATACTTTTGCAGATGATATAGATATTGGTCCCACTATAGAATTTACAATAAATAAATGTGACTTGTTTTATTACCAAATGATGGGAGACAATCCAATCCAATTAGGATTTGATTTTTATGATTCGGAAGGAAAAATCCTTAAAGCTCCCGGTTGTAATATGACATATAGTTATCCTTTTCCCAATGTAAATCCTTGTGAACAGATAAGTATAACGACCAAAAGAGATACGCTTGCCCTGCCATCCTGCTGTTCTTACGAAATTGAAATTCAATTAAATGCTTGTGATGATTATAGTAACATCCTTCGTTTGATGTTAGAACGTATGTCTGTAGTAAACCTGACCAATAACAATACGACTGCTCTTAATATACAAAACGGAATAATTATAGATTATATTGGTGGTAAAATTAATTTCTCTATCAATAATATTTGTGATACAACAAATTTCAGATTAATAGGATTATTTGACGGGAATGAAAATTGTGAATCATTCGATTTTACTGTAGATTGTGTTATTCCTGAACCGCCTTGCGACTGCTGTAAAGTATATCATGCCAAATGGAGTGATGTAATAGGTTACAGTGGAATTGGCGGCGGTTCTATTATTATTGAGCCTCACCAATTTATAATAAATTTTTCCGGATTGGGAAATAGGAAATATCAAAAATACTGTCCTGATTGTCGATTCCTTTTCGCAGAAGTTTTTTGCCCAAATCCAAATCCGAGTCCATCAGATTCAACTCCTGTTCTCGACGAAACAATGTTAGGAAATCAATTTGGTTTTTGTGATAGTTATTATGGTTCGTTTGAGGGTTACGATCCTGATACATATTGTTTTTACTTTATTATAAATACAAATGAAGGTATTTGTTATGATACACTTTGCGTAGATTACGATGGGACATATATCACAAATGTACATGAGTTTCCTATAATTACAATTAAAATTGATTCAAGTAATAATAACAATCTGAACTCACTAATATTATCTCCAGGTATTGAATATGAGAAATTCTATATAGTGGATATGAATGGGAAAGTACTGATCGAAAGCGAACCTGCTGACAAACTAGAAATATCAAAATTATCAAAAGGCACGTATAATATATTATACAGGAAGAAAGATAAAGTAATACAATCACAGAAGTTGATAATAGAATAATAATTAAAATCAGGCGGATTAATCTCCGCCTTTTTTTGGTTTGCATAGAATAAAAAAATCAAATAATTTTTTATTCAACAATATTGCTTTATTTTTGTTGTTGATTTAAGAAGACAAGTTTTTTATTTACATTACAAAAAAAATGAAATCAGACAGAAGAAAAGAAGTAATCGTCGGTATAGTGAGTTTAGCATCACTCGTGATTTTAATTTTAGCCTTATTATTTGGCGAGAATGTAATTTCCCAAAAAAATAAATATATAGCGACAATTGAATTTCAAGATGTAGGAGGATTGCAACCCGGAGACCCTGTATATTTAAGCGGTGTTAGTATAGGCAAGGTGAAATCCGTTAAATTAACCGGTAGAAAAGTGCTGGTCGAAGTATTTTTGCAGGATATTTCTGAATTCAGAAGCGACGTATCGGCTAAAATATCAATGGTATCAATTATGGGTGGTAAGAAGATTGATATTGTTCCGGGCATTAGTTCAAACAAATACAATCCCGATAATATAATAATCGGAGCAGAGTCAACCGATTTTACAAGTGTGCTTTCGGATATTTCATCGATGAAAGGCGATATTATCACATCGGTCAAAAGAATAGATTCAATTGCTATTAGTGTGAATGATTTGTTGGGTGACCCAGCTTTTATTTCTAATTTGAAGGGAACAGTTAGAAGTGCCAACGCGGTGGTCGGGAAAATTAATCAATTTACTGATGTGAATCAAGGAAAGCAAATTCTGCAAAATTTAAACGAAGCCTCGAAATCGTTGAATGAAATTGCTTCGGGAAATAAAGCCGACATAAATGATATTGTGAAAAAGCTAAGAACAACTTCGGATTACTTATCTGAATTTGCTGTGAATAATCCTGATTTAGGTAAAGATGTAAATTTGATAGTCAAAGATTTGAAAGCGGTAACCAACCAGCTAAGCAAAAATGAATCTCTTGTTGGAAAATTATTGAACGATAAAGAATTTTCCAATCAATTAGCTTCCACTATAACAGAATTGCAAAAAATGATAAAAAACATATCCGAATATGGTATTAATACGAATGTTCGATTAGGAAGCAGGCCGTAAAGCACTATGCCAATAAAACCCACATATTTGAACGACGAACTTTACGATTATATGCTCGAAAACTTTTCTTGCGATGATGAGTTTTTGCGAAATTTAAAAGTCGAAGCTGCCGCTAACGGTATTCCGCCGATTTTTATTACCCCTGAGCAAGGTTTGTTCTTGCAGTTTTTAATAAGGTCGGTAAATGCTAAACACATTTTGGAACTCGGTACATTAGCTGGGTACTCTGCTTTGGTTATGGCTGAAGCTTTGCCGGAGGATGGGAAAATTATCACAGTTGAAAAGAATGTGGGGTTCGCAGAATTTGCACAGAAGAAATTCAGTGAATCGGAGTATTCAAGAAAAATTGATATGCGAGTAGAGGATGCTTCCAAATTCCTCGACCATTTCAAACCGAAAGAACCGTTGGATTTTGTTTTTGTCGATGCAAACAAACCATTTAATAAGATTTATTTGGATAAAATAACGCCTTTACTGAAAGTTGGTGGTATTTATATAACTGATAATGCTTTTGCATTTGGTCATATTATGGAAACAATACCGGAGCGTAACCCATTGGAAATAAAGTCAATGCGTTCGTTCAATAATTATTTCCGTACTCATCCGTTATACAAAACTTGTTTAGTTCCTATTGGCGATGGTGCCATAATGGGCGTTAAAATTAAGGAAAATTAGAAATGTTTGAACAGCAAAGAGAAAAAATAAATTTACTTATAACCAGAAGCGATCAATTACGGAGGTTCCTTTGATATTGATACAAAAGAATCTGAAATAAGTGAATTAACAGAATTAACACAATCTTCCGAATTTTGGAACGACACTAAACAAGCCCAATCAACTATTCAAGAAATAAACAGCCGCAAAGAATGGGTCAACGATTGGACAAAAGCCAACAACAAAACAAAAGATTTATTAGAACTGCTAGAAATAGCAAATGAAGATAACGACCTTTCTGCTGAACCGGAATTGAACAGCGAGATTAATTCCGCCGAAGAGCTAATCCGTGATCTGGAAATAAGAAATATGCTGAGTGGGGAAGATGATATCCGAGGAGCTATTTTAACAATAAATTCAGGTGCCGGAGGTACAGAAGCAAACGATTGGACTTCAATGCTTTTACGTTTATATAACCGTTGGGCAGAACGGAAAAATTTCAAAATATCCCTTTTAGAAAGTGTGGATGGAGATGTAACAGGTCTAAAATCGTGCTCTATACAAATAGACGGTGCTTATGCATTTGGTTATTTGAAAGGGGAGAGCGGTGTACACCGCTTAGTCCGTATATCGCCATTTGATTCTAATGCTCGTAGGCACACTACTTTTGCTTCGGTTTATGTATATCCAGTGATGGAAGACGACGTGGCGATAGAAGTAAATCCTGCCGATGTAGAAATGGATACATTCCGGGCATCGAGTGCCGGTGGACAAAATGTCAATAAAGTTGAAACTGCAGTTCGTTTAAGGCATCTGCCGAGCGGAATAGTTGTCTCATGTCAAACAGAGCGTTCGCAGTTCCAGAACCGTGAACGTGCGATGAAGATGTTAAAGGCGCGGCTATACCAAAAGAGACGCGAGGAAGAAGACGCTAAAAAAGCAGAGATAGAAGGTAAGAAAATGAAAATCGAGTGGGGCAGTCAAATACGCTCTTACGTTTTTCAACCTTATACTATGGTTAATGACCATAGGACCGAAACAAAACGAACAGATATTGCCGCAGTTATGGACGGTGAAATAGACGATTTCATTACGGCTTTTCTAATTCTTTTTAAAGATTAATAAACCCAATTGTTTTCCAGAATAAAAACCTTGATTTCTCAAAATGACACTGACAATAAAATCTTTGCTTCAAAAAACAATATTATAATAGTTAGGAAGTAAATATCTTTGCTTTAAACGTTAGTTTTAGACAGCACTAATAAAAAAAGGCAGAAAAAAAATCTGCCCCTAAATCACCAAAAAAAATAAATAAATCAACTGATTCTTATCATCATTGTGCAATTTTCTTTACAACTTACACAATTGTTTAAATATTTCTTTTAAATAATGCTAAAAAATAGCCATCTGTGCCATGAATTTCTGGAGAGAGTGTAAAACTATTCATATTTTTTTCCAAATTTTGTATATTGATATTGTGTTCTTTGAATTTTCTTAATAATGGATGCGGTCTGAAATCCGGATGATGTCTTAGGAATTCTTCTGCAACAGCTTGGTTTTCAATTGGCATAATTGTGCAGGTAGCATATAGTAATAATCCACCTGGTTTGACAAATTGGCTGAAGTATTTTAAAACTTTCAACTCTGTTGCGGCAAATCTATTGAAATCTTTTAAAGTTAGAGAATATTTCTTTTGCGGTTTCCGACGAAATGTTCCAAGCCCTGAACAAGGTGCATCAACTAAGACGTAGTCGAAAGAAGATTGATATATTTTGGGTTTCTTTTCATACGGCTCGATAGTTAGCAATCTGATGTTAGTTGATTTAGCTTTCAAAGCTCTTGGTCTGATTTTGTAAAGTTTATCGCGTTGAATATCTACAGCGGTAATACGAGATGTATTATGAGTTAAATCAGCTAGATGTAATGTTTTTCCCCCTGCGCCGGCGCAAGCGTCTAATATAACGCTTTGCGGTTTTGGTGAAAGTGCATAAGAAATCAGTTGGCTACCTTCGTCTTGGATTTCGACAGTTCCATTTTGATATATTTCTAAAATGTTTAGATTAATTCTATTTTTGATCGCAATAGCGGCAGGCGAAACCTTACACTTTTCAAATTCTATATTATTGCTCGTTAGATAATCGATAACTTTTTGCATATTCCGCTCCGGATTATTAACACGGATAATCATATCGGCCGAATTTGTAGAAGAATCTGCAAGAGCTATTAAATTTTCATAAGAACGAGGCTCAAATTTATTAGAATGTAGGTATGCTAAAATCTGTTTCGAGAATGAATATTTCAATGAAATGTTGTCAATCAGTTGTTCAGATTCCGACATATCTGAATTAAATATGCCTTCAATTTCATTTTCCAGATGTGTTAGTACAAAAGGTGTTAAATTAATTCCACAGTATTCATCAAATATGGTCTTAACTGCTTCAATAATTGTATAATCTCTAAAATATTTATTGGATAGCGTTGAGAAATTGTTTAAATTTGTATTGCTTGCATTGTACTTTATTAGAAAAAAGCAAGTGGTATTGACTTTCAGAATTAATTGATGTGAGGTGTCAAGACAAAGATCATAATCGCGGGTAAGAAAGCGATTTAATGAATCGGAAATATGATCGATAAAAATTTTATTTCTATAGTAATTAAATACTATTTCTGAAATGATTTTTCGTTCATTGCTACCGATAAAAGAATTTTTTCTAAAAAATATATTTATAAAAACATCACAATCGGTGTTATTTTCATCAACTGAGCTAATAATTTCCGACGAAATGTTTAGAATTTTTTGAAACTTTTTCATTTATGTGTACCATTCGTTAAATATTTGTAAAATTATGTAGTTCAAAATTATACATAAAATACAACAAAAAAAAATGGTATAAAGATTTATAATAATTAACAAATTTATTGGATTATTTTTTGAGTTTATTTGGAATTTAACATTATTATGATTAATTTAGTTTATTGACAGTATACACTTTGCTTAATAGAAGCAAGAGTATGTTTTGTACTGATATATGGCACAGTATTTGCATGTATTTAATTAATGATAATATATATGATTGAAATTATGATGAAAAAAGACTATTTAATATTTAATATAAACAACACTAACAGGAGTTTTGTAATGAACAGAGTATTGAAGTATTTCTTGGTATTATGCTTCCTTATTCCTATTCTTGCTCTATCCAGCAATGCTGAAGAAGTATTACTGAAGCATGTAATAACTAATGGAAGTATGATCCGCTTATTCGACGGTGCCAATAAAACGCAAATGTATGGCTCGTTCGGACAAGCCGCGGCCGGTAAAATAGTAATGGCTGGAACAAGCCAAACCGGAACAGCTTATATGGGATGGTGGAGCAGAGCCCCATTGCCAACAGATGTGAAAGATAATAAATTAGCATCTTCAAATTTAACTAACTATCCAAACCCAACTGCAAACAACACAACGTTTGAATATGATTTACCGGGTTCAGCAGATGTTAGTTTAAAACTTTATGACGTTTCCGGTAAATTGATAAAAGTGCTTTATAGCGGTTATCAATCAGCTGGCAAACAGTCAGTTAACTATGACGTAACCGATTCAGACGGGTTGAGACTGCAAAGCGGTTCTTATATGTATGAATTGGTAGCTGTTCCTTATAACCTTGCAGGAGGCGGTGCTTTTGACCCGATACACCTTCGCAATATTATGATGGTTGTAAAATAAGAATGTATATATATAATGTGTAGTATATATTCTAAACTTGTTCTTTTAGAAAAAAAACAGAATTTTTTTAAATTATAATAATTACTAATATTTTTAGGAGTATTTAAATGAAGAAATCATTTCTTCTTGGTGTATTGCTAATTGCACTTTTAATAGTTCCGTTTGCTAACGCTGTTGCAGAAAACAACGTTCCAAGAACTATTAATTACACCGGTAATCTATTTGATTACGCTGGTCAACCTATCAACAAGGCTGTTGACCTGAATGTCAAAATTTATAACAGTCAAACTGGTGGTTCTGCCTTATGGACAGAAGACCAGAGAAACGTTCAAGTTGAATATGGTTATTTCTCAATCAATCTTGGTACAGAATCACCATTAAACTTAGACTTTAAAACTCAGTATTGGGTAGAATTATCCGTAAATGGCAACTCTTATGCAAGAGTTCCATTCACATCAACTCCTTACACATTTCAATCAATGCGTTCATTCCGCGCTGATACAGCAAATGTTGCAAAGGCAGTTTTAGACAAATCTATCACAATAGCTAGCTTGGCTGACGAAACACGCGTTGTTACTGGCGATGTAACAGGTACATATCCTGAATTATACATCAAAGACGGCGTTGTTGTTTCTAAAATTGGCAAAGGTCAAATCACTAATTATCACATTTCAGGAAGCGTTTCATTACCTCCAGCAGGTCCTGCAGGCGGAGCTTTAACAGGTCAATATCCTGATCCTAAATTAGCTGAAAACGCAGTTGAAACATTTAACATTATGGATGGTTCAATTACTTATCCTAAATTTCAAAATGCTTACGGCCCAGAAGGCACTATCCTAGTATGGAATGGTACCGCTTGGGTTGAATCATCAGTACCAGAATGGCAAACTCCAGAAGTTGACGGCGTTATTGGTAATGAAGTAATGTGGGCTACAAATGGCTTAGAAATAATCACAGATACTGAAGGTCTTTTAGGCGTTGGTATTGTATACGGCGGAGTAACTAACGATATGTTAGCCGGCGATATTACTACTGATAAATTGTTTGGTGATATCACAATGGATAAATTTGCTAATGGCAATATGCCAGGTCAAGTTATGTGGTGGAATCAATTACAAAAAGAATGGCAATTAACTCCAAACGCTCCAAGAGAAGACTATGTAATGAAATGGGTATTTGATCACGAAGCTGGCCAAGCTCTTTTAGAATGGGCTCCAGACAATATGTCAATTCCTTTCTTATATGATGGTCCAAGTATCAATCCAGAATCTCCAGAAAGCGCACCTTATTCAAGCACAATGTTCGAATTAGTTCTTGATGGCGCTCGTGCTGTTAGCAATAATAGCGTACACGGTATTGCTGTAACAATCAAGGATGATGAAGCTGGATCAGCAATGGTATTAAAAGGTTCAGGTATGAACAAAGGTAATATGATACCTGTTGCTGTTATTACAGCTAATCCTTACGTTGGAAGTGCTTCTTATGATAAAGGTATATTAAATGTATCCGCTTCTGTTGGTACTCTTGCAGATGCTACTAGCTTTGGCGAATTGATTAATCATACAGTAACTGGCACAAACCATGGTATTTCTTCAATGGGTGCTGGTATCTATAATACAGTTGGCATAAATGCTGTCAATGGTACTATTTTTGGTTTAGACGCTACTGGTACATCAACTTCTGGTGATGCTACAGGTAAAGTTATAGGTGTTAACGGTATGGCAATGGGTACTGGTTCTGATATCGCTGTTGGCGTAGCAGGTACCTCTATGAATGCAAAATACAACACTGGTTTATTTGGTGGTGTTAATACAGGTTCAACTCCTTGGACAACAATTAAAGCTAACTTACCTGCTTCAATTACTAACGTTGGTGCTGTTGCTTACGGTCCTGTAAGCTCAAACACATTAGCATTATATGCTTATGGCAACTCACAATTTGATGGTGATATCACTGTTAAAAATAACGCATTAGTTAACCAAAACTTGACAGTTCAAGGTATTGGTACATTTAATGGTACACTTAACACAAATGGAAATTTCCAATTAGACGGTGTTCAGGGTCAATATAAAGAACTTATGATCGGTATGGGCAATGGCATAACTCCAACTTGGATTTCTGTTGCTAACTTAATGGAAGATTTGGTAGCTGGTGCCGGCTTAGTTAGTCCTAACTATGATGGTTCTGTTACAAGAACATTTGCAGTTGAATATGATGCTACATTGAAAATGGATGCTGCCGGCGATGCTGGTAAAATCGGTTTAAATCTTGCTAATCCAAATACTTGGACAGCCTTACAAACATTTAATGCTCCTGGTGTTGATATTAATGCAGGTAACATTGATGGTACAATAATTGGTGCTTCTGTTCCTACTGTTGGTACATTTACTAATCTATTTGCAACAAACGAAACAGTATCCGGTTTATTAACAGCCGCTACAGTTGACTTAAACGGTGGAAACATTGACAATACAGTAATCGGCATAGCAATTCCTGCCGCTGGTTATTTCACAGACGTTATTGCTGCTAATATTACAAGCAATACATCTATTAATACTAATGGTACTTTCGCTTTAGACGGCGTTCAAGGTGCTACAAAACAATTAATGATTGGTCAAGGCAATGGCGTAACTCCTGTATGGATTTCTGTTGCTAACTTGATGGAAGATTTAACAGACGGCGAAGGTATTGTTGACTTTACATATGATGGCTCAGCTACAATGAAAGTTAAAACTGACATTGATGGTACAACATTAAAATATGATATATCCGGAGACGACGGTAAAGTTATTGTAAACCAAGCTTGGAATTTTGCTTGGACAGGAAATAACACTTGGGCTGGTACTTCTATATTTAACAATTCATTAACAGCAACTAAAGCAGTTACCTTAGGTGATGGCGATGCTGATGATGTTATTATTAAAACTGCAGATTGGTCAGTCGATATGGATGGCAATATTTTCACAAATGGTAAATTAGATGTTAACGGTGCAACCACTTTAAATAATACATTAACAGTTGCAGGAATTGCAAAATTCAATAATGTAACAGAAAGTACTTCAATAACAACCGGTTCTGTCGTAGTAGCCGGCGGTGTTGGTATTGCTAAGAATGTAAATATTGGTGGTGCTTTAACAGTAGCTGGTAATACAGATCTTAACGATGAATTAGACGTAGCGAAAAAAGTTGATTTAGCCGCTCCTGGCTTAATGACAACTGTACGCGGTACATTTAATGTTGATGAAGCAGTTACCTTAGATGCTACATTAGCAGTTGCCGGTATTGCAAAATTCAACAATACAACAGAAAGCACAACAACTACAGATGGCGCAGTAATAGTAGCCGGTGGTGTTGGTATTGCTAAGAATGTAAATATTGGCGGTGCTTTAGCAGTTGCAGGTAATACAGACCTTAATGGCGAATTAGACGTAGCGAAAAAAGTTGATTTAGCCGCTCCTGGCTTAATGACAACAGTACGCGGTACATTTAATGTTGACCAAGCAGTTACATTAGACGCTACATTAGATGTTGCCGGTATTGCAAAATTCAACAATACAACAGAAAGCACAACAATAGCAAACGGCGCAGTAATAGTAGCCGGCGGTGTTGGTATTGCTAAGAATGTTAATATTGGCGGTGCTTTAGCAGTTGCCGGTAATACAGATTTACTCGGCATATTAAAAGTTACCGGTAATACAGATCTTAATGGCGAATTAGATGTAGCGAAAAAAGTTGATTTAGCCGCTCCTGGCTTAATGACTACAGTACGCGGTACATTAAATGTAGATGAAGATGCTACATTCGATGCTAACATCTATGCTCCAACAGGTACAATTGATGTATTAACATCAGACGATGTTACTGTTACAAACAGTTTGACATTAGAAGATGCCGCCGCATTGTTAGCTTCTAACGGTTCTGGTACTCCAACTCCAGGTAACATCGGTGATATATTTGTATCTCGCGGACCTGGCTTAAGCCCAGAATGGACAACCTCTATTCCATTGCTTGACGTTACTGATTTATCTACAGATCATTTTGTAGTTAATGATAACACAATGCCAGGTATGGAACCATACTTTGAAGTACCTTATCTTGGTACAAGAAAAGCAGTATTTGGTGCTCCTGGTTCAGGTCAAGGCGTTGATGTAACAATTTACGGAAAATTAACTACTGATAACTTAGAAGTTATTAATGAAATACCTTACTTAGATGTTACTGACTTATACGTTGGTGCTGATCTTAATGTAGCCGGTAATATTAATATGCTAACTGGTATGTTTACTGGTGGTGATGCTAAATTAAATAATTTAAAAGTTAATGATATAGATGCTCTTAATATTAAAGTACAAACATTAGAAGTAACTTTACAAGCAAAACTAACAGACATCGAAGTTCACGGTTTAGCTAAATTCTATGATGGTATGAGCGTTACTGGTGGTAATCTAACAGTTTCCGCAGGTAATAACATTATTGCTGGAAATGATTTAGAAGTTCACCATGCAATTAACAACCCAACAACTTCAGGTGCAATTCAATTACCAGTTTTAATTAACGACCCACAAGGTTTGCAAGTAACTGGTGATCTTTTAGTTGGCGGTTTATTTACAGTTGGTTTGGTTGACATCAACGGCGGAACAATTGATAACACAGTTATCGGTGCTACAACTCCTGCTAATGGTACATTTACAAACTTAACAAGTACTGTTTCTATGAACACAACTGGAACATTCAAATTAGACGGTATCGAAGGTACTGCAGGTCAATTAATGATTGGTGCTGGTGCTGGTAATACTCCTACTTGGTCTACGGTTTCAAGTTTAATGGCTGACCTTACAGCTGGTGCTGGTTTGGTTGGAACAACTTATGATGGTTCTGCCGCTTCAACATTTGCAGTTGATTATGATGCTACTTTGAAGATGGACGTTGCCGGTGATGCTGGTAAATTAGGTCTTAATCTAGGTACTGCAAACAGCTGGACAGGTATACAACAATTCTCAACTGTTGATATCAACGGTGGAAATATCGATGGTACAGTTATTGGTAATGTAACTGCTTCTACAGGTAAATTTACTACAGTAACTTCTAATCATCTAGTTCTTAGTACTCAAGCTATAGCAGCAAAAGCTGATTTCCTTACAGCTACAGCAGCTATACTTCTTTATTCCGATACTCAGAACATTGCTTTAAGTTCTGAATTACCTACACGCACAAGTGGTGAAGTGATATATATTATCAATAAATCAGCTGGTGCCCGTACTATTATGGGAACTTCTGTTCCTATCAATCAAATGATTACTTTGGTTTATGTTGGTACTGATTGGTACGCTATTCCATAATCTTCATTGATTATTAATTATAAACTCAGGGTGTAAAAACCCTGAGTTTATATATTTTAAAAAAAATAAAAATTATAATCTTAAGCATTTAAAACAAAGAGTTTTTAAGATTAAAATTCAAGTCACAAAGTTATTTGTAAAATTCCTACCTTAAGAATTAAGATTCTAAGTTTTAAAGATAGAAATTAAGTCATAAAAAAGACTTTATATATTGTAAAACTTAACAGAGGGTAACACCATGTTTAAAAAAATTCTTATTCTTATAGTATTGACTGTTTTGACAGTAACAAGCTCATTAGCTATGGAACCGGTTAGAATAGCTGGTCAGGCTTCGTCAGATCAGGTCAAGAACGGCGCATTTGGACTAACACTTAGAGTCTATGATGCGGCAAATGATCAGATTGGCGCAGATGTCAATTGTGGTTCGATTGACTTTGACGATATGGGTGTATTTTCGTTTGTTTGGAACTCATCGATAACATACAACCCACTTTATACCATCAAAATTTCACTTGCAACAAACGGCCTCGTTATATTCGAAAGTCGTTTAGACAAATTAGTAATTGCACAAACACAGTTTGGAGCTTATATTGCCCCTATTGAAACAGATGGTACCCCAACAGCAGGCCTTGTTTTGGTATCAAATGGAAGAACTTCTGATTGGTCAGCAATAACTCCTGCCATGTTACCATTTATGGATCTTCAAACAGCCTATAACAATTCATTAAATAGCGCGCCTTATGTCTCACCTGGGGGTGTTAATTTCGGTAATGGTAAAATTATAGATGTTACCGGTAACAAAATTAAGATAGTTCGTGAACGCACTGCAGGCGGAAACATTGGTTCTGTTTTAAATGCAGTCGTTGACAATCCTGAAGATGGCTATAGCTCTATAGCCGCTAGTATTCAAGGAATTAATTACGCAGATGCTTCATTTACAGATGCCCTAGGTTCTGAATATTCAGCAATTGAAGGTAAATTAGATGACGGCATAGGTAAATGGTTTGGTTTAATTGGAGCGGCTGTTAATATGGATGGTGCACTTCCTACTCCAGCAATTTTAAAAGCTGGTGTTATTGGTGTTACTCCCTCATCTACAATTGCAGGTGCTTTAGGTGTTACTTACGGTGGCCTTGATTACGCCGGTTTTTTTGTTGGTAATGTTAATGTTAGTGCTGGTGTAAATGCTCTAACATATAATGGTTTTACATTGCCTGCAGGTAATGCTCCACTAGCTGGTGATATATTAGCATCTACTGGAACCAATAAGATATTAACTTGGGTTACTCCAGGTGGCGGTGGCGGTGGTTGAACTGTTACATCAGTTAGTGTCGTAACAGCAAACGGTGTATCCGGTACAGTTGCTACAGCAACTACTACACCCGCTATAACATTAGTTCTTGGAAATATTGTCCCTACATCTGTTAACGGTTATATATTACCTCCTGTTGATGGAACCGGTGGTCAAGTATTGACGACTAATGGCGCTGGTGTTACAAGTTGGACAACTGTAGGCGGTGGCGGCGGTGGTGCCAGTTGGCTATTACATGGAAATGGCGCTACAACACCAGGCACAATGTTCTTAGGAACACTTGATGCTCAAGATGTAGTGTTTAAATTGAATAATACAGTAGCTGGTATACTTGGCACTGATAATAATACTTCATTTGGTTTGAATTCTATGCACAATGTTGTAACAAGTGGAAGTAACACAGGTATGGGTGCAGAAGCTTTATATACTCTTACATCAGGAACCGAGAATACTGCCGTTGGATATCAATCCATGTATACGAACAGTACAGGTAATTATAATACTGCAGTAGGCACAAAAGCTCTATATTCTAATGGAGCCGGAATGAATAATACTGCAACTGGTTTTGGGGCTCTATACTCCAATGGAACCGGATATTACAATACTGCTTCAGGTTATGAATCACTTCACGAAAATTCTACCGGATCATGGAATACTGCTTCCGGATATAATGCTATGTACAGCAATAGCTCAGGTGCTTATAATTCTGCATTTGGATATAACGCACTTTATTTTAATACTGATGGAAACAATAACGTTGCTATAGGTTACGATGCCGGTAGTCTCAAAGCTGATGGAAGTACTTCTATGACTTCAGCATTAAATTCTATTTATATCGGTAACGGTGCTAAAGGTGCAATGGCCGCAAATACTAACGAAATAGCTATTGGTTATAATGCAATTGGGGCTGGGAGTAATACGATTACTCTTGGTAGTTCGAGTAGTATGGGCTTATACTCTTTAGCGGTAGTTAATACAACCACTGCAAATCCTCCTAACGTGTTTGTTGATGCAAATGGACAAATAATGAAGAGTACAACTGGTGGCGGTGGATCGAGTTCCGCTTACGCGCATTGCTACAAATTAGCTGTAGGTGCAGAAACGAATATTGCCGCTGGTGCCGATATAACTCTTTCAAATAATGGACCAATTCAAGATATTAGTCATACTGCCGGCTCAGCTGATGTAACTATCAACACAACAGGTGTATATAAGATTGACTATGGTATAGTACTCTTCTCCGGTATTGGTACTGAATTGGCACTTTTAGTTAATGGTGTTGCTGCTCCAAGTGCAAGGATTTATTGCGAAAGTGCGGCAGGCAGTTTTCACGGTTCAGCAATATTAAGTTTAAACGCTACCGATGTGATTAAATTAAGAAATAATTCTTCCGCGGGAATGATAATTTCAGCTTCTCCAAATCTAGGTGCTGAAATGACAATAACTAAAGTGAACTAAAAAAACCAACTTAAATCAAATAATAAGCTGAAGAAAAGATAGAAATTCATATGGCAACACCCTTAAGGTTTGCTTACTAATTGAAACTCAGGGATTCAAAGCCCTGAGTTTTTTTATTTCTAGAAATTAAAAAAATCCTACCTTAAGAATAAAGATTCTAAGTTTTCAAGATAGAAATTAGGTCAAAAAACGACTTTTTATATTGTAAAACTTAACAGATGGGAAACCATATGTAAAAAAATTCTTAATCTTATAGTATTGACTGTGTTAGCAATTACAAGCTCCATAGACATGGAACCGGTTCGAATAGCAGGTCAAGCTTCGTCAGCTCAGGTCAAGAATCGCGCATATGGACTTCCGCTTAGAGTTTATGATGTTGCAAATGACCAAATTGGCGCGGAAGTCAATTGTGGTTCAATTGACTTTGACGATATGGGTGTATTTTCATTTGTGTGGAATTCATCAATAACATACAACCAACTTTATACAATTAAAATCTCTCTCACATCAAACGGCCTTGTAATTTTCGAAAGTCGCATAGACAAATTAGTAATTGCACAAACACAATATGGTGCATTTGTTGATCCAGTAGAAATCAACGGGACACCTACTGCTGGTGAAATATTAACTTCTAATGGTACTACTGCATATTGGGCAAGTCCGATACCAGCACTTGGAACTGGCGATCTAGTAAGTACAACCAATGGTGTTATAATATCCGGCGGGATTGGGGCTGTTATTGGAAGTGGTACTGCAATTGATATAGAAACAGCTGACGCAACAACAACTGGTCTAATTTCAAACATTGACTGGACCATTTTTAATGCTAAAATCACCAATGCTACTCATACCGGTGATGTTTCCGGCTCTGGCTTGTTAACACTTGCCACCGTAAACACAGATTTGAGTACATATAATAATGTAACAATTAACGCTAAAGGTTTAGCAATCGCCGGCAGCAATGTTGCATATCTTACCTCGTTCACAGAATCAGACCCTTTTTTTACAGCTTGGGATAAAAGCACAGGCATTAGTATAATATCATCTCAGGTTTCTGACTTTGGAACGAGCGTAGCAAACAATTCCGCTGTTTTAGCAAATACAGCTAAAATCACCAATGCTGACCATACCGGTGATGTTTCCGGATCAGGTTTGTTAACACTTGCCACTGTTAATGCAGACTTGGGTACATATAATAATGTAACAATTAATGCTAAAGGTTTAGCAATCGCCGGTAGTAATATTGCATATCTAACCTCAGTCACAGAAGCAGACCCAATTTTTATAGGTTGGAATAAAAGCACAGGTATTAGTATAACCTCTTCTCAGGTTTCTGACTTTGGAGCAAGTGTAACAAACAATTCTGCTGTTTTGGCAAATACAGCCAAAATTACCAATGCTGATCATACAGGTGATGTTTCCGGATCGGACTTATTAACACTTGCCACAGTAAATACAACTACACCAGGTGTATATGGAACAAGCACAGCGGTTCCAACAATTATCGTAAATGGCAAAGGTTTAGTAACTGCATCAAGTTCTACATCAATAGCTTTTCCAGTTACCTTTGCCGGTACTGAAGATTTGACCAATAAAACTTATAATGGTTATACTTTACCTGCTGTAAATGCAGGTGATAATAATAAAGTCTTATCAACTGACGGTACTGGCGGTAGAAGTTGGACAACTCCAAGTGGCTGCAGTGCAGCCTCTTATGCATACTGTTATGACAGTGTCGGCGGAACATTGTCTGCTAATACCGACATAGTGCTTAATTCAAACGGAGTTATGAGCAATATTACACATACTGAGGGAGAAACTGGTATTACTGTAACTACTGCGGGAGTTTATAAAATTGATTATGGAATAAATGTTAATAATAACATCGGTGTGGCTTTAGCAATTAGCATTAATGATGTTGTTGAAGAAAGTTCAAGGATTTATTTTGTGAGTGCTTTTTCAAAATTATGCTAGTTCAGTCATTCTAAGCCTAGCCGCAAATGATGTAATAAAACTAAGAAATGCTTCCGCCGTAGTAATTAATAGACCTGCTGTAGGGGTAAATACGCATATTGTAATTACAAAATTTAACTAAAATCGAATCAGAGTATTATATAAAAATCTCTTGCCTCGGCGAGGGATTATTTTTTGAACATTTGAATTATTTATTGCGAATGGTTATTTTTGTTAATGGAGTTGTTGCTCCAAATGCAAGGGTTAATTTCCAAAATGCACAATTCGATTATCGTGGTTCAGCAATTTTATGTTTAAACGCTGGCGATGTGATTAAATTAAGGACCAATTCATCTATGACATTCTATATTTCAATTTCACCATACGTATGTGCGGAAATGAGTATCACTAAAGTGAACAATAAAAAAAATCAACTATAATAAAAAATCGATTGAGCTGTCTCACAACAGCTCTGTTTTTTTGTGTAATAAAGCTCAATATATGATTGCTAGGTTAAGTATCAATATTCTAGATTATATAAAGAAAGAGTAAGCGATGCCATCCTCGTAAAAACAAAAAATCACTTTAGGTATTTTATATAGAGCCTATAACCCGTGTTTTAGGTCTGTTTGGAAAAAAATTGTCTTTAGTCATAGCTGTGGCTAAAAGAAAAACAAAAAAAATAAAAAATAAATTTTTTTATTATAAATTTAATTATTAAATTTGAAATATATATAATAGTGTATTAGAAAATATTTTTTTAAATTAATAGTATGGTGAATTATATAGAGCAATATTTAACATTTTTTAGCAATGATAGTTGTATGAATCTCAAAGGTTTAAGCATATTTTTCTAGACATGCTATTAATCAGGTTCAATCAACAAATTTTAACGATTTCAAAATAGACATAGCAAAAGTGCCTATTATGAAATATATATGGAACATAATTCTATCCAAGTTCCTGACTAATTTATCGACTTTATGCGTATTTTTAGTTCTTTTTCATAGCAATCCAAAAAAAAATAATGAGTTTATGAATATATTTTAAAAAAAATATATTTCTACCTTAAGAATTCAAATAAAACGATTTTTTAAGCTAGAAATTTAAGTGATTTTAAAAAAATTAGTTTTGTATAACTTAACAGAGGTATTCTCTATGTTTAATAAACTTGTACTTATTTTGGTCTTGATAGTTCTGACTATAACAAGCACACTTGCTATGGATCCTATTCGGATAGCAGGTCAATCTTCGTCAGCAACAGTCAAGAGCGACGCATTTGAACTTACACTGAGAGTTTATGATGCGGCAAATGATCAGATTGGATCAGATTTCAGTGTTGGATTTATTGACTTCGACGATATGGGAGTTTTCTCATTCGTTTGGAGTGATCCATCACTTGTGTATAACCCAATCTATACAATCAAAATATCCCTAACATCAAATGGTTTAGTGATATTCGAGAGTCGATTAGACAAGATAGTCATAGCACAAAGTCCATTTGGAGCTTTGATTACTCCCGATCAGATTGATTTTTCCGGGGAATTTAACTTTTCCGGTGATCTCAATGTAGAAGGCACATTTGCCTTAAATGGTGATGAAGGAACAGCTGGTCAAATTTTGACCAGTCAAGGTCCTGGTAATACTCCAATATGGACTACAATTTCCCCTGTCAATGAGGATTTGACAGATGGTGCAGGGATAACTGGTGGTGTTTACAATGGCACAGCCCCAATTACTTTTAACGTTGATGTTGATGGCACGACCCTTGGATTTGATTCAGAGGGAATCGATGGCAAACTTCAAGTAAATCAAGGTAATAACTTTGATTGGACTGGAACAAATACTTGGGGTGGCACTTCAAGTTTCAACGGTACTGTTAATATTGGTTCAACAGAAACTCCAGTTGACTTTATCGTAAATGCCAACTCATGGTCAGTTGATGTTGATGGTAATGCAATTTTTGATGGTACTGTTACAGCTACTAATATTACTGGTACAAACTCAGGCGATTTGACACTCGGTGAAGCTAATGGTCTAAGCCTTGACGGTCAAGTTTTAAGCTTGGGTTTAGCAAGCGCAACTTCTTTTGGTGCTTTAAGCGATACTGATTGGAGTATGTTTAATGCTAAACAAAATGCTTTAACAGCCGGAGATGGCATAAGCTTGTTTAATGATGTAATTACGAACACAATGCCTGATCAAGTTGTTACTTTGGCAGGTGAAGGTATAACAGTTATTACTGGCGAATATCCGAACTTTACAATTACTTCTACTGAAGTTGACGGTTCGGTTTCAAATGAATTAATTACAGCAACAAGTTGGGACGATGAAACCAATACGTTAAGAATTACAGAAGCTGGAGTTAATTGGGATACAGAAATCACTGGTTTTGAGCCAACTTTATTAAAAGGCGATTTAACAACTACCACTTGGGGCGTAACCATTACTGGTGGTACCGGTGCTGTATTAGGTGAAGGCACAAGTGTAGATATCGCAACAGCTAATTTCGAAACTACCGGTTTACTTACAGATGCTGATTGGAATACATTTAATAATAAACAAGACGCTTTGGGTTATACACCTGAAGATATAGCTAATAAGGTAACATCTATTGATGAATTCTCAACAGATGTTCAATATCCTTCAGCTAAATTACTTTTTGATCAACTAGCTCTAAAAGCTGACGTAGGAACTCCAGATCTTCAAGGAGCTTTTAATAATTCAGTAAATAGTGCTCCTTATATTTCTCCTATCAATGGAATCAATTTTGGAAACGGTAAAATCATGGATGTTACCGGTTCGAAATTTAAAGTAGTACGCGAACGTACTGAAGCCGGTAACATTGGGTCAGCTATGAACGCTGTTGTTAGTAATCCTGATGCCGGAAATAGCGCATTCGCCGCAAGTATTCAAGATGTTAATTACGAAGATCCGACCTTTACACCCGGTGAAGAATTCTCCGCTATCGAAGGTAAATTAGCAGAAGAATCAGGTAGCTGGTTTGGTTTACTAGGCGTCGCAGTAAATATGGGTGGTGATATTGCTCCTATTTATCTAAAAGCAGGCGTATTGGGAACAACTCCTGGCCGTCAAATTGCAGGTGCTTTAGGTGTAACTATAGGCGAAGTTGAATACGCTGGTTATTTCCAAGGCAATGTTAATGTAACAGGTGATGTTACAGCAACTACATTTATAGGTGATTTAAACGGTAACGCCGCTACAGCTGATGTAGCTGATAAAGTTGCTAATGCTTTAACAGCTGGTGAAGGCTTGACCGGCGGAACTTTTGATGGTTCTGCTGAAGCAACATTTGCTGTTGACGAAGCTTATAATTATGATTGGACAGGTAATAATACTTGGGCTGGATCTTCAGATTTTAATGCTGATGTTCACTTAAATAATGATTACTTAAAAATATATAACGAAGCTCAGGCCCTAATCGTAGATGCAGGTCCTGGTCATCTCGACGAAGGTTATTTTGAAACATACAACGCTGATGGAAGCCATAGATTGGTTACTATCGGTGCATCCGAAGATGGAGAAAATGGTTCTGTTTCTGTTTATGATGCAACAACTATGAGAGCCGGAATGGGCAATTTGAATGGTATGTGGTCAGTTGGTGTTTTAGGCGATGGCTATGCAGCTGGAGCTTTAACAACAGGTGGAACAGATGCTAAGGTTATGGTAACTGACGGTACGAATGAAGTAGCAATGGCTCTTGGTTCAATAAGAGCAGCAGCAAGTCCTGTACTGTATGTAAAAGAAGGAACTTCTAATTTCAACTTTACCGTTGATCTTTCTGGAAATACATATATTGCAGGTACTTTAAATGTAGATTTAGGTACAAGATTAAACGCTACTTTAGAAGTAGCAGGTACATCAACTATGCAAGATGTTGTACCATTTGAAACAGATCTATATGACTTAGGCAAAGAAGATAATGTATGGGCTAACGTATATGCAACAACATTATATGGCGAATTAATTGGAAACGCCGCTACAGCTGATGTAGCAGATAAAGTTGCAAATGCTTTAACAGCTGGTGAAGGCTTGACCGGCGGAACTTTTGATGGTTCAGCTGAAGCAACATTTGCTGTTGATGAAGCTTATAATTACGATTGGACAGGTACTCATACATTT
>JBAXXL010000022.1:0-65952 GCA_037127915.1 bacterium
AAGATATTAATAATGGCATAATTGAAAACTTCGAATTTGCACCAAATCCTGCATCGGATGAAGCGAATATAAGATTTGATTTGTTAAAAGATACTAAAACATTGAAACTCGAAATATATGATAGTAAAGGTGATATGATAGCAAATATTCCTGTTGCAAATTACAATAAGGGTCAAAATTATATTAATTTAAATACATCAGGTATTAATTCAGGTAGTTACTATCTTGTACTAAATGCAGATAATGCCAAAATGTGTTTGCCAATTAGGATTATAAGATAACGATTAATATTTGCGTTATTTAGATTATTACTACCGGTTGATTTATTCAGCCGGTAGTTTTTTTAAAGCATACTTTGGATAGATTATAAATACCTTACACCGTTCCACTAATTATACCGCCGCCTAAACATAATGCATCATCGTAGAAAATTGAAAATTGACCCGGGGAAATACCTGCGTCTTGCTGATTCAATTTTACTTTCAACAAATCTTTACCTTGAAATTCGATATTGCAATCGATTTTTTTCGGTCCGTGTCTGAGTTTGGTGGTTAGGTTAAATTTTTCGGGTGCGTCGTTTATCCAATTAATGTCGGAAACGAAATACTCATTGCAAGGTCTGTTGAGTATATCTTCGCTGTGTGAGACATAAATTATATTTTCGTTAATATCTTTTTGAACTACATACCATGGTCCGCCGCTAAGCCCTAAGCCTTGGCGCTGACCGATTGTGTGGAACCAAAAGCCGTTATGTTCGCCTAATTTTTTGCCGGATTCTAATTCTATTATGTTTCCTTTCTTTTCACCAAGATGGAATTTCACAAAATCGTTATATTTGATTTTTCCGAGGAAGCATATTCCTTGGCTGTCTTTCCTTACCGCGGTCGGCAATTCGAAAGCGGTCGCTTTTTCCCTAACTTCTGATTTTTGGAAATCGCCCAGCGGGAAATAAATACGGGATAACTGAGATTGGTTAAGATAAGTCAGGAAATAGGTTTGGTCTTTGAATTTATCTTCCGCTTGATAAAGCAGAAATTTACCGTCCGATTCAATGCACTTGGCATAATGTCCCGAAACGCATTTATCGAACGATGTTTGGAGTTTATCGAAAAAGAGTCCGAATTTTATATTTTTGTTGCACATTATGTCGGGACTTGGAGTACGACCGGCTTTTAATTCTGTTATGGAATATTCTACAACAGTGTTGAAATATTCCCTCTGCATATTGATTATTTTCAGGGGTACGTCCAATTTTTTACAGACTTCGCGGGCATAATACAAATCTTCTTCCCATGGGCAATCGCCCATAAAAGCCATATCGTCTTCGAGCCAAATTTTTAGATAATACGCCTCAGCATCCCAGCCCATTTGCTTAACCATCGCCAAAGCAACAGAACTATCAACACCACCCGATAATAATACTACAGCTTTCATATCATTGTGATAAATGTTTAATTAAATAATATATGCCGAAAATATTCGATAGTTGGTATATGCAGTGCAATGCCACCCAAGCAAAAACCGCCGCAAGCACGTCGTCGAATAACACCCAAAAACTACCTTTCTTGTTGTTTGCTAAATGTATCGGATAAGGTTTGAATATGTCGAATAGACGGAAAAAACCGAATGCAATCAACGCCCAAACCGGTCCAAACACTATGTAGGGGCTGAATAATACAAGTAACATTCCGATAATTTCATCTATTACTATTTGCGGGGCATCATCGCCGTGAACTAATTCCATCCTTTTGATTGACGATAGCGAAATCACAAACAAAACGATAACTGCAATTCCGATAAAATATAGTCTTGTAGGCATAGGAATGAATAATACGCTAAGTGGAATAATGGAGGCAACTGTACCGGGAGCATATTTAACCTTCCCAACGAAGAAAAATGTCGTCAGCAGTTCATCCCATATCCTTAATAAATTCCACTTCATTAGTCAACCTTCACTTTTTTAACTGTAGGTTTTTTTAGATAATCAACAAGCGTCCATACAGTTAAGATTGTTATAGCTATAATCGTATATTTAATATAACTCGAATAAACAATCAGCCGGCACATTTGCGTAACATCAGGGGATATCCGCATGTTTTCGATAAAGATAATCCACAAAATAAAGCTAATGAAAAACATTTGTACAAATGTTTTAAATTTTGCAATATAAGAAGTTTTGAATTCAAGCTGGCGTTTGTCGCTATATATTCTCAAATATGTTGTTAAAATATCGCGCAATATTATCAAACATACTGCCCAAATCGGTGCTATGCCTAACATTCCAAAAGCTACAAATGCCGCACAGGTAAGTACTTTGTCGGCTAATGGGTCAAAAAACGCTCCCCATGCCGTCGTAGCATCATATTTACGAGCCGCATAACCATCCAAAAAGTCTGTTACAGCGGCAATAAAAAATAGTATTATGGCAACAAGTTTTGCTTCATAAGAATGCACAAAGAATAGTACCAAAAATATTGGTGCTATTATAACCCGAGCCCAAGACAATATGTTAGGTAAACTTTTCATTATTTGAATGTTAATTCGCTGGCTGTTTTAATAATGGACAAAAATTCTTCAAATTTTAGCGAAGCTCCGCCAATCAATCCTCCAGAGATATTCGGTTGGCTCAATAGTTCACCGGCATTTTGAGCATTCATACTGCCGCCGTATAAAATAAACATATTATTGCCTTTTTCACCGAATATTACCCGCATTGCGGATCGGATTTGAGAATGTACTTCTTCAGCTTGCTCCGCTGTTGCCGAAAGACCGGTTCCAATCGCCCAAACCGGTTCATAAGCAATAATTATACTTCCGGATTGTTCGGCAGTTAATCCGGCTAATCCTTTTTCTAATTGTCCCATTACTATTGGTAAAGTACTACCTTCGTTTCTTTGCTCCAAAGTTTCACCGACACATAGAATTGGTTTCAAACCTTCAGCAATTGCAGAATGAACCTTCTTATTAATAAATTCATCTGTTTCGCCAAATAAACATCTGCGTTCGGAATGTCCGATAATAACATATTCTGCACCAGATTTTCTTATCATCTCACATGATATTTCACCGGTAAAAGCACCGCTTTTAGCATAATGACAATTTTGAGCTCCGACCTTTAGGTTTGAATCTTCAGTGATTTGGATTACGCGTAGTAAATTAATTGCAGGTGGACAAAGCAATACTCCAACCCTGGACAAATCCATTCCTACTAATCCTTTCCGAATAGCGGACGCCAACACAGCGGCTTCATCCGGTACTGTGTTCATTTTCCAATTTCCTGCTATTAAATACTTTTTCATATCTATCTCTACTTCTTTTCTAATACTTTATATTGTTTATATAAAAACGCAATGGAATCCATAGCACTTAATGCGCTTGGCATATCAAAATCTAATTCTTTTATTGCTTTTGCTGTATTCAAACCGCATTTGTGCGGGATAAGTTCATTGATTTTATCAGTTTTCTGCACCAGATTTCTATCATATCCGAAGATCTCGGCCACCGATGAGGCGAAATTATAAGCATCGTAAACGTCTTTTCCGGCTATATGGTAAATTCCGGTTTTTTCTCTCTCAATTACCCGAGCTATTCCTTCAGCCAAATCCTCAGAAAAAATTGGGGTTCTTGTAACTTTTTCGGATACTAAAACTTTTTCCCCTTTATGCAATTTTGCAACTATATCGAACAATTCGTCTTTTTTGGAATATTTAGAAAAACCAAAAGGCATACTGGTTCTTATAATTGTCCAAGGGATATTTTCACTTCTGATCATATTTTCTGCGGCGTGCTTTGTTTTCCCGTAATAGTTTACCGGTTCCGGACGGGCTTCTTCTTTATAAAGTCCGATTGTACCATCGAAAATCATATCACTTGAAACACCGACATATTTAGCATCAACAATATTTGCGATTCTAACCAAATTTTGAGATAATATTAGATTAAGATCACTTGCTTTTTTCTTATCGTCTTCACATTCTAGTAAATTGCTTAACTCGCAAACATTAAGAATGTAATCAGGTTTTAAAGCGAAGCATAGTTCTTTAAGTTTTTCTCTATCCGTTACATCTGTATAATTAAGATTTGCTAAGCCATCCAGCTTTTCATTCGGGCTAACGACATACAAATCATTTTTCGTATTATTCGCAAAATACGAGCTCAGGCTTTCGCCTAAAATTTCATCACCGCCGATTAACAGTATCTTTTTATTCATTCTATTAAATGCAAAAGTGTTTTTAATAATTTATATCTGCAAATTTACTCAATTTTTTTCGATTCCTAAAATCTTTTTACGGAATAGTGGTAAAGAGGGGAGGAAACGCAAAACCCGGAAGAAACACACCAGTGAAAAAAGAAGAACACACCTCCTGGCCCCCTCTTAATAGAGGGGGAACAAGACATGTGTATTTATATTATTAACTTATGGTGATTTGCTTTAAAATAATAAATACTAAAAATCATCATAAGATAATCTTTAATAAAGACTTAGGTTATTCCACCTCTATTAAGAGGGGGTTAGGGGGTGTGTCGGAAGGTGAAAATTGGCATATCTTTTGATAAACATATAACTTGAATAATAACTTATTAAAAAATACTATGCATATAACCTACAACCAACACCTAAAAGAATACGCCCGAAATCTCCGCAACCATAAGACTTTTGCTGAACGAAACCTTTGGCAGATGCTCAAGGGCAAACAAATCAATGGTTTTGACTTTCACCGCCAAAAGCCAATCGGTAATTTCATCGCCGATTTCTATTGCTATGCTTTACGATTAGTAATTGAAGTAGATGGCATTACACACGAGGATAAGAAAGTGCAGATAAACGACAAACGGAAAGATGAATATTTTACTGAAATCGGTTTGACGGTTATGCGGTTCACCGATGATGAAGTGATTGGAAATAGCGATCTTGTGGAACGGAGGATAAGAGAATTTGCCAAAAGCAATTTGAAGAAACACACCCCCTAACCCCCTCTTAATAGAGGGGGAACAAGACAAGCGCATATATATTATATGCTTATGGCGAATTTGGAATTGTGAAAAATACTTTATAAAGATTATAAACAAATCTCTAATAATGACTTAGGTTATTCCCCCTCTTGATAGAGGGGGAGCAAGACAAGTGTATTTATAATAGTTGCTTATGGCATATTTGCTTATAACAATAAATGCTAAAAATGATTATAAACAAATCTCTGATAATGACTTAGGTTATTCCCCCTCTATCAAGAGGGGGTTAGGGGGTGTGTCGGAAGGTGAAAAATTGAAACTTAAATTTCTCGTTTGCTTCACTGTAGTGGTTAGGGTGTGTATCTTAATTAAAAAAAACATACACCACTTTTGCACACCCCATCGCTAAATAAAATATATTTTGTAAATTTGCTATATAATTTGTTATTATAATTTTATTTATATATACATAGTAATTATATGGCTCTAAGTTGGAACGAAATCAAAGACCGGGCGGTTAAGTTTTCAAAAGAATGGGAAGACGCTTGCCGCGAAGAAGCGGACGCGAAACCTTTTTTAGTGGATTTTTTCGATGTATTCGGAATTACTTCAAAACGTGTGGGTTCGTTCGAGCATAAGGTGAAAAAGCTCGGCGATTCCGACGGTTATATTGACCTGCTTTGGAAGGGAATGATATTAATCGAGATGAAAAGCCGCGGCAAAAGCCTTGACCGTGCATTTCAGCAGGCGAAAGATTATATACACGGACTGAGCGAATTGGAAGCCCCGAAATACATTCTGGTTTGCGATTTCGAAAATTTCAGGCTGTATGATTTAGAGACCCTCACCCCAACCCTCTCCCAAATGGGCGAGGGAGTAAAAGACTTCAGCACAGAGCAAGAAAAAGACCTCACCCCAGCCCTCTCCAAAAATGGAGAGGGTGTTATCGAATTCAAACTTCACGACTTAGTGCAAAATGTCCAGCACTTCGGTTTTATTGCCGGATACCAAAAGCGGGTTTACAAAGAGCAAGACCCCGTTAACATTTACGCCGCCGAGGTGATGGGAAAACTTCACGACAAACTGAAAGCCATCGGCTACGACGGGCATCCGCTCGAGGTCTATCTTGTGCGTCTACTTTTCTGCTTATTCGCCGACGACACCACAATTTTTGACAAAGATATTTTCAGCGACTTTATCGCACAGCGCACAAATCCCGACGGGAGCGATTTAGCCGCGCGCTTGAGCGAACTGTTCTACATCCTGAACACGCCGAAAGAACGCCGATTGAAGAACATAGACGAGCAATTGGACGCCTTCCCATATACAAACGGAAGTTTATTCGAGGAAACGCTTCCGCCAGCGGGATTCGATTCCGGTATGCGGACGATATTGCTGGAATGTTGCCTGATTGATTGGGGCAAGATTTCGCCGGCTATATTCGGTTCGATGTTCCAAAGCGTTATGAATCCGAAAGAAAGGCGCAATCTGGGAGCGCACTACACAAGCGAAAAAAATATATTGAAGCTCATTAAGCCGCTGTTTCTGGATGAGCTGTGGGCGGAATTCGAAACCGTGAAGGGTAACCGCAACAGGCTCACCGAATTCCACACCAAGCTCGCGAATCTCCGCTTTTTGGATCCCGCCTGCGGTTGCGGAAATTTCCTGATTATCACATACCGCGAATTGCGATTGCTCGAAATGGAAATTATCAAAATCCTTTACCGCGAAGAGCTGGTTACGGATGTGTCGCAAATTATACGCATTGACGTGGATCAATTCTACGGCGTCGAGCTGGAGGAGTTTCCGGCGCGCATTGCCGAGGTGGCTATGTGGCTGATGGACCACCAGATGAATATGCTGGTCAGCGAGCAGTTCGGGCAGTATTTCACACGTCTGCCTCTGAAAAAAGCCGCTAATATAACACACGGCAACGCTTTGAGAATTGATTGGGAAACGCTCGTACCCAAAAACCAACTCTCGTACATACTTGGAAATCCACCGTTTATAGGCTCGAAGATGATGACCCAAGAGCAAAGAGACGATATTGTTGGATTATTTAATAACTCTCAGGGAAGTGGAGTTTTAGATTATGTTTCCGGATGGTATATAAAAGCGGCGAAATACATACAAGGAACAAATATCAAAGTTGCATTCGTTTCGACTAATTCAATTTCACAAGGTGAACAAGTCGGAGTTTTATGGAACTCGATGTTTAACTTGAATATCAAAATTCATTTTGCCCATCGCACTTTCAAGTGGAGCAATGAAGCGAAAGGAAATGCCGCGGTTTACTGTGTGATTTATGGTTTTGCAAATTTCGATATTAAAAATAAAAGAATTTTCGATTATGAAGATATTAAAGGTGAACCACACGAAATATTGGCACAAAATGTTAATCCTTATATTGTCGATGCTAAAGATGTTTTTATCAAGCCAAGATCTAAAACTTTATGCGACGTTCCTCAAATGAGTTTTGGAAATATGCCAAACGATGGTGGGAATCTGTTATTAACTGATGAAGAAAAAAATCATTTAATTTCAAAAGAACCGGATTTGATAAATCTGATAAAACCATTCATAAGTGCGCGTGAATTTATTAATAATGAGAAACGTTGGTGCCTGTGGTTATTAAATGCAAATCCATCAGAAATTAGAAAATCAGCCGAAGTAACTAAAAGAATTAACGATGTAAGAAAACTAAGAGAAAGTAGCGATAGAAAAACGACAAAGCAACTTGCTGAATTCCCTACTCTTTTTGGCGAAATCAGACAACCCAGCTCCGATTATATCCTAATTCCAAGGCATTCATCAGAAAACAGGAAATATATTCCTATTGGATATTTTTCTGCTTCTAATATTGCGGCAGATAGCTGTAATACCATTTCAAATACTACTTTATATCACTTTGGTATTCTTACATCTGAAATGCACATGGCTTGGATAAAAACAGTTTGCGGACGAATTAAAAGCGATTACCGTTATTCCAACACAATCGTTTACAACAACTTCCCTTGGCCCGAAAACCCGAGCGAAAAGCAAATCCAATCCATTGAATCGGCGGCGCAAGCGGTACTGGACGCCCGCGCGCAATTTCCCGACAGCTCCTTAGCCGACCTCTACGATCCGCTGACTATGCCGCCCGTATTAGTGAAAGCCCATAACGCATTGGACAAAGCCGTTGACTCCGCCTACCGTCCGCAACCCTTCACCAGCGACGCCAAACGTATGGAATTTTTGTTTGAGTTGTATGAGAAGTTTACAAGTGGGCTGTTTGTGAAAGAGAAGAAGAGGAGGAAGGCGTAATGAGAGAAAACAATCAACTTGAGTGTTATTTTAGTATGTTTCATAACGATATTTATAATTCATTTAAAGTATTTTGGGCCAATTATAAAGTAAATAAAAATAACGAAGATGAATTTGTTAAAAATTTTTATGCGCCTAGAGAAGTACTGATTCAATATTGTAACCATAATAAAATGAATTCTGGTTCATTTGGTGGTATACTGCAAGAATGGACATTTAAACATTTTATTCAAGCAGGTGTAGATGCTTTTGGTTTAAAAGATTCCGTAGAAGTAATTAATGGACATCAAATAAATTTTAAATGGAAGGAAAAGGGTACAACAAAATTGAATATTGATATTGTAATAAAAAGTAAAAAATCAACAAAATTATATTGTGCGTTTGAAATAAAAACAAACTTTGAAGACGGTTTCAAAAAATTCAGAAAAGAAGAGAAAATGATTTATCACCATCGTACTAAGGGTTATACGCATTTCAAATATTATTACATTAGTTTATCAAAACCAACACCCATATTATGTAAAGACAATCTGAAGGATATTTGTACTTTAATTAAACGTAATGAACTTTTTGTAATATTAAAGGACAAAATTAGTTCAAAAGCTCATAAAGATTTTTATCAAGAGAATTATCAAAATATTGGGGTTGAATCGATGTTAAAAAATATTTATGAAGGTCTTGAACATATAGCTTTAAATGTTAAGACACAAGTAACTATAAACTGCGGAGAAATATAATTATGGTTGGGAATTTTCGATGGTAAGGAATATATGTAATAATAATAAGAATAATTATGCATGAACTTTTGAAAATATTTTCAACACGAGAATTAGCTTATATAATATGGTTATTTATAGGTGTAATATCTATATTTTCGATTAAAAAAATAAGATCAGGAATTTATGGGATTGTAAAGTCGTTCTTTGCAAGAAAAATATATTTAGTACTATTATTTTATTTAATGAATGTTCTTATTATAGTTTTGATTCTCTATAATCTTAAGCTTTGGGAAATCATTTTTCTAAAAGAAACGATTTTTTGGACGTTCAACTTTATTATTATGATGTTTTCTAAACTCTTAAAACGAAACCCTGAGAATATTGTTAAAATTGTTTTTCAACAAACTATTAGATTATCTATTTTATTAGGTTTCCTTTATAACATTTTTACGTTTGATTTAATGACTGAAATTATTATGTTTCCGATTATTTTTTTTCTAGTTGTTATATATTCATTTTCAAATACTGATAAGCAAAACGCACCGAAAAAAAAGCCAATGACAAATCTTTTTGCCCTCTTAGGAGTAACCTATTTAGCTTTTACAATCTATAAAACGATAGTCAATTATCAGATGGTATTCACATTTGATAAATTGCAATTGTTAATTCTTCCTATCGTTTTAAGTATATTAATTCTTCCTTGTTGTTATCTAATTGTTCTATACGCACAATATGACTTACTTTTAACTAAAATAATATTGATTAATCTTGATCCTATTATTCAAGCAGAAGTTATCAAAAACAGCATTTTAACTGCAAAACTTAATATAAATAAGGTTGTTAATATAAAAAAAAATATGAATAAATTTTATTTATCTCAAGCGAAAAATCAAAGAGATTATATAAAGAAAATTGCGAGTTCGGATTTAATAAAAACATAATACCCACAAATCAACATAATTATTGTTCATTAGTGGGCATATTGGTAGGATAATTGGATGAAAGGCTATTGCTTGTTTGCTATCGCCTTTGTTATTTCTCTTGAAGTTAATAAATTATCTAATTCTCTGCAAGATAAATTAATCTCGAATTTATTTTGGAGTTTATTTTTCAAATAATCACAGTTTTGGTAAAATTTAGAATACTCATCATCCCAATTAGCATCTGTTTTGATTTCTATTTTCTCTTTTTGAAGGAATTTAATAGATCGTGATGCGATTGAATCATAAATATAAAATTTATTCGGTAAATGAAAATGCAAGTATTTTGAAGCAAGTGACCTTTTATCAAGCCCTGTAATGTCTTTAAATAACTTAGTAACGTTTTTATGTGTTTCCATAAAAACATTAATATCATCAGAATTATCTCTATTGTTTAACCATACATCAATATCTGATTGCTCAATTTTGGGTACAACATTATCTTTCCAAAAATCCTCACCTATCTTTACTTCTTTACGTCGTTCAATTGAAGCGGAATATGCACGGCCAATCAACCAAATTTTGGCAATAATTTCGTTTGGTTTTTCATGTTTGAAATTATCTTCACATAAATTATACAATACTTGGTTGCCTAAGTCCCAATCATTGGCTTTTTTACTATTTTTAATTAACTCTTCTAAATTAATCATATTCCCTCATCTCTCTTCTTCTTATCTCGTTTATTTACGTACTCTCAATAAACTGCCACAAAATTACAAATAAATAAATACATTCTAAGCAATTTTTTTTCCACATTGGTTGTTTTTTCTTTTTGTTTGCCCGCGGCGGGAAGAAGCTTTTAGTATTTAAACAATTGCGTTTCATTCTCATTAGTGGTTGAAATCTTCGAATTCATCCATATTAAAATCATGCAGAGCGATAAAAAAAACATTATCCGGGTCAAAAGGAACTTTTTCTTTTTCTTCAATTGCAACGTTAGTTTCAATAAAACGGAATAATTCCCAATTTACATCGAAATCCATTTTCAATTTCGCCATACCGACATTTTTTTCTATCTGTTCTGATTTTAATTTATTAAGAATATCGCTAACGAATAAAAGTTGTATATTATAATCCCTTATAACGTGCTTATAAAATTGTATATTGAACCGATTTGGAATAAATCTGTAAAAAATATTATGTCTCTCATTACCCAGTCTAACAAAGGGAATGCTATCGTCTTGACCAATTATTTCAAGTTCCACCAACTTGTTATAAATATCTTTATTGGTTAGATGCTTTAGTCCGAATTCTTCGTAAAGATAATATAAATCGATTTTTGTGGTTTGGTCGATTATTTGGGTTTTAAGCATTATGCATAACCTTAAGTATGCGTCTGATATATTCGATAATAAACAAATAGTTTCAATATAAGATTCTTTGAGTAAAGCTTCCTTTGCAAGTTTTTTGGTTAGATTGGTAGCATTCATAAAACTTTCAAATTTAAGCTGTTCGACCTTGAAATCTCTTTTGGTTGCTTCAATAAAATTGAAACTCCTCATTATATACTTAGCCTGCTCGGTTAATTGATTAATTATCTCACTGTTCCCCATATTATCGAATTTACTGATAACCAGATTAAAATTAACAAAACGATCGTCAATAATTCTTGTCCATTTTTTTGTAAAGAATGATTCTGCTCTTTTATCAGGGAAAGTGAAAAAACCTGCATTATCCATCTTCTTACCCGAACGAATTTCAAAAAGTCTAAATTCTTTTTCTTTGTGTAAATTACAAGTAAATGATTTGATTTCAATTTGAAACTTATAAAATTTTGGACACGTAATGTCAAAGAATATACTGAAATTATCTTGTTTTGCTTTCTGAAATCTCCAAGTTTTTGGTATGGTTATTTCGTATTGTCCACTTGAATGAATAAAATTGACCATAATATTTCTACTGCTTTTGTTCTTTTTACTAATTTACATCTAACTCATTTACAAATCTAATAAAAAACTATGATAAAATACATTCTAAGCAATTATTTTTCCACATTGTATGTTTTTTCTTTTTGTTTGCCCGAGGCGGGGAAGAAAAGCTTATGCAATTTATTTATTTTTTTATTTGTATTTTTGTTTTTCAATATGTATAATTAAATTTGTATTCAAGATTTGGTAAAATATGACACGATACGAACTAGGATTAAAAAGAGACTTGCTTTGGGAAGAACGTTTTAACGAACTTCTCAAATACAGGGATTTATACGGAACTGTAAATGTACCCAACCGATCCAGAGATTTATCATATCCATATTGGGAGCGAAGATTAGGTACTTGGGTGGATAATCAGCGCCAAAACCATAAAAGAGGAAAATTAGTAGATTGGCGATATGATAAACTTGTATCTGTCGGTTTCGACTTCGACCCGAATGTAAATATATTTGAACAACATTTTGCTGATTTTCTGAAATTTAAAGAAAAATACGGACACACGCTTGTACCGAGAAATTGCACGGAATTCCCATTGCTTTCTTCTTGGGTACGTCATATACGTGCCAAATCCTGCCGGGAAGATTGGAAAAATAGGTTGGATAAAGAGGGCTTTGTTTGGGATGTAATAGAAGAGTTTTGGCAAAATAATTTTCGAGAACTTGCAGAATACAAGAAAGAGCACGGCCATTTCAAAGTTTACTATAAAAACAAGGAATGTTCAAAGATACTAAACTGGGCGAACAGAATGCGTATGGCTAAGCGACACGAAATCAGACAGAGTTTATCGAAGGAAAAGATACAATTATTAGATTCTATCGGATTTGATTGGGAACCGGCAGAAACAACTTGGAATCAAAACATTAGCAAGTTGAAGGAATTTATTGCTAAATACAACGATACTTACGTACCTATCAGGAAGTGCGAAATTGAAGGACTCGGAATCTGGGTTGCTTGGGCTCGAGATAATAAGGATAGACTTACCAATTCTCAAATTGAAGAACTCGATGCGCTTGGATTTGAGTGGGATTCAGAATTAGCATATAGAAAACGAAATAATATTTTAAATATTAACGGGTTAGGTCCCGAGGAATATACAAGTAAGATTACCCCTGCCCGCCAAGTACAAATTGACAGGGATTGGGAAATTAAGTATAACGAACTTCTGAAATATAAGGATATGCACGGCAATACAAATGTTCCAGATAGAATCAAAATACCCGAAACCAATAAGTTTGATCGGAAATTGGGTTCTTGGGTAACAGCTCAGCGAATGTTATATCGAAAAGGAACATTACAAAAGTGGCGCTATGAAAAACTAGTATCTGTTGGTTTTGATTTCTATCCCAAAGGCATAAATGAAAAGAAAAGAATATAAAGCATATTTGAAATATTTATATAAGCTATATTAGATTTACTTATTTTTTGTATTTTTGTTTTTCAATTTCTGACATTAATAATTGAATTAGTGATGAGGTTAATCGAAAATGGGCATAAACTACGCAAGGCAATTATATCTTGACCAAATTTGGGAAGAGCGATTTAACGAACTTCTCAAATACAGGGATTTATATGGAACGGTTATCGTTCCACATAGAAATGGTAAATTACAATATCCTGAATGGGAAAGAAAATTAGCTTCTTGGTCAAATACTCAACGCCAAAAATATAAAAAAGGTAAATTATTTGATTGGCGATATAGCAAACTAGTTTCTATTGATTTTGATTTCGCTCCTTTTGAAACCAGATTTGAAGAACATTTTGCAGATTTTCTAAAATTTAAAGAAAAATACGGCCACGCACTTATCCCTAATGCTTGTAACGAATATCCATCGCTTGGCTCTTGGGCTGTACATTGCCGTTCAAAAGGGGTTCGCCCTGATCGTAAAGAACGATTGGACAAAGAAGGATTTGTTTGGGATGCTATTGATGAAAAATGGCAAAACTTTTTCATTGAACTTGCCGAATACAAAAAAGCAAAAGGGCATACTAAATTTTCCAAGAAAGAAGGTTACGGGAGATTACAATATTGGGCTGCTAGATTACGATCATTAAGAAGAGGTACGACTGGACCACAATTATCAGATGAACAAATAAAATTATTAGATTCAATTGGTTTTGATTGGGAGCCTCTGGATGCTGATTGGAATCGCCATTTCCAAAAGCTAATGGAATTCATCAATAAATATAATCACCCCTATGTAAAGGCGAAAGACTGCGAAATTGAAGGTTTGGGTTCTTGGGTTTCTTGGTTAAGGATCAATAAAAATCGCCTATCAAACGAGAAAATAGCGCAACTCGATTCAGTAGGTTTTGAATGGGATACATACACCGCATTGAAAAAGAGAAATAGGTTGAATAATCCTAAACCTGTTAATTTGGGGTGGAACAGTAAAGAAAATCTTGATAGATTGGCAAGAATGGAAGCCGTTTGGCAAATGAAATTCGATGAATTACTGCAATATAGAGATAAATACGGAACATTGAATGTACCTACTGATTCATATAAAGGAAAAGACAAACCCGGAAACGGACCTTTGTACAATTGGATACACAAGCAACGTGTCTATTATAGAGATGGTATGTTGTCTAAGTCAAGATATGAAAAACTCGTTGCAGTAGGTTTTGATTTTGACCGAGTGGAAAGCTATTTTGAAAAGCATTTTGCAAATCTGATAAAATTTAAAGAAAAATACGGACATACTCTTGCAACTCGCAGTTATCCAGATTATAGAGAACTTGGTTGTTGGGCAGAGCGAATGAGAACGCTAAAAGTTAGAGATGAACACAGAAAAAGGTTAGAAGAGATTGGTTTTTATTCGGATATTGAAAAATTATTAAAAAAACGTAAAAGTTCTAAAAGGAAGAAGCCTTCAGATTAGTGTTTTTCTAACTCCTATTCTTCTTATCTCGTTTATTTACGTACTCTCAATAAACTGCCACAAAATTACAAATAAAAAAATACATTCTAAGCAATTATTTTTCCACATTGATATGTTTTTCTTTGTTTGCCCGCGGCGGTGAAGAAATACACGCGAGAAGATGGAAGAAACACACCCCCTAACCCCCTCTTAATAGAGGGGGAACAAGACAAGTGTATTAATATTATTTACTTATAGTGTTTTTATATTTGTGACAAATACTTTATAAAGATTATAAACAAATCTCAAATAATGACTTAGGTTATCCCCGCTCTATTAAGAGGGGGTTAGGGGGTGTGTCGAAAGGCGAATATTGGCATAACTTTCGATTAATAATCAACTTGAATAATAATTACAAATAAAAAAATACATTCTAAGCAATTATTTTTCCACATTGGTTGTTTTTTCTTTTTGTTTGCCGCTTATCGGACAACTTGTCCGATAAATTGTCCGATAAGCCTTATTAATGATAATTATATTCTTTTTATTGGACAGTAAGCTTAGAAAATTGTCCGATAAGTTATTTCAATTTATACCTTGTTCCTTTCTTTTCACCGGTTTTAATTACTAATCCATTATCAACAAGATTCTTCAATCTTCTATTTGCCGTCTTTATTTCCAAATTAAAATGTTTAGCATATTCGCTTACAGAAACTTCTTTGTTTTGCTGAATAAATAATAATCCATCATTTGCTTCTTTTGAAAGTGTACTACTATCTATACCTTTAGCTTCTGCTATAAAATCTTTAGATCTACCAAATGTCATTTGTAGGATTCCAGCTTTCAAATCAAATGTAGGTAGTGGAAAACCAAGTTCATTGAGATGCTTCATTTGACTTAATCCAATACCTCTTTGCTCTGCTAATCCCATTTTGTTAAACACAAACATTATTTTAGGATTCCGACTTATTGAAGGTGCATCGAATGAATTAAGGTCTTCGAGTATGAGAGGATTTACCGGATTTCCAGGACTACGAATGATAATCTTCTTTGGGCTGATAGAAAGGAAGTTTGTAGCCATTTCATTTTCGTAATCTCGATGTATAATAGCGTTTGCAATAGCTTCACGAAGATAGATTAATGGAAAATCTATCTGCTCTTTTCGTACACCTTCACTTCGGTCAATAGTTAATTTAAAAGCTTTGTCCTTAATAAAGTCAAGAATGGAAGTTAATTGACTTACTATGGGGCCTCCAAAATCTTTTATCTCTTTTTCACCATTTGCATAATTGATTTCAACTTTAAAAATTGTATGCGGATATATAGTATCTACATTTTTACCAAAAAGAATAATTCCTAAGCGAGTTGGGTGAAGCATTTCATTAGAATCTCTATCTGCTATTTCAAATCCCAAAGCCCATTGATTAAATTTTTGTGAAGGGTAAGAAAAACCAGCACTTGAATATTTCAAAAATTGGTTAACTGCTGTATTATCAAATTGGTTGATTTTTGCTTTGGTTTCCGATTTTTGTAGATATGATTTTTGTTTATTGTATTTTTCTTTTAATAATTTAAACTGCTCCAATTCCTTTTCAGCAATAAATATTTTATTCAGATGTCTGATTTCATCTTGAAGATGACTCGGAAAATCAATTACTTCAATACCTTTCGATGCAAGAAAATTTGCACCTTCATTTTCTACTTTTGGATTTGGGTCTCGGATACCGATATAAACCTTGCTGATTCTTGATTTATATATATGCGTCGAACATCCTCTTTTGGGTTCGTTTCTTGCTTTATCTACACAAGGTTCAAGTGTAACATAAAGTTCACATCCATCTAAATTTTTGTCTTTTAATTTTCTTTCAATAAGTGTATATTCACAATGTTCGCCTATACGTAATTCGCCACGATAAGCTTTTGCTAATATTTCGCCATCTTTGGTAGTTATGATAGCACCAACCTTCGGATCAGCTTTATCAATATGCTCAGGTATTGATTTTTTACTTTCATTGATTGTCAATTGCATCAATTGTTCAGTTGTTAAGTTCTTGCCCATCGGTATATTATTAATAAATAAAAATGTTTTGTTAGCTTGCTTTATATGCCATTTAGTTCAGTTTATTGTGAGTGACTTCTGTAATCTTTCGTTTTTCTCTCTTCTTCTTATCTCGTTTATTTACGTACTCTCAATAAACTGCCACAAAATTACAAATAAAAAAATATATTATAAGCAATTATTTTTCTACATTGTATGTTTTTTCTTTTTGTTTGCCCGCGGCGGGGAAGAAACACACCCTGGAAGATGGAAGAAACACACCCCCTAGCCCCCTCTTAATAGAGGGGGAACAAGACAAGTGTTTTTATATTATCTACTTATGGCGTTTTTGTTATTATTATTCATACCAGAAAACCAATATAACCTTATCTCAGATAAGGAGATAGGTTATTCCCCCTCTATTAAGAGGGGGTTAGGGGGTGTGTCGAAAGCCGAATATTGGCATAACTTTCGATTAATAATCAACTTGAATAATAATTACAAATAAAAAAATACATTCTAAGCATTCATTTTTCCACATTGATGTGTCTTTTCTTTTCGTACGTTGCTTTTTCTGCGAAAATGATCTGAAACACTAAACCTTCCGCAGGTTTGAAACCTGCGAAAGGTTGAAAAGGTTGCTGTATTTAATAAAATCCACACCGCTCATCGTATTTAATATCTTAATGTTTTACGTATCAATATTTTTCATTAATTTCACCGATAAAAACAATCATTTCACCGATAGAAAGCCCGTAATCATAGATTAGACGTGATTTACGCTGTTTTCAGTGTAACTTTATGTTAGTTTTTTTGTTTTATGATAAGTTGTTTATCAAATATTTTGAAAACAAATTACAAATTAAACTAATATTCTATTTTATTATGAGGTAATTTATGAAAAAACTTCTTCTCGCGATGATAGCGATTCTATTCATCACAAATTTATTTACTGCTCAATGTCAGATTAATTGGGAGCAGTTAAACGGTCCGTTTGGCGGAAGTATTCAGGAAATATCAAAAAATTCAAATGATGATATTTTTGTAATAGTTAATAATAATATCTATGAATCATCCGATTTGGGATTAAATTGGGTTAAAATCCCAAATAAGGTCTTTGCAACAAGCAATATTTTTCAATTCGATGATATTGTCTTCGGCTTATCAACTGAAAATACTAGTTCTAAAAACAGTATTTATGTTAGTACCGACAACATGAAAACCTGGACCAAAAAAAGTTCCGGTATTGAAAACCAATTTGTTAATCGAATCAAGCAAATTAATAATGCATTTTATGCTTGTTCCGATAGCGGAGTCTTTGTAAGTAAGAATAAAGGCGAAAGCTGGGAACTTGCTTATAAGGTTAAAAGCACTAAAAACAAATGGATATTCGATATTGTGGTTAATTCCAAAGGTACGATATTTTTAGCTACTATGTACGGTCTATTTAGGAGTACTGATGATGGTGTTACGTGGGTACAAATGAATAAGGAGAATGCTAAAATGAAGTCTAATATTGAAAATACACTACTTACCGATGACGATAAGATCTTTGTTAACACAATCGATGGAATGTTTAAAAGTTTTGATGATGGTGATACTTGGGTACAAATCGGAGCAGGAATAATTAAATCAAACTTAGCTTTTATATTAAATCCAAAGCAAGGTGAGATTGTAGTTGGGAAAAGTTGGGGCGGAATGTACACAAGTACTGATTATGGTAATACTTGGCAACAGATTAACGAGATAGATGTTTATAATATTATAAAAACTTCAGATGGAAAATTCTTAGCCGCGACCCGCAAAGGTGTCTTATTTTCAAACAGCTTAACGGATAACTGGTCAACACGTAATGAAGGTATAAATGAACTTTATCTAACTTGTGTATATATTAACAAATCAACTGGAATACATAAGGATGAGATAATAGTAGGCTCTTTAGACGGAATGATCTATAAAAGTACCGATTTGGGTAAAACCTATAAACAAGTTCATCAAATGAACAACTCCAGAATTACAGCAATCATAGCCGGTCCAAATGATTATCTATATGCCTCTTCCGGTTGGAGTGGAATAGCCCGTAGTAAAGATTTCGGAGAAACCTGGGAAAATGTAAATACCGGTGTTGATGATACTGATATTACATCTTTAACTGTGGATAAAAATGGCAATATATATGCAGGCGCATTTTCTGTTATTTATAAATCAATTAACAATGGAGATAGCTGGACTACCTGTTTGTCAGGTAATGAATCGGTACAATGTACAAGTTTACAAGTTAATAGCAAAGGAACTATTTTTGCCGGCACTATGAGCTATGGAGTAATGAAAAGTACAAATGGAGGTGCAGTATGGCAACAAATGGCAACCGGACTTGCTGTCCCGATTTCATATATTTCAATGAATAAAAAGGACGAGGTATTTGCTACTACTTTCGAGGGGCATTTATATAGCAGTAGCAATGATGGCGTAAAATGGGATATTGTTGCACAGAGCGAAGGAATAACTACAATGTTTTTTATTGATGACAACGATGTATTGTCTTGTGTCGATCAAGACCATCTAGTAGTTGGAGTTCACAGAAGCAAAGACAAAGGAAAACATTGGTCTCGTGAGGACAATGGTTTACAAGAGCAATATGTTAACTCTTTCGATTCTAATTCGCAAGGTGTAATATTTGCCGCATCAACCAGTGGTCTGTTCAAATCCTCACAACCTATTGTATCAGTAAATGACAACATAGTTAATTCAGCAAATATCAACATTTATCCTAACCCTTCGAGTGCTAAGATAAATATTGAACTGCCGGATATTGATTTAGCGTCTTGCTCTCTTATTATTACTAATTCGCTTGGGGTGGAACTAAAAAGATTGAGCGGAAGCGAATTGTTAAATAAATCCCTAATTCTTGATACTGAGAATTTCACTTCAGGTCTATACCATTGCTCTATTATAAACAATAATCAAGTATCCAGCAAACCATTTATAATAATCAGGTAGATTCAATTAGCATTATTAACTATACAAAAAAACAAAACCTTCCGCAGGTTTCAAACCTGCGGAAGTTTGCCTATAAATAGCTCATCCTATGACTGGTAGTCATCGGATGACTGAAACTCTTTCTTATTTTTCCCAATTTGCCGCTTTGGTAGAAGTATTTAATAAAATACACGCCGTTCATCGAATTAAATATTTAAATATTATTTCAATTAATTTCACCGATAAAAACACCCATTTCACCGATAGAAAGCCCGTAATCGTAGATTAGATAAGATTTACGCTGTTTTGGTTGTAACTTTTTTCGATTTAATTTGTTTTATGTTCTTTATTTTATGTTAATTTTAAATATGAGGCGTTTTTATGAAAAAGTTTTACTTGTTAACTAATTTAATTATTATTTTCCAATTGTCCTTCGGTACCAAAATGCAGGGACAAGAATATATAAATTTCCCAACAAAAAATGCATTTTGGTCTGCAATGCACTGCGAAGTTGGGACGTTTGTTCCTAAGTCGGGATTAGTCAAAGTAGGGGTTTTGGGTGATACATTAATAAACTCAAAAATTTACCATAAGTTATATTTGCAAAGAAAATATGTTAATAACAATCCAAGTTGTGATACTTGCGGTTTTGTCTTTGATATTGACAGCGCATTCTATTTTATTTGTTATCGGGAGGAAAATAAAATCATTTACTTTGTACCACAGCAAAATGGTTTTGATGATCCACCTGGAAAAGAATATCCTGTCTTTGATTTCAACCTTTCTAATGTCGGAGAAACAATTGTTGGTTATGAATATGTTTTTATTCCTTTTGGAACCACTTACAATCCAATTCCTACTCCTGGTTGTGGAGCAATGCAGGATACGGTTACTCTAACTGTTAAATCAATCGATCGGGTGCTGATGTCCGATGGATCATATAGAAGAAGGATTAATTTTGAACCTCTAACTTATGGACGTGAAGAATCTTGGATTGAAGGTATTGGATCGACCAAAGGTTTCGGGTTTTCTCTCGACATAACAAACTCTAATAATTCAATGGTATGCTTTTCGCATGATGGAAAGAATTTGGAAAGTACCGAGATATTAAGTTCGCAACTTTGTAATTTTCATCCTGATTCTGTACTAAGCTACGATAATAAATGTGAATATACCACTGCAAATTCAATTGACGAATTACAAACTTGTAATGATATTTCAGTTTTTCCTAATCCGGTCTCTGAAACAGCAACTATGACCTATATCATTGATACGGCTTCTATGCTTACTATTAGTATTACGAATTCACTAGGAGAGAATATATCGAACATTATTGATAATCAATTTGTAAATCCGGGAAATTACAGCCTATTGATAGATAGTCGAAATCTTCAGTCTGGTGTATATTATTGTACGATTAAAACTGAATTTGGTTCAAAAACAATTAAATTTATAGTAATAAAGCAAAGCAAAATGAATTAAGAAATTCTTAAAAAGCTAGAATTATTTACTATTTTTATGAATTATTTTTCCCAAATTGTAACTTTTAAAAAAATTTATAGTAAAATTAACTGTATATGTTGTTTAATTTAATTTGATAGGTGCAGTCATGCAAAAATTTATTTACAAAATGTCATTGTTGATAGTTGCGGTAACTATCGTCGCATCTTCTAACCTCGAGGCTGAAATAATTTATACGGATTTGAATCCAGATAAAGAAATAACCCCATCCGCTGGAGGTAGCCAAGGTTATAGTATTGATTTTAATTCCGATAAGCATATCGATATATCATTTCAAGTTGATAATCTTGTCGATGAGTACAAATACGTGAATGTTTCCGGGGTATTGAGAAAAAACCAAATTGCAGGAGATGGAGACACAACAACTAAAGGTGAATTTTTCCCTTTATGCTTTGTCGAAAACGAATTAATCGGAGACGGACAGTCATACAAATGGTATAATGATTGGGATTTACAGTGGGAACACGCTTTGCCTATTACTATATGTGGTTATGGTTTGAACAGTCCTGGACATTGGGCTGGAGGTTTATCGAATAGATATTTGGGGATCCGGTTTTATTTAAATGGAAATTATCATTACGGTTGGGTTGCAATCGAGATTCCAACAACACCCAACGCTTGTACTTTCAAAGGCTATGCCTATGAATCTGAACCAAACAAACCAATATTAGCAGGGCAACAAGTAACCGGTATAGACAAAGATTATTCTAATGGTAATAATATCAGCATTTCACCCAATCCGGCAACAGATAATATTTTAATTTCTTTACCTATTAGTGGATTATCTACTTACTCAATTTCAATTTTTAATACTGCTGGCATTGAAATTATAAGTTTTACCGAACAAGAATTATCAGGGAAATATGCTCTTGAACTTTCTACTGAAAAATTTCTTCCAGGAATATACTATTGCTCTATAAATTCGGGTATAATTAAATTATTCAAAAGTTTTATAGTTGTTAAATGATTTAAAAAAAATCGGAGTTGAGATGAAGAATATTATTTTATTTATTGTATTATTAGTAGGATTTTCAAATGTCGTGTTTTCTCAATGGACAACACAACTTTCTGGATCAAATAATTATATCGAGTCTATTTATTTTGTTGATAAAGACTACGGAGTCGCCGCCGCAATTAACGCATCCATTTACGTTACATTTAACGCCGGAAAAAACTGGACGAAAAAAACTTCAAATATTAGTGGATCTATTAATAATATATTTTGCATTGATAAAACTACTGCTTGGATCTTGGGTAGTCAAAGTTCCGATACTAATCAATGCAAAATAACAAAAGATGGATTTAAAACCGCTACTACGAAATTAACATTACCAGATGGATTTTTTTTACCGGCATTTAATAAAGTTTACTATTATAACAATAAGGTATGGGTTATCTGTAGTTATGGTAGAACATATAATTCTATTGATGGTGAAAATTGGACACAAAAAGTATGGGATAAAGATTATGATTTTGTTTATCTTATATTTTATGATAATGATAACGGATTTTTAGTTGCAAACTTTCAAGGGATTGTGATTTTTAGTACAACTGATGGTGGAAATACTTGGATAGAACAGAAGAGTAATGTTACTAAATCAATTTATTCCTGTTTTTTTATTGATCAATTTTATGGTTGGGCCGTTAATAATCAAGGTTTTGTTTTTAATACCAAAGATGGCGGAGCAACATGGACTGAACAAGGAATTACAAAAAAACGATTGCACGGTGTCACTTTTATCAATAGAAATGAAGGATGGATAGTTGGTGCAAGTGGAACAATATTTTCCACTGTTGATGGTGGTGAAACTTGGATTGATGAAAGCGGTTATACTACTGCAGACTTACATTGTATATTTTCAAACAAATTTAATGATTGGACTTATGATATTTATGCAGGTGGAGGTTCTACAAATATAATCAATCAGCGATATACAGTTAGTACTGATGTTGAAGAAAATCCGACTACAAATATAAGCGGCTTAAATATCTACCCTAATCCTGCAAACGACAAAATTGTCATTCATTTACCGGATATTGATTTACCGTCTTGCTCTCTTATTATTACTAATTCGCTTGGGGTTGAACTAAAAAGATTGAGCGGAAGCGAATTGCTAAATAAGTCCATAATTCTTGAAACTGAAAGTTTTACTTCAGGTCTATACCATTGCTCTATTATAAACAATAATCAAGTATCCAGCAAACCATTTATAATAATCAGGTAGATTCAATTAGCGTTATAAACAATATCAAAAAACTAAACCTTCCGCAGGTTTGAAACCTTCGGAAGGTTATGATTTTCAATTCATCCGATAACAGACAGTCAGCGGATGAGTAAAAAATATTCCCCTTCGCCTTGCTGTATGCAATTTTTTAATTATATTTACGTTTGAAATTTTATTTACCGGTGAAATTAAAAAATGCGCAAATACAGAAATTTAATATTCCTATTCCTCTTCCTGATAATAATCATAGCAATAATATTATTAACGGGTTGCAAACGATACGACAACTTTACTACATATTTTAATACATATTATAATATGGAACGGATTATGAAGGAAGTCGAAAATGAATTCGAGTTTCAGGACGAAAATCTTCGTTCCGAACCACGAGTTTTCGTAACAGATCCGGACTATTATATTCCGCCCAAAAAGAAATCCGCGGGGTTGCCGCCTTTTTGTCAAGATTTTATAGTCGGTCAACAAAAGCGTCAACCGGTAGCTGTTAAGTTGGACTCAATAATCATCAAAGGGTCCAAAATATTAGCCAAACATCCGAAGAGCGAATTTGTTCAAGGTTCTATATACCTCATTGCAAAAACATATTTTTACCGCGAAGAATGGCTCCCTTGCCAAATAAAATGCGGTGAGTTGATTGATAAATTTCCAATCGGCAAATTATCTCCCGATGCTCATCTATTAATGGCGAAGGCTTTATTAATTCAACGCAAATTTGAAGAAGGTAAATTGGTCCTATCACGATGTGTTGATGTTGCTTGGCAATTGAAACGATATGACATTCTTTCGGAAGCATTCCGCTTGGAAGCTGAAACCTATTTATACGAAGGTGATATAGAAAATGCTATCCGTCCTTATAGACAAGCCGTAACTCAAGGTGAAGATTGCAAATACAAAGCACTTTGGCAAACGGATTTAGCCGCTTTATTATACAAAATCGGCAAGTTCGATAGGGCATATACCGAATTTAAAAAAGTTCGTAAATTCTGCCCTGAATACGTTGTTGAATATGAATCATATTTGTACGAAGCCGAATGTTTAGCTCATTTGGGTAAATATAAAGAATCGAACAAGATTTTAGATGACATATTCAAAGACGGTAAATACAAAGAATGGCAAAAATGGGCGGGTACGAGCAAATTGGATGTTGCGCGTTTAATGAATTTAAAAGATTCTACTCTGATAAGTAGCGATAGTTTACTCGTTTTAGAGAAAGGTGCTGATGCTATGTATGCAAACAGCCCACCGTTAAGTGTCTACAATTTTAACCGTGCAATAGATTTTTACGGAAGGGATAACTATAAAGGAGCGCGCGATTACTTTGCAAAAGCGAAGGTAGCAAAATCTCCGATTATTTATCAAGCCGATTTGATGCACAAACTTTTAAACCAATTAGACCGCAAAGCAAAATTATCTGCTTTTAGCCAAACGGAAATTGATTCAATTATAAAATTCAATAAATTAGATCATTTACCCGATTCATTGCGGAGTTCACTCGCTTCAGGTACTTATGAAATTGGGCGTGTTCAAGAAATTCTGCAAAAAAATGATTCAGCGCTTTATTCCTATAAAACAGCAATGGAATTAGCGCCAGTCGGCGATTCATTAAAAGGCAAGTACATATTCACATATTCCGAAAGAATTCGGGAGAAAGACCCTTATATGGCTGATTCGCTATTAGAAATCTTAGTTGACAAATATACATATACTTCTTATGGTGCCGAAGCAATGTCGAAATTGGGCTTTACAATTTCTGTGGCTATCGATAGTGCCGCTGAGCTTTTTGAATCCGGTTATAGTTCGATGAAATTCGGGAATTATCCTTTGGCTATTACTTTAATGGATAGTATTTATTACACATATCCAAATTCGGACTTTGCGCCAAAATCGCTTTATACAATCGGATGGATTTATGAAAACCATTATAATTCTCCCGATTCGGCATTGTGTTACTATCAGCTGTTAGTTAGAGATTATCCTAATTCGGAATATGCGAAAGATGTTTCATATTCAGTTGCTCTGAACTCTGTGTTAGTGACTAATAATGCAATACCTGATTCATTGAAGGCTAAGGAAATCAATCGAACGCCAAAGCGATTCAAATTTGAAGAAGCGAAATTAGACCCTAATTTAAATCTGAAAAAATCGGAAACATCAGCTATTGATATGACTCCTGAAGAGATGCTTAAAAATCCGGGTAAACTTTTCCAAAAAGCAAGAGATTTGATTAAAGACCCATTCCAAAAAATGAAGGATCAGGGTTTAGAACTGGTTAAAGACCCTAAAAGCCTTTTAAAAATTCAGAATCCTCTGGACCAATTTAAAAAACAAAAGGATTCAACCAAAACAGTGCCACAAGATACATTAAAAAATAAATAAGGAATATTTTATGAGAAAAACTATTTTAGCGCTATTAATCATTGTATTTGTTTCAATGAACCTCGCGGCTCAAGATGGTTATTACGAAGGTAATTACAACGATGAAGAGAATATCGAAGCCCTTAATTACACAACATCTGTAGGGGCTCAGTTAATTTGGGGTGGGGGATTCAGTTGGACACCGAGTAAAATCGGGAATAATTCACCGGTATGCTTTAATAATTTACCCGATATAACTGCTGTCGGATATTTACCACTCTCTTCTCAAATAAAACTTGGTGTTTTGGGTGAAATTGGTTTGCACTCAACATCGTATGCTAATGCTCTTGAAACAAATCCTGAGAATCCGACAATTACCCAAATCAAATATTTTATATTTGGGGCATCAGCCTTTTATAACGGTATTTATGCCGGATTGAATTACGGATTTCCTATTTCGGGTAAGCGTAGCGATAACAACACTTCTTCTCCTTTGGCGGCGGAATCATTTGTAAGCTTACTTGATTTCAAACTTGGGTATAATTATCCAATTTGGGAAGACCCTGCTAAAGGACGTTTAAATCTCGTTGCACAAATTGATTTCACTATGAAAGGATTAATGCTAACGGATATAGTAGATGAAACAGATATTTATCACATAAAGCGTTATAATTATCAACCCTTGCAATTTAAAATCGGATTAAATTATTTATTTAACATGACCGGCTTTACATCTTATTAGTTCTTTGATATGAATAACACACAAGATAAAATTTTACATGATATAGATAAATCCGTTTGGATTATAAGCATTTTTAGCATACTAAGCAGTATATTATTTTTAATTGCTTATGTTAAATTGCATTTGTTTATTTTATTAATTGCAGTAATTGTAATAATATGTTCCTTACCTATTGTCATTATTCTGGCTTTAAAAATGAAACGTAACTATATAGTTACAAAAGAAAATGCTGAAAAATTAAATATATAAAAAAATATTTTGGATATTAATTAAACTTTTTTTGTAATTTAGTACTTAAATGTTAGTAACGAATTTTATAATTAAAATAATAGAGGTCCTATGAAGTTAAAACACATAACACTAATCATTTCTGCTATAGTTCTATTGAGCTTTACAGGTTGTAAGGATATGCAAAACCCTGTTGGAACAGATACTCCTGAATACGCAATCGTGCTCAATAACGCAGTTGAAATAGATGGTGATTTAGCTACTACACAAGTAGTTGAATGTTCTTTAGAATCCAATGCTTTTATACCGGGCGATCAGTCAATTTTTGAAAATTGCCGCTTCGGTAGAGAAGATATGGATAAAAGATGCCCACCAAAAGGCGGTCCTAAAGATCGCCCTATGATAGGCAAAGTAATGCGCGAATTGAAATTGACAGCAGAACAAATTGAATTACTGAAAGGTTTCAATTTAGCTCATCGTGATTGTATTGAATTAACAATGCAAACATGGCGCGACGCAGTTGCTCCAATAATGGAAAAAGCAAATGCTGAAAGAAAATTGATCATGGATGACCTGAAAAATAAGGTGATTACACGTCGCGAGGCGTATGATAAACTAAATGTTCTTAACAAAGCAATGCGTGCTGAAATTGATGCATTAGGTATGAAGGATACAATCAAACTTGCGATTGAAGATTGCAACAAAACATTATTAGATAGTATCTATGGGATGCTAACTCCTGAACAACAAATTATTTGGGATAAATACTTTCCTAACAAATAGTATTCAATCTAATTATCGTTCTTTATTAATCAACCCTATGCAGAAAAGTGCGTAGGGTTGATTTTGTTTATACTTGGGATGATTGAAAATGTAGATTTTAACTACTCATTCGATGAATGCAAAAGTCATCGGATGAGTTATCATATATATTTATATTAAACTATCGAAGATAGTGTCGAACACTTCTTTACTTACGTTATCATAATACCGCTCATTCACTGCAATCATCGGAGCTGAGCCGCAAGCTCCCATACATTCAACTTCTTCAAGTGAATAAAGCCCGTCAGCGGAAGTTTCGTTGTTCTTTAAGCCGGTTTTATTCGATACATATTCAAACAATTCTTTGCCCTTCATCAGCATACACGAAACATTTGTACAAACTTGAATATGGTGTTTCCCGCGGGGTTTAGTGGTAAACATTGTATAAAACGAAACTACGCCATCGACATCTTTCTTTGGCATTTCTAATATTTCAGAAATCGCTTTACTTGCATCATCGCTAATATGAAGCTCTTTATCCTGAACAATGTGCAAAATATCCAATAAAGCCGCCTTTTTTTCAGGATATTTAGAAATTGCTTTGTTTATTAATTCCATCTCGTGAATGTCGAAATACATAGTTTTATACAGTTTATTAAAAGAAAAATTGACGCAAATTTATGTGATTAATTGTTTTTATTTTACAACAACAAAACTCCGGTGCTGTACCAAGTCGCCGGCTTTGAATTCAACGAAATATGTACCTTGAGCCAATTCGTCAATTGGTATTGTTAGAATATGACTGCCCAATGGTTGGTATGAATTAACCAATTCACTGATTAATATGCCATTAGCATTATAAAGTGACATCAATACTACTCCTTCGTTTTTCACCGCATAAGTTACGCTTACATCTTTTTTTGTTGCCGGATTAGGTGAAATCTCAAATATTCCGGTCATTCCCGATAGATCTTCTACGCTTACAGCAGAAATTGTGGCTTTTACAACACCAAGAGTTTTTTCACAACAATAAAAACCTGCATCCGGTTGCCAATTTGCCTTAACACGAACAGAATCAGCATACGCTGTTTTTCCTTCGGCAATTTCTTTATCCAATGATTGCGGATTGAAACTTACCTTGTATTTTAATGATTCACCCGGGTGAATTGTATATCCCGGTAACACACCGCCATTTTCTTTGTAAATAGATGGGTCTAAAGTGAATCCATTATATTCCCATTGCTTGTCGGAATCTTTTGATAATAAAATAATAGAGTCAACAACAACGGGTTTATGTGATTCATTTATTATACTTAGTTCTTTTGTTTCTAGTGGGTCGTTATATGCTTTCGAACCCCAGTTTTCAATCCTATTACTTGCAGTCAATCTTGTTCTTGAGTATTCAATCGTTATAGTGGTATCGTTACCGGCTCGGTCTGTAAAAGCTATAAATGCTTTAGCATCAAATTCCGGATCCAAAACATTGATACTCCAATCAATACTAAATGTTTCACCCGGTAAAAAAATAGTTTCGTCATAAATGACATTGGAGAAGTTGTAACTATCGCTATTTATTAAACGAAGTGCAGACAAATTCGACCTTAGAGCTTCATCGCTTTCCGGCTGTTCGGTTACGTTACCCACCGCTTGGCCACGGCAATCAATAGAAAATGTTGGACGTGGAGCCCAAATATCGTGTTTTGTATTATCATTAAAACAGCCCGTAACAGGAAATCCATAAGAATCCGCCCAATCAAATCCATACCCATACGCCATCATTGGCTCTGTACCTCTTAACGAGTACACACCTGCCGGATCATCCAGAGTAAGCGTCACACATCTATAATATCGAGAATCGCTTATAGATTTGTCAGCAAATGCAAGTCCAGGATTATTTACCACCTCGGATAATTTCTTCCAAACCATTTGTCCATTTGTTATTTTGCCAAATTCAATATCATCGGGTATTTTGCCATTTTCTGTTGATTTATAACAAAGATTTACATAATTGTTTTTAAAAGAAGAACCATCGTTTACACCGGGAGTACACCAAATAAACCTATTTAGGTACTGGTCAATTGGAATTAATGCCATTTGGAAAGGATCGCTCTCGATATCATCATCACTCATACCGGTGTTATACTGCGTAACAGCTATCGGATTTAGGGCTGATATAGTTACAGGTTTTAAAGATTCTTCTGCGGTTACGCTTCGCCGTTCAATATAGCCTTTACCATCAGCACCGCCCACTGTTTGAACAGTAGCCCATTCATTCCCGTCGCGGTAAATTGTAGTATTAGGTTCAGAAGCAAATATTCGTATAATTGAACCTTTTTTTCTTTTAATTATTGGAGAAACATGATATTTTGAACCCCAGCTTTCCATTGGTAAATCCTGCTCAATAAGAAAATCACAAGCTCCAATATTAATAGGAACATAAGCGCAGAAGGAACCGGAAATAACCGATACCTGCTTATTTGCTTCAATTACAGTCCCCGTTAAATCATTATAATCTCCCATTGTCCCAATAAGCCAAACATCGCCGCGATTAATAGTATTTTCATCAGTAGCGCCTGTCGTTAAGGGGCGAGCTCCCGGAGTAAAATTACTGGCTCTTCCACCCAATTTTACATTAACACGAGTATTATTATACACACCCACAATGCTTGTATATGATGTTAAATATAGTTTATCCGATTCTTTGCACGGATCGTTATAGGATGAAACAACATATTTTTTGCCTAAAGCACTTTTGGGAATAGCCAAATATCCGTCCGATGTGTATTCGAAGCGAGTTACACCGTAGCAGATAATTGGGTCCATTGAAGTAACGATAATTCCATATCCTTGATATATTCTTTGCGGTTGTGGTGGTTGGTTGTTATCTTTGCTATAGCATTGAGCTTTATCGGGAGTAAGATTTATCTCAATTATATCATTAGGTATAGTTGTTTTAACAATGTAAATCCCTTTTGCGGGTATTTCAATCGTTACTTTAGTTGCAACTGCCGAAGATATATAGATTTTACATCCATCGGTTTTACTAGCTGATTCCCAACACGGATGGAACGTCATAAAAAATTCTGTTCCCTCGTTTGTAGAACCGAGTAATTTTGGAAGATCTTTTCGGAGCGTGGCTGAATCAGTGTCCATTGCCCGAGCAAATGAAGAAATAAAAATAATACTGAGTACTATTGCTGTTAAATTCTGTATTAAACTTTTCATAAATCATCCATCCCATGCGATCAAACAATCACATTAAAACAATTATAAATTTTGTTATAAATATTCTATAACAAATTTAACACAAAAAATAACAAAAACCGATGAGTAAAATTACAGAATAACGATAATTCTAATGTAAAATACCAATGTTATATGCTTTATTATTAATTAAAGCATTTTTTGTACAATTTTCTTCACATTTTTTTGAAACTCTAATGCGTAGAGGACAAACTTCTGTTCGTTATTCTCTTTGCAAGACCTATCGTTTTCAAAAACAATATTGGGAAAATTACAATAGCTGAAATCAATACTAATGTTAGAAGTGCTAGGATAGCAATATTAACATTTGAAAATCCCCATATATAATGGAGAGCAACTAAAAATCCTGTACTGATAACTATATCTATAAAGAATAAAGCGGTTTTTGTACCTAAGACTTCATGTTTCCTATTATATAAATAGGATTTTATATTTTTGGAAAATTTGGCAGTAGCATTCGTTTTATCGAAAAATAAAATTAGAAATGCAGTTAATATGAACACAACATCCATGGCGAGAGTCAAATTTATCATTTTTTGCATCATTAATCCGGCTAATATTAAAAATACAAATATATGGATAAATCTTTTAATTAAAGCATATTATATCTACGTGTTTTCACCATTTTCGATACGTAATTCCACCATATTAAATAAATATATAGATATGTTATTCTTAAAGCAGTGAAGAATTCATCTTTGAATAGGGTATAGGGTTTAGGGTGTTGGGTATGAAGAAAATTGAAAAGCGAAGATTGAATTGCGTAATTCGTAATTGACTTTTTCAATCCCGAAAGGATGGCATTACTATAGAAAATGGAAAACCCCGGTGGCACTAACCCTGAAAGGGTGAAATATAAAAAATGACCTCTTTAGAGGTCAAATGTTTGTAGAAATAATGTGCATGGTTGTTGGTTTCCGACCCCAGAGGGGTCGAATGTAGAATGGAAAAAGGGAAAAATAGATTATTTTTTGATTAATCTATTTGTATGTTAAATATATTTAGTAAATTTGCTTAGAGAAAAAATATTTTTCGAAAACAAATGAGATAGAGATCGTACATTGAATTAAATTTTCAAACAATATAGATGAAATACTATGGACTTCAAAGATCAAATCAAAATTTTGGGCGATAGAGTAACGAAACTCAAAGACCAAATACAGACAGAAGAAGCTACGAAAAATGCTTTTATTATGCCATTTTTACAAGCACTTGGCTACGATGTGTTCAATCCGATAGAAGTTGTTCCAGAATTTATATCGGATATAGGGATAAAAAAGGGTGAAAAAATTGATTATGCCATTTTTAGGGATGGTGTTCCTACAATTCTAATTGAATGTAAGCATTGGGCTCAAAATTTAGATATTCACGATGGCCAGCTTTTGCGCTATTTCCATGTCTCGAAAGCAAAATTTAGTATGTTAACTAATGGTATTATTTATCGTTTTTATTCAGATCTTGTTGAAACGAATAAAATGGATGAAAAACCTTTTTTGGAATTCAATATCGAAGAAATCAAAGACAATCAAATTGAAGAACTTAAAAAATTCCATAAGTCATATTTTGATATTGACAGCATTGTTAATACTGCAAGTGAATTGAAGTACACCAACGAATTAAAACAGTTAATTCAACAAGAATTCAATAATCCAACTCCCGAATTTGTGAAGTATTTTGCAAAGCAAGTTTATCCAACTTCCATAACTCAAAAGGTGATTGAACAATTTACTAACTTTACAAAAAAATCAATTCAACAATATATTAGTGATTTAATTACAGAAAGGTTAAAATCTGCATTACATAAAGAAGATGAAGCATCTAATAAACAAAATCCTATAACATTAAATGAAACTGAAGTTGAGCCTGAAAATAAAATTGAAACAACAAATGAAGAATTAGAAGGCTTTATGATTGTAAAAACAATTTTAAGACAGAAGATTGATGCAAAACGTATTACTTACCGCGATGCTCAAACATATTTTGTAATTCAACTTGATGACAACAATCGTAAAGTAATATGCAGACTTTATATGAATAGGAAAAAGAAATATATTGGATTAACTGAAGAAAATAAAAAAGAAGAGAAATATGAAATTCAATCGCTTGATGATATTTTCAATTATACAGATAAATTAATTGAAATAGCCGAAGGATATGATAAATAAAAAAGGGAATATTACCAGGTAAAAGTAATGGAACATATTGAGCCTCTTAAACAAGACCTTGATCAAGATAATACTGAAACTTCTTTAAAAGATAATAAAAGTAATTCTGGTGTTGATCAAGTATTATTTCCAAGAAAATTTGTTGAAATCAGGAATCAGCAATTTTATGAAAAGGATACTGAAAAAATTCCTATAGACAGTTTGGACTTTTCAAATCATCATTTTATTGATGTTAGTGGTTTTGGCGTTGTTTTTAGAAATTGTAATTTTTCATACAGTATATTTGAAAGAGGATATTTTAGAAATTCTAAATTTATTAATTGTAAATTTATTGGCTGTTATTTTACTAATTGCAATCTTAGAGGTGCCACATTTGAAAGTTGTAATTTACATTATGTTCGATTTAAGGAAACACTTTTGCATTCTGATAGTCTAATTAAAAGCCTTCCAATAGAACCGAGTACAAGGCGAGAGAATTTACAGAATCTAAGAATCAATGCTCGTGCAATTGGTGATGAAAAAGGTATAAAAACTTATATTAAAAAAGAATTGTGTGCAGAACGAGAGCATTTTAGGAAAGCTCGGAAAAAAAATGAAGATTATTATGCAATGAAATATGGCGGTTTTAAAAACGGAATTAAAGTAAGATATCAAAGCATTATGATATGGTTAGACTATTATATTTGGGGACATGGCGAATATCTTAAAAACTTAATTTTATTTATTACTGCAATAATTGTAATATTATCTTTAATTGGTGCTGTTACTTCTAGTCATTTTAATTTTGGATTATCATTAAATAACTTATCATCATTATTTTATAATTCGTTCAAAGCAACATTTTGCATTTTCTTGGGCATTAATATTAAATTAAATAACATTATTGGATTGAAGCTTACTGTAATAATTGTTTTAATAAGATATGTTACGTTAGGTCTTCTTGTGAGTATGCTATTTAGAAGTTTATCAAAAAGATGATAGAAAACAATTCAATTCAAAGCATTAGGGTTTTTGGATCCTATGGAAGAGGGGATGCTGATTCATTTAGTGACCTTGATATTCTAATTGTAACGAATAAAAATAATGATATATCAGAGATTGCGAATGATTTTGATGATGAAATTCTTAATAGGTTTCATAAAAAACCATCTTACGCATGGTATAGTAAAGCGAGGATAGAAGCAATGTATGCTTCAGGACATTTATTTGCCTGGCATCTTTATCAAGAATCAAAACCTGTTTATAAAATTACAAACGATCTTATAAAAATCCTTGGGAAACCCAACAAATACGAAGATGCTATTTCCGATGCTCAATCAATTTATAAAATAATGAATTCAATAAAGCCCTCAATAATAATTTCACCTATAAATTCAGTTTATGAGTCTGGTGTGCTTTTTGTATGTTTGCGAAACTTAGGTTTAATTTTATCAAGCGTATTAAAAGATAATTTCGACTTTACTTTAGATTCTCCATACCATTTAAATGAAAATTCTCTATGTCTGGATTATTCAGAATACAACATATTAAAACAAAATCGACGAGCAAGTATGAGAGGATTACCATCACAACAATTAGATATTGTTAAATTGATCAATATAATAGAAGTTGCAATCAAGTGGACTTCAGAAAAACTAATATTTTTAAAGGAGGAATTATGTTCGGGCGACATAATAGATTCAAAAGTCGGATAGAAATAGAAAGAAATGTTCTAAGTATAGTCAATAAAACCTATTCAAATATAAACCCTTTGGAAGGACTAACGCATGCTTCAATAGCTAAATGGGCTACACAAATGGACAATAGTAAGCTTTATATACTACTATTTGAAATATCCAATATGTCCTCTTTACATAACGATTGCAGTAGAGATATCTTTTCTGAAGAAGAAATGGATTTAAAAGTAGGATTGTACGAAAAAATAGATTCTTTGCACAATTTTATAAGTAAATTAGGGTAAAGATAAATATTTATAGTAACTTTTTTATATTAATAATGAGATGTTAATTCAAATAATAAATGGATTTATATGCAAGAAAAATTATCTGCGTTAAAAAAAGAAATTTTTGAAAATATTCTTAATAGGAAAGAGTCAAAATTATTAAAATATCTTGATTACATTATTATTGGTTTAATATTCCTAAGTGCACTTGAAGTGTTTTTTTCCAGCTTCAAAAATTTATCTAATACCCAATATAATATTTTACATGCCATAAACATAATAATAATGGTCATTTTTACAATTGAAGTTTCTTTAAGAATTATTTTTGCTAATAGACTAAATTCTAAATATGATGGATTCTTTGGAAGAATAAAATACTGTTTCAGCTTTTATGGTTTTATCGATATAATTGCTACCTACTCGTATTATCTTACATTTATTTTTGTAATACCTATTGGAATAATCAATACTTTAAAATTATTAAGAGTATTAAGAATTTTTAGGTTTTTCAAATCGACAAACTTATTTGTAGCGGCCATAAAATCAAAAAAGAATGAGTTAGTTATCAGTTTTCAGTTGCTTGCAATAATTACCTTTATTTTAGGAATGTTATTATATTTTGTAGAAAGTTCATCACAAAAAAGTATTTATACTAATCCATTTGTTTCTATATTTTGGAGTTTCGCACAATATATTGGTGATCCAGGTGGCTATGGAGATTTTAAACCTATAACAGTTTTAGGTAAAATAATTGCTTCTATGGTTGGCTTATTAGGCATTGCAATTTTTGCAATACCAGCCGGTATAATTGGTTCGGGTTTTATTGAAAAGATTGAAGAGCGTAAAATAGAAGATGATCTGGAAGAAACGAGAAGACAAATCAGGAAGAGATTTAGAAAAGGTCCTAGTGCTTCATTAAAAATACAGGTTGAACCAAAATTCCAGACAATTACTTGGTTAGAAGTTAAACTTTGTCAATCAAAAGAGCAGTTGATGGATGCAATTAGAAATGCTCCTGATTTAAGAATTCAATTCTCTAAAACTTCGATTAATTCAAGACTGTTTGATTTAAATATTGTTGAAAAATTTATCTGCAACCGTCATTATGGTACTTATATAGCACGAGATTCTAATGTTACTATAATAAATCCAACGGGTCTTGGGGAACAGATGATTAGTCACTTTACTCGAACTTTAGCTGAATATATTAATGCAAATTACATATCAAATGAGAAATTCCAACCAAAACATCCAGATGATTGTTATGATATTTCATTTAGTACAAATGCATTTTATGAAAAAGATACTATTAGTGATCACCAAGGATTGTCTTTGTTTTGTGGAGACATAATAAAATCTTGTGATGATGAAAATCACTGGGCTATCATAATCGAAACTAGTAGTTCAAAACGTACAAATCAAATACATTTTTGCTTTGGTGGAAAAGAAGGAAATTCAAACTTTGAACAAGTTGAGACACCTTCTATTAATGAAGTTTATTATGGGAGTTTTAAGGAATTTCTTTCAGAATCAAAAAGCGTTATTGAAACCGAAATTAAATTTGTTATTGAAAGTGCAGAAAGGACTATCCCTATGATTGTTGGTACACATGAGTCCTTTGGTGGTACATCCAAAAACACCAATGCATCCTGGGTAAGGAGAAATACTAGGTCAAATGTAATTAGAATTTTCGTTTCTATTGCGTTAGTTGCATATTCAAGTGAGTTTGTTTATCGTAATACTATAAAAATCTTGGGTGACCAAATAAAGAAGTTATCTCAAGATTAATGAATATACGATTTTTTAATCAAATTTAATTTCAGCGTCAAGACTTCCCATCCTGGCGCTTTTTTTACATCCGACCCCGCTGGGGTCGAGACCAAAACCCACGCCATATTTTCTACAAATATTTGACTTCTAGCGGAGTCTTTTTTTTGGCACTTACTGTAGCGGCACATCCTGTAAATCCTCACATCCTTTCATCTTAATTCTGAATATAGAGTCAGATAAAAAAAAGTTCCCAAACAAGAGCTTGGGAACTAGGAAAATTATTGCATTTTAATTTGATTTACGTTCGTCTTTTAAACACTTTTCGTATTGTAATCTTTCCAATTTTATTATTGTTTCTTTAGCTAAATCGTTTAAATGTTTAGCCCAATTTTTCCTTGGTACAATATTAAGTTCTTTGTATAGGATGTCCTTCCATTCCCAAACTTCTAATTGAGCACTATATATTTTCTGTGTCATAATTCAATCTTTTTAGAATATTTCAAATTTAATCTAATCAAGTATTTACTCATCCGATAACTGCGAGTTAAAAAACCTTCCGAAGGTTTCAAACCTTCGGAAGGTTAGTATGATTTTACAATTTTTCAATCAATCCGATAAAGTTCTCAAGTACTTCCGGCAGTTTTTCAATATTTCTACCCCCGGCAGTAGCAAGGTGCGCTTTACCGCCACCTCCACCGCCAAGTTCTTTCGCGGCAAGACCGACCAATTTACCGGCGGGATATTTACCGTTTATATCATCGGTTACGGAACAAGCTAACTGCACTTTTTCGTCAATAACTACTGCCAGCAAAACAATGGCATTATGAGCCAGTGTATCTCTCAAATTAACAGCGGCATCGCGAAGCGCGTCCAAGCTATCAACATCTATTTGCTTAGCAATTACTTTAATTTCGCCGAACATTTTGGCTTCGTGTGTGGATTGTGAAATTTCCTTTTCCATAGCCTCGCGTTTGATATCGGAAATATCTTTTTCTAACTTTCGGAAATTTTTCTGCATTGTACCAATTTCATCAGTCAATTCTTGGATTTTGTTTTGTAAGGTGCCGACAAATTCCATTGCGCCGCGTCCGGTAACAGCTTCCATTCTGCGTACGCCTGCCGCTACTGAACTTTCAGTTGTAATCTTAAACAATCCTATCTCGGAAGTATTGCGCACGTGTGTGCCGCCGCAAAGCTCAACCGAGAAATCTTCGGACATAATAACACAACGAACAGTATCACCATACTTATCGCCGAAGAACATCTTTATCTTGGCATCTTTCCTCGCTTCTTCTAATGAAAGCACACTAGTTTCAATATCAATTTCAGATAATATTTTTTCGTTGACTATTCTTTCAATTTCTTTTATTTGCTCATCGGTCAATTTCTCAAAATGGTTGAAGTCGAAGCGCAAATAATCAGGATGCACAAGCGAACCGGCTTGTTTGATATGCCCACCTAAGACAGTTTTTAAAGCTTCATGAGCCAAGTGAGTTGCAGAGTGATTGCGAGCAATGTCCAATCTACGGGTTCTATTTACTTTGGCTATGGCTTTGGTACCTGTTTCTAATACAGCGTTTTTGTCAATTATATGAATAATAGCATTTCCAACTCTTCTCACATCTATGACATTATAAATGTCTTTGCCGATAACAATCATTCCCATATCACTCATTTGTCCGCCGCTTTCTGCATAAAACGGAGTGCGAGCTAGAACGATTTTGTTATCCTGCGCAAATTCAACAGTAGTAGTTGTTTCAATAGTATCATAGCCGACAAAGGTAGAAACGCTGTCAGTTTCAATTGTTTCCACTTCCTGGCTTACTGATTTACGAGCGGCGCGTGCGCGTTGTTTCTGTTCGCTCATACTTTGATTGAAGCCTGCTATATCAACTGACAAATTGCGTTCGCGAGCAATTAATTCCGTTAAATCGAGAGGGAAGCCAAACGTATCGTAAAGCAAAAATGCATCGCTTCCGGATATTTCTTTATTATTGGATAATTTCGCTAATTCATCGAATTTTGTTAAACCACGATCTAATGTTTGTAGGAAGTTTTCTTCTTCGCCGCGTATTACTTTTTCAATAGTAACTCTATTTTCAATGAGTTCAGGGAAAACATCACCCATAGTATCAACTAAAATACCCACAAGTTTTGTCATCACGGCTTCACGGAAACCCAAATTACGTGCAAATCTGCTCGCACGGCGGAGGATTCTGCGTAATACGTAGCTACGGCCTTCGTTACCTGGGATAGCTCCATCGGCAATTGCGAAAGATAGGGTGCGGGTATGGTCGGCAATTACGCGCATTGCGATTGAATCGGGATCGTCCAAATCGTTAAGATACGTTTTACCCGAAAGTTCTGAAAGTTTGTTTATTAGCGGCATAAAGACATCGGTTTCGTAATTTGAATTTTTGCCCTGAATTACTGAGCAAACTCTTTCGAATCCCATTCCGGTATCCACGTGACGAGCGGATAAATTTTCTAAACTAGCGTCAGCTTTGCGGTTGTATTGTATAAAAACCAAATTCCATATTTCAATTACGTCGGGACTATCGGCATTGACTAAATTTTTGCCTGATTTATCGGGAGTTCTGTCGAAATGAATTTCCGAGCAAGGTCCACAAGGTCCGGTTTCACCCATTTCCCAGAAGTTTTCTTTATCACCGAAGTATAGAATTCTATCTTCGGGCATATATTTTTTCCAAATTTCAAATGCTTCGCTATCTGTTTTATAGCAAGTAACGAATAATCTATCTTTTGGCATTTTCCAAACTTCTGTCAGAAGTTCCCAAGCCCAAGCGATAGCTTCTTCTTTGTAATAATCGCCAAAGCTCCAATTGCCGAGCATTTCGAAAAAAGTATGGTGGTATGTGTCACGTCCGACTTCTTCCAAATCGTTATGTTTACCGGATACGCGGATGCACTTTTGGGTGTCGGCGGCACGTTTATAATCGCGTGTACCGGTTCCTAAAAAAACATCTTTAAATTGATTCATTCCGGCATTTATGAACATCAATGTTGGGTCGCCGTGAGTTACTACGGGAGCACTTGGGACTATTCTATGTTGTTTACTTTCAAAAAATTCTAAAAAAGAGCGACGTATTTCGCTGGATTTCATATTACATTACTATTATTATTGTACAAAGTTTGAGTACAAAATTAACGAAATTTGAGAATATAGCGCGATTTTACGGCTCATATAGTGCAAAATTGTTTTAAATTTAGTTATTTAAAGCAAAGCGTCAAGTTTTGCCGATTACAAACTTTTGCTTATTTTTGAAAACTGATTTTGTGAATTATAATTTATTTATACTAAATTTGGAGTATTTTATGAAAAAAGATTTTTTGATGATGGCGGATTTTACCCGCGAAGAAATCTTACAGGCATTTGAAATAGCTAAAGATATGAAAAAAGATCGCGCTAAATACGCACACTCTTTAGAAGGTCAATCATTAGCTCTTATATTCGAAAAACCATCGCTTCGTACTCGTACGACATTTGATATAGGTTTCCAACAATTGGGCGGAAATACAATTTATTTATCACCTGCTGAAATTAATTTGGGCAAACGTGAATCAGTTTATGATGTTGCGAAAAATTTAGAACGTATGGTACAAGGTATTATGATCCGTACTTTCGGTCACGACATAGTGGATGATTTGTCAGAATATGCAAAAATCACAATTATCAATGGCTTGACAGATTATTCGCATCCTTGTCAAGGTATGGCTGATTATTTGACATTCTTGGAATATAAAGGCGGATTTGAAGGCAAGAAATTAACTTATGTAGGCGACGGCAATAACGTGGCTCATACTTTGATGGAAGGCGGTGCGTTGTTGGGTGTTGACGTAACTATTGGCTGTCCAAGAGGTTTCGAACCAAACTTGAGAGCATATTTACACGCGACAGAATTAGCAAAGAAAACCGGCGCGAAAATCGAAGTTGTTTACGATCCGAAAGAAGCTGTTAAAGGCGCAGATGCAGTTTATACTGACGTTTGGGCTTCAATGGGCCAAGAAGCTGAAGCTAAAGAACGTGACCGCATTTTCCGTCCATTCCAAGTAAACGAAGAATTGATGGCTTGCGCGAAATCAGACGCAATCTTTATGCATTGTCTTCCTGCTCACCGCGGCGACGAAGTAACTTCTCCTGTTGTTGATGCACCTTATTCAGTTGTATTCCCAGAAGCAGAAAACCGTTTACACGCTCAAAAAGCAGTTATGTATATGCTTATGAAATAGTAACTACGTTACATTTTTATTTTCGTTATTCCTGCGGAAGCAGGAATCTACAGTTTAAAAAAATAGATACAGACACCAATCCGCAAGGATTAAATCTGTTATCAGGGTGGAGCTCAACTTCAAGTGGGCTCCATTTTTTTAGTTTATAAAGTTTATAAAGTTTATAAAGTTTATAAAGTTTGTAAAGTAGAAAGTTTATAAAGTGAAGAAGAAAATCCTAACCGCACAGCGGTTGAAGATGAATAGAAAATGATGCGCGAAATACGACACAACCGCGAAGCGGTTGAAAGTGATTAGCTCCGGGTGAAACCCGTGGTACGGAATCTCCCGGAATATCACGCCCTGGAAGGGCGAAATAAAAAAATAATTTCCTCCGAGCCCATTTTTGTGTCAGCCCTACAGGCTGGGAAAAACTGGATGACGCAACTTGGGATGTTGCCCTAGGATATTTTGTTTCAGGCTTACCGCCTTGAAGATGGATTCTTCACTTAGTTCAGAATGTCAGATAATCCTTCAATTCCTAAAATCCCACAAATCTTCGTTCAGAAATTTTAAGATTGATTCCCGATGCCTCAGCAATGACAACCAATCCTGCTATACCAACAACCCCTATACAACTGCAATATTTCAATTATACAAACGTTTTTTTTATTATAAATTAAATAAATTAGTTGAGATATATATGCATTTTAATGTTGTATTAGATAAAGCCGAAGAAGGCGGGTTCAATGTTATTGTACCGGCACTCGATGGTTGTTTTACTCAAGGTGATACGGAAGAAGAAGCCTTAAGTAACGCAAAAGAAGCAATTTTATGTTACCTCGAAGGTCTCGAGAAACTAAATCAAATTTACTCCAAGCCGAATTATAAAGTATATAATTTGGAACTTGCCGTATGAGTAACACTTTTTCGGGAAAGGATATTGTCAAAGCATTGCGAAGGCTCGGTTTTATTATAGACCACCAGCGCGGTAGTCACATATTCTTGCATAATTTGGACAAAAACCAAACTGTTATTGTGCCTAATCATCAAGAAATTAAAAAAGGTACATTACACAATATATTGAAATCCACAGATTTATCAATTGATAAATTAAAAGAACTTCTATAGCATACTTGGGAAGGTGTCCCAAGCTATTTTGTTGCAGGCTTACAGTCTTGAAGATGGATTCTTCACTTCGTACAGGATGAGACTAACTATATATGTCTTGGAGATTCCGTGTCAAGCACGGAATGACGATTGTTTATTCTTTCTACTCATTTATAATTATTTTTATTATATTTTAACTCTTATTTCTCTATCGTGTTCTTTTTTCCTTTCGGTTTCGCGTTTGTCATGTTTCTTTTGAGCGCGTGCCAAACCTATAGTAACTTTTACTAAATGACCGGAAAAGTATACAGACAGCGGGATCAAAGTATTGCCTTTTTCCATAACTGCATTTTTCAATTTTAGGGCTTCTCTATGTTTTATAAGGAGCTTTCTGTCGCGCTTTGGAGGGTGGTTTTGGCGGTTACCGAAATCGTATTCACTTATATGAAGGTTATAGATCCAAAGTTCATAATCGTATTTTGATTTAAAACCGGCATAAGAATCTACCAAATTGCACCGTCCTGCTCTAAGGGCTTTTACCTCGGTGCCTTGAAGTACGATGCCCGCTTCGAGTTTACTTTCTATAGTGTAATCGTGGTACGCTTTTTTGTTATTAGCTATTATTTTTACTATTCTTTCTCTTGCTTCTCTTGTTTCTTCTGTTTTCATAATTAATCGCCTAAACAAATCCCTACACCACGAGCAGTATGAACTATATCAAATTCTAAATCAACAAAATTGTATTTAGAAACTGCATCTTTAATAGTAACAGAAGTGATTTTATTATTTATAAACCCAACCATATCGCCGAATTGTTTTTCCAAAACCATTTCGAACGCTTTGACTCCAAATTGAGTTGCTAAAATTCTATCTTGAGCTATTGGTATGCCGCCTCTTTGGAGATGACCTAATACAGTAACTCTTGCATCATGTTCCATCCCGGCGGCTTTAAGCTCGTCCAATAATCGATAAGCGGCACTCGGATTGTTTGTATTTGTGTAGTGGAATTCTTTGTTAGCTGATTTTGCACCTTCGGCAACAATTATTATACAGAAACCGTAACCATTAGTAAATCTGCTTTCGACTTTCTTTAATACAGAGTCAATATTATAAGGTATCTCGGGTAATAAGCATACTTCAGCTCCGCCTGCTATTGCTGAATATAAAGCTATCCAACCTGCATTACGACCCATAACTTCAAGAATCATAACTCTATCATGGCTTTCAGCGGTAGTTACCAATTTATCAAGCGCATCGGTAGCTATTTGAACAGCAGTCGGAAAACCGAATGTCATATCAGTAAACGATAAATCATGGTCAATTGTCTTTGGAACGCCAATGACGTTTAATCCCATTTCAAATAGTGTTTGCGAAATTTTCTGTGAACCTTCGCCGCCAATACTTATAACGGCATAAATACCCAATTCTTTTAACATCTTGAGCATTTCTGCACTTCGATCACTATATGTTATTGTTCCATCAGCTTGTTTTGTAGGCCAATTGAAAGGACCATCTTTTGTGGTAGTTTTGATAATGGTACCACCTTTTTGGTGTATCCCTGATGTATTTTTTGAATTTAAGGAAATGATTTCCTGAGGATCTTTTAGAACACCGTCGAAAGCTCGAATGCTTCCGAAAATTTCATAATCCTTTTCCTGCGCCGCACGCTTAACAATACCGCGGATTACAGCATTCAAACCCGGACAATCGCCTCCTCCGGTTACAACTAACACTCTTTTTTTCATCTCGAATTCCTTAGTCCTTCACACTCAAATTGGCTTTACCTTTTCTGTAGGTTTTATAAATTAAATAAAGCACTGAAATGAAAAACCCAAAAATCAATCCGCCTAAAAACATCATTTTTTTGACAGGTGCTATACTTTTTAAAGGTGTTTCAGCTTTATCTAAAACTTCCACAACCGGTATATCGCGGCTTGCTTGAATGGCTTCTTGATGTTTTTGCATTTCCAAAAATAAAATCACCTGCTCAATCACCTCTCTATCACGATAAAGTACAGCATATTTTCTTGCTAATTCAGGAATTTCTTTTAAAGGTATAGAAAATTTGTCTTCTTTCATTAAGCCACCGCTTTGAATGCTTTTGTATTGATTTAGAACAGCATTATATTTGTTGCGAATAGCTTGTAATTGCGGAGACTTGGTGCTAAATTCCTGTTCGGCAACCATTAGTTCGAATTGGGCTTCACCTAGAACAGCTCCGGAACTAACGGCTTGCGCTAGTATAGCTTTCAATTGTTCGTCAATTTCAAATAAATTGTTATTTTTCTGATAGTTTTCTAAAATTATTGCGATAGAATCCAATCGAACATTATATTTCCTTATCTCACCCGCAATATATTCCTCCGAGAATTTGGCTTTACTCATTGATTGCTTACGGATGATTTTATCCAATGCTTCAATAGCGTCGTTAGCTATTATTGCCGTAAGCGATGCTAATGAATCTTTTTGCTTTTTGGAAGAAAACGCCTTAGTTTTCCAAGTAAATTGTAGATAAATAAAACCATCTTTTGTGTTATCAATATCGAGAGATTGTTGAATTCCTGTTATTAACTCTTCTTTATTTTGTCCTTTGAAAAACTCATTTTTCGATAAATTGTCTTTATCAATAATATATTCTACAACCGAACGGCTTCTTAATATTCCGATAAAAGTTTGATTGGCTGACGATTTACCGCCACCAGCCAGCAAACCGACACTTGAAGGCATATCTTTAAGTAATGATGAAAGACCTCCAAGGGAAGATTCTTGTTTCGGCGGCATAATAACAGTTTGAACACTATATGTGTAAGGCATAATAAATGAAAAGCACAACAAGCCTATAGTAAAGGCGAGAGTAATTATAATTACACTTTTTTTATTGTCCTTAATTAACCTGATAAATTGGGCTAATGAAATTTCTTGCTTTTCCATATATATCCATTATAAAATGATATGAAAATTACTTGCTTATAGAAGTAATATATTATAAATAGTTTACTTAGTTAATGCTATTATTACACCGGCAAAAGTTGCAAATTGAGCGAGTAGTGTTACCCAAGTAGTTATTCCATCCATTAAGTCAATTTCTTTTTTAGTTGGAATTAATATCACGTCCCCAGGTTCTAAAGTATAATCCATTCCTTTAGCACGAAATATCTCACCTCGTTGTTTTCTGACCAAGGTTTCGCTTTGGTCTGCTCTATAACCGTAACCGCCTGCGATTTTGATATAATCTAAGTAAGTCATTCCCGGGCTGTAGTTCACATTTCCAGGTTTGTTTACTCTACCTTGAATGTTTATATAATTAATTTTCTGTGGAACAATGATTGAATCCTTATTCATCAGATAAATATTATCTTCTGACTGATAATTTTTTATAGCTTCATCGAAATCTATAGACATAATACCGCGTCGTTCATTAATACGTGCATCGTAATAGCGTTGTTCGTAGCGTGATCTTTCGGATTGCGGAATTTTTTTCAAACGTTCCAATTCCATATCCACCTTGTCTTTATCGTTTTGCCTTATAAGTTCGGATGAGAAAGCAGATGCATCTTGGGTAAGTCCGCCGGCTCTTTTAATAACATCGGCAAATCTATCTTTGCTTTCTTCGATAGCGTATTTTCCCGGGTAGCGAACTTCACCGGTAATTATTACATAATCCATTCTATTCCAATCGGGCATTGAACGCACGAAAAGTCTGTCACCTGAATGCAAAGCAAAATCACCTGGCATCTTTGTAAAGGTAAAGCTATTTATTTTGTTCCATTTTGTTAAATCCAAAAAAGTTCTTTCTACGAGCAGATTTGATTCGTCGAAACGTGCAAATTCAACGGAATCCAGATAAGCTGATTTCAGGAAGCATTGAGCCATGCGTATCAATGTCGACAACGAATCACCTTCTTTATATTCAAATTCACCTGCTGAGCTGACATCTCCATAAATCTTTATGGCATCTTTTTCGTTTGAAGGGGGGATGGTTATAATATCACCACCAGTCAAATAAGGATTTGATTTTGTATCGCCCAACATGTAATAGCGAACTAAGTCAATATTAACAACGGTATCACGATTAGCAATCTTTCTTTTCAGGGTAATATTACGGAACGAAGCATCGTAAGTTAACCCGCCCGCTCTATCTATTGCATCTGAAACTCTATCAGTTGCTGAAGCTGATACACTAATAGGTTTTGAAATTGAGCCGCTGACTGTAACTTTAAATTTTCTGACTTCGTCCAATAAAATAAAAACATTATCAGTATTAAAATACTTTTTAATTTGTTGAAGAATCAATTCTTTAGCTTTAGCCAAGGTCTTTCCTTTTACATCAACAGCTCCAGCCTCTTGAAGCATAATCCATCCTTCAGGAGATACTTTTGCTGGATACTCCAATGTTTTAGCCAATAATACGGAGATAACAAATTTATCCTCCGGACCAACTACATATTCGTTAGGATCAATTTCTCGTTCGATTATCCCTATCGATTCCCCCGCAATCTTTTTTGCATTGTCAAAGGCAAATGTGTCTAACTTATATTTTTGGGCACGCGATAGATATTCATAGTCTATTTGTGCAGATAATCCTGTTGCTGAAATAAGCAACAGGAAAAGAATTAACTTTTTCATTTTGACCTGATATATTTAATAAATACCTTTAAATTAACAAAGAGTATTAATATTTCATAAACCTTCTGAGTATTTTGTGTTTAGAGAATCTATTAAAATTATAAGCACCTTAAGTGCTTATAATTTTAAAATCAGATTATTTATCATAGAACTTATGATGCTAACGCTTTATCCAATGATTCAAAAATACTGAATATCGAATTGAATCCTGAGATATCGAAAACTTCAGTAATTTCTTCATTCATATTACAAACACGTAATTTTCCACCTAAAGCTTTGATTTTTTTCAATGTTGCCAGTACAACTCTCAAACCCAAACTGCTTATAAATGTTAGATTTGAAAAATCTAATATTATATTTTTACTTCCACGATTAATCAAATCGAAAATTTGTACCTCAACCTCGTCAGCCGTTACGGCATCTAATCTTCCATCGAATTCAATTACTAAATAATCTTCAAGAGTTTTTGTGTGTAAATTCATTCTATTACCTTCGAATAATTACATTTTAATATTATACAACATATTTAAATTATTTTTTTTATTATTTCTTTTATATTCAATGTTATTTGTCAACTGAGTTATGAAAAGAATACCCAGACCTCCAATTTTTGTTTCTTCCAAGCTTTTTCCGATTTCGGTTATGTTAAAACTTGTAGGATCGAAGGGTTTTCCATCGTCAATAACACTGATTTCCAATAAACTATCCTCAATGTTCAATACTATCTCTATTTCATGAACTTCATTATCATCATAAGCATAGGAGATAATATTAACTATGTGCTCTTCTAAAATTAAGTTTAAATTAAAAATATTACTTTTTGCTATTTGGTTATCAGCAACGAATTCTGTTATGAATTTTGCTAATTTCTTTAATTCATCTAAATCGTTTTTTAATTTTATTACTTGTTTCATAATACAAAATTAACAATTAAAATAAAAACCCAAAAGTTTTAAGTATCATTTTCTTATAATTTAGAGCTAAACTTATCTTCTTCGTTCGAAAAAAGGAAATTGAAAGAAGTCAAAGATCCATAACAGCGAGTTATATAGCTTTGAAACTTGATTCTTTCGCCTTCCGATAAATCTTCAGAAGAATTAATCTGTTGTTCTAATACCCGGATATTGTTTCGAACCATCACTATTTTATGCATTAGAGTCTCAATCGGAATCTCGTGTGGTTTCAAATCAGAATTTTCCGGTATTAGTTTAATAGTACCGTTTTGCCATTTAGGAGCTAAATCAGCGTTGTTTAACGAATCCATTTCGCGAACTAGTTGTTTAGCTAATACTTTTAATTCTACAGCGTCCAAACTTTACTCACGGTCTTTTTTTGGTTCAACATAATTACCTTTGACCATGATTTCTTTCCCATCAAATTTGATTGTCGGTTTCATCACAACACAATCAAGATGAATAGGAGGCGTTAGCGAACCGCCGAAAGAGAAATTATTCCCAAAAGCGAAATGGCAAGTACCTAATACTTTTTCATCTTCACCAATAAATCCACCAATTTGAGCTTTATAGTTTGTTCCTATACCAAATTCAGCTAAAGTCTTAGCTTCTTCGTTCTCGTATTTATCCAATAATTTAACCAAAGCCTTAGTCTTAGTACCTTTGCCATTTATACTTTGGATTTTGCCTTTCGATATTTCTATTGTTATAGGGTTGTCTAATAAACCTATTTCTGCAATAGTGGCGTCAATTACTAAAATACCTTCTGTTTGATCTTCGATCGGTGCGATATAAACTTCGCCTGACGGTAAATTGCCCCAAGCGCCTAATAGAGTCAACACACCGGTACTTATAATAGGACTGCGTTCTTTAACGTAAAGTTTAATATCGGTACCTAAATCGGTTGTTATATGAACTTCGTTTACATCTTTATAACTAGCCGCTAATTCATTGCTTGTCGCAACGACTTGGTCGATTTCAGCACCCATTATTCTAATAAATGAATCTTCTTCCATCATAGGAATTGAAGCAACGCGTACACCACCTTTAGTAGCTTGATGTCTAGGACCTGTATGGATAATTGATTTTGTAGTTGCCGCCGCAACGACATCGACACTACGCATAATATCAATCAATTGGTTGGGTGGTTCATCACCATTGATACCTAAAACAGGCATATATAGCATAAACGCTGTTTTTGTTACTTTCTGTGCGGCGTCGTATAATGCTTCACCGATTTTATTCATCTTTTCATCGGTAATGACTAAAAAGGTTTCTTCGCTTGTCAAACCCATATAATCAACCACTGCAGTAGTTGCCGCTTTTTTTAATTTTACAGAAATCATTCTATCTCCGCTTGGATTATATTTTTTTTAATAATTTTCCTATACCTGTCGAGCCAAAGCCGCCCTCGCCTCTTTCAGTTTTATCTAATTCTTTTGTTTCATACCAATCTATTTTTTCGTATTTAGCTATTACCAATTGCGCTATTCTATCGCCACGTTTGATAATAAATGGTTCATTACCAAAATTTGATAATATTACCTTTATTTCACCACGATAATCGCTATCAACGGTTCCGGGTGCATTTAAAGTAAATACCCCATATTTAGCCGCTAATCCACTTCGGGAACGAACTTGACATTCGTAGCCGTTTGGCAATGCGATTGCCAAACCTGTTGGAATGAGCGCAGTGCAATTAGGAGATAAAGAAATATCCTCGCTTATTGCCGCGTAAACATCCATACCTGCAGAACCTTCGGAAGCATAGTGAGGTAACGGCAAATCATCGAATTTATCGTCTAATCGCGCAATTTGTACTGTTTGTGGCATATTATACATGATATAATTTATTGTTATATTAAACACTTATCGGTTGAAAAGTTTGATAACGAACTTTGCATATTTTTTACCGACGAGTTTGTTTTTTCTATTTGGTGCTCAAAATCGAGCATTGATTTTTGAATATTTTCAGAGCAATCTCTTATTGACTTAATAAGGGATGATATATTGTAAATTCCTTCGCTTTGGTCGGACATAGAATCCTTGAATACAACAAAATGTTCAACCAAATCTTGTGCCTTAATAATTATATTATTGAGGTTTAGCGATACTGCATTAATTGTTGTTGAGGTATGGGTAATAAGCTCCAAGTAATTAATAACCGAAACAATAATACTTCTAATTGTATCATCTATATTAGCAATTTTAACCTCAATATTTACAGCGGAATTTGCAGTTTCGAGTGCTAATTCATTGATTTTTTCTGCAACAATTTTAAATCCGCCAATATTATCATTTAATCCTTTTTCGAGCAATATAGCACTAGTTTTTTCAGCTTCGATTTCTACATTTATCGAAAGCATATTGGTCCTGTGAGCTATATTATTTATTTCGGTGATAACATCGGTTATTCCTTCGGTTTCACTATGCATTTTTTCTAATACGGAACTTAGTTTGCGTGAATCATCATTAATTTTTGCCAGATGCAACTCCATTTCCTGGAGACTAGTTTTGCCACTTTCGGCATCCATATTAACATTGTTAGCAATATTGGAAATCAGGGCTAAATTGTTGTTTAGTGTTTTTATTCCTGATACCATATCGTCTATTGTCGAACCGGTGTTCGATAAATTTGTAGATTGTTGAACTAAAACCTTTTGGACTTCCTGAGCACCTGTCGCTAAACTATCGGTTGAAAAATTGACTTGCTTACCGGCTTTTTGAGATTGTAGAACCAAATTTTCAAGATTTAACAGCATAGAATTTAAATTTAAAACTAAACCAAGCATCTCATTTTTAATATGCTTTTCCTTAATATTTGGGTCGATAATTTTATATTCTGCGAGCAAATTCTGAGCGGATTTCATACCATCAGAAATTTCACCCCTAGCAACTTTTTCATTAATTTTGTCAATAGCTATTATTTTTCTTGATAGGGCTTTAACAATAGAATAAACAATTATCAGTAGAAGTATGACCGTAATCAAATATATCAGGTCATTCAACCTAAAATTATTCATTTCTTTGAGAATACTTTCCTCTGGGATGAAGACGACAATTTTCCAATCGTTGAAACCGGCCGGATTAAGAAAAACAAAACCTTTATCACTTGTATTTTTCAAGCAATATTCGTTATCGCCTCTGGTTTGATTATTTTTGGATAAATCTTTGAACCAATCGGCACTACCGCTTTCTACTTTGAAGAAATCTATTAGATTATTAATTTTTCCTTTTTCATCATAAGGGTAAATCAGTTTCCCTTTTGAATCAGTGATAAAAAAACTGCTTCCTTTGATTTGGTTAATTTTATAATAAATTTCATCAAGCCATTTTAGTTGTATATCGTTTGTAAATACTCCCAGTAGTTTATCATTAGCGGTATAGATTGGACAGGAATACGTAATCATATATTCTTCGCCGCCGCCTTTATCGAAATATGGATTTGACCAATAAGGTTTTTTTGTTTCAACAGGGGTTTTGTACCACTCCCAGTGTGTATAATTGTAATTTTTATTGGCTAAATCAATACGCTTAAGATCGCTTTTCCCTTTGTAGTAATACGGACATTTCAAATTGAGAGTGTCAGAAAAATTTGGATTATAACCAAAAGCTGTTCCAAATACGTCGGGGTTATTCTCAAGATATAACTTCAAAATGTTTTCAATTTCATTCAAAGTAAAATCTTTATTATGGAAGCATATCTCGAGTGCATCCGAGGATTTTTCAACATTGGAAAACAATCTTCTGAATTCCGAAGCAATGGTTTTGGAATAGAATTCTGAATTTTTCTCTGCGGCTTCGTAAAAAGATTTCTTTGAATCTAAAGCATTAAATACAAGAACTAATACACTGCTCAAAACAAGCAATACGATAAAAACCAACATGATTATATTGGTGAGAGATTTTCTGGTTATGTTTAAAAGATTCATATTTATTTACCTTTTTTTCTATAAGACCAAATAACTATAAGAATACCGGCAATAATAAATGGAATACTAAGAACGAGCCCCATATCTAAACCCAATGGCAATTCGAATGCCGCCTGGTGCTCTTTCCAAAATTCTATAATAAACCGTGCAGTAAATACTAAAATTAAAAACATGCCAAATATATAGCCTTCGCGTGTATGCTCTTTGTATTTTTTATAATAGAAGAACAAGTAGAAGAAAATAGCTAGATAGCATATCGCTTCATAAAGTTGCACAGGGTGACGCGGAACATTATCAACACTTTGGAAAACAACAGCCCAAGGAACACTGGCTTGAACACCGTAAATTTCAGAATTGAAGAAATTACCCAACCTAATAAAGAATCCGGCTAATGCGACCACAATAACGACTCTATCCAAAGTCCAAATATAACTAATATCCTTGCGCTTCCTAACTGCGAACCATAAGGCAATTAATATACCGATTGCGGCACCATGCGAAGCAAGCCCGCCTTTCCATATAAATAGAATTTCTAATGGATGTGAAAGGTAAAATGCTGGTTCGTAAAATAAGCAATGCCCGAGCCGCGCTCCAACTACAGTACCAGCAACCATATACATAGTGAGCGATTCAAGGAATTTCAAATCCTTCTTTTCCCACTTCAAGAATTTTTCCATCAGCAGATAGCCCACAATGAAGCTTCCTGCAAATAATAATCCATACCAGCGCGGATGGAATATCCACACAGTGAAACCCGGATTTACGTTCCAGTAGATTACGTTTATAACATTTAGTATCAAATTCATAAAATTTTCCTAATAGATTTTTAATTAATCAGCTACGGGATTTTGAGCCCAAAACAATTTTCTTCGCAGTAAATCAAAATATGATGTATCGTTAGGCTTTATCATTTTCACACATTTATCGGATTTTTGTATCGTAATAATTTCACCATTTTTCACTAATCTTTCTAAACTACCATCAGAAACTAATCCCGCAACACCACTCGGCGAATTTACCGATAATGTTAATATGCTTGAGTCCGGTAAAATTAGCGGTCTCAATGTCAAAGTATGCGGTGCGACTGGCGTTAAGCAAATCACATTAGCTTTTGGAGGTATTATCGGACCATTACAAGAAAGCGAATAAGCAGTCGAACCGGTTGGGGTTGTAATTATAAGCCCATCGGCACGGTAATCGGCTACAAAATGGTCGTCAGTATAAGCTTGAATTTTAATTAATCTGACAGTAGATTTTTTTTCTATTATGAAGTCATTCACGGCATAGATTCTTTCACCGCTGATCTCGGCATAAATTGCAGTTCTGTCGATTATTCGGTAATTACCATTCACAAAAGTATCCAGCGCATTATCGAGCTCTTCTACCGGGTATTCAGCCAAAAAGCCCAATTTGCCAATATTTATACCCATAATAGGAATTTCGGTGTGAAGTAATTCACGAGCCGCAGAAAGTACTGTTCCATCGCCGCCGAGAGTAATTACCGCATCAGCATATCTTTCGAATTCCTGAATGCCAATGGTTCTAGTTTTGTTTTTTAAATCTGTGTTCAATTTAGAAGCCAAAGATTGTCGTACAAATACAGCAAAACCAAGGGCTAACAATTTCTCTGCTACTCTTTCTGCCCAGTAAAATGCTTCCGGTTTAGACCCGTTTTCGTATAAAGCAACATTTTTCATAATAGTTTCTTACTTAATTAAATTTTTAGAAATGCAAATTAAGAAATTTATTTGAAATACCATTTCGCTCGTCTATCGGAAAAAATATTATTTATTTCGTTGAATGATTTATTTCGTGTTTTTTCCGGTTCAATCTCAGTTGTCAAAACTTCTTCTGTGTCTTTTTTGGCTTGTTCCAGCACTTCGCCATTGTATCCATAAATTGCGGATTTACCTTTGAATACTAAGTTTACACCGTTTCTGTTTTCTTTGCCTATTCTGTTTGCGACCGCTAAATAAACTTTATTTTCCAAAGCGCGGGCAGGCATAGCAATATGCCATACGTCGGTAACTAAATTGGAAGGACACAGAATAATATCTGCACCCATTAAAGCCAATGTTCGGGAAGATTCCGGAAAACGCCAATCGTAGCAAATCATTGTTCCAATTTTGATATCCCAAGGTTCATAATCAACCACAAAAAAACCGCGGTCAGTTTCGTCGAATATCAACCGCTCTTTGTAAAAGAGGTGTGTTTTTCTATATATATTATTGTATTTAGATTCAGGGAAAAATAGGCCTGCAGAATTATAAATTTTATCACCACTTTTTTCCGCAAATCCTATACATAAGATTTTGTTTTCCACACGAGCCAAATATTCAAATTCTTTTAGCATAGAACTATCCGGACTCAAAGCGAATTTTTCAGCTTCCGAGCGGTCGTGGAAATCGTACCCCGTGAGTGCTAATTCAGGGAATAAAATAATTTGGGAAGGTATTTTTCGGATACTATCTATTATAAAAAGAAAGTTTTTTTCTGTTTCCCCAAATAGGGGATTAAATTGTTTTACGGATATTTGCATCGGAAAATTATTTAATTAAAAAAACAAAAAGATTATTTGCAAAAATAAGAAAAAAAAATTATTAATTACCAAGGCAATAGGCAATAGGCAAAAGGCAAGAGGCAAGAGTGAAGAATGAAGAGAAGAAAACCCCTGACAATCTCAAAAAAATCGGATTAGCCGCGCTGTCATTCTGAACGAAGTGAAGAATCCATGTTCGAGCAGGGTATAGGGTTTAGGGGATGGGGTATAAAAAATTAAAAAAATGCAAAGCAACGAAATTCCGAAATTCGTAATTGAATTCAATAAATTAATATTTCTTCATTTATTTTATTTATTTGCAAATTATACATACTTTTGCTTATTGGTTTTAATACATAGAGTAAGTTATTTTTTGGGAGTATGTTTTTATGAAAAAATTACTGGTATTTTTACTTTTCCTTTTAGGCTTCAACAATGTTTATAGTCAAACCATAGATATATTCAATGTTAATGCTGAAGGTTTTCCCTTGGTTAAGGCATATATTTTTGGTTCCGACCTCTCGCCTTCGAACGTAATGCTAACTGAAAATGGATTAGAAAGAAAAATTACAAAGGTCACTTGCCCAAGTCCAAAACAACCAGTTCCCATTTCGAGTGTTTTGACAGTAGATGTAAGCGGCTCAATGAAAAACGGTGGTTTTAAAATTGCTAAAACAGCTCTATCTGCTTGGGTCAGAGCACTAAATCTCATGGTAGATGAGTGTGCAATCACAAGTTTTGACAATTATAACTATTTAAATCAGGATTTCACAACTGACCCAAATAAACTGCTCAGTGCAATCGATTCACTTAAACCCAAGGGTTCAACAGATTATGATTATGCCTTAATAAATAAAATGAGCGGTGCTTTGCTTGTCTCAAAAGCTGGTCAATATAAAAAAGTAATCATATTAATGACCGATGGTTTGCCCGAAAAAGAACCACAAGTTACAAGAATAATTGCGACTGCAAAGCAACAAGGATGTGAAATTTACTCTGTAGTTATTGGAATGTCCTGTCCTCAAAGTTTGAAAGATATATCCGAAAAAACGGGTGGATTATGGTTTGATAATGTTTACACTCTTGATGAAGCACAGTCTATTTATTTTAAAATACTCAGGATCGCTCGAGGTTTAGAACCTTGTGAAATAGAATGGGAAAGCGATTTGGGATGCCAACTTAGACTTACAAATGTCAGAGTATACCAAGGTATTTACATGGGACAAACCAATTATCAGCCGCCAGAAATTTCTTTAGCCAAGTTAGAATTAACTCCAAACTTTATTTATTTCGGCGGAGTTCAGCCGGGTAAAATAAAAGATACAACAATGATATTGAAAGCGATAAATGGAGATTTTAAGATAAGTGATATAAAAGTAAGTTTGGGTCCAAAAGTATATTCATTAAGAAACGTAGCATTCCCAATCAATTTGAAGCAGGGTGATAGCGAAATCATAGACATTCGATATGAACCTCAGGATTCGAGTATTTATTTTACAAGTTTTACTATTGAGACCGATGTTTGCCGAAGAACTTTAAATATGATTGGCGGGTTTGGTGGTCATGCTTTACCGGAAAATCCTTTGAAATTGACTTGTCCAAACGGTGGCGAGAAATTTGTTATTGGCAGTGATACATTAATCACTTGGGAAGGAGTTTATGAAAGCGACACAGTAAGTTTAGAATATAGCATTGATAATGGCAAGACATGGACATTTATTACCGATACAGCCACAGGACTAAAATATATTTGGAAAAACATACCTCCACCGACAAGCAATGAGTGTTTGATTAAAGTTAAGCTTATTAAAAAATAACTAATTGCAGACGCTACTCCATTTTTGGAATGGCAAAGAACTTACGGAGGAAATTTAGGAGATGGTGCAAAATCGATACAACAAACCAGCGACAGTGGGTATATTGTCACAGGTTATCGTCAAACGGAAGACTATAATTGGACAACTGATGTGTTCTTATACAAATTGGACAAATCCGGAAATGTCGAGTGGGAAAGAAATTATGGGGGTGTTTATCAAGATGCTGGATATTCGGTACAGCAAACTAAAGACGGTGGTTATATATTAGCTGGTGAAAGAAACAATGATAATGGGATAAATCTACCAGCAGGATGGTGGGTTGCAAAATTAAACAATGTTGGTATTATTGAGTGGAGCCAACTGTATAACGGTTGGATGGCAAAAGCAATTCAGCAAACCAAAGACGGTGGTTATATTGTAGCCGGATGGAGTGCTAAAAAAGGTATTGGAATCAGCATTTTAAAATTAGACAGCCAAGGGAAAATCGAATGGGAACATTCAAATAAAGCTGACTCATTATGTAATTTCAATTCTGTTATACAAACAAAAGATGGTGGATATGTTGCTGTTGGAGTTGTGAAACATAATTTTAATCCGATTGATGTTAGTGATTATTATATTGTAAAATACAATTCTGATGGTAATAAAATTTGGGAACAAATTTACGGCGGAGATCAACAAGATATTGGGTATTCCATACTGCAAACAAGAGAGGGCGGATTTATCGTTACAGGGGAAACATTTTCTGATAATAGAGATGTTTATGAAAACAAAGGCAAAAGTGATTACTGGTTGTTGAAATTGAATAGTCAAGGGATAATCGATTGGAGAAAAAATATAGGTGGAAGTGGTGAAGAAGGCACTCACGATTATTATAATACATCATCAATAATCCAAACTTCAGATGGCGGCTATATTTTTACGGGAACGACAAATTCTGTGGATGGAGATGTTTCAGAAAACAAAGGGTATCAGGATCTTTGGGTAGTTAGATTGGATGAAACTGGAAAGGTTAATTGGGAAAAGACTTATGGTGGTAGTACTGTAGATTTTGCTGAACAAGTTCAACCAACTAAAGATGGAGGATTCGTTATTGCCGGCGCCTCCTTCTCCAATAATGGAGATTTAATCGAAAATTTGGGTATGTCGGATATTTGGTTGCTTAAATTTGGACTTAAACTTCCTATATTACCCGAAGATGTAAGCGATGCAGTATTTTCAATAGTAGCTCCGGAGCCTGTTTCAAAAAATATAGATATGAAAAAGTGTATTGTTGGTATGTCCAAAGATTCAGTGATAGATAATTTCATAAGCAATATAGGTTCCTACAAATTCATGGTTGATTCCATTTATTTGCGAGGCTTCGATTCTAAAGCTTTTTCTCTTGTTTCAGGCTTGCCCAAATATTCTTTAGAACCGGGTGAATCAAAAAATACAGAATTTAGGTTTATTCCATTGAGAGAAGGCAAGCACTTCGCCGAAATTGTGATTATTACACAATCAGATACATTAATTCAAACTATTGAAGGTGAAGGTATTGCTCCGAAGATTCTAGTATTAAGTAAAAACATTGACTTTGGTTTAGTTAATATGGGCAAAAGCGAAGATACATTACAAGCAATGACAATTAAAAACATAGGAACAGCACCTATTACCATAACTAATACAAAACACAATAAACCAAATGATTATGATTTCTCGACTATTTCCGGCGGTTGGGGCTTCACTTTAAATCCAGGTGATACCGCAAAACTTGACTTGCGATTTACTCCGAGCTTTATTGGCAGAACGAGCGGAACGCTAGAGTTTCATTATAATGATATAGGTAGTCCGGCGATAGTGATGCTTTTTGGTGAAGGCATCGAGCAAACTCCCCAAATCCGAGCAACACGTCCGCAATTTGTTGATTTAATCTGCGACAATTCAACATCCACAACAGTTGAAATAAAAAGCACAGGCGGCGACACACTCCGAATAAAAGGACTTAATCTAACCGGACCTGATAAAGCAGATTTTTCAATTAATGAACTTATGCCGATAAATTTAGCTCCAGACAGCTCAAAGACAATTTCAATAGGCTTTAAAACGAATGTACCCGGAATAAAAACAGCGGCTTTGGAAATTAAATCCAATGCCGACCCTGATTCTGTTATTACAATTCCGATCACAGCACGCAAAGACAGCGTCGCACTAGTTCCAAGTCCAACATTAATTGATTTAGGCACAATTTTCCCAAATCAAACTAAGGATACTTCGTTTATTATTTCAAATTTGGGAACAATACAAACTGATGGAAAAGTAACATTAAGTAATAATTTGACTTGTACAAACCCAACGTTTAATATTGATTCAGGCGGTGTATATGAATTAGATTTTACATTTACAGGAATTCCTGCAGATGGCAATATATGTGAAAAAATCACAGTTTGGGATGAAGTTTGCAAATATTACCGCGAGGTTATAATTGCAGGTAAAGTCGTATCGCCCCAATTGAAGGGCTTTTCTGCTACTCAATGCAAAAGCTATTCCGATAAATATACATTGATTCTAAACAACAATACTTCAAACCGATTAAATGTCACAAGCATAGTGTTTGACAAAAATCCACAATTATTTGAAATAGACCCAAGTTTAGTGTTCCCAATTGCAATTGAACCATTTAACACAAACAATGAAATCAAAGTAAAATATCAGGATAACATAGCCCAAAAATTCAAAACGGCTGTTAATTGCTATACTGATAATAAATATATACCTGTTTTAACTGACACAATTTTTGCTGAAACGCTGGAATATATTCGTTATACGAGCGGTTTAATCAACGATACTGTTCACAAAGAAAACAATCCTTTTGCTGTAGGTTATGATTCAGCATCATTAAATAAAAAAAATAAGTTTACTTATGCAATTAAAGTAAATGAAAGTGCTAACGATATGGATTATCTGACAGGTTTATCAGATTTAGAAGTGATTATAAATTATAATACAAATATTTTGGGTGCGAATTTCGATTCGCAAAGCGGAAATGTGAAAGTCAGACTTGGCGAAGATTTACAAGGAACTTATTCCTTTATATCTGCAAAAGAAATAAAAATTGATGAATTTAATTCGCAGATAATAGTAAATTTAGAGAATGTTGGGAAACCAATTGCAATAAATGATGCGTTTAAATTGCTCGAAATTGATTTTACAGCATATCTCAGCAAGAATGGTTTATCGGACGATAGTAATAGTGCTAAATCTAGAAGCGCAATAATTTCATATTCTATTAATTCAAGTGATAAGTGTATTTCTTATAAAATAGTTAATAATGCCATGATTTCAATCGGACAATTCTGTATGGACGTCCTTAATCAAATCAAAATTCCGGAAGATCCTTCGAATCGTTTTTATTTAAGCGAGGTCATACCGCATCCAATTGGTACGCAAGATGCCACAATCGATTACGGTTTAGGATTTGAGTGCCAAGTCACATTAACAATTTATGATATTTCAGGAGCGATTATTCTAACTCCGGTAAACGAAATTCAAAAACCGGGCACCCATAAGCAAGCCATTTCAAGGAAATTACTTTCTGCCGGAGCTTATTTCATAGAAATGAAGGCTGGACCGTTCAAGGAAACGAAAAAGATAATAGTTGAATAGAAATTTAAACAACTCATCCGATAACTCGCAGTCATCGGATGAGTATATATAACTTATTCTTATCTCTTTATAAACTTTCCGGTTGTAATTATCACACCACCGCTTATCAATCGTACGAAATATAATCCGCATGGGTAGCGCGAAATATCAAATTCATTTTCGTGCAGTCCTTTGGTCCGGATACTTTCATTTTCCATCAGTGCTTGTACAAAACCAGCGGAATTAATGAGTTCGATTTTAATTATTTTGTTCTCCGGCAGGTAATATTTAATTAATAATTTATTATTAATATTGGGATTTGGAGAGCAGGAAATCGAATATTGATTTTTATCCAAATCGCCCATCCTAATAGATGTTTTTGTAGTATCATAAAACATTCTGTTATAACTCGACGCACACAAACCCTTCCTTGTTTCCCAATCATCCCACCAACCAGCATCAATTATTGCCTTATCATAAGCCGCGAATAAACCTGCTTCCATAACAGCGGCATCAGGTGACAAATTCGGTCCTAAATTACTTGAATAATAACCTACAAAATAATTAAAGTTCACGTGGAGACCTTTTACTGCATCTTGAATTGCTAAACCGGTGTAAATATGATCATCGTGATCGTTTGGATTTATTTTTACATCAGTTTCGTGAGTATTGAGCCAACAAGCAGCGAAATCACCTTTTTCATAAACTATTATTTGGTTGAGTACTCCTGTCAAATCGGACCAATTTCTATATGTGTTTTGATGATCCTTTACATTTTCAATCGAAGTTATCGTACCGGTTCCATTTTTTAGTCCTAATAAACTAGCATCTACTATTCGGAGAAAATAGCTTACTGTATTGCAATATTCATATTTTTTTACATAAAAATACTTACCGTTTGCCAAAAACTTTACCTCTGTCATTTCCGGGTAGGGCCAGCAATTGCACCAGCTACTAACTTTCGACGGCGGATTAACCAATTGAACCGAGCTAATCGCACCCATCTCTCTTGCTTTGAAATATGCCATAGTGCATGTAGTGCACCCGCCATAACCTTCACCGTTTCCTTGGTCACCAATATAGCCCCCACATCCCGAGGTAGTGTAAATAAACACAGTTTTGGCGTCTTTATTCAACATATCATAATATGCGCTGGAACCCATAAACAATTGCCAATCATCTTGATGAGCAACTACGTAAAATGTTACCGCAGAATATTCAGCTTTAGATACTAAAGCGATTAAGAATAGTGCAATAGATAAATAAACTATTTTCATTTTAAATTTGTCCTGAATCTTTATGTACAAATCTCAATAAACTAATTCAAAAATAGCACTATTTGAGAATATAGCAAAAAAAAAGTGTCCAACACCAAAGAAGATGTCGGACACTTTTATAATTTATAATGCTAAGTTTTATTTTACCTTTCTTTCTATACCCAGCATAACAATATATAAGCCGATGATGGCGATTGCTAAACCTGAATATTTTACTAATTTCACATAATCGGGTCCAACCAATTGGAATCCAACCCTAAAAGCAAAAACTCCTATCAGCGCAACTAAAGTTCCGATAATCCAGAATTTTATCTTTGGCTTCTGTAAAATTTGTTTTAAACTTATCATTTCATCAAAGGTACTAAAATTACATAAATAGCGGCAATAATTGCCGAAGTTATTACACCACTAACGTTAGCTCCTAATGCCCAAGGTAAAATCAACGAATCAGGGTTCACTTCGGAAACAGATTTTTGAGCAACTTTGGCAGTAGTTGGTACACAACTTACCGCGGCAATACCGATTGTAGGGTTAAATTTACCTTTTGTAAAGAAGAACATCAGATAACCACCCCATATACCACCCATACCGGAAAGTATCAAAGCTAATATACCAAGCAATAATAATGGTAAAATTACCGGCGACAAAATTGTACTAGCTTCGCAAAGTACACCTAACAACAAACCTAAGAAGAATGTTGCACCGTATAATATCGGTCCGCCAATTAATTCGATAAAGTGCTTTAATCCGGATTCTCTAATCGCAACACCCACGAATAGAGATAAGAACAATGGTGCGGCAACAGGGAATAAAAGGCATAAAATAGCGCAGGCTATAACTACAAAAGCAGTTTTTTCACCTGAAGTAATTTCTACCATTCCATGATTATCCATTTTAATTGCTCTTAGCTTAGTAGGAATCATCAGTTTAATCAAGTAAGGATAACCACCGTAAGTCAAACCTAAATAGAGGTATGCCACAACTGTTATCGGAACAAACAAATTTTTCGCAAGTATCAGCGACGTATATAATACCATCGGACCGTCAGCACCGCCCACCATCGCTATTGACGCGGCGGCATTTGGATGAAGCCCAAGGGCAATCGCAATCGGAAATACCATTATCGTACCGAATTCAGCACATAATGCTAAAAACATACTTATAAATGGTCTTGCCAAAAGGTAACTTACGTCAAGTAAAATACCAATGCCCATAAATACAAGACAAGCTATCAAACCGTTAGAAAAGGTAAATGTATAGATTGGCTGAAGGAAATCAACCTGGAGAATATACATAAGATTATGGGGATCTTGAACTAGCGGAGCGAGAAATATCGTACCTTGAGCTCTTGAACCTACTGCCATAGATTTTTCATATACTGCTGATGCTGTTGCCGGATCAAGAAAAAGTACACCGGCGTTAATGGCTATCATTCCCAAACCCATTGGTATCATAAGCAATGGTTCCAAGATTTCTTTTTTTCCCAGGTATATTAGAAGCATTCCCAAAAGTATTAATCCGATACGGCCAATCACAATATTCGAAGGTGATTGCATCATAGTGGATATCCCTTGGAAAAGATCCATAAAGTTAAAATTTATCATTTTCCTGCCTCGGCTTTTTTAAGTGAACGCTTTTTATTAAGATGCATAACGAGCATCATTAGTTTTATTATACCTGCTACGAAAAACGAGATTCCAATCGCAAACAGGTAAACAATCAATGCCATTGTCCATGCTGAAGTCATATTTATTTTTCCTTAAAAATATTATTCGAAGGTTAATAAAGCTTGACCCAATTCAACTTGTTCGCCAATTTTAGTTTCTATTGATTTAATTACACCGTTAATTGGTGAGTTAACATTGGTTTTCATTTTCATAACTTCCAAAGCAACACATAATTGACCTTGTACAACACTGTCTCCGGGTTTCACAAATATTTCTACAACAACTCCGTTCATAGGAGCTTCTAAATCTACATAAGCCCCAGCCATAGGTGCAGGTTTCTTTGGAGCGACCGGTCTTTGAACTTGTTCTGCTGGTGCTACATAAGCAGGTTGATAATTCTGTGTAGCATTAGGCATACCGCCCATATTCTCATCATCTTCGAGAATTTCAACATCAACGATATATGCTTTACCGTTCACTGAAATTTTTAATTTTTTCATAATTTTTATCTATTTATAGTTACTGAATGAGTTCCCATTGCATCGAACCTGCCTGATTGAGACCAAGCACTTTCATTTTGAGAAATTGATTTTATTCTTTTTACAACAACGTGTTTTTGAAGTGTTTCATTTGCGGCGGCGGTAATTACCGCTACCAATTCATTATCGGTATCATCGCTTATAACAAAATTACTAACTTCCGGTTGTTGCCCTTCTTTTCCGTAAATTTTATCGTAATATTTACTGCCGAAATATCTGAATCCGATAGTTAAAATTACCATTATTATACTAAATATTAATACACCAAACATAAATTATCTCCTTTATTAAAGTGGTATTAAACCGTGTTTTTTCTGTGGTCTGATTTCCCGTTTATTTTTTAATGATTCCAAAGCTAACGAGATATATTGACGGGTTTGTTTAGGTTCAATAACTGAATCAACCATACCAACATTAGCCGCAGGATAAGGGCTTGCGAACTCTTGTCTATATTGTTCGATTAACTCAGCTCGTTTTGCACGAGGGTCTTCAGCATTTTTGATTTCATCTTTAAAGAGTACCGAAACAGCACCTTCACCGCCCATAACTGCGATTTCAGCTGTAGGCCATGCTGTAACTCTATCAGCTCCCAAACTTTTGGCGCTCATAGCTAGGTAAGCTCCGCCATAAGCTTTTCTAACAACGATAGTGATTTTCGGAACGGTTGTTGCCGAAAATGAGAATAGCATTTTTGCGCCGTGACGTATAATGCCGCCAAATTCCTGATCCACACCCGGTAAAAATCCCGGAACATCTACAAAAGTTACAAGAGGGATATTGAACGCATTACAGAATCGAATAAATCTTGAAGATTTGTCCGAAGCATCTATATCGATAGCACCAAATTTCTCCATTGGCTGATTCGCAACCACTCCAACGACATTACCGTTAATTCTTGCTAAAGCAACAATAATATTTTTGGCGAAATGTGATTGAATTTCCATAATTGAACCTTCATCAAAAACTCGGCTTAGAATCTGGTTCATATCGTAAGCTTCGCGGTGGTCGTCAGGAAGTACATAATTCAAAGATTCGTCTTCAGTTAAATCTATTTCATTATTACCGATATAGGGAGGTAATTCTGTGTTGTTTTGAGGTAGATAAGATAGCAAACGATGACAGATTTTGATCGCGTCCGCATCATTGCGGGCAATAAAATGTACATTACCTGCAAAAGCGGCTTGTGACATAGCTCCACCCAATTCCTCATCACTGATTATTTCGCCTGTAGCTTCACGGATAAGTTGCGAACCGGCTATAAACAATTTGCCTACTTTATTGATCATAATAATGAAATCCATCAAAGCAGGGGAGTATGCCGCTCCACCGGCGCAAGGACCGGCGATTATAGCGATTTGAGGCACTACACCCGACAATAATGTATTGTGGTAAAAGATATGTCCGTAACCGCGCAAAGCTTGCACACCTTCTTGTATTCGCGCACCGCCGCTATCGTTGATAGCAATATACGGAGCACCGTCTTTCAATGCTTTTTGCATTACTTCCACAATTTTTTCAGCGTGGTTTTCACCTACACTGCCGCCCATTACTGTAAAATCCTGTGCAGATGCAAAAGCTAAGCGTCCCTTAACCGCACCGATTCCTGTAACCACTCCTTCGCCAGGTACCATTCTGTCTATCATCCAGCGGTTTTTGCTGGTATGCTCAACAAATTTAAATACTTCATCATAGAAACCATCGTCAAACAATAAATTTAGACGTTCACGTGCAGTCAATTTACCTTTTTTATGCTGTTTTTGAATTGCTTCTAAACCGCCGCCAAGTAACGATTCTTCATTCTTCTGACGTAAAATTTCAATTTTAGCTTTTACAGTCATTTCACTATTTTAAAAATGTAACAATATTAATCAACAAAATTAATAAAATTTCATTATTCAAAAGCACTTTTGTGAAAATATATTAATATAATTATTTTTTTGTTTTTACCCGGATTTGGAGAATAAATGACTTTAGAAATTTGGATTCTGTCACATAATAAGTATCATTATATAATAACATAAGGATATTTTAGTCTTGGGAAAACACATGATTAAAAAGCATTCGAAGACTAATTTTTGGAATATTATTTGATTAATCAAAAAATAAATAATAATTTGCCAATAATAATTAATTATTGTGTGTATATTTTTGTACACTATTTCACATTTTTAGATGGAGCCCACTTTCAAAGTGGACTCCATCTTCTCTTCGTGAGAAACGCAAAATGGAATCAATCTTTTTGTAGCACCTCAATTCCAAGCTCCCGCTTGGTAATGTTTTTTTTGTAACTTTTCATTCTTAAATTTGTTATAATACCATAAATATGTGGAAATATTAAATTATTATTTTTTAATTAGAAAAAATTCATTATATTTGTAAAATATAATTGAGTATCAAAAAAAAACAATGAAAAAAAAATACATACTTAGCTTATTAAAAATATACTTATTAGATGAAAGAATTCTCTGCATTCCCGCACGGGCTGTGGCGTAAATCTTATTATCCCATAGCCGGAAATAAATGTTGGTTCACATTTATTGGTATAAATTGATGGGAATGACACACACTACTTACCTTTTCATATCAACCCCACGCTTCAGCTTGGGGACAAAAAAACAAACAAATTTATAAAAAAATAGAGAAATCCAAAATGAAAAAATCAAAATTGATTTTATTAATAGTCGCGGCACTAATTGTTACCGCAACTATAGCTCAGGCACAGCCCAACGTGCCAACAATCAACGTAGATACGTTGGTAAATCTCGGTAAATTTGTACCGGGCGAAGCAAGCGGTGCATTCTTTTTACCCGATGGGAATATTATCGCAGTAAAGGGAGATACACCTTACATCATTGACTCAAAATCAGGGGAAATTTTGAGAA
>JBAXXL010000023.1:0-65454 GCA_037127915.1 bacterium
ATTGACAAGAAGTTTTCCACATAATAAAAAAATGGAGCTGTTGTGAGACAGCCCCGAAGGAATTGTGCACGGTACAGGCTTTAGCCACAATCTCTTCAATTAATTTTGAATTTTGAGTTTTGAATTTTAAATGCGAAGAGATGAGAATCCGTAATTCGTAATTTGAAATTCGTAATTGATTCTTCGGTAGAGGTCAAATGTTTGTAGAAAATGTTTCCTTTGGAAGGAATCACGACTCCGGCGGAGTCGAATATCGAAAAATCCGCAAAATTTTGTTAATTTTGTGCTTATATATTTTTAAATTCAAGAAAAACAAAATAGCTTATGTTTCCGACTATAAATGAACAGATGGACATCATCCGCCAAGGAATAATGGAATTAATCCCTGAAGATGAATTGGTAAAAAAATTAGAATACTCATTAAAGCATAATAAACCGCTGAATATTAAATTGGGCGCCGATCCTTCGCGTCCGGATTTGCATATCGGCCACGCGGTTGTATTACACAAAATGCGCCAATTTCAGGATTTGGGACACCACGCCATATTGATTATCGGTGATTTCACCGCTATGATAGGCGACCCTACCGGCAAATCGAAAACACGTCCGCAATTGACAATCGAAGATACCCGCATTAACGGACAGAGCTATTTGGAACAAGCTACGTTGATATTGTCTAAGGAACGTCTGTCGGTTCGCTATAATTCCGAATGGTTGGGGAAACTTAATTTTAGCGATGTAATTCTCCTTGCGGCGAATTACACCGTTGCTCAGCTTTTGGAACGCGACGATTTCAGCAAACGCTTCAAAGCAGGTACTCCTATCAGCGTTCACGAATTAATGTATCCATTGGCGCAGGCTTATGATTCATTTGCAATTGATGCCGATGTGGAATTGGGCGGCACGGACCAGAAATTCAATCTTCTTTGCGGCCGCGAAATCCAAAGAGCTTATGGCAAAAATCCGCAATGTATTCTGACTATGCCTATTTTGGAAGGTACAGACGGCGTTCAGAAGATGAGCAAGTCCTTGGATAATTACATTGCCCTGACCGATACACCACGCGATATATTCGGCAAGGTGATGAGCATTCCCGATGAACTGATTTCGCGTTATATGCGTTATGGTGCGTTTTTGAGCGACACTGATTGCAATGCAGTGGATGAGGGTTTAAAAGACGGCTCTATGCACCCAAGAACTGCTAAAGTGAATGCGGCGATGGCTATCGTAGCTTTGTATTATGGTCAGCAAGCCGGCAAAGATGCTTTGGAAGAATTTGAAAGAATTTTCAAGCAAAAAGATATTCCCGACGATGTACCGGAAATGAATTTGGCTGTCGATACTATTTCATTGCTCGGCGCTATGTTGGCGACTGACACTGCCCCATCGAAAAACGAAGCCCGCAGATTGATTACTCAAGGCGGCGTATCGGTCGATTCCGTGAAAATAGACGACCCGTTTTTTGAAATAAAACTTGACGAAAAGCATTTACTTAAAGTAGGCAAACGCAAATTTGTGTACATTTTGAAGTAAGAATATCACCGCGAAGACGCAAAGAAATTCTGTAGAGACGACCCACCGGGTCGTCTTTTTTGTAGGTCCGTGGCTACTCTAAAAGTTGGCAAATTAGCAATTAGGGTATTTATTCTCTTCACATTTATCATTTATCATTGATAATTAATAATTTATTTTATTCTTTTCGTCAAAAACAGCATTGCTTTTGCGGCAGCATTTTTTAAACCCCAGATAAAATAATCACCGCCGTCGGAGATACCCATCTTTTTCTTCAGCAGTTCGGCAGTGAGCGGATAATTTCGCACGGCAACGTTGGCTTTCATATTCGGTAGATATTTGATAATATCTTTTTTGTCAGGTTTAATATTAGCGATTATTTCAAAAATACGACCCGGAAATTCATTCTTCAACACTTCGGATGTGTACAAATGCGTGCTTTGAGCAATTTCATCAATTTCCCATTTCGCGGTGTAAGCTCCAAAAAAACCAAGCTTCATTAACGAGCTATTCGGTTCATACAAATACAGCTGAGGAGTGCAGAATTTGGTAATTTTTGAGTTCTTAGTGAATTTGTGAGAAACTGTTTCACCCGCGATAATATTACTTGCAATATATTCAATTTCACCACGATAATTTTTTTCTATTATTATCAGCAGTTCTTTACACTCGTTATTGACCGATACTATGTGAATGCTTTTTACCGAATCAAGCTCCGAAATAGCGGATTTAATATCAAGCATTGGGGATAGTTTTATCATCACGAAATTGGCTTTTTTTAGCATTAGGGGCATTAGATTAATTACGTGCGGTGTCAAATCGCGAAGGAAATACATTTTTTGTCCAGTTTGGCTTCGGCGGGCAGGGTCAACATAAATAAAATCCACAGGAGTTTCGGAAGTTAAAAATTCTCGACAATCTTCGGCTATGAATTTTACATTATTAACATCCAGAACTTTAAAATTATTTTCTGCAATTTTACTAAGCTCCACGTTTTTTTCGATATGGTAAAATCCCTTAGCAGTTTGAGCAAAGAAATATGTATCTACTCCCCAACCACCGGTCAAATCTGCGCCAATTTTACAATTCACCAAATCGGATTTATATTTTGCGGTTAATTCTGAACTGGTTTGCTCCATTTGCAAAGGTTCCGGAAAAATTAAATCAAAATTGGAATAAAATGACGTTAGTTTGTTTTTCGCTTTTTGTCGCGAAATTATCTGATTAACCGCGAATTTAATATCAATATCTTTGTGTGTTTTCAAGAACAAATCCGCCGCAGAGCTGTGTATATTGCGCTTTATAAACTCTTTTGTTAAATCATCCATTGTTCTTTCCGCCAAACTTTTTGTGAAATATTAAATTTATATTATTATATTTATGAAAAAAAATTTATTTTTGTCTATATATAATATGCAATATAGATAAATCGTTTATCAATTGACAAAAATAGTGTAAAAATAAATAGAATGAGGCTGAAATGAAAAATCTTTTCTTAATCGCGTTAATGATAATATTAATTAGTCCGCTGATGAAATTAGCGGCTCAGGAAGAAATACCTGCCGATTCAACGGTTGCTGATACAACTGCTGGAGATACTTATGAAATGGAAACTGCTCTTAAGTTTTGGCAACCAAAATATGAAGTTACAATAACCGGAGCAATTTTTGAAGACGTAGCACAAGCTATTAAAGAAATTGTTGAAGGTAATTCCTGCGCTGTAATTCAATTTACAATGAAGACTTCCGATGCCGGTTTGGGAAAAGCTGTTATTGAGTCTGACTTTTGTATAATTGCCATTGGTGATTCATCTTATAAAATAGCATCACAATTCAGTTTGCTAAAAGGTCAAGAAACTATGGGCCATATTACAATGCCTTTTATTCCCGGTGGCAATTGGAAAAATATGCGTATAAAATATAAGCTTATCATTAAAGAAAATGAAGATGAGACCATCGGTGTGATGATGAAGCTTTGTGAAATAAGTGGTGAAGAATCTTATGTAACACGTAAGTTCTATTTTTGGGAATCAAATGGCGTTTTGGAAACTGCATTTATGAATAAAATCAAAGCTAAGTTTCCTCCGAAAGAATAAATTGGAATAAAATGAGTGTAAGCATTTCTTTATTGACAGAGTTAAACAAAGGATTTCATATCCAACGCTGGAACGAGCGGATTCGTCCTATGGACCTTATCGAAATAGATAAGCACGCCCATAAGATGATGATTGCTTATTGCTTGGGTAAATACGAAGAAGATAAGGGCAACGTTATTGATTGGCATTATATGATTCGTGACGGTATCTGTGAGCTACTTCGTAGAATTATTATTTCCGATATTAAATCACCTATCTACAATAAAATCAAAGAGCGGGCTGATGTGTTTATGGCTTTGAACAAATTTGTTTTCGACAAATTAGAGCCAAAATTTTCTAATAATACTTTGAAAGAAGAACTTCGTGAATTCCTTTTGGAACCTGTTGATAGAACAACACTCACTATGCGTGTAATTGACGCCGCTCATATTTATGCAAGCTATTGGGAATTCCAAATAATAAAACATTCCAATCCGTTTGGCTACGAGAATACTAAAATCCAAACTGAAATGCTGAATAAATTAAACGATTATCGCGATATAGAAGGATTGGATAAATTAATAAATAAGCATACTGTATCTAACTTTGTTGATAAATGCGGACAATTACGTTTTCAATATAGGTGGGCGCAAATTTCGCGCATTACCAAAACTTCTGTCTTAGGTCATGGAATGATTGTAGCATTACTGAGCTATTTGTTTGTACGCGAAAATGACGCTTGCGATAAACGTATTTATAATGCGTTCTTCGGCGGATTATTCCACGATTTACCTGAAATAGTTACACGTGATATCATTTCTCCGGTAAAACGAAGTTCTACAGAGTTGGATAATCTGATAAAAGAATTGGAAGAAGAGCTGACGGAAAAAGAAATTATGCCGCTGATAGAAAACTCCTGGCATAAGGAAATGAAGTATTTCATTTATGATGAATTTTCAAACAAAATCATAAAAGATGGCGAAGTCGTTACCGAAATAAGTACCGACGAAATCAACGAAAAGTATAATACAAATGAATTTTGTGCTTATGACGGTGCCTTAATACGCGCCGCGGATTTGCTTTCAGCATTTATGGAAGCTTGGTATTCGATAGAAACAGGAATCAAGAATGTGGATATGCGCAATGCCGCAACAAAAATAAAAGAAACCTATACCACAAAATTAAAACACATTGGCAAGGTAAATCTGAACGAAATATATGATAACTTTGAACTAAAATAAACACTATATATATAATAAATTATGGAGTATTTATGAAAAAAGTACTGTTAATACTTACTTTATTTTTCATATCATTTATTGCAATAAATGCACAAGATAAACACGTAAAATTAGAAGTATCGGCTGAAAAAACCGTTATCAAAAGCGGCGAAGAAACGAGACTTTTGGTTAATATGACGATTGACGAACATTGGTACACTTATGCTATTAGCGCGCAATTGAACAAAGAAGGTATCGGTCCGCAAGCGACTGAATTTTCGATTAAACCAGACGGCGCCTTCGACAAAATATCAAAAATCTACGCTCAGAAACCTAAATCCAAAAAAGATGAAGGTTTCCAAATGGATATACTGCATTATAAAGGAAAAGCGTATTTCATTATCAAAGTTAAAGCTCTGAAAGATATTGATTTCGGCAAAGACAAAATTGATTTGGTTGCATATTTACAACAATGTGACCCAACAAAATGCTTACCTGGTGAAGAATTCACAGCTACAATATCGAAACAACCTGCAACAATAAGCGATGATCTGCTGAAATCTGCAGTTGAATACGATATAACCTATGATGAATCGGGTTATCCGGTAGCAACTTCAAAAACAGAAATCAAAACAGAAAAAGAAACCAAAACAAGTGAAAAAGCAGAAATAAAGGAAGAAAAAAGCGGCGGTTCTATTTGGAGTATGATAGCTCGCGCTTTAGTTAACGGTATTCTTTCTATATTTATGCCTTGTGTATTCCCGATGATTCCTATTACCGTTTCGTTCTTTACCAAGCGTTCGGAATCAGCTAAAGGTAAAGGTAGAGGAATGCGCGACGCCATCGCTTATGCATTGGGAATAGTTGGTTCGTTTACTATATTCGGATTACTTGTTTCCGGTATATTCGGTGCGGCAGGAATGCAGGATTTAGTATCGAGCCCTTGGTTTAACTTCTTTGTAGTTGGTATATTTTTATTCTTTGGATTATCCCTGCTTGGCGCTTATGAAATTCAAGTACCAACGAAATTGACCAATAAAATAGACACCAAAAGCAGAAACACAAGCGGACTGACGAGCGTTTTCCTAATGAGTGCCACATTCGCATTAGCATCATTTTCGTGTACAGGTCCTTTTATAGCGGATTCATTGGTTGCCGCCGCAAATGGAAGCTGGTTTTACCCAATGATTGCAATGATGTGTTTTTCAGCGGCTTTAGCATTCCCGTTTTTCTTCCTCGCGCTATTCCCTGCGGCATTAAACAAAATGCCAAGTGCCGGTGCTTGGATGAACAATATCAAAATCGTTTTGGGATTTGTTGTTTTAGCTATTGCGACTAAATATTTAAATAACGCTTTGCAAGTTTGGGGAATGGATTTGTCGCGCGGATTCGTCCTTTCGATTTATTCCGCTTGCGCTTTATTAATCACATTGTACATACTCGGTGTATTCAAAACCAAAATGGATGCTCCTGTAGAACGCGTAGGCACGTTAAGATTATTATTCGCTGTAACATTTGCTACAGTTACATTCTACATTTTCTCGGGTTTTTTCGGCGGTTCATTGGGCTTTTTAGAAGGTATGCTACCTGCACGCGTAATCACCGAAACAACTACAGCCGGTGGCCAGAACGTTGTATGGCTACATAACTACGACGAAGCTATTGCAAAAGCTAAAGAAGAAGGTAAAAATGTATTTTTGGATTTTACAGGTATGAATTGCACAAATTGCAAAAAAATGGATGGCGATATGTTCCCGCGTCCTGCTGTGCAGGAAGGTTTGAGCAAAATGGTAACTGTGAAATTATATACTGACAAACGCAACGACCCTGAATCGGAGCGTTACAAAAAAATGCAGATTGATGTTTACGGTACTGTCGCTTTACCAACTTATATAATAATTACACCTGAAGGAAAAGAATTGGGCAGAATATCATATACAAACAGCGAAAGCGAATTCTTAGAATTTTTGGCTAAAGGTTCGAAATAGTTATTTAACTTTACAATAATCTCCTAAAATATACTTCAAATATAATTTTAAATTGTATAATATAAAGAGTAATAAAATGAGTAAAGAAAAAGTATTAGCCACATTAAAAAGCAACGGCGAACCAATGAAAGCCGGCGAAATAGCAGAAGTTTCGGGTGTGGACAAAAAAGAAGTTGACAAAGCATTGAAAACATTGATGGCAGAAGATTTTGTTCAATCTCCAAAAAGATGTTTTTACGAAGCAAAATAATTATCATCAGTTAAACAAAAAGGCGGTTTTTTTTAACCGCCTTTATTTTATTATTAGTATCCGAAAAAAGTTGGATATTCAGAATTCGGTATAATAGTAATGTTCCCATACGAATCTCGATGCGCTGAAAATTCCGGTTCCAATTTACCCAATTTTCTAATTTGAATTTTTGACCAATCATCAGGCGGTACCATAACGTGGAAGCAAAATCGTATTTCGTATTTTGTACTAATTAATGTCCAATGTTCCACAATCATAATTTCGGGATAAGTCATATAAATACGTGCAGGTGTGTCGAAAATAGACGCAAATTCAGGTTTTTCGGATTGAATCCAGTTTTTGAACAAATTTAGCTTTTCCAAGCAAGGCTCGTAGTTGGTATTTTGTAAGTCATAAACAGCCGCTTTAAACTGATACCTCTTCTCCGAATTTGCGTGAGAACAAACAAGATTGAATGTATATGCTTTGATTTCGATAGCAGAACTTGGTTTAATGACAATTTCAGCAATGGTATCGTTCTTTGTCAATGTAGTTTTCATAAGTAAAGCATTTAACTTCGGGTCTGCTTCTAATTTAAGTTTAACCGTTCCTTCAAATCCCGCTGAAGGAGAAATTCTTACAACGTAAATACCGCCGCCGCCGGCATAAGTTCTAACAGAATCATATTTCGGAATTATTTGATAATTACCTGCATCATTCGGATCCGGTTCGGTGCCCTTATCTCTGCAAGATGTAATTGATAATACAGTAATTGTGATAATGAACAACATTATTAAATTCAATTTTATATTTAATGTTTTCATCTCATCACCTCATTTTATAGAATAATATTAAAAAAAAGCCTACCTAAGCACAACAAAACTTTTTACGATATTCTTAGTTTCGTTAACTACAATACAATAATATAAACCTGCCGGTAATTCCGAAATATCAATCAATTTTGTACTTAAAGCTTTTACATCTGTACCTGAAATTGACACACATTCGCCAATTGAATTGAATATGCGAATCTCAGAATCGTCGGTTGGTTTTCGGATTTCGATATAGTTATTCGCCGGATTGGGGTATATCAGAATGGAGTTATTTTCTTCATCGTTGATTCCGTTCCCGCTTATAATCTCAGCATCTGCCCAAGTGGATGGTTTATTCATAGTTGCCGTCGCAGGGTAAAAAACCCAAAAGGTCTGTGTATCGGTAACATCGAATGCTATACCGAAAATTTTATTTTGCTCAGGGTTTATTCCTAATTTCGTAAATGGGATGCTGATTTCCACGGTATCATTAAAGTTTGCATCCATAAAGTTTTTCTCTGCTAACCAATCAGGTTGTACTAAAAGACAGTTCGTATAATCTTTTGGTTTCCCTTTCGAATTACAGTCGGTGGCGGATACATGAAACCAATGATCTTCTGTATCCCAAGTTGTGGTTTTAGTATTATTAATATCAAACAATACTTCTGGAAAACGGAATTGGTATTGAGCTATTTTCAGATTATCACAAAACGCAAACAATAAATTTGCACCATCATGTTTATAGAAGATTCTAACATAATAATTCCCACCGAGCAATAAATCAACACTATCCGCATCGGACCATTCTCCTTTAGAAAAACATCCATCGATAGTTACGGATTTTCCTTCATAAAAATTTATTTTCTCTAAAGCAGATAAATTGAATACCATAATAAAGAATATGATATTGGATATAACAAGTTTTCTCATAATATTTACCTCAAAAAAAATCATTTAAAATCTCTTAATAATTTGCACATATAACTAAAATCTTAGTTATATTATACATAAAATATCACAAGGTTACATTACATTATAAAAAAATAACCATTTTTTATTTTAATTTAACAAACAACGAAATAATATCATTGAAGTAAGCAATCTGAATTTCTTACTAAATTTTTATAGTAATAACACAAAAATTATCAAAATGTTACAAATTAAAAAAATATTTTCAAATCTAATAATAAATTTAGAAAAAAATTCTTAATTTTGAAACACTTATCTTACGAATAATTCTAGGATGATTAATTAAAATATTTATAGGAGATTCGATGAAAATTTTCACATTAATAGCATTGTGCTTAATGCTTGTATTATCTTCGGTTAATCTATCTGCTCAAGATCCTTTAGCCGGTAAAAAAATGTCCGATGTAATCCCTAACGACCCGACCGTACTTTATGGTAAGTTAGAAAACGGTATTACATATTACATTAAAGAAAACAAAAAGCCTGAAAAAAGAGCTGATTTACAAATTTTAGTTAAAGCCGGTTCACTAGATGAAGCAGACGACCAAGAAGGTTTAGCACATTTTGTAGAACACATGGCGTTTAACGGAACTAAAACATATCCAAAAAACGAATTGGTTAGCTTTTTTGAAAAAATAGGTATGAGCTTTGGCGGAGATTTAAACGCAAGTACTGATTTCGACAGAACATATTATGTATTTAAAGTACCAACAAATGATAAAAAAACAGTTGAACAAGGTTTTCAAGTTCTGGAAGATTGGCTGCATAATATGACATTCGATTCCACAGAATTGGAAAAAGAACGCGGAGTAATTCACGAAGAATGGCGCGTTTACCGCGGTGCTCAAGACCGTGCCGACAGAAAGCACTATCCAATAATGCTCTACAATTCGAAATGGGCTAAACGTTTACCAATTGGTGATACAACAGATATTTTGCACACTCCACGCCAACGTTTCTTGGATTTCTACAACACTTGGTACCGCCCAAATCAAACCGCAATTATTGCTGTAGGAGATTTCAAAAAAGATGATATACTAAAATTAATAAAGAAGAAGTTCGGTAAATTACAAAATCCGGCTAACTTTGTTGAAAGACCAACATTCCCTATTCCGTTGGACCACCAATTATTGACATCGGTATTTGTCGATAAAGAATGGTCCATGCCGCCATATTTCCAAATATATTATAAATTACCGGAAAGAGGCGAGCAAACTTACGGCGATTATAAACGCCAATTATCGGAAAGATTGATTAGTGCAATGCTAACCCAACGTCTAAATGAATATATGCAAAAACCTGACGGTCCTTTTGCTTTCTATGCCGGTGGTGACGCCGGTAGCTTCTACGGAAATGTCTTTACTTTTACATTGTCCTGCTTAGCGAAACAAGACAAGATTTTAGAGGCTTATACTACTTTATTAGCAGAAGGTTTCCGTGCTCAGCAACACGGATTTACAGAAGGTGAATTAAAACGCGCAAAAGCAGATATTGTAGCAGGTTTTGATGAAATGTACAATGAACGCGACAAAATCGAATCGGAAAGGTTTGCTGATGAATATTATACAAACTATATGAAAGGTACTTCATTTCCTGGTATAATTGCCGAAAAAACCATTTATGATAAATATGTACCTGAAATTACATTACCAGAACTAAATTCGATGATGAAAGATTTGGTAAATACTAATTCAGTAGTTGTTACTTTTTCCGCATTGGATAGCCCTGATTTGAAGGTTCCTACAGAAAGCGAATTAAAACTTATCTACAATATGGCAAAACAAATAGATTATACCCCTTACGTTGATAAAACGGTTGACAAACCATTAATGGCAAAAATACCAACACCTGGTAAAGTTGTTAAAGAAGAGTTAATTAAGGAAATAGATGCTGTAAAATGGACTCTATCAAACGGTGCTGAAGTGTATTTGAAAAAAACAGACTTCAAAAACGATGAGATAATGATGAATGCTTATGCGCCCGGTGGATTATCAGTTTTAAATTCTGCTGATTACCGCAATGCTTCGCATTCAACTTCTATTATAAACGAATCCGGAATAGCTGAATTTGATAATGTTGAATTGCAAAAACTTTTGACCGGTAAACGCGTTGGTGTATCTCCAAGTATAAGCGAATTAACTCGCGGATTCAATGGCACGACTGTTCCAAAAGATTTGGAAACATTTATGCAATTAGTAAATCTATATATTACTAATCCTCGTAAAGATGCTGAAGCATTCGAAATTTACAAGAAAAATGCAATTGATATGAATGAAAGTCAGCAAAAAGAACCACAAACAGCTCTAATGGATACATTTAGTGTTACATTATATAAAAACAATCCATTTAGAATGCCTGAAACTAAAAAAGAATTAGAAAATTTGAATTTGGATAAAGCATTCAATTTCTATAAATCACAATTCGATGGTGTTGGTCAATTCAAGTTCTTTTTCGTTGGTGCAATAGATTTTACCGAAATGAAGAAAATGGTAGAAACTTATATTGCTTCTTTACCTGCCGGAACTCCGAAAGTGTACAAAGATAATAATATCCGTATGGCAAAAGGCGAAATTTTCAAAAAAGTATATAAAGGTGTTGATCCTAAAGCTACATTCTATTTAGCAATGCCGGGCGAATTAGAATATACTTACGAAAACGTTTTTGCTATGAATGCACTCAGTGAATTATTGGATATTCGTTTGCGTGAAGAAGTACGTGAAGAGAAAGGTGGAACTTATGGGATTAGTGTTTGGTCAACTCCTAACCATTTCCCTTTCCAGGATTACAAATATAATGTTTACTTTACAACCGCTCCGGAAAAATTGGAAGATTTGATACTAACAATTAAAAAAGTATTTACCGATATCAAATCCGGTAATTTTAAAGCCGATAATGTAGATAAAATTAAAGAATTATTAACCCGTAAGAGAGAAACCGACAAAAAAGAAAATTCCTTCTGGTTAGGTACTATGTATTCGAGAATTTACAACGAGCAACCGTTTACAGTGGTAAATGATTACGACAAATATGTCAAAGCCATTACAAAAGAATCTTTAGTAAAAACAGCTAATACATTCTTGAATGAGAAAAACTGGATTCAAGTTGTGCTATATCCAGAAGCTATGAAAAAATAAGCTTTCGATGCAATTTATATTTTTTTTAAGGGGTGCAAATTTTGCGCTCCTTTTTTTTATGCATTCAATTAATCGAAGATGGATTCTTCACTCCGCTCAGAAAGACGAACTTCTTATATATCAAGCAGATACCTGTTTTCGCAGGTATGACGGCTTGCAATACCCCATTTTTCAAAGGGGGCTTGGGGGTTTTCTTCTCTTCTCATTTTCAACTTTCAATTTTCAATTTTCAATTAATTTTCACTAAGTTTGTATTAGAAAATTAATAAAAATCCGAGAGAATTATTATGAAAAGTTTTTTGATTATTTTGTGTTGTCTATTTGTCAACATAACTTTATATTCTCAAGGCTCTTCGCTTGATGATATAGTACCGAAACCAAAATTAGCTTATTACAAAACTTACAGTGCTATGTTTGGTATAAATAATAATACTGTCATTGTATTGAATAGCGAGAATCCTCAGTATTCAGCGGCTTATTTTCTTAACAAAAAGTTGAAAGAACGATACGTTATCGATACCAGTAAAATTTATCTCGACATGCCACCTGATAATTATGCAAATGTGATATATTTGGGTGTATGCGATAGTAAAATAAACGATATGCTATCAAATGACTACGACCAGCCTTATAAAGTTAATAAAGATACACCGGGAAAAGAAGGTTATATTTTAGATGTAATACCGGTGCGAATACTGATAAACGCAAGTGACGGCGAAGGTCTAATTAACGCGATTAGAACATTCACGCAAACACTTCTTCCCGGCGATGCTACGACATTTGTTCGAGCATATCGCATAATAGATGTCCCGGATTACTCAAGACGCTGGGTTTACTTCCCTACAAATTTCTTAGTAGGTGCTAATACCACTGCCGCTAAATCACAATGGAAACAATGGGCGGATTGGAAAATAAATGCCGTAAACCTGACCGATTATAAATTTGATTTTATTAGTACTCAACCGAAACGATACTTCGATTCGCTAAGTTCTACTAATAAATTCGCAAAAGCGAACTTTTTGAATATAATTCCATCGACTATGTCTTGGGGATATTCGAACGGCATGATGTTTTTCGATCCGAATTTTGCAACCGGTTTGCCGGTAAATTTACAGAAATTTGTTATCAAAGCCGATACTGCTGAAATGGTTCCAACAGTAAAAACAACTTTGCCAAACGGCGATTTTGAAAATTATACAGGAAATAATTTCCCGGGATTTTTGTTTATTGATGGAGCTGGAACGCAAAGCTTTGCAGACAATTCAATCTTTAAGACCGGTAAAACTTCAATAAGGTTTGAGAATTTTGATGGTTCAAACGCGCGGGTTTGCTATCGTACTAAAGTCAGTCCTTTCAAAGAATATCTAATTTCCGGTTGGGTAAAAACCGAAAATGCTTCACCGGCTGGCGATATACGGCTAACAGTATTGAATAATAAAGGACAAACGTTGAATTATGCCAATTTGAATGTACCCACCACAACTGACGGTTGGAAAAAAATTGATCTCATAGTAAATTCCTTATTAGGAGATACGATGACCGTTTATTTGGGCTTATGGGGAGCTGAGTCAGGTAAAATTTGGTGGGATGACCTGAAGGTAGAAGAAGCCGCTTTTGTGAATTTGATAAGACGTGAGGGAACACCTTTGAATGTAAACCATCAATATTTGGATGTTGTGATTCGCGAAGGAATAGATTATGATACACTTGTGGATAAAAAACTCGGTGCCGCGGCGGGTTGGTTTGGTGAATTTGACACATATCACAAACCGCCGACATTGAAAATAAAAAATGATGGTATGCTGAAAAATGGCGATACTGTTTTAGCATCGTATTATCACGCTATCACGGTTTATGATGGACAGGTTATGGTTACTATGTCTGACGATAATCTTTATAAACAAGTGGATAGGGAGTTTCGGCTTTTAGATAGCGTATTGAAGGCAGAAACGTATTTTATGAATCACGACGAATTGCGGGTAATGAATTGGGATTACGGTGACCAAAGCCGAGGAATATCAGCAAAAGAAATATTAGCGGATAATGTGCACAAATCAATAGATATAATACACAAATACAATCCCGAAGCCGATGTATGGGATTGGTCCGATATGTTCGATAATTTTCACAACGCGACTAAGAATTACTATTTAGTAAATGGTGATTTAACTGGTGTAGCGGATTTGATTCCGAATTCAATGGGCATAGTTAATTGGAATTCAGGTAAGTTATCGAACAGCACTGATTTCTTTGCCGGAAAAGGTTTTAGGCAAATATCTGCGCCATATTACGATACAGACCAAAATGATATAAGGATATGGAAAGAAAAAACTCAAGGCATTGCCAATTTCGAAGGAATGATGTACACTACTTGGTCACGAAATTACAATTATGTGAAACATTTTGCCGAATATGGATGGAACCACGCGCCTTATATAACGCATATTCCTCTTTGGGGGATTGAACCCAATAGAAAGCTGAGCTTCGATGTGCAGATTATCGGTGATGATATGGACAACGGTTGGAAACTTGCAACTGCTAAATTATACTACAGAACCGATGCGAAAGGAAACTTCGTCGCTAAGAATTTGCATCTTGTTAATAACGCGGCAAATTTAGAAATTGATTTAACAAATGACAATGCATATTTAGAATATTATATCGAAGCTACTGACAATCGCGGGTGGACTAAGCGCAATCCATTGGAAGCGGATAGATATTACACCCTTGGGACAACGACAAGTGTAAAAGAAGACAATATGAGCCAAGAGTTGCTTATATCACCAAATCCGGCAGGAGATTATATTGATATAGAGTTATCAGCAATCAACCCCAAGCTTAAACGTGGGGTTGATGAAACACAAAAAATCTATATTTATAATGTTTTAGGAGAAATGGTCTTATCTGTAGGGACAGATCGCGACCTGTCCGCTCGGATAGATATTTCATCATTGTCTAAAGGGCTATATATGGTAAAATATGGTCAAAATACTGCTAGGTTTCTGAAAATATAGGCATAAGTAAACCTTCCGCAGGTTTGAAACCTGCGGAAGGTTATAAAAAACAAAATAATTATCAATGATAAATTATTAATTAATAATGCGAAGAGAAGAAGAATTCACCGCAAAGACGCAGAGATGCTAAGAATCATTAGAGGATTAAAAGAATGCCGGTCATCTCGACTTCGCTAGATGACCGGCTCTTTTCTTCTCATTTTTATTTTTCAAATTGTTTATATTTTTCTTAAAAACCTTATTTCCAGTACAACCTTAGTAGAAAAATATTATTTCGGTGTATCTTCCTAACCTTATTACCTTATCTAGAATTTATCTTTTTCTGATAAAATTTTAAAACAATTCCAATTATATTTTTATAAGGTTGTAAAATCTGACTTTACATTGCTTTTTGCTACTAAGGTTATATGTTAAATAAGGTTATTTTATTGTTTGTCAATTATAATTTCCAATTGCTAAAGGTGGATTCTTCGCTTTTCAACTATCAACTATTTAATAACCACCAGCTCCCTAGTTATAAATCCCGAAGGTGTGATAATCGTAATGTAATATGTTCCGCTTGTTAAATGCTCCGCATTTATCTCATATCTCGTTTCGCCTTGTGATAAACGAATAGGATCTGTCTTAATTATTTTCCCTTCAGCAGTAGTGATTTGTATTTTCGCATCGCACGTTTCAGCATAGTTTATAATTAGTTCAGCATTATTGCCCGTTGGATTCGGATAAAGTTTGATTGAGCTGAAGAGTTCGCATTCTTTAACAGATGTTGCGGCTGTTGTGTAATGCCAAGTTTCACTCCAAGGCGTTGTGTATTGTTTGCTCACACCTTTGACACGCCAGAAATAATCTGTACTTACTTCTAAATCTGCTTTCGAAAGTGTCCATTTGGTGTCAACAATTGAATCTTTATCGAATATCACATTCACAAAGTCTTCATCTGTTGCAACTTGCAGATTATAATATTCGGCTGTAGTTGCCGGGAACCACAATAAAAGCGTCGGAATATTCACACCGGTACTGCCGGTTTTAGGATTCCGTAGTACAAGTGTTACCTTACCCGTTGTAAAAGTCCAAACATTTGACCATTGCGAAGTGCCGAATGATTCTTCATTCCAAGCTCTAACACGCCAATAATATAGTATTTCCGGTTCCAATTCTTCAACGTATTGTTCAGTTTTGGTCAACGAGTCCATAGAGTAAACCATATCGGTAAATAATTCATTTTTTGATATTTGCAATTGATAGAATTTAGAACCAATGACCTCATACCATCTGAATTTTATCGTTGTGGATTGATCTTTAGATTTATCGGGTGGATTGAGTAAATTTGCTGATTGGATACCGGATTTAAATGACCGTATTTCCGACCATAGCCCAAAACGCTGACCAACTACCAATCTAACTCGCCAAAAATAGTTTTTGTAATATTCCAATTTATTGGTCTGGAATTCGAGTATGTTTTTTACTATTTGATCGTCAACAGTTGTTTTAAAATCCACTTCTTTGGAGATTTGAATTTGAAATTCGCTTCCCGCAACGTGTTCCATCCATGTAAATTTGGCATCTATAGGCACATTAACTTTTTGGTTTTCTGGATAAATCAATTCAACCGCTTTTAATGAAGTGCTGAATGTCCATATATCGGAGTAATCGCTTGTCCCTTCACTGTTAACTGAGCTAACATGCCAATAATATTCAGTCTCAGCGAGCATATTGTCAATAATTTTAAATGTATCCGCACCAGTACTACCTTCGAAAAATAAATCCGTGAACGCAGAATCCTTAGCAACTTGAATGAAATATGTTAGAGCTTCAGCGGATTTGTGCCAATTGAATTGCTCCGAAAGCTGTTTATCAATCGAATTATTTTCGGGATATATTAATTTAGGAGGCCCCATTACGGTACGGAAGTTCCAAACTTCGGACCAGCGGCTTACATTATCTTTAGTGAATGCTTTAACCCTCCAATAATACTTAGTTAATCCATTTAATTTACTTGTGGTTATTGTAGTGTCGGGGTAGTTGTTTTGTTCAAACACTAATTTATCAAAGTTTTCATCTTCAGCTACTTGAATTTGGTAATTGGTTGAACCTACTATTTTATGCCATACTAATTCAGCGGACCGCGGAACTGACACTTTACCTTTTTCAGGACTTATCAAAATTGGCGGCTCCAAACCGATTGTAAATGTTTGTTTTTCTGTCCATTTGCTTCGAGCAGAATGAGTTTTACTGCGTATCCGCCAATAAAAATCGCTACCGTAAAACAAATTTAGTACGACTTTACAAACACTGTCACCCGTTACATTTATTTCGAATGGATCAGGAAATTCTTCAATTTGGTCGAATTGTAACTCATATTCTTCGGCTAATGGAACAGTTTTCCAGGACATTATAGGATTTATTTCCTCGCCTTTTTGGCCATCTTTTGGTGCTATTATAACTGGCGGTTGGAGAGCTTTGCGATTAAGAACCTTATACAAAGCATTTGTCCAAATGTAAGTATAGCCACTATAATCGGTACATATTCCACGGACTCGATCCATATTATAGCATCCCTTCATAGCCTGCCAACTCATTCCATTATTAGAAGCTGTGTATAGTTCATACAGAATTCCTTGATTTGATGTGCTGATTTGGATTGAAACAAAGAAGTCGCCATATAAATCCACTTCAATATTTTTGATACTCCAACCATAGTTTGGAACCAAAATATCCGGTTTGAAATTGATCTGCTTCCAAGTCGAACTGAAATTCTGTGTGTAATAGATTTTATTATCGCTAGTATTATAATAATATTGATTCCCGTCTTTTCCATAAACTAATTTCACTGAAGGTTTTATAAATACATGTTGATATGAAAGGCCGTGGTCTATGGATTTAACAAAATTTTCATTCTGGTTCATATACCAATTAGATTCTTTGTCAATAAATAAATTATCTAAAGCCGTTATTCCATAATCAGTAACGACCCACGATGCTCCAAAGTCATTTGATACATATAAACGATTATCAAATTCCAAGTATGGTTTTGGTATGCCAGGTGGCTGAGTGATGGTATCAGGAACAAGATATGTAAATGTAGCAACTAATTTTTTTGCCAAAGTATCATATTCGATAAAATTAAATTCCCAGTATTTTTCTTTTTTCTCCGGTACCGTTAGCAATTTATTGAAAGTTTTACCTCCGTCAATTGAACCATATAAACCTTCATCAGCGGCAATAAACATATTCCCTTCCGGAGTGATTTCTACATCATTTATTTTACGACATCTAAAGGTACTTAAATAAGTCCAGTCATTTCCATGATTAATTGACTTATAAACTTTTCGTGAATCATAACCGGTTTTAGTAAATAAAATCAAAGAGTTGTCGTAATCACTTGTGTATAAATTGAGTTGATCTTCATATCCGGGAAAAACATTTTTGTCTTCCTCTGTGATTTTTTTGGCACATATTGTCCAATGTTCTCCGTTATCTGTGCTTCGAGTAACATCACCTAAAGTGCGAGTTGCTAAAATAGTCCCGTTTGGAGAAACAGCGCAGGCTGTTATTCCAAGAGCAAATTCTCCTGTATTTTGCCAGCAATTCCATATATCGTCCCAAAAATACATTCCCGCAGAACGTGTACCCATCAGCATTTGATATCGATTTACACCAACTGCCACAACTGCAGTATCTAACAAAGGTCCAATGTCATTTAATTGATAGTGATGGTAATTATTAGGATAAGTATTCCAAGTCATACCGTCGCCCGAAAACATTACTCCTCCACCATTTGTAGCGGCATAAATTTTTCCGGATTCGTCTTCGGCAAAATCGTTCAAGAAATAATTTTTCAATTCAGTATTTGACAAAACCCAACTTTTACAAGTGTCCCGTGAGGCATAGACTCCCCCGCCCGCAGTACCGGCAAGAATTCTGCCGTTTCGCATATATAGCAAGCAGGTAACGTTATCATTCCTCAGACCTTTGTCGGTTCTTGTCCAATTATCACCATTATCATCGGAATAATAAATTCCACCACCATAAGTTCCGCAAATCACTTTACCTTTATTAGTAACTGTCAAAGCCTGAACATACAAATTTTTCAAACCGTTGTTTTTTTGAGCCCACGTTGCGGCATTATCTTTTGAATAGTATATTCCTTCACCAAAAGTTGCAACATACAAATCCTTATTGGGTGCAATAATTATATCTTTTATACAAGGATTTTCAATTGGAAAAGTAGTCAATTTAACCCATTTTGTACCGCCATCATACGATACATATAGACCGGCACCATTGGTGCCGGCATATACAATTTGGTCGGTTTTGAACTTAAGCACTTCAACTTCGACACCAGTAGGAATAGTGACACGACCCATAAAATCTTCCGGTGCACGGGGTATTGCACGTAGATTAAGATTAGTTGATAGGAGCAATAAAAATAAAATAATAGATAAATTCTTCATATATTCACCAAAAATATAATTATAAACGCACTATACCTTGATTAACACATATTTTGAAATTTTGTTACATTATTTTACAATTAAATTTCATTAATTGGGAAAATAAATCTATAATACGTGCCTTGATTCTTAACAGAACCGAATTCTAATTTCCCTTTGAGCATAGATTCTGCAAGGTATTTAGCCCCTTGGAACATAAGGTCTTCTGTTTGAGCATTGTTTGTTATTTTCTTTAAAATCATATCGAAGCCATAATTGTCGGATAACAAAATATTGCGCGATATTTTTATTACTAAATAAATTTGCTCTTTTTGGATATCTATTGTTAGTTCGCAATCGTTATCATCCATTCTAATTAGATTTATGCACAAATATCTTATTAATCTCATTAGTAATTGGTACGGTGCTTCAAAGTTTTTATTCGCTGCATTTTCAGTCACATCAATTTTTATAATTTTCTTTGGATAAAGACTATGAATATGGTCCTTTATATTCTCAAATAATTCTATTGTATTAATTATCTGCTTTTGAACTTCAGCATTATTCTTTTCTAAGCAAAGCTGATTTTGGAAAGCAGTTAGATCTTTGATATTGTCTAAACTTGTTTCTGTAAATGACATTAGTTCATCGAACTCTTCTTGCGGCATTGAAGAATCATTTTGAGCAAGGATATCAAAAACGTTTTTAATCACACTAATATCATTGGCTAAATCAAAACCGATTAAATCAAAAAATACTTTCATGAAGGTTTCGTTACTGATATCTTTCAATACAACAATCAAATATTCATCGTAATCGTCTGCATTAAAGACAGTAACATCGTATTCAACGTTTAAATCATTAATATTTTCATGATTATATATGGTAGCTTTTGTGCGAACAAGTGAATGATTGATTTGAGCCGATTTCAATGAAACTAATACTTTGCAATATTTACAATAGTCCGAATGCCCACATCCTAATTCATTTAAAGAAGAAAATACACAATGGAATAATTCTCCGGGTCTTTTGCCGAAAAATTCGGAGTATTCCTCGCAATTACTTGCTTTTTTATATACCTCATTAGCTAAAACAACCCTAAAGTCACTATCTATTACTATAGCTATATCAGTAATGGCATCTATGCTGGATTGTACTTTCCCCAGCCGTTCATCAATTTCAGTATTTTTCATATTTGAATTTTATAAAATAATGGAACATAATATTTTTAAAAATAGCATTTTTTTTTTACATTATTATAAATCATAAAAATATTTATATTTTTGTTATGGTAAAAAAAACATAAATGAGATAAAAATGAAAAAACTTCAAATTTTACTTGCAACAATTTTGTCATTAACGCTATTTTCTTGTTCGGGATGCGGAGATAATGAACCAAAAGATAAGGCTCCCGTAGAAGATACAACCCTTTTCAAAGGTAATATTAAAGCAGTTAGCATAGAGCTTGCTAAAGTACCTAAAGAAGTTGTTGATGGAATTAAAGCGCAATATCCTGATGCAAAAATAATGACCGCAAAGGTATTGGATAACGAATTGGATAAAACTTATTCGCTCGAATTGGATAATAATGGCGAGCAATTGAAAGTAGAAATTACTGAATCCGGTCAAATATTAATAAAATAAAAGTGAATAACCCAATACAATATCTAAAAGGTGTCGGTCCCAGCCGTGCGGAAGGATTGATAGAATCCGGAATAAAATCCAGTTTAGACGCTCTATTCTATTTCCCAACAGCATATATCGATAGAGAAGCAATGCTTAGTATCGAAGCAGCGTATAGAAATATTTACCGCAGACAGTTTTTTACTTCTGTTGATCCTTACAAAGATGCCGATTTCAAGCACGAAATAACAATTGTTGGCGAGGTCGTCGGAAAAGAAATGCATCGGGGAAAACGTGCTTTTCAATCATTATCATTAAAAATCAAAGATGAAACCGGCACCGCAAAAATTAATTTTTGGAGCATGGTTAATATATTTGACAAATTATACGAAAAAGGTATTACTATTGCCGTTTTTGGTAAAGCATCAATCGACAAATATAATAATTTAGCATTTGACCATCCGGAAATAGAAATCATTCAAGCGGATGATGCCGAAAAGTTCGCATTGGGTGGAATAATTCCCAAATATCGCTTAACTGACAAAATGAAAAAAGTCCGAATTGGACAAAAAGTTTTGCGGACTATAATCGAACACGCATTAGCAGAACATTTGCCTCACCTCGAAGAAACATTGCCGGGTGCGGTCATAAAACATTATCATTTCCCAAAAATTTTAGATACTATAAAAACTCTGCATTCTCCCCAGAGCCGTGAAGATTTGGATAAGGCACGAAAACGTATTAAGTTTGAAGAACTGTTTTACTATTTCATTCGATTAGCTATTCGTAAGAAAAATTATCAGCGTCCGGGAACGGGAATTGTGATTCAGCCAAAAAGTAGTTCTGCGCGTTTGCTTTATGATAATTTACCTTTCAGATTAACTGCCGACCAAAAAACCGTGCTTAACGAAATCGCCAAAGATTTTACAAGCGGCGTGCCTATGCACAGATTGTTGCAGGGCGACGTGGGAAGCGGAAAAACTATTGTTGCATTATTAGCAATGCTTATGGTGATTGATAAAGGTTATCAAGCTGTTTTAATTGCTCCTACGGAAATTTTGGCGGAACAGCACTATAAAACCATTTCAAAATTACTCGAAATGGTAGATTTACACGAAATTAAAATAACGTGCATTACCGGCGGCGCTTTAACAAAATCAAAGAAAGGTCATTTATCGTCAATATCCTGCGGCGATTCCAATATCGTTATCGGTACTCACGCCTTGTTTCAAAATAGCGTTAGTTATAACAAATTAGCGTTTATAGTGATTGATGAACAGCAAAGGTTTGGCGTGGTTCAAAAAGCAAAGCTGGTAGAATTGGCAGAAGCTTCCTTCCACGGCGAATTGCGCGATATTAAACCGCATATTTTAGTTACAACCGCCACACCTATTCCTCGTAGTATTATGATGACTGTTTCAGGCGATTTGGATGTTTCGGTTATTAAAACTAAACCGCGGAATCGAAAACCGATAATAACAAAAATTAAATTTGATAGTCAGCGGGACGAAGTGTATAGTTTCATTAGAACATCTGTAAAAGATGGTCGTCAGGTATATTTGGTTTATGCTCTTGTTGATGAAAGCGAAAAAATCGAATCAAAAGCCGCCACCACAATGCACGAGCATTTGGCAACGGACATTTTCCCGGATTTAAGATGCGGATTATTACACGGTCAAATGTCAGGCGATGAGAAAGATAAGGTAATGAGTTCATTTTTGAATAAAGAATTCGACATTTTGATATCAACGACGGTTATCGAAGTCGGTATTGATGTTCCAAATGCTAATTTGATTATTATTGAGAACGCTGAACGTTTTGGTCTATCACAGCTTCATCAATTGCGAGGTCGTGTCGGACGCGATGAATACCAATCCTATTGTGTTTTATTAGTTGACGACAAATATCAACATTTGGTAAATAAAACTCCAAAAGACAGCTTCGACAACCAAGCGGCTTTAGTAAGATTGAAAGCTATGGAAGATACTAATGACGGGTTCAAAATATCGGAAATTGATTTAAAATTGCGTGGACCGGGTGATATAATAGGTACTCGTCAAAGCGGTAGTATGGATTTTAAATACGCCGATATAGTTGAAGATATAGAGGTTTTAACGGAAGCGCGCGACATAGCAAATCAAATAATTTCACTCGATCCGGAATTGCTTTCTCCAAACCATTATGTGATAAAAAAGTACATAACAGAGCATTTTGGGGATAATATGACTTATGATGTAGCATAATAATCAATAATTTATTTGGTCATTAAGCGAAGTATTCATATTTTTGTTATTTATAATATAGACTAATTAAGTAAATTACAATGCAAAAATATATATCTCTTTTATTTCTGTTATTAGTGGTTATGGGTTATAGGCTTAGCACACAAGAGCCTGACCTGAGCCAATTACCGCCGCAAATACCCAAAGACCAGCAAGATGAATTTTTTATATGCGATGCCGATTCCCAGCGGTGTATCAAAAATATTGCCGGTCAAATAGACCAACTTTTATCGAGAGTGAAAAGTTCACGTTTATCTGTTTCGGTTTATTCTATTAATCAGGGTAAATATATATACAGGAAGAACAGTGATTTACCTTTGACACCGGCATCAAATACAAAGCTAATGACCACTTTCTGTGCTTTTGAGGCATTTGGAAGTTCGTATCCTGTAAAAACAGAAATCCTTACCGATGACGATAATCTTCGTGATTCTATTATAAATGGGAATTTGTTTATTATCGGGTATGGGGATGCCCTCCTTAAAGTGTCCGATATCGAATATATGGCAGATAAAATTCGCCAAATGGGGATTAAAGAAATAAAAGGCAATATATATTGCGATTCTAAATTTTATGATACACTAAACAACCGGTTTTACTACAGCGGTGACCACGATGAAGTAGAACGCTTGCCATTAATTTCCGCTTTAACTGTTGAACGTAATGTGGCAACGGTAATCGCAACTTCAGGGAACCAATCCGGAAAACCTGTAAATGTGAACATAATCCCGCAATCAGAATCATTCCAAATAAACGTTACTGCTACTGTACGTGGTGGTGTTAAGAAAGCCAAATCCGAACTGCCAAATACAACAAAAGCGGGCGAAACCAAATCTCGTGCAGGCGATGAACTTTATGCCAAATCACGAAAGAGAAGTTCGATTACAATCCAATCCAGATTGGACAAAAAGATTAATAAGCAAAATTTTTATATCAATGGTTCATTAGCCGCGAATAAAACCTATTCGATGCAACATTTTATTCAACAGCCGCAATTAGCTGTCGGCGGTGCTATGAAAAGCAGGCTCATATCCGGTGGAGTTCGCGTGTCGGGCTATGTAAAAGATATTTCTGAATATCCAAAGAAGGACTACGATCTGAATACATTAAATGTATTTTCCCGCTCAATTTTGGAAATATTGAAACCTATTAACCGCGATAGTGATAACTTTTTAGCAGAAAATATATTCAAAATGTTGGGTGCTTATGCAGGGGTTAGTAATGATTGCGCAAAAGGTGCAAGAAAATATGAAAAAGAAACGATGGCGCACTATCAAATACCATTCGACAAATGCAGTATTAATGACGGCTCGGGTTTATCGAGACGCAATTTGCTGACCACAACAGTATTGACACAAATTTTAATAAAAGCATATTATTCCGATTTTTACAAAGAGTTTTGTGAAACTCTTTCGCTTGCAGGCAAATACGGAACATTGAGAAATCGGATGAAAATGACAGCCGCATATAACAACTTGCAAGCTAAAACCGGAACTTTGGGATCCGCCAGTGCTCTATCGGGTTATGTAAGGTCACTAGATGGTGAAGTATTCGTGTTTTCCTGCATTTTTAATGGTTCCGATGTTGGAACTTACAAAATGACGGAAGATAGAATAGGTTCTTTATTAGCATCATTTTTCTATGATTCAAAAGATTTAACAAAATAGGGGTTCTATGAAAAATTATATAATACTTACGATATTAGCTTTGTTTTCGTTGACTACAGTCTCCGCGCAGAACTACTTTATTGAAAACAAGGGACAATGGACGGACGAGGTTTTATTTAAAAACCAATCCGCCGGAAATACTACGTGGATAACGAAAAGTTCGGTAGTATTCGATTATGCGCAATATTCAGAGATTTCAGAAAATGAATTTTCAGCCACGGGGCAGGTAATTAAAATGGAATTTTTGAATTCTAATTTAAATACCGAATATTCTGGGAAAAAAAAATTGAGCGCTTACCATAATTATTTTATCGGTAACAATCAAAATAAATGGAAATCCAAAGTCGCGCTTTATGAAGATGCCGTTCTGACAAATGTTTATGAAGGGATTGATTTGAAATTTTACTGGGATGAAGGAACTATTAGATATGATTTCATCGTTGGTCCAAAGTCCAACCCCAATCAAATCAAACTGAAATTCAGCGGACAAGATGATATAAGCATCAGCAAAGATAGCGAATTATGCTTAACAACCCGATTCGGTGAAATAAAGCATACGAAGCTATTGGTTTATCAGATGGTTAATGGTCAGAAGACAGCAATAAAATCCGCTTTTGTTTCCCTTGCCGATAATACATTCAAATTTGAAATTGGCGCTTATGATAAATCCCGAGAGTTGGTTATAGATCCCTTAATATATTCTACTTACATTGGTACATCCGATAACGACCGCGCATTCGAAATGACGTTGGCTCCTGACGGTAAACCAATTATTGTTGGTCTGTCTTGGAATTCATCCTATCCTACCAGTAGCGGTGCATATCAAAAAACGGTAAAAGGTAATTCCGACGGAATTTTGACCAAAATGAATGATGATTGTACTGCCGTCTTATTTTCCACGTTTTATGGCGGTTCCCAATGGGAAGAGCCGCGTGGTATCGATTATGACACCGAAGGGAACATTTATATCGCCGGTGAAACTATGTCAACAGATTTTCCGGTTTCATCTATGGCTTATCAAAAAACTGCCGGTGGTAACAACCAATCCGATGCCTTTGTTTTAAAATTTTCGTCTGATGGCAGTCAACTTATTTTTTCCACTTATTTAGGAACCGCTCAAGCTGACCAAGCCAAAGATTTAAAAATTGACCCAAACGGTTTTGTATTTGTAATTGGTGAAGCACGGTCTTCGGCTTTTCCAATAACGGCTAATGCCGTTCAAAAAACTTATAGCGGCGGTCCGGTTGACGGATTCTTGACAGTTTTTTCACCTGATGGAAAGGACTTAGTGTATTCCACTTTCATAGGCGGAACGGGTGACGACTTTCCGCGTAAAATACTGTTAGACGGCGATTTCCTATATATTGTTGGACATACACGATCAACAGATTTTCCGGTTACTGCAAATGCTTATCAAAAAACTATAGGCGGTAATCGTGACGCTTTTTTGATTAAGTACCGAGGTCAAGGGACAGAGACTTTATTTTCAACTTTTATAGGCGGTAGTTTGGATGATAGTGGAATTGGAATGTGTTTTGATGCCAATAAAAATATAATTTTCACAGGTAATACATTTTCTACAAATTATCCGGTCACTAACGATGCTGTTCAAAAAACTCTCGCCGGTGATGATGATGTGATGGTAACAAAGTTCAATCCGGCAGGAAATCTGATATATTCTACTTTTATAGGTGGTAAAGCAAGCGATAGAGCTAACGATATTCGGTGCGACGAATTTGGTAATTATTACCTGACCGGTATGACTAAATCAAATAATTACCCTACAACTTTGAAAGCATTACAAAAAACTTATATAAGCAAAGAAGATGTATTGGTTACTAAGCTCAATCCTAATAATCCGAGTTTACTTTATTCAACTTATTTAGCAGGGAATAACGAAGATTGGGGACGTAGTATTGCTTGTTATGGAAATACAGTAATTGTTACGGGATATACAAGCAGTAGTGATTTTTTGATAAGTGATAATGCTTATAAGAAGACATTCAGCGGTAATAGAGACATTTTTCTCACGAAATTCTCGCCCGACGAAGGAACATTGGATAAACCTATATTAGTTAATCCAGTAAAAGGCGCGGTTGATGTTATTATTCAGCCAACGCTGATTTGGGAAAAAGTAGATTACGCTGACGCTTATACTGTAATAGTTGCCAAAGACATTGATTTGACAAATAAGGTATTTTCTCAAACCGGTATTACAACCCTACAGAAAAAAATAGATACTGAATTGGAATCGAATAAAAAATATTATTGGGCGGTTACAGCAAAAGCTGGAGCTGTGGTTGGTCCACAGTCCGATGTTTATTCATTTACAACTGAAGTAAATCTATCCGTGCCGACTTTAATCTCACCTCCAGATAAAGCGGATGATGTTGTATTAACACCAAAATTTACTTGGTCTCAAGAACCCAATACCGATAATTATCATTTACGTCTGCTTAATTCAAATAATCCGGATGATATTATTTTCGAAAAACTATTTCCTACCGAAACAGAGTACGTTTCTCCTATTACATTAGAAGAAGGTAAAGAATATTTCTGGACAGTCAGAACAATTTATAATGGTGAAATAGGACCTTGGGCTTCGATTTCTTCATTCACAACCAAATCAACCATCAAAGCACCAATTTTGGTCTATCCGGCGGATAAAGATAAATATGTTCAGTCAAAAAACACTCTATTTTATTGGAAAAAAGAAAAAACAGCAACGCAATACGAAATTTATATTTATGAAGAAGCTGATTTAAAATCTCCGATTAAAACCGCTCTAATAAGCGATACATTTTATATTAACAATTCTGATTTGGAATACGGAAAGATTTATTATTGGACAGTTCGCTCGAAATCGTCCAACCAGACCAGCTCTTGGACAGAAATGTTTAGCTTCCAAACTGAAGTAGTTATGGAAAAACCTATTTTAATTTCTCCCGAAAATTTCACTAAAGATTTGACTATTTATCCAAAATTTGTTTGGCACAGGGTTAATTACGCAGTTAAATACAAGCTCGAGATTATGATTCCCGATGCTTTAGTTTATCAAGCAGAAACAAGCGATACAAGTTTTCAAATGCTCGAGCCGTTGGAAAACGGTGCGGGATTATATTGGCAAGTGAGAGCTATCGGTGTTGATGAAACAGAACAATTGTCCGATACTTGGGAATTTAGTACAATCGATGCCTTAATTGCACCAACATTGGTCAGCCCAGACGAAATGGCTCAAATTGACCCCGCAACAGCAACATTCGTTTGGAATAAAGTTCCACATTATGATGGATTATACAATATTCAGATTTACAAAAGACCCGGCTCTGTCTTGGTTATTGACGAGATTGTAGAAGATACGGTTTATACTGTTGATGAGCCTCTGCTGTACAACCAAGGTTATTATTGGCAGGTGTCTTATTTCCGTGGTGACGAAACGAGTCCTTGGTCAATAGTCAGACGTTTCACAACTTATCCGACTTCAGTAAAAGAAAGCCCACTCTTCAGCTCAATCAAACTTTATCCTAATCCAACGGGCAGTAAAGCTGAACTAAGTATAAACTATTCTGAAACCTGCGACGCGAAAATCTTTATCAGCACAGTGGGTGGAAAAATCATTAAAACGGATGTTATCAGATTATTAATTGGCGAAACGCGATATGAAATTGACACGGAACACTTAACTTCGGGATCATATTATATTACAATTACCACACCTGCGGGGTATATTACAAGGGAATTAGTAGTTGTTAAATAGTTTTAAATTTTGAATGTTGAGTTTTGAATGTAGGGGCAGAAAATTTTCTGCCCTTTCTTTATCAGAATTAGAATGAAGGGATTAGAAGATTATAGGATAGATTGTCATACCCGAGGGATCGGGAATCCATCTTCGAATAATTGAAAATAGTAAGTTGAAAATGAGGAGAAAGAGAAGATAAACCCCGTAATTCGTAATTTGAAATTCGTAATTGTTGGTCAAAAAGGCTATCCTTTTTTGGGATAGCCATATAGGTTAACTGTTTACTATTGTGCTGTTTTCATAAATTTCGTTTGGGCAAATATCCTCTCCGGTAATCCATTCCAAAGTAATATCTCTTACCGTGACAGTTTTAAAAATTGAGGGATTTATAAGATTTTTATATGCCGGATGTGTTAACCACTTATTCATATCATAAATGCGTTTCTCACCATTCTGAAATACTATTTCAAGAAGGAAATCATCTAATGCTTTAACAGTTTTAGGACGCGGTACCATAATCTATTCCAAACCTTTAATTGTGAAATATGAGCCTTCTTCTTGAGTTAGTTTCCATAGAGCGCATAGTTCGTCATAGTGCAACACGGCCCAAGCGGCTACTAATTTATTTTGTTTATTAGGAAGCGAACCTATAATAATTTCGCCATCCAAAGTATAAGTAGCCGAAAACTCTCCATAGACTGCGTGGAAGTGAGGAATATGATGGCTTTCACTATCCTTGAAGAACATTCTTATCAATATTCCATAAAATTGTGAAATCAAAGGCATACTATTTTCCTATTATTATTAACTTTGGCAATATTGCAAATAAATTACTAATTTTATATATGATTAAACGAATAATCGTAATTCATATTTTGATTATGGATATCATAGTCCAAATTGGATAAATGTTTTTGTTTTGAAAATAAAAAAGGCTAAACTTATTGGGGATGTGCTGTAAGCTTGCTCCGAAAGAGCTAAATCTCAATAACCGCGGGCAAAACCTGTGGGAAGTCCTAAAACCTTATTCCCTTAATTAACCTTAGTAGAAAAATGACCGATTTGTCCGCAAACCTTATTACCTTATTGGAAAACGAAAATAAGCGAATAAGGTTAGATGAGTATATATTTCAGCTTTCCTACTAAGGTTTGAATAGAAAATAATGAACAAAATATTTTTTGTAGAGACGTTGCATGCAACGTCCCTACAAACAGTATTTTAATAAAATCAAAAAGGCTATCCTTTTTGGGGGATAGCCTAAAACAATTAATAATAATTATAACGTTATCCAAACATCGGCTGATTAATAAAGCTAATATCTTTAGTAGGGATATGGTTGAATATCATTTGAGTAAAATCAACTTTTCCCTTGACGTTCAACACTTCAATACCAATAACATTACCTTGGTCATCAACATCTACTATATAATCAGGAGATATTTCGAATGAATCCACCCCCGGAATATCTACAAAATTTATATATAACGCATCTGTTTCATTATCATAATTGAATTTCATTTCAATCCTCTTATTTAAAATTTCTATCAAAAAATGCTGTATGAATTGTTTCTTCGTCTTCAAGTAAAATAATTCTAACAAATTTATTATAATCTGACGAAAAACCCCAGACTTTAATTTTTCCATCTTCCTGAATTTCTTTTTTGAGCGGATGCAGGATAATCTCTGCTAGAAGTTCAGGGGTCAAATATGGACGCTTCGGAAATACATCAACAATAAAATGATTTGTGAATTTCATAACTTTTTGTTAGATAAAACTATTTATAATATCAAAATTACTAAATTTGTTTGAATTAATACCAATATATTTTCAGCATGGTGCGGGTTGCTTCATTTTCTGAATTAGGGTTCAAAGATTAAAAGATGATAGGAGGGTTTATCATTCCCTAGGCAACGTGAAACCATCTTCGAATTATTGAAAATGGGAAATGGAAAGTTGAAAATGAGAAGAAAGAGAAGATAAATCCCGTAATTCGTAATTGATTGGTCAAAAAGGCTATCCTTTTTTTGAGGATTTGCTCTAAGTTTTTTCTGAAAGAGCTAAATCTCAATGACTGCGGGTGAAACCGAAGAAAATCCTAAAACCTTATTTCCTTTATTAACCTTAGTAGAAATATGACCGCTTTATCCGCAAACCTTATTACCTTATTGGAAAACGAAAATAAGCTAATTAGGTTTAAGGCAAAAAAAAATCACCTTTCATACTAAGGTTTGAATAGAAAATAATGAGAAAAATATTTTTGTAGAGAAATAACATGCTACGTCTCTATTTGCCGAATTTACAATAAAATCAAAAAGGGCTATCCTTTGTGGGGATAGCCTGAGCTTTAGGTTAATAATGAGTTTTTTTATTTCTTCCTGTTTATATATTCTTCATAACCTTTTCGCATTTGCCATTGAAGAAATGTATCTTTCATCAATTCGTTGGTTGAGTCGGGTTTGTGTTTTAATGGACGAAAACGCCAGATGGAGTCAGTCAAATGGATTATTCTTTTACCATTTTCAATATAAGAACCAACATGATAAAGCCCGTGATTATCTAATATTTTGAAAATGTTTTTGGTAGCTTTCCCTTTTTGTAATAAATACTTTAGGTTATAAAGAAATAGGCTATCATTTGAAATTTGATAAGAACCATAAGTAAATTTCTCATACAATGATGCCCCATTATAACAAAAGTTATGTTCTATCTTATAATCTAATAAATTTAAGGAATCAGCTTCACATCTTGATTCTTCGTAAATACCATTAGTAAAAAATATATAAACAAAATATCGATTAGGAGAATCTTCATTATCTATCATATCCGTCGGGATGTTTTTTTTGTTTAAATAGTAATAACCATTAATAGGAAAATTTGTATGCTCTTGATACATACCCCAACCGGGCAGAGATTTCTTTGGATCGTATCTGTAATCGTGAGCCGAATGGCAACCTGAGATTACTATTAGTGGCAAAATCATAACCCAAAAAAGTCGATTTGTTTTTAGTTTTTTCATTTTTATTTCTTCCTGTTTATATACTCTTCATAACCTTTACGCATTTGCCCTTGGAGAAATGTATCTTGCATCAGCTCGTTAGTTGAATCCGGTTTGTGTTTTAATGGACGAAACCTTAAAAAAACCGAATCTGTAAAAAGCTGAATTGGTACATTGTCCATTCCAAAATAATATCCAACTGGATGAAGTTCTTTATTATTTAGTATTTGAAAAATAGATTTTGGCGGTTTGCCATTTTTCGGAATATAAACATCAATTGAATAAAGAAAAAGGCTATCGTTAGATATTTGATAAGAGCCAAAGTCATGTGTATTATCAAAAATTTTTTCACCTATATTAATGTTGTTTTCAATATTATAATCCAATTGATTTAATGATTCAGCTTTACATAAGAAATCTTTGTAAATTCCATTGATATAATAAATATTTATATTGTAAATCGGAATACTATCATTAGTTTCTAAATTAGATTTAAATTCATGGGGTATATGTGTAGCATCATTATAATAATATCCATTTATAGGAAAATTTGGATGCTCTTGATAGACACCCCAGCCGGGCAGAGATCTCTTTGGATCATATCCGTTATCGTCAATCGAATGACATCCGGGGATTACTATTAATGGCAAAATCATAACCCAAAAAAGTAGATTTGTTTTTAATTTTTTCATATCCTAAGCCTCTCAAAATAAAAATCCAGATAATCAATCAATAAAATTTATCGAAATTACGATATTTTGAATAAATGACAAATTATTTATCAAAGAGAATGTAACAAAATCCCAAAATATGTGTTATTTTGTATATAGTGTGTTTATAATAATTATACTTTGGTGAATATATGAAGAATTTATCGATTATTTTATTTTTATTACTCTTATTAACCACTCTTGCACAAGGTTCGCTTACACGTGCACCGGAAGATTTCATGGGTCGCGTTACTTTACCTACAGGTGTAGAAGTGGAAGTACTTAAGTTCAAATCAGATCAAATTGTTTACGCAGGTACAAATGGTGCCGGCTTATATGTATCCTACGATGGTGGATCAAATTGGGGTAAACTAACCGCTTTTCCAGAGGAATTTCCCTGCATAAAAGATATTCTTATCACAAAGAACAAGGATTTATATGTTGCCACTTATGGTGGTGGTGTTTACTATTCGAATGATAATGGTGCTACTTTTATCCCTAAAAATAATGGGATCAAAAATTTATTGATTCAAGCATTGGCTGTTACACAGAGCGGCAAATTACTTTGCGGTACTTACGGCGGCGGAATTTACTATTCCGATAATGATGGAGATTATTGGACGAGAACCGATGCAGGATTGCGTTATGACAACGTAACCTGTATAACCGAAATGAATAATGGTTTTATTTTAGCCGGTACTTGGGGTGGTGGATTTTACGTATCCCGAGATACTTGTAAAACATGGCTTGTATCTAATACCCAATTAACGAACATATTTATTAATGACTTAGTCAAAGATGAATCAGGTAAAGTGTTTGCTGCTACAAACGGAACCGGAGTTATGTTTACCGGTGATGGTATTACATGGCACAACTATAGTAATAAATATCATCACTACCAAGTAAACGACATAAGCCCGTTATTGGATACCGCTGTTGTCTCTGTTGGAGTAAATAAATATCAGTTGCTTATGGGTACCAGATCGGCAGGAATGTATTTTTGGGATGATATATGGAATTGCTGGCAAAATACCGGAGAATTTGCTCTTGGCATAACAGCTTGCGCTGTGTCACCAAACGGGACTATTTTAGCAACTCGAACTTTAGGTGATGTTACTAGAAGTACCGATAATGGTGAACATTGGACTATTTGCGCAACAAAAATTATTGAATATGATTTAGCTGAGTTCACAGGATTTGAAGACCAATTAAATCTTTTTACTAGTAAATTCGATAATTCATTGGTATTGTTTTCAAAGTCAAATACCATCAGGAAAGTCTATAAATCTGAAAATCACGGTTATGATTGGAGATATTTAGGATCATTGACCGTTAGGAAAATCAATGATGTTGAAATCACCCCTGAAGGGAACATATTTGTTACCGCTGATGAAGGTGTATATGGTTCGATAGATGGAGGTAAAACTTTTAATTCGATATTAACGGTACCTGATAAAAAGGAAAAATACTGGGAATTTTACGATATCGAATATGATGCTGTTACTAAAACTATTGCAACTACATTTGTATATTTTGTTCCCGATACTATCACTCAGCCGCCAAATAAGCCTAAGCCATTTTTAGAGTGTATAAATCGGATATACAAATCAACAAATAATGGTACTTCATGGACGAATGCTGATTATGATACAACAGGTATTGATTTTTTCCATATTGATAAACAATCTAATTGGTATATGAGAAAAGGTATTAGTTTTGTTAAATCGGTAGACCATGGATTATCTTTTAATGCGTTATTTCCACATAAAGTCAAAAGATTAATTTATGGAAAAGATGGTAATCAATATACTTTTGACGATCAGAATCAATTGTTTTATTCTTCGAAATTCAGTTCAACTTTTAATCAAATTCCATTTAAACCGGAAATATTGGTTCCAAGTAATGATTGGAGTATTAAGAATATATCTATTGACTCAAATAGTAGAATATATGTTTCGATATGGATTAGCACTCCCTCGCAAGGAGTTATTTACGAACTATATAAGACAGATGATTTTGGAAATAACTGGCAAACATTAAAAGGATGTTATAACATGGATAGAATCCGTGGAATATGTTCTGATTATAGCGGATATACATATATATGGACGAATGCTTTATATAAAGTACTAAATCCTATATCGTTAGATGCGCCATTTACTATAACACCGAAAGATGGTCAAAAGGGCGAAGAAATTAATCCTGATTTTGCTTGGGAGCGCGCAAAATTTGCTGAAGAATACGAACTTCAAATTGACCAGACCGATTTATTCTATTCACCATTTGAAACTAATGCTACTGGTGATACAACTCTTAAGGCGGTCATAGAATTGAAATATAACCAAGAGTACTATTGGCGGATAAGGAGCAAAACGCACTCGGCGCGTAGTGCTTGGACAATTAATTCATTTACAACGGGAATGGAACCTCCGTTTTTGATTAGCCCTGAGAAAGACGAACTTGGTGTTCCGCTGAATGCCGGTTTAAAATGGCATAAAAAAGAAGAGGCAACGCATTATTCAATTCAAGTGGCTGAAGATGAGAATTTTGATAAAATTGTTTATTCGCAAGATAATCATCCCGATACAACTATTACAACTAATAAATTAATCGGATTAAAAACTTATTACTGGCGCGTGAAAGCATTTACTTCAAACAATGCCAGCAGTTGGTCCGAAGTTTGGAACTTCCAAACTGTTTTGGGACCGCCGAAATTAGTCTATCCTGAAAATAATTCTCTTGATAAATTGCTTTCGGAGCAGTTCAAATGGCATAAATCCGCTGAAGCTCAGACTTATTTTATTCAAGTCGCAAAAGATTCAGCATTCACGGATTTATTTTTTGAAGGTTCATCAGGTGTGGATACATTTAAAATTATCGATAATATGCTACCCGAGACTGATTACTTTTGGCATGTAGCATCGGTAAATACTGAAGGAATCAGTGAATATTCAGAAATATGGACGTTCAGAACATCATTTAAACCTTTAGAATTGCAGACCCCAGCTAACGAAAAGGTTAATGTCCCTCTTGATACTAAATTTACTTGGTTGGAACACAACGGCGGTAGTCAATATCAAATTCAAATATCAAAAGTTAACGATTTCAAAACAACTGTGGTTGATGAGAAAGTTAATAATTTGCTCGAATACCAAACAAATAAATTGGAATACTACAAAGAGTATTTCTGGCGTGTAAGATTAATTGTCGGTACTCGTGTTGGTCTATGGTCAGAGGTTTGGGCGTTTAAAACAGGTATTCAAAGTGCAGGACTACTGAATCCGCCGGACAAATCTATCGACCAGCCGACCACAATTAAATTCAAATGGTCTGAGATAATAGGTGCGAAATACTATCAATTGCAGATTTCGAAAAACGATAATTTCACGGATTTGGTTTATTCTATGGATTCGCTGGATAAAGCAGAACAATATGTTGAAGACCTTGAACCAGAATTACTTTATTATTGGCGGGTACGTGCTTGGAATGATGAATCTTATGGAACATCCCAGTGGTCACAAGTGTGGACATTCACAACCGGCAAGGTTACGCTGATACTCCGCAATCCGAAAACAGGAGCAACAGGAGTTGTTATTCCAACACTTTTAACTTGGTTTACAGCAACAACTGCGGAATATTATCATCTGCAAGTTGCAAAAGATGCCAATTTTACGAATGTTATTTTTGATAAAGATTCGATTTATGATACCAAATGTACGCTGTCGAAAACAGATGTCGAAACAAACACAAATTACTTTTGGCATGTAAAAGGCGTAAGCAAAAAATATACAACTCCTTGGAGCGATACGTGGCAATTCTCAACCGGAGAAGTATCGGTTAAAGAAAGCCCACTATTCAGCTCAATAAAACTTTATCCAAATCCAACGGGCAGTAAAGCAGAGCTAAGTATCAACGATGCTGAAACCTGCGACGCGAAAATATTAATCAGCACAGTGGATGGGAAAATCATTAAAACGGATGTTATCCGATTATTAATTGGCGAAACACGTTATGAAATTGACACGGAAAAGTTATCTTCCGGATCATACTATATTACGATTATCACACCGTCGGGGTATGTGACGCGGGAATTGATAGTAGTGAAATAATGAGTTTATAAAGAAAGAAGAAAGAGCCGGTCAAAGAGCGTAATTGCATTGACCGGCTTTTTTTCTGAATTAGGATTGAATGATTAGAATATTGGTTGTAGACAACAGAATGGGTTGTCACGCTTTTGGTGATTTTTAATATAGCAGTCTGAAACTAAATTAGATTTGTCTAACTCAATTAAAAATTGTAATTTTACTTTTTTAATAAATCTACAACTTAACTAATGAAAATTATCTTTATAATATATCTAGTAACTCTATTTAATATAGTAAACTGCCAAGCGCAATTACCATCAGGAACAATATTACACTTGAAAGCGGACGCGGGATTAGTTCTCAATGGCGATAAAGTAGTCGAATGGCAGGACCAAACTAATTCAGAAATTAAAGCTTTTCAAACTGATGGCAGTTTGCAGCCGGTTTATGTTAGTGATGGAATCAATGGCAAACCAACTGTCCGGTTCGATGGCACAAAGTTCCTTGAAGCAAGTGCTGTTTTTCCGGTTTTTGAAGATTATTCGCTTTTTTTTGTAGTTAGTATTTCGAGTTTCAATTATTATAATATGATGGTTTCCGGAAATGGTCATGGAGTATTTTACAATCCGCCACGAGCTTTTCATACCAATACATCGGTACAAGCAATTTCCAACAAAACATTATCCTTGAACAAACCTGCCCTTATGAGTGTGATTTATACGGAAAGCACACAAACAGTAAAGTTATATATGGATGGAGTTTTGGTAGCTGAAGCTCAAGTGGGTTCGAACTACGATCCTATAATATTTTTAGGAGCATATTATCAAAATTATTTCTTATGCGGTGATATTCCCGAAGTTATACTTTACGAACGGGCTATGGACAATGCTGAACAAAAATCTGCTGAGTCATACCTATTTGATAAATATCTAATCGAACGTCCGGAGGACGGTTTACCAGATAAAACGTTTACCGCTATTCCTGCAAATTATCAATTATTTCCTCGTGATAAAGATAATTATACCAATGTAAAAATTGCCGGAAATTTTAAACAAACAAAATTCAATAAAATATCGGTTAAAGTTTATAAAAATAATAAAATCACAGAAACTATATCGCAGAACTTAGATTTTGTAAATGGTTCTGCGGCTTTTAATTTTGATTGTAAGATCCATGCTGAATTAAGTAATTATAAATTTTTAATTTCCGCAGTGAACTCATCTCGTGATTCCATAATGAAAGTTAGACACAATATAGTTGCCGGAGATGTGATATTATTGGACGGACAGTCAAATACTCAAGCCAACAACAATTATTATGATATAAACGATTTTATTAGAACATTTGGTGGAAATTTTTCAAATTCTGCGGCAGATACACTTTGGGCATTGGGAGATGATTGGTCCACCGGTTTGTTAACCAACATAGGTGCTTGGGGAATGACATTAGCTCAACGGATTTTGGAAAACCAGAAAGTTCCGGTTTGTGTTATTAACGGTGCAGTTGGCGGAACAATTATCGAATCACATTTACCCGTCCCCGGTGATAGATATAATTTATCTTCTATCTATGGCAGTATGCTTTATAGAGTAGAAAAAGCCAAACTAAAGAATGCCGCAAGAGCATTATTTTGGTATCAAGGTGAATCGAACGGAGTTTGGGATTACGAAAACAATTTTATAACGCTTACTAATGAATGGCTAAAAGATTATCCGAATATTCAAAAAATTTATACTGTCCAAATACATACCGGCTGTGGTGGAGGATATACCCATAGCCAATTGCGCGAGGTTGAACGCCGGATGCCGGAAATAATTAAAAATGTAAAAGTTGAAACAATTGCGGCTTCGGGATTGCCCGGACACGATGGTTGTCATTATGAATTAATAGGATATCAGACTTTGGGAGAACAGTTGTACCGGCAGTATAATAGAGATTTCTTTGGTTCGAAAGATACCGTGGCTATAAGTTCTCCAAACATTAGCGAAGCATTTTTTACAAGCCCGAGTAAAGAGCAAATTGCTTTGGTTTTCAAACCAAAGCTTACCAAAATGCGTGCTCAAGCCGATACAGTTGTCAGCGGAATTGAAGCCTCATTAAAAGATTATATATATCTGAGCGATGGAGCGAAAATCATGTCTATAAATTGCGTAAATGATACCGTATTTTTAAATTTGGATAGAGGCTCAAAATCTCAGACAATAACTTATGTTCCTGAATTATATTACCATGATTCTTACATAATTTATGAGGGACCATGGTTTTTCAACCAACGAAATATGGGAGCCTTGACATTTGATCAATTCCCAATTGTAGAAAAGAAAGCAATTATTATAGATAATTTTACAAAAGAACTGATAGCATGCGCAAACACAGAGAATAACTTCATTATTTGCGCGGCTTCGGAAAGCGGTGGAGCAGTTGCTCAATACCAATGGTATAAAGATGGCGTTGAGCTTTCGGGCGAAACAAATCCTAAACTTGATTTTCCTAATTTTGATTATCCAATTAGCGGCATATACCAATGTAAGGTTTCAGCCAAAGGAGATTCTAAAGCACTATTGTCGGGAGATATTCCTGTTTATGCTTTAAGTTTACCTGAAATTACAGACCAACCGAAAGAGATCATAAATGCTCAAATCGGCGGGATATATTCGTTTGAAGTTAAAGCTCATTACCGCGGAAAAGTTCCTCCTTATTACAAGCAATTCTTCCAATGGTATAAATATACAGCCGCAACAAATGAGTTTACACCTTTGCCGAATGGTGGTAAATTCGCAGGAGCTACTTCATCAATATTAATTGTAACAGGATTAAGCGATGAAGACTTTTGCCGAAACGGTGATTATTATTTTGTCGAGATAGTTTCACAATGCGGTTCCGTTCGTTCCAATCCATTTATAATTTCACAAAAACCTGAGATTGTATTCCGCGATAACCCTAAGGATTTTAATGTTTGTGCAAATACGGATGTCGTTTTTGAAGCTTTTGCTATAGCACCGGTTGGTTATGCGATTGATTATTCTTGGCAAAAAGACGGCGTTGATTTAATAAACAATGCACAGTACAATGGAGTGAATACTACAAAACTTCAGATATTTAATGTGGATATTACCCAAATGGGTTCCTATAAATGTATTGCAAAAATAGTTTCTGAAAATATTTCTGTGGAAAGTACCGCCGGTACCCTGACATTCAAATCAGAACCTATTGCCGCCGCTCTCAGCGATGCTAATCCTACTGTCAAGCGTGGAAACGATGTTGCCTTCAAAGTTGAACTATTGGCAGGAGCGGAGCCTTTAACCGTGGGTTGGAAATTCAATGGCGAAATCATCAAAGAAAGTGTTTGGGATGAATTTAATAGCGATAAATTGCTGACCTTATTGCTTGAATCAGTAAACGAAAATCAAGCCGGAGAATATATCTGCTACTTGGAAAATGAATGTGCTTTGAAAGAAGTAAATTTCCACTTAAATGTAACGAAATGGGATGAGGCAAACAGTGTAGAAGAAATTTCTGAAAATGGGTACTCACTATATACAGCAATTCCTAATCCGACAAACGAAACTGCGACCATAAAATATATAATGCCGCGCTCAGGATTGGTAAAATTTACTTTATCCGATATTAGCGGTCGAACAATAAGAAATCTGTTTGAAGGATATGCAGTTGAAGGAATGAATACTTTGCTGATCAATGTAAAGCAACTCCATTTATCTACGGGAGTATATTTCTATACTATGACAAGTGAAAATTTCTCCGGAGTACGTTCGATTATAGTAGAATAGAATGGAAAATTTTGTGAAATAAGTTTGAAGTATTAATAAGTATTATGTAAACTTGAATGGTAGTTTATTGGAATAAGACATTATTAAGAAAAATTAATTATTTATAAACTACAGATACAAAAGGATTTGCAACGACCTAAAAAATATTTTTAATTTTCCTGTAACTTTTTTTGTTTTCATGTGTCTTATAACATACGTTTTGTACAATAATTAGAATTTTATTAATTACTAATGGAGAACAAAGATGATTTACAAACGAGATTTTCATTTCTTGATTATCTTCCTGTTAAGTTTACTTTTCTTAAATTCGTGCGATACCGCAAATGTTACTGCCCCAGTGAAAAAAGCTAATTTGGAAGGTTATGTTATTGATTACATAACATACGAAAAAATGTCCGGAGCATTTGTAAAAACAGAACCTGCAACAACGGTGGTTATTACGGACAATACAGGAAAATTTGTTTTCGAGAATATTGAAGTCAAAGAGTACGTTGTTACAGCACAAAAAAATGGTTATTTCGATGGCAATATAAAAATTGTATTAGATGCCGATAATACTAACTCTGTGATCATTCCTATGCGCGACCTGAAAAGTAATTTCGGCAATCTGCACGGATATCTTTACAGCAACCAAACAAAGAGACCTATTGCGAATATCGATATCGAAACGATTCCTTTCAATGCAACTGCAAAAACCGACGATAAAGGATATTTTAGTATCGATTTACCACAAGAAAAATTTACCTTAGTGTTTAAATCGGCAAATTATAAAACTTACTATCTCAACGACATTCAGGTAACCGGTAAGGTGACAGATGATTATAAATTATATTTGGAACCATCTATTCCTGATGGAAATTCATCTTTAGCAAACTACGAAAAAGTATATTATAATTTTGAAAATGGTTATCCTTATGACTTGAGCGGTAATGGTAATCACGGCTCTTATGTTGGTGAGATTAATTATTCGTCCGGCCGATTCGGTGACGCTGTACATTTAACCGCCGGTAGTGAAAAATATATTTCATTTATTACTGTACCCTTTATAGATTACGCTAAATTAATGAAGTATTCTGTTGTTATTTGGGCAAAAGAAGAAAATCCAATAGTTAATAATAAAAGTATCTATTATTTCTTTACAGGTGACGAAAGTATGGGATTTGCTGGAATCGGCCGCAGTAGCTTATGGAATGATAGCACGGATTCTCAAAAGTATTTATGTTTTAGCACCGGAGCCGATAAGAGTACTATTTATTCACCATATATTCATCATTTTACTATTGATTACAATTCTTGGAATATGTACACTATCGTTAAAGACGGTGATATGATGACTGTTTATATCAATAAAGATAAGGTTGCAACTCTTCAGCAGAATAAAGCCATTAAACCAACTGTTCATTACATAGGCAAATATATTAATACAGAAAATTTAGTTAGCACTTTCAACAATTTTGGCGGATACATTGACGAATTCAGAGTGTTTAATACTACTTTAACAGAAGAACAAGTGGCTAATCTATTTTACAATAATTCATTAGGTAAATAACCTTATCAATATCGAAAGGAATGAAAAATGAAAAAGTTTATTATTGTGGTTACGCTTTTTGCATTAATTATTATGCTGGATGCATGCACAGATAAGAACGTTGTGAAACCATTAGCAAAAGGCTCTGTTAACGGGGTTGTAGTGGATTATGTTACAGGTACACCGCTTGGAAATGTATTTATCTCCTCGGAACCGGCTTTCACAACCAAAAAAACAGATAACACCGGTTCGTTTACATTGGATAATCTCGAACCTAATGAATATCAAATAATAGCAGAAAAATCCGATTACGAGGTGGCAAAAGTTTTAGTACATATAACTGAAGGGAAGACAACTAGTGTTAATATTCCTATGATGAAGAAAAATTTGCAGTATGCGAGATTAAGCGGTACAATATTAGGAAGTATCGATACATTACCGCTGAAAGATGTTGAGTTAACTATTAATCCTGAAATCGATGCTTTAAAGGATCTTAAAACCGATGCCGATGGAAAATTCGATTTGTCATTGCCGCCTGGAGTTTATTCTATTACGTTTATCAAAAAAGATTATTTAACATTGGTTAAGACATTTTCATTCAATCCGTTTCAAACTATCTCCAAAGATTTCATTATGGAATTCACTGAAGAATATGTAAATCCGACCAACGTAGTAGATCATTTGGTATATTATAGCTTTGATGAGACCGACAATTATTTACAAGATTTTTCCGGTAACAATTTCAACGGAGTTAAATCGGGGACTATTACAACTGAAACCGGTAAATTTGGCAATTGCATCAGGACAACAGGTACAACTGATGCCTCAGGCGGCTGGATTAGTATTCCTATGATCCTTAATGAAACAACATTCAGCATAAACTTTTGGGTAAAAGAAATTAGTTTAGCTTATTCAGGGGGGCAATCATATTTCCAAATCGGCTTGCAAAATACAGGAACTTGTTTTATTGGTAGGTCGGTTCCATGGAGTATATCAGGAGGCGGAACTGATTTGTTTTATCAATTTGCGGTTGGCGGTAACAATACTCAAACTACTAAACAACCCTTGTATGTTAACGATAATTCCTATACCCCTGCAAATTGGAATATGTTTACTTTGGTTTATAAGACGGGGACTATGACAGCTTATATTAATGGCCAAAATGTAGGTTCCCAACAACAAAATTTTGAAATAGGTACAAGCAATAAAATAGGTATAGGTATCCAATGGTGGTCGTCTAATGCGTCAACAAGACTAAGTGCTTATTATGATGAGTTTAGAATTTTGAATGTTGGTCTTACTGCTCAACAAGTATCACTATTGTATCAAAATAATATTTATTCCAGATAAATTAAATTATCGAAAATTGAAGGTAAAAAAATGAAAAGAACAATTTTGATTTTAGGGCTGATTTGTTTATTTATCATTTCTGCATGTAATGAAAATAATCCTGTTAGCCCAATCCAGAAAGGCTTTATCAGTGGTCAAGTAACTGATTATACTACCGGCCAGCCTATAGCTAACGTATTGGTAACAACTTGTCCTTCTTCTCGAACCGCGCTGACAGATAATAATGGTAGATTCATTTTAGAAAATATTACTACTGGTGAATATAGATTAATTGCGGAAAAAAACGAATTTTCGCCGTCATCTTCCAAAGTGAGCGTTTTATCAAACGATACTACCGATATTGCTGTACCTATGAAATTATCGTTGAATAAATACGGTTTATTGTATGGTTTATTAACCGACGAGAAGAGTTCACCCCTTGATAGTGTTGAAGTGATTATTAGTGATGGAGCAGAAACAATAGCTGATACGATTACCGATAGTAAAGGATTTTATAGCATAGCTCTTCCATTCGGCAAATATTATGTGACTTTAAGTAAATCAAATTACCAACCTGTGGATAAGGATGTTGAAGTTTTAAAAAATCAAGCGATTAATTTGAATGTTGTGTTAATCAAGACTGAAATAGAGATTCCTATCCCAAGTAAATCAGAATTATATGTTTACTATAGTTTTAACGTTGATCCAGGAACGACTAATGTAACAGACAATTCAGCAAATGGTTTTAATGGTACGTTGATGAACAAAGACTGTGTATATGAAACCGGCAAGTTTGGCAATTGCATAAGATTGATAGGTAAACCCGGTATCACCGGTTGTTGGATTAAACTTCCATGTGCAATGAACCTGCCGGAGTTTACTGTTAACATGTGGGTTAAAGAGATAAGCTCTAATTGGGGGTCAGGACAAGCATATTTCCAAGCAGGGAATAATTCCAATTCTGTGTGTTTGATCGCCCGTAACGCTTTTTTCAGTATAGTATCTAACACTTCTGAACTTGATTACAATTTTGCCGTGGGAGCAATAAATACTAGCGGTGCTTCTAATACTCCAATTACTTTAGCTGACAATGGGTATGATCCTTATGCTTGGAATATGTTTACATTGGTATATAAGAAAGAGGGTTTAATGGACGCATATATTAATGCTAAATTAGTTGGATCAAAAAATCAGGCGTTCAACATAAACCCAAGTGGTAATATAGGAATAAATGTGCAATGGTGGTCTGGTGATGGTGCTACCAGATTGACAGCTTGCTACGATGAGTTTAGAATTGATAAATCAGCTTTGTCCACAACAAAAATAGAAAGACTTTATAAAGAAAATAAATATTAACTTTTTTTAGAGAAAAAATTAAATTTAAGGAATAATTGACGGAGATTTCTTATATTTGCATATTGGTTTTAAAATAAAGTATTTTTTCAAAAAATAATAGGTTTTTTTCAGAAAAAAAAATGTGTTTTTAGAATATATTAGGTGTCTTTATGTTAAAAAAATTATTAATCCTCGTGGTACTTCTATCGCCGATTCTTTTCGGCTGTAAGGAAGATACCCCTGTAACTCCGAGTACAAACGGAAATATTGCCGGCGTTGTACTTGATTTCGATTCTGCTTTGCCATTGGAAAATGTATTTGTTTCAACAATTCCAATCACAACAACAGTAAAAACAGATGCTCAAGGAAGGTTTACCTTAGAAAATCTGGAAGCTCAAGTTTACAAATTAGTTGTCGAAAAATCAGGGTATGATTCTTACACTACCTCGATTTCAGTGCTCGCGACAAAAACTACTCAAATCACTGTTCCGCTCAAATCAAAAACTTCCGGTTACGGAACAATTAGCGGATTTGTTACCAACAAAAAAGATTTGAAACCAATCAGCAATGTGATTATTTCAATTTCGCCTGCACCGGATGGATGGACCGATATTAGTACCGACGATACAGGTTATTACACAATTCAATTACCGGCAGGTGTTTACACCATGCATTTAACTAAAACTGATTTTAAATCTATAAGCAAAGTATTTACTTTAACCAAAAGCGAATCCGCAAATTTAGATATCGTTATGGAAGAAGGAACTACTGATCCGCCTATTGATGAAAATTTATATGTTTATTACAGTTTTGATACTCAATTAGGCGGTTCTGCTGTAAAAGATAATTCCGGCAATGGTTATAACGCCCAAATCGTAAATAATTGTCAATATGAAACAGGTAAGTTTGGAAGTGCAATTAAAACAATAGAAGGTTCAGGTTATTCAGGTGGATGGATTAAAATGGATTTCCCCTTCAATTTATCTGAATTCACTATAAGTTTTTGGGTTAAAGAAGTATCCGCAGAGTTTGGTGGAGGTCAAGCATACTTCCAAGCAGGGAACAATGATGATGGTGTATGCCTTATGGGAAGGAATGGAGCTTGGTCTAATATGAATTCAATAGGCGATGGGATAAATTATCATTTTGCTGTAGGAGCCAACAGTAACGATTATAATGGCTCTAAAGTTCCTTTAGCAGTTAATGACGTAAACTACAATCCTGAATCATGGAATATGTTAACCATGACTTATAAAAATGGGAAATTTTATGCATATATAAATGGAAATTTAGTTGGTTCAAAGAACCAACCTTTTTCCGTTGTTCAATCTGATTTGATGGGCCTTGGAATACAATGGTGGGAAAGTAGTGCTTCAACAAGGCTTACTGCCTATTATGATGAGTTTAGAATATATACAGTATCGTTAACTCAATCCCAAATCACGAATTTATACGAAACGAATTCCTTGAATTAATTCCAAAATAAAAAAAATAATTCTTAAAGGCAGTTCCATAAACTGCCTTTTTCTTTTGATTGAAATTTAAAAAAAGTAAGTAAAAAGCAAATTGGGAACAGTTTTTGCTGATATTTTGTTAATTTTGTACTATTAAAAATAGATATATAAAGAAAATGAAGCAAATACTTATACTCTCTGCATTTTTACTGATTTACTGCAATAGCTTACTGATTTCGCAAGATAATACTGAATATTCTCTTGAAGATTCATTACAAGTTTATGAAAACAAACCGCGATATGGAGGCTTTTTTCATTTAGGATATGATATTCATCTGGGAGACTTTTCGGGTATTCCGGGTATCCCGAGCTGTTGTCCATCTTATAATTTTGGAATGGCACCGGGTATATCGGTTGGAGCACTATACGAAAGACATATTACGGATACTATAGGCTTAAGTTTTCGTTTGGGTTATAATACGATGAATGGAAAATTCCAATCCGTTGAGCCTACATGGGTAATTCTGGATGGTAAACAAGCTGATGGAGAGTTTACGCATTATTTCAATACCAATATGGGTGTTATATCGTTGGAAGCATTAGGAAGCTATAAGGTTTGGCGCGATATGGATGTGTATGCGGGTTTGAACTTTGGGCTTATAACTAATGCTGAATACAGCCAATATGAACTAATTACTAAACCAGCGGACCGAGCAACATTTCTAAACGGTAAGCAAATAAGAAATGATACATCCGGTCCGATAGATGCTGTACGTCGTTTTCAATGCGGTTTGACTTTGGGAGCGGGTTATCCCCTGCCGCTCAATGCGATAAGATCGCTATTTATTGTTCCCGAGGTATTTTATAGTTTTTATTTTACTCCTCCTGTAAAAGAAACAACTTGGTTTGCGCAAAGTATAAAAGTAGGTGTGTCGATTAAATACAAACAACCGCCGCCACCACCAAAAGCTCCCGATCCTCCAATGGAGCCGGCATCACCGCGTTGGTTGCCTGATCCGCCGGCATTACCTGCAATAACAGCTGATATTTCCGCACAACTATTAGATTCCGCCGGTAATGTCAAGGAAAACGAAAATTTGGTTATCGAAGATTTCGTTTCACTAAATTTGAGACCGCTTTTAAATTATATTTTCTTTGAAGAAAACTCTGCTCAATTGCAGAATAAATATATAAAACTTTCAAATCAAGAAACGAATAATTTTTCTGATAAAGATTTAGTTCAACTCGATGTATTAGAAACGTATTATCAAGCGTTAAATATTTTCGGAATGCGTCTGCGGAACAATCCTGATGTTACTATTACGCTTTTGGGTACGAATTCAAATTTGGGCGATGAAAAAGGGAATTTAACACTGTCAGAACAAAGAGCGCAAGCTGTTAAGGATTATTTCACCCAAGTCTGGGGTATTGATCCGGAAAGAATTAAGATTAAAGCCGTAAATTTACCACCTAAAAAATCGGACGATAGCGATTCTCCCGAATATGCTTCACAAGAAAACAGACGTGTAGAAATACTTTCGTCGTCTGACATTCTAAGCGAACCAGTAATAACAACCGATACAAAGCGCACTATATCTGCCGATAAGATTCAGTTTTTGCCTAAAGTAAATTCGAATATCGATTTAGAATCTTGGAAAGTTGAAGCAAAGCAAGGCGATAAAGTTTTATCCAGTTTTTCAGCTCAAGGCACACCCCCGGAAGTTTTGGATTGGGATATTGATGCTAATAGCAAGAATGCTCCAACTACCTCAGGTGATATAACTTATTGCTTGGATGTAAAAGATAAATTGGGACGTACGACACGTTCAAAATGCTTTAATTTACCTGTTGAGCAGATTACTATAAATAGAAAACGTAGTGAGAATATCAAAGATAAAGAATTTGAATATTACAGTTTGATATTATTTGATTATGGTAAATCAAATCTTTTAAAAGAACATTCAAAAGTTTTGGATTTTATAAAAGGTAGAATCACTCCGAATGCTGTTGTTTATGTAAAAGGTTACACTGACCAAATGGGCGACGAAGAAACAAACGATAGAATAGCTGACAAACGCGCAAATTCCGTCGGTAACAGCTTGAGAATAAATAAAGCCAATGTTATAGGATTGGGTGAAAAAGACGCCTTGTTCGATAACAGCACCCCTGAAGGACGCTTCTATTGCCGTACGGTAAGAATTGAAATTGAAACTCCGGTGGAAAAATAATGAGGGCTACACGAGCTTACATAAATTTGAAAAATTTAGAAGACAATATTGAGGCAATAAGAAAAGAAATTCCCGAGTCTGAGATATTAACAGTTATAAAGGCTAATGCCTACGGTCATGGCGCGGTTGAAATCGCACGCGCTTTGCGCCGAATAAATATAAATTATATTGGCGTAGCATTTCCTGAAGAAGGTGCCGCTCTAAGAGAGTCAGGGGATTTGGGTGAAATTGTTTGTATTGTCCCTTGTCGAAAAGATGATGTCTCAATTTTACTGAATTATAATATTCAAACGGCGATATTCGATATTGATATTTTAAAATACTACTCCAATTATGCTATTGCAAACGGCAAGGTCATAACTGCGCATTTGTTTATTAATACCGGTATGAACCGCGATGGTATCCGTTGGGACAAAGCTGTTGAGTTTATGGAGTTGGCAAAAAGCCACAAGGGTGTCAAAATTATCGGTTTAATGACTCATTATGCTACGTCGGATTTTAGAGAACGTAGTTTTGCTTTGGGGCAACTGAAAGATTTTAATACCGCTTATGAAGAATTAAAGAAAGCCGGTTTTAGGTTTCAATTTGTCCACTCCGCGAATAGCGGTGCTATTGCCAATCTGCCGGAATCCTACTACAATATGATACGCATGGGAATCAGCGTTTATGGACTAATGCCTGAAGAAGAACTTTTAGACCAAATACCGCTTAAACCTGTATTGGAATTAAAAAGCGAAGTACTGGCTATTCAAGAGGTGAAATCGGGGGAAACGGTAGGGTATTCGTTTCAGTATTTTGCCCGGAATGATACTCGCATTGCAATCGTTCCAATCGGCTATGGTGATGGATATAGACGTTCACTTGGTAACAAAGCGCAATGCTTAATTAACGGTAAACGATATTCGGTCGTAGGGTCAGTATGTATGGACCAAATATTTGTTGAAATCTTCCAAGATAAAATTAAAGTTGGTGATGAAGTTGTTTTAATCGGCAAACAAGGAAATGAATTTATTAGTGTATATGAATTAGCCAATTTTGCCGGGACAATTCCTTATGAAATAACCACCGGAATTTCGTCAAGAGTACCAAGAATTATAGTGGACTAAGCTGAATAATGAAAATAAATGACGATAAATATTATAAGCAATACCAAGATTTGATCGGTGTAAATATTGATAATCTTATCAAGTCATTTGATTTTAACGAAGCAGAGACCGATTTAGGATATAAAACTCAGGCAAGTGCTGTATTTTCTTCGAATATCGAAGGAAATACCATTGATTTGAATTCATTTATGAATTATAAATTATCGCAGGAAAAATTTAAATCCCACAAAGAAATTCGGGAAATCGAAGATTTAGTTTCCGCTTATGAATTTGCTCAATCCAACCAACTTAATGAAAAGACATTTTTGCATTGTCATAAAATTTTCTCAAAAAATTTAGTTATCGAAAGCAAGCAAGGAAAGTATCGCACTGAGAAAGTCGGAGTTTTTGGTCAATCAGGACTTGTTTATTTAGCAGTGGAACCGGAATTTGTTCAAGAAGAAATGAAAGAGTTTTTCAAAGGTATAGCCGATTTACTAAAAATGAATTTATCAAATTCCGAAGTATTTTATTATGCCTCTCTGATTCATCTTAAATTTGTTCATATACATCCTTTTATGGATGGGAATGGACGCGCCGCCCGATTAATTGAAAAATGGTTCATCTCTGAAAAGTTGGGTGAAAGATTTTGGAAACTTTTATCCGAAAAATATTATAAAGAGCATCAGGCGAAATATTATAATAATATCAATTTAGGTGTGAATTATTATGAGTTGAATTACGACAGATGCCTTCCCTTTTTGATGATGCTACCGCAAGCGATGGATAATAGTTCGAAAAATACCAATAACTACTTAACAACCTAATGCTTAAGCGTAAGGTTGAAAAACATTATTCCTATTTAAATCTCAAATTATTCTTATTAATAAAAAAAATCTTTGTGTAACGAAATTACAAAAAATGTGTATATAGACTAATACTTTATGAAAAAATAATTTTTTTATATTTTATTGGAGTATATATGAGATATTTATGGTCAATTTTGTTATTATTATGTCTTTCTCTGATAACTGTTGTAGCAAAAGAGAATGATAATCGGAATAAAACAAATCCCTTATTACAAGGGAATAAGGAATTACTGGACCAAGTCGTACTTTATTCAGCTAACGGTGATTCAACCAAAAGCATTTACGAATATGATGCTAATGGAAATTTAGCAACCACTTTAACAAAAAAATGGCAAACAGAAAAGTGGGAAGATTCAAAAAAATATTCTTATACTTACAATCAAGACAATAAGCAGATATTACAGCTTGATGAAGAATTTAAAAATGATGCTTGGCAAAGTACACAACGTTCTACTATGACTTACGACGCTTATGGATTTTTATCACAAAATTTGATCGAAGTTTTCAAAAATGATCAATGGATTAATCAAAGCCTCACCTCTTATGCAAACACTGAAAATGGAGATGTATTGTCTTACAGATTTGAAGTATGGTTGAATGATAAATGGGAACTCGCGCGGGCTCAAGATTATACTTATAATGAAAATGGTAAAAAGTCCAATTATACTGATGAGAGCTGGGAAGCGGGTCATTTGACAAGAAAGATGCGTACAAATTACGGTTATGATGTAAAGGGAAATCAAATTACTGAAAGTCTTGAGATGTACGAAAATGAAGTGTGGACTGAAGTTTACCGTGCTAATTATACTTATGATTCTGAAGGGAATAACACTCTGTATGTTTCCGAAAACCAGCAGGATGGCGAGTGGTCTTTTACAGAACGTAGAACTAGCGAATACGATTCCAAAGGTAATATGTTGTCGGAAAGAGATGAATGGTTTGATGGAACAAAATGGTTTTATTTTGCAAAATATACGTATACATTCAGTGAAAATAATCATGAACTTACATTTTTACAACAAAGTTATGACACAATTAATTTAGTTTGGGAAGATCATTATAGGAGAACTACTACCGAGAATGAGAAAGGCAATATTTCTTCTATTGTTTCTGAAGCTTGGGTAAGCGATAAATGGGTAAAAGACAATAATATGCTAGTTATTTTTGATAAAACGGGCAAAATGTTTACATATATTGGATGTAAAATTGAAGTTTCATATAAAGAGGTAAATGATGTTAAAGAAGAACCTGAACATCAAATAATACTTAGTTGTTCGCCTAATCCGGCAGGTGATTTTATAACGATAAGCGCGGGAGCAATCAACCCCATGCTTAAGCATGGGGTTGATGCCGCTACTGAAATCATTATCTATAATACTCTCGGCGAAAAAGTATTATCTGTAGGAACAGGTCGTGACCTGTCCGCACCGATTAATATTTCCGATTTACCAAAAGGTATGTATTTTATAAAGGTTGGAACTGAAACAACGAAATTTGTAAAGATGTAAATGAGTTAGTAAAGATTTTTTTTTATAAAGTTAAAAGAAGAAAACGTCCGACACGTGAAACAGGTGCCGGACGTTTTGATTATACATTCTGAACGCAGTGAAGAATCCATCTTCTTGAATAGCCACGACTTTTTTTCCTCGGGTCAAGAGTTCCTCTTGACGCGGCGTAATTCGTAATTGATTGATAATGTATTAATTTTCCAGTTTAATTATTCTCAAAAAACTTGGTGTTTTGTTTTCAATTAGTTTATTTTTTATACGATGAAAACTTTGTGTTACCACATCGAGATTTCTATATTTTTCTACAGAGCGGACCGAATAAATCTTTCCCGTTATCTCAACGATTTCAACATCCATTCCCGGAATTTGGTTTAGTCTTTCTTTATATTTGCTAGCATTTTCGAGATTTTGATAAACACCAAAGCTTACAACAAACTGGTTGCACTCTTTAATAAGCGGCATTGCAAACTCTTTTATAGCTAGTGGAAAACGTTTTATCGCTGTTTGAATGGAATCGGTAAACACATTTGCTTCCGCTTCGGATTGGAAACTATTGGAGAATAATCTATGCGCTCCTGTACCCGATCCATCGTCAGCAATATTCAAATTGTTTTCGAAATATCCAAAAGAATAATCGATGAGGATTTTTTGAATGTCTTCCGCCTCTTTTCTATTATCAAATTTTAGTTCTACCGTATAGTAACAATTCTCTTTAACCGGTTGCTGTTTTTCGAAATCGAAATCCCGCGGCACAGCATCAAGTGAAATCTCAATCCTCCGCATCAAAGCATCGGTTTGAACGATAGAATCTTTTTGTCTATAGATACCTTTGCCGTTTATTTCGTATTTTACACGTTTGCTATCATAAGCCGATCTATACACTTGGCTGGTTGACATAAGATGATTGTGGATAGTTTCATAAGTATAGTATGCCCGCAACATAGAGAGCATCACATTACCATTCTGGCCGCCGGTAACTCCATCGATATTAAATTTGACCATTTTGTTATTAGTATCAATTAATGAAGCTATTTGGAAAGCTTGTCTATGAGAAATTTTTAAATCATTTACTATTAAATCCTTACCTGTATATACCCCATCCAAGCCGTGCGCATCGGTATAGCCATTAATAGTAATTCTTAGTACCAGCGAGTCGCCGCAAGTTATTTCTTTCAATTGTAATATAGGCAGTTTGCTGTTAATATCGTCATAAATTTTAGATTCGAAATACGCGTCAATGTGTCTTGGAACGGTATCGTACTTCCAATCATTATCCTTATAATTTGCTCCTTTCAATTGTCCTGTACGCTTCTCATTTTGGAAAATATCCCAATTCTCTTTAGTCAGCGGTCGCCAATATCCGGTAATGAAGTAAGGTACTCCGCTCTGGTCGGAGAAAATAATTGTACCTAAATCGCTACCCACTATATCCACAACTAAATCTTGTATAATTAATTTGTCATAATCCGGTGTTTCAAATTTAACTGGATCGCATTTATATATCGGGTTATCAACTTTCAAAATATAAGTTGAATTTTTCTTTAGATTTGAAAATTCTTCGCCGTTTTTCACTTTACCGACTATATTACCTGCTTCATCTTCGATTATCACGGTAACCAATCCAAGAAAATCGTTACTTGTAGTATCTTTATCAATAGATGTACAACGATCTCTAAGTTGAATATTAATTAACACACTAATTGTTAGCGATGTACCAGGATTTATGTCCTCATTCTCAACACCACAAGCATATATATCATATTTCCCTTGATTGTCTTTTCTGGAGAAGTAGAGGCTTGTACCATTGTCACTCAAAAAAGGAGATATTTCGTCGTTACTTGTATTGATAATTCCCGGAAAAGTTAATCGCAATTTGCTCTTTGATATTTTGGCATTGTTTATATTTCTTACGTTTTTCCAAGTATCATTAAGATCGCTTTCTGCAATATAGATATCGAAACCGCCTTTACCATTTGGCCTGTTAGATGAAAAGTAGAAATTACCATCGTTGCCTATATGAGGGAATGTTTCGTCATATTGGGTGTTTATCGAATTCAGGGGCAGAGGGGTATCCCAATTACCGGAAACTTTTTTAGAATACCAAATATCCAATCCGCCTTTACCGCCGGGGCTGTTTGAAACGAAATATAGAACCTTTCCGTTAGGAGATAGCATAGGCTGTGATTCCCAGTAATCGTCAGTGTTAACAGCATCTATAGGTGTAGGTTTAGTGTAACCGTTTGTCGTTTTTTTAAACTCGTATAAATCCCAGTTTTTACTTGTTCCTACGGTATCGAATTGTCTATCAGCCGCAATTATGAAGTTAGAGCCGTCTAATGATGTAATCGGTCCCCGGATAAGGTTATCGTTTTGCGATCCTGTTACTAAAATTTTCGGTTTGCCCCACCCTGTCCATGGATCCAATTTACCACCGGTATTGACTCTCGTTGAATAAAATACATCACCAAAGTTCTTCTCATCTGTAATTAAAGAATAATATTTTGAATGTTTTTTCGGCTTTTTAATAACAGCTTTGGGAGAATTACCAACCAACCAGCCAAACGGAAAATAATTCCAAAATCCGTATCGTTGCGGTTTATCATATATTCTGGACGAAGTAAACCAAAGGATTTCACTATTTCCATTACGTGTTATTACAGGTGCATACTCGTCGGTTATATACTTGTCATAATACAATGCGTGTTTCTTGGAACTAAAAATCGATGTACTCCCGATTGTATCTGATGTTACGTTAATAATAGCGGGAAGTATCTTGCAATCTAAATCTTGCGCCTTCAAACCCAAACAGTTAGAAGACAATCCTATAGCACAAAAAACTAAAACTTTTTTTATATTCATACTGTTAAATAAATTCATTGCTCAACTCCTAATGATATAGTAATTATCTAAAACAAAATTGGATAAATAGCTCTGAAATCAATACCTGAAAGATGGAAAATATTGGTGTCCACTTCGCGGCCCAAATATCTGCCTTCTATGTGTAAAATTCCAATTTCGCATGGAATACCTGTATTCGAATCATCTTTATTACTCCATAAAACATATACAGCTTTAAGAAGTAATTTTTCATTAGGGTCTGCACTGACAGGATTCCCGCCAACAGATGTGAAGCCGTTAGTAAATGTAAAAGTGCCATTTTGATATTCATTTCTTATTTGATTTACAACGTCTTTAGTGTTTTTAATCTCATTGACTGTCATATATTTCCAAAACTTAACATTTTTCATTATACCGCTAGGTGCTAATTTGAGAATAGGCTCCCTATCGGTTGTCACCGTCGCTGAATTATCGTAAACATCAATATAAAAATCACCTTGATCGGGAGGATAAGGGGCGAGTTTACCATCTATACCGCGAATACTGCGAACCAAATCCGATGTGTTGCCTTCGCTTAGGCCATTGAACCAAAACACTTGTTGTTCTTGAATGTCTACCACATCCGAAAGCTGGTTATAACCAGATATTTTTTGTAGTTCCGAAGTCTGTGGAGCTGTTGTTACTATAGCCACTACTTTAATTGTTTGAGCGGCGCATCCCGGAATATTTGAAGATAATGTAAGATAAATAGTAAACGTGCTATCTTCTGTTTTTTGGTTATTACCTCTTTTGCTTAGAACTCTATTTTGGAATTCTTCGATTGTCGGCGCGGTAAAGGTAACACCTAAGCTAAATGAATAACCAGACTTTAATGAGAATCCCGTTGAATTGGTAAAGGTAAAATACTTCAAGGATAATTGATTTTGTTCTTTATCCTCGACCGAGATTCTGATATCAACAGGATCGAAACACGCGTCAATCGGGTAAGAAATAGTAAAACTCTCAACTTTTTTACTTGGTTCATTGGTACAAGTGTTTGCTTTTGAAAATAGGAATCGACTGCATACGCCGGTAACAAATTGATAATTTCTTTCTGTATTGCTAAATTCCAGATCAACGCCGGTTATCATTAGTTTCGGACATACATCCACGCAAGCTTTAGCTTTCAAAATTAAAAGTGTTGTACAAGTTTTATCACCGGTTTTGTAGGTAACTAAAAAAGTATCAGGTTTCATTTGGGTATCTTTTGCAGTAAACTTCAAATCAACTTTTAATGCTTTGTTATAATTAACAGTTGCATTATATTTAGTTATTTGCCACTCCCCTATTTTGCTCAGTGATTCTATACTAATGATTTCATCCACGCAGTTTACCTTAGTATTGATAAACACTTCTTCGTTCTTATATTCTTTTGGAGTACCAAGCGTATTTCTATCATCTTCCTTATTAATAATTGTCGGTTCAAGATCAAGACATTCGCATTTCGCTTCTACTATTTCAGCCGCTAAATTGACGGTTAATACAGCAGATTTGTCTGTACATTCAGCTTGAATCAGCAGATTTTTTGCATATTTATTAATATTATTGATTGCATTTAACTGTACTGTAATTGTTATAGATTGACCGGTTACAAGAGTTACCGAAGAACCCGCCGCAGGGCTGACCAATTCAAATGGCGCTATACTTGCGGCAGACGGCATTTTTAATGTAATAGGTTCGGCACCATTATTTACGAAAAGCGTTGCGCTTTTGTAATAATATTTGTCGATTTCCGAACGGCTTATCTGAGTTGAGCCGTTTTCATCTAATATAGTTAATTTGTATGTATCATCTTTCAAATCATCACATTTCAGCGGTGGTGGCGGCTCTGGATTGAAGTACAACACCACGGTTGTGTCTTTGCAACAAGGGTAAATTGGTTCAACTTGAGTCTGCCCTTTATAACTACCTATTATTTGATACTGCTTGCCCATCGTCGGGGCTTCGAACACTAATTCCGCAAAGCCTGAATTGTCGGTAATATCTTGTGCTACATAAGTGTTGGCTAACGGGTCGAACGCCTTTATTTGTGCATTAACAGCCGGTACATTAGTTGCTTTACCGGAAGTATCGCGTAAGAAAGCATAAGCCGAGATTTTTCTTTGCGAACTATCGTTTGGCATAATTGTATTTTGAACACATCCGCCAGCGACCATTAAAAGCAATAGCGAAACTATCAAATACCGGCTTTTAATTAAATTTATATGAATTCTTGTTTGCATTTATTTATTCCTTATAGTAATCTTTTTATTTAATTTAAAAACTAAGACCTAATCTTAAAAAAACGGCGTTTGACAATCGGTATGGATTTAAATCCTGATTTTGCACACATTCCGGCGGAGCAATCAACTCCGGTAGGGGCGTGTATATCCATCTGTATCCTAAATCGACACTTAAATCTATATGTTTTGTGATTGCAAATTCTTTACCCAAACCCAGGTCCGCAAATGCACCTAACGGTTTGATATTTTTATCTTTATCCTTTTTTATGGTAATCAATCCGCCAAAGTCGGTGAAGAAAAACCAGGTGTTGCAACTTCTCATCGCACTACAACAATCCACAAAGGCATTTACATTGCTTGTGTAGCGCAAACGAATGGCGGCAGGTACAAAATACGAACCGTCCATGGGCCACAAACCGGTTAAAATACCAATTTTTGTTGACGAAGGAGTTTTGTCAAGCCAATAAAACAATTTGTCGAGAAATTTAAATCCCGTTATAGCCGATATTTCTCCGCCTACAAGAATTTTGGAACCGCCATAGCCAAATCCAAAATCATCTTGAATATAAGTTGTGTCGGGATAGACGGTTTGATCAATCGCGTTCCATTTTAAAGGATTTCTTCTAATACCGCCCATAGCTTTGATTTCCCATATTAATCCGCTTCTATCGCGAGAGCAGGAAAAGCAATCGGTTTGTCCGCGAATAGGTTCAATTACACTTGGTGTATTAATCCCATTTGCCATTGTAGTTATAACTTTAGTATTTATAGAATCAATTCTATAAATATTCATTTTAACATCGTAGAAAGCAAGAATTGGTTTATGACAGCTATCATAAACGACAGGTATGTAATTTGTCATAATTGAACTTAAAAATTCACCCTTATTACCTTGATTTTCCACCTTTTTTACAAATTCTATATTATATAAAGTATTTGATTTTACCTTTATATAATTTTTGTCCGGATATTCCTCTATTACCGTCTTACAAGAAGAAAGCACCAATAATAGTGAAGTGAAACAAATAGAGACTTTTATGAAATTTACCATACTTTTTTTGGGATAAAACATATTTTGAAAAATTATGATTCTCATATAATACACCTTTTTGTGATAAAAGAAACTCTGTGAGATGGGTTTTGTAAATAAATAATTGGCTCTGCACGATTTTTTAATTACTTACAAATCATCTAATATTTTCAACCCAAAAATAATTATATTTTTTGGAATAACAATTAGATTTTTAGTTATTATCTAAAATATTTTCGCTATTTATGACAAAGAGCCTAAAAAAATGGTAATTGTCAATAAATGGGATCCGTCATTCTGAACGAAGTGAAGAATCCATCTTCAATTAATTAAAAATTGAAAGTTGAAAGTTGAAAATAAGAAGAAGAATTCACCGCAAAGACGCGGAGACGCGAAGAAATTGTTTTATCTGTAGGGACAGGTCGCGACCTGTCCACCTTTGCAACTCGTAATTCGTAATTGATTGATGATTTTCTTCAATCCTGAAAGGATGGAAATATTGTAGAAAATGGAAATATACGGTGGCACTAACCCTGGAAAGGTGGTATAATAAAAATGACCTCTTTAGAGGTCATATATTTGTAGATATAGAACTTATTTATAAGCATCTTTTCTATGTTTTACAGCAATAATATCTAAAATCATCTCAATATCCGATATTGAATACAATACTCTATAATCGCCCACGCGTATTCTCCAGATATTATTCGTTCCTTGAAGCTTTTTGCATCCGTTAGGTCTTGGATTATGAATTAAAAGTTCAATTCTTTTCCAAAGCCTTTCGACAATTTGATTATCAAGAGATTCTATTTCACTAACAGCCGATTTTGAAAAGTTTATATTATAGCTTTTCATCCAATTTGCCTTGTTTTATCAATTTATCTTTGACATCCTTAAGGCTTGTACGGGGCTCATTTTCACGCGATTTAGCAACTAATAAATCGTAGAAATCTTCCCAAATGCCCTTGTACTTTTTCAAATCAATAAGCACAGCTGTTTTATCGCCTTGTTCTGTTACAATATATTGAATGCCGTCCATTATATACCTTTTAAGCAAATTTATTATATGATTTTATATATTTACAACGAATAAAAATAACGAATATTTGAAGATAATATAACGGCTAATTATAAATTATAAATGAGAAGAAGAAAAAACAATAAAAAGACCTAGGTTGAGGTCGAATGTTTGTAGAAAAATGCACCCCGTTTTTGAAAAACGACCCCAGCGTGGTCGTGTCTTTTTCTTTCTTGATTATTCCCGATTTTTCAAAGGAGTTTAGGGGCTTTCTCTTCTAGGGCGTATGCAATACGCCCCTACATTAACAATTTACAATTAACCATTATTGCTTCATACCCCACACCCCAAAAAAAAAGGCTGACAAATTGCCAGCCCTTATGGAATATTTGATTATTTTTATGTATTTACATAATAACTATTTTACCACCGTAAAGCGTTTTGCCGGCTGTTTTAAATTTGTACATATAGACACCGGAACGTAAGTCCGCAACATATACAGGTTCGCCTTTCGTGACTGTTTCATTAATTAATTCTTGACCGGTCAAATCGTAAATAATTATATCAAGTGTAAGTTCACTACCGACCCAATTGAAAGTTATGTATTCTGTGCTCGGATTTGGAGAAACCTGAGCGGAAGATAATTTGTTGTCAAAAACAGACGAACCTTCAAAGTTTGAATAGTAATATATAGATTTTGAACTGTCGGTGAGTGTTCCTGAATCATAGGCATAAGACATATTCGAAACAACCTGATGGCTGAAGAAATCCTTCATATCAGCGTCACTTGGTGTAAAAGGCAAAACTAAGTCATTCGACGAATAATCATTGTTGTATGAATAAACATCCTTATCTGTTGTTACTAATTCGTCGCTACCTGGGTTTTTTATATAATCTGTTTCCATATACCTATTGTTGAATCCATCATATTTATAGGCTATTTCGTTGCTGAAAATCAGCAATTCATTTCCATTATCATCAAATTCTACAGTCCAGGCAGTTATCTTATCAAGATTATTATTTCGATATGCATATTTATCTACTCCTGTTTTTAACCAATCTTCATTCCAAGAGTATCTGGTACATTCGGTTAGTTTTTGATTATTATCATAAGTATATTCATCTTTTCCGATTAAACCAATTTCACTACTCATTGTATAACCGTAATTCAATGTAGTAATCAATAGTTTATTGGAGTTGTATGTGTATTCATATCTGCCGCTGACCGCCCAAGAACTTGTAGCATCATCCCAATATAACTCCGCTTCCGTTGCAAGTGTGCCATTATCATTATATGTATAATCAGTTTTAGTTATGTTAATACCATTAGTTATTTTTTGAATACTTGAAATCATATTACCCTTTTGGTCATACTCATAGTCGGTACTGAAATTATAAACCAAATTCGAAGTTCCGGTATTATAAATTTTCATTGTCCCTTTTGTTACCTGACCTATTTGGTTATAGGAAAAAGTCATTTTTGCGTCAACTTTTATTCCTTCTTCGAATGGCTCACCATAAGAAACTGCACTATCCAATTTTTGTTTGGTCGTGTTTAGATCGTTTATAGTGTTTAGCTTATCTTGAGTATTAGCCGCTAAATGAACTCTCCCTGCGAATTGATTTGGTAAAAACGCATTCACTAAGCTATGGTTTGATAACTTATCGCCCGGTGTTGCGAACGTTAATGTACTAATGGTTATAAACGCCATTAATAATGTTGCTAATTTTTTCATAATTTTCCTCATGAATAAGATTATTGATACGTTTTATAATTTTTAAATCATAACATAATTACGAGGGAAATTTCTAATTGTTTCAATTTCTTCATACCCTATGTCCTAAACCCTAACCCCAATACCCTAAAAAAAGGGTTCGGCAAGCCGAACCCTTTAATAGAATTTGTATTTATTTTAATACATATACTTTATCCTTCAATCGTAGGTAGTTCTTTCGGTGGATGAGTCAATCTAACTCCGCCTTGACTGGTTACGATGAATGGATCTTGGATACGCATACCGAATTTTTCGGTATAAACACCGGGAGCAACCATGATAACGCATTTTTCGGGTATCAGGTCTATTTCATTTGCAAAATTAATAAATGGGTGTTCTTTGGAACTCAAACCAATGCCATAACCCAATCCGTGTTTAAAATAATCGTTGCAACCTTTCGATTTCATAAACTCTCGTACAATAGCATCATAATGCAAACCTGACATCCCAGGTAATACTGCTTTCATTGCAACTTCTTGAGCTTCATAAAGAATGTCATACATTTCTTTTTGCTGTTTCGTAGCTTTGCCTATTGCTATAGTTCTCGAAATCTCAGCTTGGAAACCTTTGTATTGCGTCGAAAAGTTAATCATCAGCAATTCATTCTTTTTTAATTTTTTATCAGTTGGTTTACCATTTATTATATTACCACGTTCGCCTGAAGTAACCAACACTTGTGTTGGAATATGCTCAGAACCTAAACGGCGGCTGATATAACCAATCTCGTTTGCCAATTCGTCTTCCGACATCTTAACTTTGATTATTTTGAGTACTTCGCTGTAAGTTTCCTCGGCTATTTCACACGCTTTTTTGATAAATTCTAATTCTTCTACACCTTTCGGCTGAGTGAACGGTTCGAAGAAATAAGGCGCAGGTTTAAATTTTACCGGGCGAATTTTATTACGAATATCAATTGCAAGGGAATATGGTATCTTATCTGCTTCAAAACCAAGAGTGACAAACTCGTTGAATATCTTAGTCTTTCGGCAGTAATCCCAAATATTACTTGTTATGTGGATTTTCAATCCGGGCAAATCGTAAAGTTCTTCTTGAATTTGCCTTTCATAGCGATAATCCGTAAAGAAATGGATATTATCACCGTGAACTATAACTTCTGCAAATGAACCGGAGAAGTTGGTTAAGTATCTAATGTTTGGCAAATATGAAATATATGCGGCTTGTACTTTATATTCATCCATTGCGTATTTGAGTTGATTTAATCTCAAATCAACAATACTTGGATATTTATGTGCCGCACTTCCTTTACCGGAAGATGGATTCTTTTTTATCTCTTTTTCAACCGAAGGTGGTTTTACAGTCGGTTTCGGAGTATTTTTTATACTTTTTTTTGTTTCTTTTTTAGCCATAATAACAAACACTTATATTATATGAAATAATTTGGAGATTCTTTTGTAATACTAACGCTATGTGGATGAGATTCCCTTAAAGAAGCAGAGGAAATCTGTGTAAATCTAGCTTCATTTTGCATTTGCTTGATATCGGCACAACCGCAATACCCCAATGAGGAGCGTAAACCGCCGATAATCTGGTATATTGTCTCACTTACATTGCCTTTGAAAGGCACTCTTCCTTCGATTCCTTCTGGTACATATTTTGCGATATCATCTTCGACATCTTGGAAGTACCTGTCAGCTGAACCTTTTTTCATTGCATCAACAGATCCCATACCGCGATAAATTTTATAAGCACGGCGTTCGTAAATAATTTTTTCGCCTGGGCTTTCTTCGTGACCGGCTAACATATTCCCTACCATAACTGTATCGGCGCCACCGGCAATAGCTTTCGCTATATCACCTGTTTGCTTAATACCTCCGTCAGCAATAACCGGAACACCATATTTATGTGCTACTTCCACAGTATTCATTATAGCGGATAATTGTGGAACCCCAACACCTGCAATTATGCGGGTTGTACATATAGAACCGGGTCCTATACCGACTTTTACACCGTCAGCACCGTGGTCTATCAAAGCCTGTGCGGCTTCACCGGTTGCAATATTTCCACCAATAACACCAATATTCGGATAAGCTGTTTTGATTTTCTCAATCATTTTCAATACGCCGATTGAATGTCCGTGAGCAGTGTCAACAAATATTGCATCTACACTGACCGCAACTAATGCCGCCACTCTATCCATTGTATCGGATGTTACTCCTACAGCGGCACCAACACGTAAACGACCTTTGTAGTCTTTGCATGCTGTCGGATGCATTTTCTTTTTTTGTATATCTTTAAATGTAATTAATCCCAATAATTTATTATTTGCATCAACTACGGGCAATTTTTCTATTCTTTGCTTTTGTAGAATTTCTTCCGCTTCTTCCAATGTTGTACCAATAGGAACAGTAATCAGAGAATCTTTTGTCATAATAGTGGAGACATCAGCATCCAAGGAAAGTTTAAAGCGCAAATCGCGGTTTGTCACTATGCCAACCAATTTACCGTCACCATCAACAATTGGAATACCGGAAATACTGAATTTTGCCATTAGTTCTAAAGCTTTCGATATTTTAGCATCGCATTTTAATGTGATGGGGTCCATTATCATACCGCTTTCGGAGCGCTTAACTAAATCTACTATATCAGCTTGAGCGGCTATTGAAAGATTTTTATGTATTACACCCATCCCGCCGGCACGTGCCAAAGCTATAGCCATAGCGGATTCCGTTATAGTATCCATCGCGGCACTGAGAATTGGGATATTGAGTTTTATATCTTTTGTTATTGACGTTTCTAAACTAACTTCTCGAGGCAATACTTCGGAGTAGCGGGGTACTAGCAACACATCGTCGTATGTTATTCCTTTGTACAAAATTTTATTTTCTGCCATTTTCCAGCCTGTTTTTTTCATTTTGTAAATCTTAATAGTGCTACGACGAAAACTTCGCTATTTTATTATAAATAAATATTTCTTTATTGATTCGGTTTTAAGCCAATAAATATTTTTCTCGATTCTTTATAATATACCTATATTTAATACGTTTAATCATTAAATATTTGGATTTTGATTATGACAGACTTAGAAATTGCTCAATCAGCAGAGATACTGCCAATAGGACTCGTAGCAGTAAAAATTGGTATAGCACCAGACACATTAGAGTTTTATGGAAAATACAAAGCAAAATTACCCTTATCAATAATTGATGAAAAAAAGATTGCAAAAAGCAAATTAGTACTTGTAACTGCAATAACACCAACACCTATGGGCGAAGGTAAAACTACGGTTACTATAGGGCTAGTTGATGGTTTAAACAAAATAGGCAAAAACACAGCCGGTGCTTTGCGCGAACCGTCGTTGGGACCGGTTTTTGGAATGAAGGGAGGTGCGGCAGGTGGTGGACAATCCCAAGTTATACCAATGGAAGACATCAATCTACATTTTACCGGTGATTTCGCCGCTATTGAAAAAGCAAATAATTTACTTTCCGCCGTTATTGATAACGAACTGTATTTCAGTAGTGCTTGTGGTTCATCGTTAAACCCTAATGAGATTTATTGGAAAAGGGTTTTCGATATGAACGACCGCGCTTTGCGCAATATAGTTATAGGATTGGGCGGACCCGGAAACGGATTGCCCCGCCAGGATGGTTTCAATATTACAGCGGCTTCAGAAATAATGGCAATTTTATGTTTATCCAAAGATATAGAAGATTTGAAAAATAGGTTGGGGAATGTTTTTGTTGGGCTGAATTACGATAAAAAACCAGTCTTTGCTCGTGATCTCAATGCCGAAGGTGCAATGGCGGCTTTGCTGAAAGATGCAATCAAACCTAATTTAGTACAAACGCTCGAGCACAATCCAGTCATAATCCACGGTGGACCTTTTGCAAATATTGCTCAGGGAACAAATTCCATATTGGCAACAAAAACAGCTATGTCACTAGCTGATTATGTGATTACCGAAGCCGGTTTTGCATCTGACTTAGGAGCAGAGAAGTTCTTCGATATCAAAACCCGTGCAGGCGGGCTTCATCCGCAGGCTGTAGTTTTAGTTGTTACCGCACGAGCTTTGAAATACCACGGTTCTGGAAGCATGGATGTGGCGAAATGCAAGAATGTTGAAGCTTTGAAAAAAGGTTTTGAAAATATGGATAAACATATTGAAAACCTTCAAAATTTTGGAATCCCTATTGTTGTTGCGATTAACAAGTTTATCAATGACAGTACTGAAGAAATAACTACTATAATAGATTACCTTACAGAAAAAGGAATCGAATGTGAAGTTTCGGAAGGATGGGCGAAAGGCGGCGATGGCATGACCAAATTAGCTGAAAAAGTGGTCGCTTTGACGGAAAGCCGTAGCGAAGTAAAATTCCTTTATGATTTAGACCTATCTGTTACTGAAAAGGTTGATATAATAGCAAAGAAAATCTATGGTGCCGCTGAAGTTGAATACAGCCAGCAAGCGCGCAAGCATCTGAAATTAATAAACGATCTTGGACTTTCGAACCTACCTGTTTGTATCGCTAAAACTCAAAAATCGCTCTCGGACAATCCTGCTTTGTGGGGTCGCCCAAGAGATTTCGTTCTGAATATCAGAGAATTTGAAATTGCCGCAGGCGCAGGGTTTATTATTCCTATAGCCGGTGACATAATTCGTATGCCGGGTTTACCGAAAATACCTGCGATTATGAGTATTGATATTGATAACGATGGTAAAATTTCAGGACTTTTCTAATGAGTTCGTAAAGTTCATAAAGTTAAAAGTTTATAAAGAAAAGGTTTAGATGTCATACCTGCGAAAACAGGCATCTCTTTGATTAATAGAAAGTTCGTCATTCTGAACGAAGTGAAGAATCCATCTTCATCAATTAAAAATTGAAAATAATGAAGAGATAAGACCCCGTAATTCGTAATTCGTAATTCGTAATTCGTAATTCGTAATTCGTAATTCGTAAT